>CALRYD010000105.1:0-3139 GCA_943372305.1 Hydrogenophaga intermedia | reverse complement strand
TTATTCAGCCCGGCGTGCGAGCACCTCGAACGCCGGAAGCGTCTTGCCTTCCAGTACTTCGAGGAAAGCGCCGCCGCCGGTGGAGATGTAGCCCACGTCCTTCTCGATGCCGTACTTGGCAATCGCCGCCAGCGTGTCGCCACCGCCGGCGATGCTGAACGCGCTCGAGTCAGCGATCGCGTGGGCGATCACCTTGGTGCCGTTCTCGAACGCCGCGAACTCGAACACGCCCACCGGACCGTTCCAGACGATGGTGCCGGCCTTCTTCAGTTGCTCGGCCAGCTTGGCCGCGGTCTTGGGGCCGATGTCCAGGATCAGGTCGTCGTCGGCCACGTCGGCGGCGGCTTTCACCGTGGCCACCGCATCGGCGCTGAAGGCCTTGGCGCAGACCACGTCTTCGGGGATCGGCACCGCGGCGCCGCGCGCCTTCATCGCCGCGATCACGGCCGTGGCTTCGCCCAGCAGGTCCGGCTCGGCCAGGCTCTTGCCGATCTTCAGGCCCGCCGCGAGCATGAAGGTGTTGGCGATGCCGCCGCCGACGATCAGACCGTCCACGTTCTTGGCCAGCGCCTGCAGGATGGTCAGCTTGGTGCTGACCTTGGAGCCGGCGACGATGGCGATGAGCGGGCGCTTGGGATTGGCCAGGGCCTTGCTGATGGCGTCCATCTCGGCGGCCAGCAGCGGGCCAGCGCAGGCGATGGGCGCGGTCTCGGCGATGCCGTAGGTGCTGCCTTCGGCGCGGTGCGCGGTGCCGAAAGCGTCGTGCACGAAGATGTCGCACAGCTTGCCCAGCTTGGCGGCCAGCTCGGGCTTGTTCTTCTTCTCGCCCACGTTCAGGCGGCAGTTCTCCAGCATGACCAGTTCACCGGGGGCGACCGAAAAATCGCCATCGACCCAGTTGGCCACCACCGGGATGGTGCGGCCCATGAGCTCGCCCATGCGCGCGGCCACGGGGGCCAGCGAGTCCTCGGGCTTGAACTCGCCTTCGGTCGGGCGGCCCAGGTGGCTGGTGACCATCACCGCGGCACCGGCGTCCAGCGCCATCTGGATCGCCGGGATGCTGGCGCGGATGCGCGTGTCTTCGGTGATCTCGCCGGCATCGTTTTGCGGCACGTTCAGGTCGGCGCGGATGAAGACGCGTTTGCCCTTGGCTTGGCCCTGGGCGCAGAGATCGGAGAAGCGGATGAATTGCATGGCGGTTTCCGGTGGCGGTGGACAAGGGCCTGACAGCGCGAGCCGCCAAGCCGAACCGGAAGATTGTAGGGAAGGCTGCGCCCGCCGCCCACGTGGCCGTGTTGCGCCCGTCAGCGCTGGACGGGTCGCGCGACCAGCACCCAGTCGCCCCCGCGCAGAGCCATGAGCCGACAGGCCAGCCAGCTGCTCAGGTACCCCACACCCGCACCGGCCAGCACGTCCAGCGGGAAGTGCAGACCCAGGGCCAAACGGCTCCAGGCGATGACGGCCGCCAGCAGCAGGGGCAGCACACGCCAGACTGGGTGCCCCAGGCGACGCCACAGCGCAAAACCCGCCGCCAACGCGATGCTGGCATGGCTGCTGGGAAAACTGGGTGTGGGTTTGTGTTCCAGCCACTGCTGGCCCAAGCCCAGCACGAAGGGTCGTGGGGTGGGCCAGAGCGCCGACAAGCCGCGCGAGATCAGCCAGGCCAGCGCCATGGCGAGCAGCGCCACCGTCAGAGCGCGGCGCACCTGGGTGTCCCGCAGGCAGAAAGCAACGCCGATGCCCGCCAGGAAAACCACAGGCAACACGGTGGACGACCACCTCGCGAAGCCGAGCAGCCAGGCCGGCGTCTGGAGATCCAGATTGATCCAGTGAAAAAGTGTCAGGTTCAGGTCGAGCATCGTGCGGGCATGCTACGGCAGAGGGATGAACCCAACCTGATGTGGCACCCCGGTGGAAACCCGGGGTCGGGCGGTCCGGTACCCCCGCCAGTCAGAAGGTGCACATCACGACATCGGCCTTGCCGACGCCGCACTCCGGGCAACGCCAGTCCTCGGGCACGTCGGCCCAGCGTGTGCCGGGTGCGATCCCGCTGTCGGGGTCGCCGGTCGCTTCGTCGTAGATGAATCCGCACACCACGCACATCCAGGTGTTCATGAGGCTCTCCTTTGGTTGTTTGGTTGAAATGGAAGGTCAGTCATCGTGGTCGCTGCCCTGGACTAGCACGCCGCCGGTGCCCAGCCCGGGCACCAGCCCGCGGGGCGAGTCTTGCCACTGCCAGGCACCGAAGGCCAGCACCGCCAGCAGCAACAGGGCCGCCAGCCAGGGCCGGTTGTGCCGCACCGGGCTGGGCCCGCTGCCGGCCACGCGGCCGGTGAGCATGGGCAGGGCCTGGTTCTGGCGCCGCAGAACGCTCAGCAGGGCGATCAGGCCCAGATGGGCCAGCACCACGGCCAGGAAGGCATTGCCCAAGAGTTCGTGCGCCTCTTCCAGCCAGTCGCCGCCGAGCACATCACCCCAGTCGTTGTAGGTGGCGTAACCGCTGAAGGTGAGCGGCAGCACCAGCGCCAGCATCAGCACCACGGCCAGGGCCATGGCCAGGTTCTGGCCCTGGCGCCAGTTGATGGCGGACCCCGTCCGCAGCGAACGCAACCAGGCCGGAGCGGCGCCAAGCTTGCGCCAGAGCAGGCCCAGACCGGCTTGGCGCGGGCCGAGCAGGCCGTACAGCAGGCGAAACACCAGCAAGCCGGCGAGGCTGTAGCCCAGCGTGACGTGCAGCAGGCGCCAGTGTTCGCTTTCGGCGGTGAGGTAGGCCCCCACAAAACTCAGGGCGAACAGCCAGTGGAACATGCGCGTGGGCGCATCGGTGACCAGGCGGCTGGCCGCCGGCACGGTGGAGGCGCCCTGGGCGCGGGGGTCGAGGGAGGGTGCGGTTTGCATATTGGGATCTCCGTTGCGGGTCAGTCGCGCCATGCCCAGCGCTGGCGTAGCGTCATGCCGGCGGGCATGCGCAGGTTGTCGTCGTCGTAATTGCCCTTGTCGGCGCCGGTGTGGCAGGCCGCGCAATTGGCGGCGCTCTTGACGCTGGGCAGCTTCCACACCGCGGGGGCCACCTCGTCGTGCTTGCGCACGAACCAGGCCGAGCGGGTGATGCGATCCTGCGGGGGCTCTTCGGCCACGC
>CALRYD010000104.1:0-3181 GCA_943372305.1 Hydrogenophaga intermedia | reverse complement strand
CGCAGCCGGTGCCTCCGCAACGTCTGGCGCATGCTGCTCCAGACGGTCTTGCGGTGTGGCGCTGATGTTGACCGGCGACGCACCGTAGCCACCCAGGATCACCCGCTGCGCCAACTGGTGCACCAGTGCCACCAGGGCGATGCGGGGATGGCGGGCCAACTCGGCTTGCAGGGCTGCGGTGCGGTGCGCGCTCAGGCGCCGCACCAGCTTCTCGGACAACGCGCCCCGGCTGGTTGGTGCTTCTGCTGGCTCCCCCTCGCCTCCTGCGTGTGCGTCCGGCGTTGGCCGCTCCTGCGCACGCAGCGCCTTGACCTGTTCCTCACGCAGCAGCCCGCGATGCACCACCACGGCCCCCATGGGGTCGACCGACACCACAGCCCCGGCCATGGCGACGATGCCGGGGTCGTAGACCACCAGGGTCTGTTCAATGGCGTCCAGTTGATCGCCCAGCCGGTCCAGTTCCTCGTGCAGTGCCTGTGCACCGTCATCGCTCAGGTTGTCGTCCTCGTCGTCGAGCTTGTTTTGAAGCCGCGCCTGCTCCGCCTCCAGCTTCTCGATGTGTTTGGCCTCGGCTTTGGTGGGTTCCCGGCGTGAGCGCCGCGCCCGCTGGAAGGTGTGCAGTTCGGCCGACGACACGCGCGGTGTGACTTCCACCCAGCTCCAGCCCTCGGCCCGCACCGATTCGGCCGCATCGGCCAGCCGGTCGCGGGCGAGCTTCTCCAGCAGTCCGGCATCGGTGAGTAACACGCCTTTCTGCTCGTCCGCGAACAGGTCGCGCCGGATGCCACCACCAGCCGCTTCATAGGCCTCCACGCCCACGAAGCGCGCGAGCGCATCGCGGCTGGCGTCCACCTCGTCGCGGGTCAGGTGGTCCCGCAGGGACTCCGGGTGGCGCTGCCACTGTGGCACCTCGTAGAACGCAGCTTCCTGTGCCGCATGGTCATCCGTGATCGCTAGGGCCATCAACTGCTCCAGCGACACCGCGCCCTGCTGGTAGTCCGTCAGCAGCCGGGGCGAGACGTTCGCCAGCCGCAGCCGCCGCTTGACCACCAGCGGCGTGACGCCAAAATCGGCGGCGATGTCTTCCAGCGACCGGCCTTCGGCCACCAGCGCTTTCCAGGCGAACAGTTCATCCACCGGGGTCATGGCCTCCCGCTGCACGTTCTCGCTCAGGCTCACGGTGCGGGCCGAGGTGTCGGGCACCAGCAGACAGGGCACCGGGTGGTCCTTGGCGAGTTTGTGGCGCTTGACCAGCAGCCTCAAGGCGGCCAGCCGCCGACGCCCGGCCACCACCTCGAACCACTGCCCATCGTGCGAGGTGATGACGGTCAGGTTCTGCAGCAAGCCCACGCGGGCAATGGACGCAGCGAGTTCGGGAATGGCCGTGCCGCCGCTCTGGCGCACGTTGCGGCTGGAAGGCCGCAGCCGCGACAACGGGATCAGGTGCAGCTCGTAGGGTGCAACTTCCGGCACAGTGACGGATTCACCGGCCATGGCCGCAGAGCTGACGGCTACCGCAGCAGCTACGGCGCTCAAAGCCAGGGTTTCGGATTGGGTAACGGTGTTCATGTGAAATCTCCTGTCCCACACGGGGACCTTGTTCAAACAATGGAAGACGTCGAAAAAGGGATATGAAGTCAGTCGGTGCTGTGCATGGGCGCTCTCCTTGGGTGTTGGGCTCCGCAGGGGCCGCGAAGCCCTTCGCGGCCATGGGCAGCAACTGGGGCCGGCGCGGGTGCGCCGTCAAGGGAGGAAGCGAAGGCGCTGGTGCGGCCCGCAGGCACAGCCGAGGACACGGGCGCCGCAGCGGCCCTTGACGGGGGGAGCGCCCGCAAAGGCCAGGCAAGCCGGTGAAACCGGCGCGCAGGGGGTGCGAATTGCGCAGCACCGCCGGAGAGAACCAGGTCAGCCCATTCGGTCGAGGGCCAACCCCAACAGCGCGGCGCAGCAACAGAAAAGCGCCGCTCCCGCGATGTACGGGGCGGCGCGTCAAGGCCTCCGCGCAGCGTCAATCCGTCGCTGGCACCATCGCCTGCAGCTGTTCGATCACGCCAGGTTCGATGAAGACACAAGGCTGCTCAAGAGCGACCGGGACGTTGAACACCCGGGCGAACGCATCCCGCTTCAGATGCGCCAGCCGCCCGGTGCGGTACGCCTGATCAGGCTTCATCAGGCCCGAAACCGTCGGCGAGCCGCTGCGCTGCGGATCGCATTCGACCCAGGCCACGAAGCCCTCCAAAAACAAGCGCTGGTGCTCGGGACACAGCCCCCACCCTGTCGTCGTGTGGTGTTTCATGCTCGCGCGCAGGCGCCGGTCGAGCAGGAGGCTGCCGGTATCAAAAGCAGTGCCGCACACCAGACAAAGCTGCTGCTCCAGCGAAACGTGCGAATTGTCGTCAATGACCAAATCCGGTGATCGGGCGGGATTGCCCGAGACCGGAACCGGCATGCCGCAGCGCAGCAGTCACAGGTTCGAAGACGGCCGAGAGGCCGCAAGCGCATGCAATGCGCGCAGACCTTGACGGCGAGAACGGTGTGCAAGGATGAAGGGATCAGCAAGCCAGCCCCACCACAAAAGCAGGCCTGAAACAGGCAAGCGCAGCGCGCAGGCCGGGACGGCCGGAGGCGTCAGCGATCGGCGCCCGACAGGGTCGAGACGCCTGGACACCTGTGGCCTGGTGGCTCGATGCGCAGCACCAGAGCGCGGTCCGGCTGTGCCGGAGACGCCAAAAAAATCCCGGCCGAGGCCGGGATGTGATGGAGCGAGTTCAAACCTTTCGCTGAATCAAGCAGCCAGGTGATGTTCCGGCTCGTGCTCGTCCAGCGCTTCACCGGCCTGCACAGGTTCGGTCAGCATCTGCGGCAACCAACCCGAGCCAGCGGCCAGCCGCTCAGCTTCGCTGGCGATCTGCGCCTTCTTGAGCTTCGCCAGCCGTTGCACCTCACCCGGCGCGAAAACCTGGACGGCCTCCAGCGCCTTCGCCTTCGATACGTGGTCGAAATAGCCTGCCGCCGTGGGCGTCCACCAGCTGTGCATGTTCAGCCCTACCGCTTGCGCCAGGAGCGCGGCGGGAGTCTCGTCTTCGCGCTGAGCGATGGCCGAAACCGTCAGACCGACACACAGGGCCAGCAGCGACAGCAGTTCTTCGTGCTCCATCGCCTGCAGGTCGGCAAACAGGGC
>CALRYD010000103.1:0-3365 GCA_943372305.1 Hydrogenophaga intermedia | reverse complement strand
CGCTGGATGAAGCGGCGGATGATGGCCTGGGTGACACGACCGCCTTGCCAGCCGGCGATGCGGCCGGCCAGTTGTGTCAAGGCCAGCTGGGGCATCAGGTGTTGCAGGGTGACGAACAGGGACATAAGCAGGGGCAGGTGTTGAGGCCCCCGCATTATCCGCAGTCCCACCTCAGGGACTGCGGATGGTCGGTTTACCAGGCCCCGCTGAAGGTCCCGTCGGCCGATTCGTCTCCCTTGAGATACAGCATCGCGTCGTATCCCGCCGAAGAGAGTCTCACGTCAACCCGGCTGCTGTGTCCATCCGTGATGCGCACGGCCCCGCCAGAGGGATAGGCGCCCGCAAAAGTGGTCCGCTCGAGCGTGGACAGGATGTAGGTGCTGCCACCGACCTCGATCGGACCGTCAACAGCCGCTGCCCCGCTGCTGTCAACCGTCATTCTGTAGTCGTACACACGGGAACGGACGCCATCACTGGCCACCAGTCGGTTGAAGTCAACAGAAATGGCGCTGCCGTCAATCGACAAGCGCGCCGAACCGTTCAGCGACACACCGTCAGAGTTGAAGTTGCTGAAGGAGAGGGTGGCCGTCCCGCTGATCAGGTCACCATATCGATCCACCGAGACATTTCCCAAAACCAGGGTCATGCGGCCATTGATGGCGGGCATACCGAGCTCCGGGACACAGTTGTTGGCAGTGATGATCACACTGTCGCCTGCGGACTCTCTTCCATTGTTGTCAGCATCGTTGGCCGAGATCGACAACGAGCCGTTGTAGCAATACTCGACATAGTTCTGCACAGCCTGCGCCTGCGCGCGCTGTGACGCCTGCAACTGCGGGGTCAGGGACAAGGCATAACGAATCAGAGGGTAAGGCTCACCCGAGACCAGCGCAGCGGGCACCCCGGCGGCGGGTTGGGCGTTCGCGGGGGTCACGATGTCGATCGTGTCGGACAGATTTCCCAGACCGGTCAAGCTGTCCACCACTTCACTGGTCACATTCTGGTAATTGGCGGCAGACAGAGGCACCGAGGCAGGTGGCGTTTCCGCATCGCCCCCACCGCCACCGCAGGCCACCAGCAGCGCCGCGGAACTCAGAATCCATCCTTGAAGATAGACATGACGCATTTTTCAAACTCCCTTGAAAAGCCACGACCAACATCGGTCGAGACAAATTGTAAGAACATGTAGGACTATGCCCGAACCACTCTTCCATTGCGAACACCTCTTCAAACGCTACGGCGACCAGACCGTGGTGGACGACCTGTCGTTCGAGATCGCGCCCGGCGAATGCCTGGGCGTGATCGGCCCCAACGGCGCCGGCAAGACCACCACCATCCGCATGTGCCTGGGGCAGACCGTGCCCGACAGCGGGCAGGTCGGCGCGTTCGGACTGCTCATGCCGCGTGACGCGCTGGCCATCAAGGCGCGGCTGGGTGTGGTCAGCCAGATGGACACGCTGGACCCCGACTTTTCTTGCGCAGAGAACCTGCTGGTCTACGGCCGCTACTTCGGCCTGAAAGACGCCGCCATCCGCGCGCGCATCCCGCAGCTGCTGGACTTTGCTGCCCTGGCGCACAAGGCCGACGCAAAGCCGGGCGAACTGTCGGGTGGCATGAAGCGGCGGCTCTCGCTGGCCCGGGCACTGGTCAACGACCCGCAGTTGCTGCTGCTGGACGAGCCCACCAACGGGCTGGACCCCCAGGCCCGCCACCTGATGTGGGAACGCCTGCAACTGCTGCTGCAGCAGGGCAAAAGCATTTTGTTGACCACCCACTTCATGGACGAGGCCGAGCGCCTGTGCTCGCGCCTGCTGGTGCTGGACCACGGCCGCAAGATCGCCGAGGGCCGGCCGCGCGAGCTGATCGCCCAGCACCTGGAGCCCGATGTGGTAGAGGTGTACGGCAACGGTGCGCTGGCACTGGCCACGGACGACGAACACGCTGGCGTGCGCGCGCTGGCCGCGCGGGTGGAGGTCAGTGGCGAGACGGTGTTTTTCTACACCGCGCAAGCGCAACCGCTGCTGCAGGCACTCGCGCCCCTGCAGCAGTTGCGCACGCTGCACCGGCCAGCCAACCTGGAGGACCTGTTCCTCAAACTCACCGGGCGCCAGATCAGGGAGGAAGGATGATGAACACCACAACATCGCACTGGTCCGTGCCGCGCCTGTCCATGCGCTGGTGGCCCGTGTTCCAGCGCAACCTGCTGGTCTGGAAAAAACTCGCCCTGCCCAGCCTGGTGGGCAACATTGCCGAGCCGCTGATGTGGCTGGTCGCTTTCGGCTACGGCATGGGCGCGCTGGTGGGGCAGGTGCAGCTCAGTACGCCGCAGGGCGACACAGCGGTGCCCTACATCCTGTTCCTGGCCAGCGGCAGCATCTGCATGAGCGCGATGAACGCGGCCAGCTTCGAGGCGCTGTACTCGGCGTTCTCGCGCATGCATGTGCAAAAGACCTGGGACGGCATCCTCAACGCCCCCGTGCGGCTGGACGACGTGGTGCTGGCCGAAATGCTGTGGGCGGCTTTCAAGGCCCTGTTCACCGTGGTCGCCATCCTGGGTGTGATGCTTGCGCTGGGCATCAGCCATTCACCCAAGTTGCTGCTGGCCCTGCCTGTGCTGCTGTGTGCGGGCATCACCTTCTCGTGCATCGCCCTGGTGTTCAACGCCCTGGCCCAGGGCTATGACTTTTTCACCTACTACTTCACGCTGTTCCTCACGCCCATGATGTTCCTCTCGGGCGTGTTCTTCCCGCGGGAACAGCTACCAGGCGTGGTGCGAGCCGTCTCGGACTGGCTGCCGCTGACCAATGCCGTCGCGCTGGTGCGCCCCCTCTTCCTGGACCAGTGGCCCGATCGGCCCCTGGTGCACCTGGCGGTGCTGGCGGTTTACGCGGTGGTGGCGTTCTGGGTGGCGCTGGCGCTCACCCGAAAGCGCTTCGCGAAGTGATCAGTGAACGGTCGACTGCAGGGCCGGCTGGGCGGCAGCGTAGAACTCCACGCCCGAATCCATGAACTCCTCGGCGTCGATGGCGGCGTCGTAGTCGCGCAGGGCGATGCGGTCGATGGTGTGGGTCTTGGGGATCAGCGGCTTGTCCAGCGGGCGGCAGATGCGCTGACGCAGACCGCTGAGGTTGCGGCTGCTTTCCATGGCGCTGATCACGGCTTCCGGATCGAGCATCAGAACGAAGGGGTTGAGGCTGCTGGGGGTGTTCATGGCGGTGTCCTGTGGAAAAAGGGGGTTAAAACAAATCGTTTGTCGATGTCACAAACTGTATTTGGGTTGTTTCAAACAGTTAAGTCGGCGCCTTGCCATTCGCGCTGTAGGAAGTTGCCCGACAAGCCCTCAGAAGCACCGGAAACACCCGCCA
>CALRYD010000102.1:0-3366 GCA_943372305.1 Hydrogenophaga intermedia | reverse complement strand
GAAAAGCGGTACTCGCTGTCGTAGTCGTCTTCCAGCACCCAGGCGCCGTGGGTGCGCGCGGTGGACAGCAACTGGTGGCGCCGCGCCAGGCTCATCACCGCACCGGTGGGGTACTGGTGCGAGGGCGTGACGTAGATCAGCTGCGGGCGTTGTGCCTCGTCGGCCGCCAGCGGGTGGATGCCTTCATCGTCCACCGCCACCGGGTGCAGCGCCAGGCCGTTGGCCATGAAGGCTTTGGCCGCGCCCCAGTAGGCCGGGTCTTCGACCCACACAGTGTCGCCGTGGTCGGCCAGCAGGCGCGCGCACAGTTCCAGCGACTGCTGCGTGCCGGTGGTGACGATGACCTGGTCGGCGTCCAGCTGCACGCTGCGGAACACGCGCAGGTAGTCGGCAATGGCGCGGCGCAACGGTGCGTAGCCGCCCGAGTCGTTGTAGTCCAGCATGTCCGGGTAGGTCATGCGCCAGTGTTTGTTTTGCAGGCGCTGCCAGAGGGTCAACGGGAATGCGCTGAAGTCGGCAATGCCGGGGGTGAAAGGTTGCACCTCCAGTTCGGTGGCGCGAAAACGCCCCGTGAGGGCCAGACCGCGCGCGGACAGGCCACCCGCCGCCGGTCCCGGGGCACCGCGCGGGGCTGTACGGGCCGCCGCGCCAGGGCTGACGCGGGGCACGTTGTCGTTGACGTAAGTGCCACTGCCCACGCGGCTTTCCAGGTAGCCCTCGACGCTGAGCTGGTTGATCGCGGCCACCACGGTGTTGCGCGAGAGGTTCAGGTCCTGCGCCAGGTCGCGGCTGGAAGGCAGGCGCTCACCCGGCCCGAGCTTGCCGTCGAGCATGGCCCGGCGCAGCGCTTCGTACAGCTGGCGGTGCAGCGGCAGGGCGTCTTGCGCGCCCAGGCGGGTCATCTCACTGAGCAGAAATTCGGACAGCATGTGGATGTGTTTTTCAATGCACGGATCGGAGCGAGATGCCTTGCCAAGACGCACCGTGGAACCGGCTTCGCCGGGCCGCTGGTGCGGTCCTCCTTTCAAGGGGGAAGCCGCGCCAGCGGCGCAGGGGGTTGGTTCAAGTGGCACCATGAAGTGGCTTCAACTGGCTCCGATTGTGATCCAATTGTCCGGTCAGAATCAATCCACGTGTTTGGAGATTCCATGAACAAGCCGACACCCTGCATGGTCTGGCTGCCCGCCGACCACCGCCTGCTGGGCGACCACGGCCACCAGATGCCCTTTCTGCTGCTGGGCGACAAGTACGCCCGTGCCGTCAAGGTGGGGGCCGAGTGCCAGCCGGTGATGTTTCCGCTGGCCGACGCCGAACAGATCGCCGACCTGCTGCCGCTGGTGGACGGGGTGATGCTGACCGGCTCGCCGTCCAACGTGCACCCGGCCCACTTCGACGAAGACGTGGCCGACCCCAGCCTGCCGCTGGACCCGGTGCGCGACTCGCTCACCCTGGCGCTGATCAAGGCCTGCGTGCACGAAGGTGTGCCGCTGCTGGGCATCTGCCGTGGCTTCCAGGAAATCAACGTCGCCCTGGGCGGCACGCTGCACCAGCGGGTGCACGAGGTGCCGGGCCGCATGGACCACCGGGAGCCCAAGGGCGCCCCGTACGACGAGCAGTACGCGCCGCGCCACGCCATCCACCTCGCGCCAGGCAGCGTGTTCGAGACCTGGGCCGGCGGCCCCAAGGTGATGGTCAATTCCCTGCACGGTCAGGGCATCAACCGCCTGGCGCCGGGGCTCGAAGCCCTGGCCCACGCCCCCGACGGGCAGATCGAGGCGGTGGCGGTGCAGGGCGCCCGCACCTTCGCCTACGCGGTGCAGTTCCACCCCGAATGGCGTTGCTGGGAAACGCCGTTCTACAACGCGATCTTCGAAGCCTTCGGCAAGGCCTGCCGCCAGCGCCGCAGCCAGCGCCTGCAGGCGGCCGACCTGGCGCGCACGGGCGCCTGACGCCCACCTCCCCCCACACAACCACAACGACAGACAAGGACCGGCACATGACAGCCCCCTCCAAAACCAACATGAGCTTCAACGACCTCGAGAACTGGCTGAACCAGCGCCGCGTGACCGAGGTGGAATGCCTGGTGCCCGACCTGACCGGGGTGGCCCGCGGCAAGATCCTGCCGCGCGAGAAGTTCACCGAAGACCGCGGCATGCGCCTGCCGCAGGCCATCGTGGGCATGGGGGTGACGGGGGAGTTTCCGGAGAGCGGGCCGTACTACGACGTGGTCGACCCGACCGACAAGGACATGCAGCTGCGCCCGGACCCGAGCACGGTGCGCATCGTGCCCTGGGCCACCGACCCGACGGCGCAGGTGATCCACGACTGCTTCGACCACGAGGGCAAGCTGGTGCCGTTTGCGCCGCGCAGCGTGTTGCGCCGCATTTGCGACCTGTACGCCGCCGAGGGCTGGGACCCGGTTGTCGCGCCCGAGCTGGAGTTCTACCTAACCGCGCGCAACACCGACCCGAACACGCTGCTCAAGCCGCCGATCGGCCGCAGCGGCCGCGCCGAGACCTCGCGCCAGGCGTACAGCATCGACGCGGTGAACGAGTTCGATCCGCTGTTCGAAGAGATCTACGACTACTGCGAAAAGATGGAGCTGAACGTGGACACGCTGATCCACGAAGTGGGCGCGGGCCAGATGGAGATCAACTTCTTCCACGCCCACCCGCTGGGCCTGGCCGACGAGGTGTTCTTCTTCAAGCGCACGGTGCGCGAAGCCGCGCTGCGCCACGACATGTACGCCACCTTCATGGCCAAGCCGATCGCAGGCGAGCCGGGCAGCGCCATGCACGTGCACCAGAGCATCGTGGACAAGGCTACCGGCCAGAACATCTTCAGCAACCCGGACGGCACGCCGTCGGACGCGTTCCACCACTACATCGGCGGCCTGCAGCGCTACATCCCGGCGGCCATGGTGCTGGTGGCGCCGTATGTGAACAGCTACCGCCGCCTGAGTCGCCACACGGCCGCGCCGATCAACATCGAGTGGGGCCACGACAACCGCACGGTGGGAATCCGTTCGCCGATTGCCAGCCCGGCCGCGCGCCGGGTGGAAAACCGCGTGATCGGCGCCGACGCCAACCCGTACGTGGCCATGGCCATGACGCTGGCCTGCGGCTACCTGGGCATGAAGAACAAGATCAAGCCCAAGCCCGAGATGAAGGGCGATGCCTACCTCGCCCCCTACGCGCTGCCGCGCAGCCTGGGCGAGGCGCTGGACTGGCTGCGCCGCGAACCCGACCTGCACGAGGTGCTGGGCAAGGAGTTCATCACCATCTACACCGAGATCAAGGAGCTCGAGTTCGACGAGTTCATGAAGGTGATCTCGCCGTGGGAGCGCGAGCACCTGTTGTTGCATGT
>CALRYD010000101.1:0-3541 GCA_943372305.1 Hydrogenophaga intermedia | reverse complement strand
CGAGACGGCAATCCGTGGGGTGAGGCTCTTGCCCTGCTGAGGACGCCATCGGGCCAACCGTTCTATCTGAACTTCCACAGCAGCCCCGACGGCGAAGACTCGGCCGACAAGAAGCTGCCTGGCAACACCATCATCATCGGGTCCACCGGGGTCGGAAAAACCACGCTGGAAATGTTTCTGCTGGCGCTGACCCGCAAGTGGAACCCAGCGCCCCGGCTGGTGTTGTTCGATCTGGACCGCGGGTGCGAGATTGCCATCCGGGCCATGAACGGCCGGTACTTCACGCTCGAAGCGGGCAAGCCCACGCACCTCAACCCGCTGCAGCGCGACCCCACGCCGGCCCGCATCCAGTTCTGGGAACAGCTGGTGCGCACCTGTATTGCCACCCCCGCCCTGCCCCTGCTGCCGGCCGACGAGCGCGCCATCGCTGATGCCGTCAAGACGGTAGCGATGATGCCGCCCGCGTTGCGCCGCGTCTCGACCATCCGCCAGAACCTGCCCAAGTCCGGCGAGAACAGCCTGTACGAACGGCTGGGCCGCTGGTGCGAGGGCGGAGCCTTGGGCTGGGTGTTCGACCAAGCCAACGACCAGCTGATGGACCTGCAGTCCGCCTCGGTCATCGCTTTCGACACCACCGAGTTCCTGGACCTGCCAGAGGTCCGCACGCCGGTCATGCTGTACCTGCTCCAGGTGATGGAGGAGCTGGTCAACGGCGAGCGGCTGATCTACGTGATCTCGGAGTTCTGGAAAGCACTGGACCACGACATCTTCAGCGACTTCGCCAAACAGAAACAGAAGACGATCCGCAAGCAGAACGGCCTGGGCATCTTCGACACCCAGAGCCCATCCGACGTGCTGCGCCACCCCATCGGCCGCACGATGGTGGAACAGAGCGTCACCAAGATCTTCCTGGCCAACCCAGAGGCGGTGCGCGAGGAATATGTCGATGGCTTCGGACTCAGCGAAGCCGAGTTCGGCATCGTGCGCAGCCTGGGCGCGCAAGGCGGCAGGCGCTTCCTGGTCAAACAAGGGCACAGCAGCGCGATCTGCGAGCTGGACCTCAGCGGCCTGCAAGACTTCGTGACCGTGTTGTCGGCCACCACCGACAACGTCGCCCTGCTAGACACCGTTCGTGCACAACACGGTAACGATCCGTTTCTCTGGCTTCCCGTGCTGCTGCGCGAGGTTCAGGATCGCAAATCCCGCAACTCCAGGAGAGCGACATGAACCGGTTTCACACCCTTCCCATTGTGTTGACGCTTGTCGCTTTCAGCACGAGCGCCAGCGCCCAATTCGTGAAAGGCAACGAGGCGGTTCGCACCTCAAACACCGGTGAACGGTTGGTCGAGTTGGCGCCACTGCCCAGCTCCGGTCCCATCCGAAAAACCAAGCCCTGCCTGGCTCAAGCAGGTTGCCACGCAGGCCCCTGGCACATGGTGGAGACGCGAGAAGGTCTGGTGGAGTGCACCGAGGTCTATCCACGTGAAGGCACCTGCAGACCCTCCAGCTACGGCACCACCAAACTCTCGCGCATCTGGGTGCTCAAGACTGGCGGCCAGTGGCTGCAGTGCCGGCTTCCCGATCTGGGCAGCAAGTGCGTCAAGGTCTTCGCGCCGCCGCCGACCAACCTGCCCTACCCGGCCGTGCAATAAGGGAGCGCTGTCATGTTCGCCTGGGTCGGTTCCAACTTCGACGCGATTCTGAGCACCTACGTGCTCGGCGTGGTGTCCTCCCTCATGTCGGCGATCACGCCGATTGCGCTGTCTGCGATGACGGTGTGGGTCGCGCTCTACGGCTGGGCCGTGCTGCGTAACGAGGTGTCTGAAACCGTGCCCACCTTCGTCTGGAAGGTGTTCAAGATCGGGCTGGTGCTGGCCTTCGCCTTGCAGTCGGGCTTCTACATCAGCAACGTTTCGGACACCGCCAATGCGCTGGCCATGGGCGTGGCCAGCACCTTTCTGCCTCCTGGCGTGGACCCCGCCACGATCAGCTCGCCCTACGCCCTGCTCGACAAGTTCAACGACGACGCCAGTGCCCAGGTAGCCGACATCATGAAAGAGGCCAGCGTGCTCCGGCTGGACCTGCTGCTGGCCGGGGGCATCTTCTCGATCGGCACCGTTTTCTTTCTCTGCATCGCCCTCTTCGTCGTCACGCTGGCCAAGCTGTTCCTGACCTTCGTGATCGCCATCGGGCCGCTGTTCATCCTGTGCCTGGCCTGGCGCCCCACCGCGCGGTTCTTCGACAGCTGGTTGTCCATGTTGCTGAACGCCGTGGTGCTCACCTGGTTCGCCTTCTTCGCGCTGGGTCTGAGCGCCTACATGGGCGCCGCCATGTTCAAGGCCATCAACGACGGTGGGGGTTTCCTTGGCAGCACCTTCAATGTGCTGGGCGAAGCCACCCGCTACTGCGTGCTCATGATCCTCATGGCCATCCTTTGCTTCCAGGCGCCCAGCCTCGCCTCGGCCCTGACGGGTGGCGCGGCCATTCAACAAGGCGTTCAGATGATCCAGAACGCCATGATGGTTTCGGGCCTGCGCTCAGCTTCCTCGGCACGCTCGACCGCCGCAGGCACAGGCGCCGGGGGCGTGATCCGTTCAGGCGCGGGCTCGGCTGCCACGGCGGGTGCCGCCGCAGCGGCCACAGGTCGATACGCTGGAAACATGGCCCGCAGGGGCTACGGAGCCGCACGGTCTGCGGCATACCGACTCGCCGCCCTGCGCGGCCGGTCTTGATCTCCCACTTGCCAAGGAGCACACCATGAAGTACCGCCTCAAGGTCGCCGCCGCCGTGTTGATTTCGCTGGGCGCCAGCCACGCGCGAGCGACCGGTATCCCCGTGATCGATGTCGCCAACCTGTTCCAGGCGGTGCAACAGGTGATCAACGACATCACCAAGATCAACAACCAGATCCAGCAGATCCGACAGCTGCAGACCCAGATCGAGAGCATCAACGGCATGCGCAACCTGGGCGACGTGTTCAACAACCCGCTGCTCAAGAACTACATCCCGGCCGAGGCCTACACCTACCTCAACGCCATCAACACCTCGGGGTACAGCGGCCTCAACGCCACGGCCAAGGTGCTTCGCGATGTCGGGATGCTCTACAACTGCATGGACCGCAGCGGTGACGCGCGCACCGAGTGCCAGGCCACCCTGGCTCAGCCGTACCAACAGAAGGGGCTGCTGCAGGACGCCATGAAGTCGGCGGCCCAGCGGCTGGAGCAGATCCAGTCGCTGATGACCCAGATCAACGCCACCACCGATCAGAAGTCGGTACAGGAAATTCAGGCCCGCATCGGCGCTGAGAACGCCCTGCTGGCGCACGAGTCCTCACAAATCCAGATGCTGCAAGGCATGGCCGACAGCGAAGAGCGCATCGCCCGGTCCCGTGAGCGCGAACGCCAGTACCAGATGCTGGGCCGGACCGGCAAGGTGTCCGACTTCCTGCCGTAACCACCACCCCACCGGAGTCCCCCATGAGTGCCATCCTGATGTCAGGTGAGGCCGCCGCATGGCCGAAACAGCCGAAGACGCCTCCCCC
>CALRYD010000100.1:0-3548 GCA_943372305.1 Hydrogenophaga intermedia | reverse complement strand
AGCTTGATGCGCAGGTCCACCACCGGCACGATCACCCCGCGCAGGTTCACCACGCCTTTGATGAACTGCGGCGCATTCGCAATCCGCGTGGGCTCTTCGTACGAGCGGATCTCCTGCACCCGCAGGATGTCGATGCCGTATTCCTCTGCGCCCAGGCGGAAGGTCAGGAACTCGGCGTGCGCGCCTTGCTGCGCAGCCACGTGGCGGGCGTTGCCCGCTGCAGCGTTGGTGGTCATGTCCATGGTGGTCGGTCCTGGTGTTCGTGTGTCAGGGGGCGGGTGATCAGAAGCTTTCCCAGTCGTCGCTGGCGCCGGCGCTGACCGGCACCGCCTTGGGAGGGGGCTTGGGTGCAGTGCTGACCGGTGCAGGCGTTCGCGCGGCGGCAGCGGGCCTGGGCAAGGCCTTGGCCGGGGCCTGGCGGGGCAGGGGCTTGGCGGCCATCGGCACGGCACGCGCGACCGGCGTCGCCACCAGCTGCGACACCGCCGCCACCGGCGCGCTGCTGGCGGTGCGGAACACGCTCACCGCGTTCAGCAACTGATCGGCCTGTTGGCGCAGGCTGGCCGCGGCCGAGGCGCTTTCTTCCACCAGCGCAGCGTTCTGCTGCGTGGTCTGGTCCATGTTGCTCACCGCTTCGCTGACCTGGCGCACGCCCGCGTTCTGCTCCTGGCTGGCGCTGCTGATCTCGCCCACGATGTCCGTCACGCGCTGGATGGACTGAACCACCTCCTCCATCGTGTGACCGGCCTGGTCGACCAGGGTGGTGCCCTGCTCCACCCGCTCGACGCTGGCGTTGATCAGCTGCTTGATCTCCTTGGCCGCCTCGGCGCTGCGCTGCGCGAGCGTGCGCACTTCGCCCGCCACCACCGCAAAACCGCGGCCTTGTTCACCGGCGCGCGCGGCTTCCACCGCGGCGTTGAGCGCCAGGATGTTGGTCTGGAACGCGATGCCGTCGATCACGCCGATGATGTCGTTGATCTTCTGGCTGCTGTGCTGGATCTCGCGCATGGTGGACACCACCTGGCTGACCACTTCGCCCCCCTGCTTGGCCACACTGCTGGCGTTCATGGCCAGCTGGCTGGCGGCGCGCGCGTTGTCGGCGTTCTGGCTCGCGGTCGACCCCATTTCTTCCATCGACGCGCTGGTTTCTTCCAGGGCGCTGGCCTGCTGCTCGGTGCGGTGCGACAGGTCCTGGTTGCCCTGGGCGATCTGCGCACTGGCCGCGGCCACGCCTTCGGCCCCTTCGCGAACGCTGTTGACCACGCGGCCCAGCGCCGACTGCATGTCGCGCAGGGCGGCCAGCAGCGGCGAGAACTCGTCGCGGGCGGTGTCGTGGAAGGACGCCGTCAGGTCGCCATCGCGGACCTTCTCGGCCATGCCCTGGGCCAGGGCCACGCGGCGGCGCAGCTGGCCGGCCACCCACACGGAAAAAGCCACCATCAACGCCGCGATGACCGCAGCGGCCGCCGCCACCAGGTTGGAAGCGGTGAGCACCTGGCGCTCGACCCGATCGATGTCCGCTTTCAGCCCGTTGGACTGGATGTCGGCCCCGTCGTGCAGAACCTTGAGCAAGGCGTTGCGCTTGGCAATGGTCACGTCCACCAGGTAGGCAAAAGCCTCGTCTTTCTTGCCCTCCTGGATCAGGGCGATGTTGGCCTCACCGGCTTTCCAGAAATCGGCGATCACCGGCGGCAGGGTGGCGAAATGGGCTTTGCCTTCCGGCGAAAACAGGCGCTTCTCGAATGCGGCCAGCAGTTCGTCCATGTGTTTGCGCTTCTCGCCGATGGATTGCAGGGCCGCCTGCAGTTCCTGCGGGTTGCGCGCCAACATGGCGTGGCGCAGTTGCAGCGAAGTCTGAGTCACCGTGAGTTCCAGCTCGGCCATGGCATTGAGCTGGGGCACACGGGTTGTTTCGGTGAATTCGGCCAGATCGGCCGCCTGGTGCAGGCTGATCCAGGCGTACGCCGCCAAAGCCGCCAGGGCCAGAGAGACCGCGGCACTGACCGCGTAGAGCCGCCTGGCGATGCCAAAGCCGAAGCCGGAAGAGGTTTTGTCCATGGAACGACCAATGATTTGCTGGGCGCGGATGGGGCACACCACCGGGAAGACGCCCACCCCCGGCGGTTGCCGACCTGGCGCCCTGGCTCTCTGGAGGGTCATGGACCACAGTCGTTGTCAACACTATCGGCGCACAGGGCGGCGACTGAAGTGCGAAAAAAGGGTGCATTTGCACCCCAGAACCCCGGACTTCGACGGCATCCGGTGTGCCGCGTGACGCAATTCACACAGCGGCCACCGTGCCCGGCGCTCAGAACAGGCGGCCGACGTTGAACAGCGTGAGCAGGCCCAGCACCGCAAAGATGCCGGCCGAGATGGCGTGCACCAGCCGCATGGACACCTTCTGGGCGATGCGGTCGCCCAGCCAGACGGCCGGTGCGTTGGCGATCATCATGCCCAGCGTGGTGCCGGTCACCACCGCCACCACCGCGTCGTACCGCGCGGCCAGGGCCACGGTAGCGATCTGGGTCTTGTCGCCCATCTCGGCCAGGAAGAAGGCCACCACAGTGGTGCCGAACACGCCCAGGCGCAGGCCCTTGGCGTCGGCCTCGTCGTCATCGATCTTGTCGGGGATCAACATCCACACCGCCATGGCCAGGAACGACACCCCGATGATCCAGCGCAGCCACTGCGGACCGATGGCATCGGCCACCCATTGGCCGACGGCGCCGGCCAGCGCGTGGTTGGCCAGGGTGGCGACCAGGATGCCGGCGACGATGGGCCAGGGGCGCCGGAACTTGGCGGCCAGCAACATGGCCAGCAGTTGCGTCTTGTCGCCCATTTCACCGAGCGCGACGACGCCGGTGGAGACCAGAAATGCTTCCAAGATGGTGTTCCTCGGGCCAGACCAATGAAATGACCACAACGCGTCCCCGGCCCTACCGGAGGCGATGTGGTCACAGGTCTTGCCAGGCTGGGTGTCCCAGTCTGCCGGCGCCATGGCCGTGAGGGCCAAGTGTGTTGACGCAGGCCCCTGCAGGCTGCAGGGCGGCTACTCCCCCATGACGGGTGAGCCGCGATTCTAACGGCAGCGACCCGCGAAGCGGCGGAGCGTGGGGGCCAAAGACCGCAGCGAAGGGCCGCCCCGAGCAAGGTCAGCCCCCTCAGGGGGCAGCGACCCGCGAAGCGGCGGAGCGTGGGGGCACTACCTAGTTGTTGAACTTGAAGACGGCGGTGCTGGCCAGCAGGTTCGGGAAGCTGCGCACTTCCTGCCCCTCGTGCAGACCGAAGCTGTCGGTGATGGACAGGCCACAGCTGCGCGCGAGCACCTCGAAGTCGGCGTAGGTGCCGACGCGGATGTTGGGCGTGTCGTACCACTGGTAGGGCAGGCGCTTGGTCACCGGCATGCGGCCCTGCAGCACCGCCAGGCGGTTGGGCCAGTGGGCGAAGTTGGGGAAGGCCACCACGCCGCTGCGGCCCACGCGCGCGGTCTCGCGCAGCATGGTCTCGGCGTTGCGCAGGTGTTGCAGGGTGTCGATCTGCAGCACCAC
>CALRYD010000099.1:0-3594 GCA_943372305.1 Hydrogenophaga intermedia | reverse complement strand
TAGTCCCATGAACACCGAATGCCCTTGTGGCAGGCGCGACGCGCGCGGCCGCCCCGTGGGGTATGCCGACTGCTGCGGCCGCTACCTGGACCACGACACCCCCGCGCCCGACGCCGAGCACCTCATGCGCTCGCGCTACAGCGCCTCGTGCGCGAGCGGGTCGATTACCTGCGCAGCAGCTGGCACGCCAGCACCCGCCCGGCCGAGCTGAGCCTGGAGCCCGGCGTGAAGTGGCTGGGGCTGGAGGTCAAGCGCCACCGCGCAATCGACGCCGATCACGCCGAGGTGGAATTTGTCGCCCGATCGCGCGCTGGCGGCCGCGGCCAGCGCCTGCACGAGACCAGCCGCTTCGTGCGCGAAGGCGGGCGCTGGTTCTATGTCGACGGAGACCTGACATGAATGTGAAATTTGAAGCGGTGCTGTTCGATTGCGACGGCGTGCTGGTCGACAGCGAACCCATCACCAACGGCGTGCTGCGCCAGATGCTCAACGAAGCCGGTTGGGCGCTGAGCCAGGCCGAGTGCGAACACATCTTCATCGGCAAGGCCGTGCGCGACGAGCGCGCCCGCATCGAGGTCGAGACCGGCCAGCCGCTGACCGAAGACTGGATGCGCGCCTTCTACGCCCGGCGCGACCAGCGCCTGCGGGCCGAGCTCAAGGCCATGGACGGCGCGCTCGACGCCGTCATCGCCGCCCACCGCCACACCGCGGGCCGCATCGCCTGCGCCTCCGGCGCCGACAAGGCCAAGGTCGTCATGCAGATCCAGATGGCCGGCATGTCCCCGTACTTCGAAGACCGCATCTTCAGCGGCCACGACCTGCCCCGCTCCAAGCCCGCGCCCGACGTCTACCTGGCCGCCGCAGCGCACGTGGGCATCGCGCCCGCGCGCTGCCTGGTCATCGAAGACACCGCCACCGGCGTGCGCGCCGGGCTGGACGCCGGCGCCACGGTCTGGGGCTACTGCCCGGCCGGGCACGGGCGGGCGTTTGAAGGGCTGCCGGTGGCGCGGGTGTTCCGGCACATGGATGAGTTGGCGGCGGCGCTGGTGGGGTGACTAGTATTGTTGAGGAATAGGCGATGGCCAGAGGAAAAAGCGGTTGCCCAATGTTCGAACTAAGCGGGCGATAAAGCCACGCCGCCAGGACTCGTCTCTTGACAAAGTACCGCGTACCCTTTCTGTTCCCTTGTGGCCATCTGTTGGCGCTCCGCCTGAGCTAGGCGGATGGCGCCGCGCTTGGGCCGTGCTCAGGTTCCTTTGGGGATGACAGATGTAGGATATCTGCATGTTCATGGAGGTGTTCAGTGCAGAGTCTTGCAGCGTATCTGTTTGAAGCGACCATGGCCGAGCCCACGGCGCGGCTCACGGAAATTGATGGCTTGATCGACCGCTGGTTGGTGAAGAAGGGTGCGGCGGAGCCTTTGACCAGCGATGGTGCCTTCACTTCAAGGTCGGGGGACGGGACGGGGCAGTACTCTCGGATGAGCGTCGTTAGTGATGTTGGCGAACTCCGAGAAGTGGAGTTGATTGAAACCGCACACACGGGTGCGATGTTCACGACGTTGCTTCAAGTTGTGGCCACAGCGGATCGGGTTGTGGTGCACGCGTCGCTATCTGCCGCGCCTGGGGAATCGCGGGTGGCACCCGTTGGCCTCTACCCAAGGTGCCCTTGGGTCATCCGGACGATTGTTGAGACGTTTCCGGATTGGAAGTTCGCCGGACAGGAAGTACCTCTTGCGAGGCCATTTGACGCGACCACAGATGATGCTGCCACGAAGCTAAGCGAAGCTCTTCGGTCTAAGTCGCGCAAATTGCCAATCGTTGTCGTTTCTGACGACCCAGACGAGGGCGTCTGGCAAGACCTCGGATCCAAGGTTGCTGAGAGCCTTGTTGGACTTGCAGACGTTGCTGTTGTTAGTCCTGAGTCGTCTTGGGTTCTGACCGATGAACTTGGCCCGCGTGACTCTTGCTACCTTGGTGCAGTGCGACTCTATTGGCCTGGCACTCGACCTGACGGCTCTCTCTCGGGTGTCACTTGGCGCGCAGCAAGGCTGAGTGCATTTGGCGGCGATGACACTGGTCGTGCGAGATTCCTTGCCTTGCTCCGAAAGGAGGTCATGAGCGTAGCTGCACTAACAATGATGGCGCCGACTCTGATAAGGCATATCCGGACCTCCGCGGAGAAGGCTCGTGTGCAGACGCTTGAAGCTGGCGCACGTGACCGGGAACTTGACTCAATCGTTGATGAGAACGCGAGGTTGAGTGAAGAACTTACCGACGCGCGAAGAACAATTGAATCCCTGCAATGGAAGCTGATGGCTGCAAGCTATGCGCAGCGTGAAACTCCCGCAGCAAACGATGAAGATGGTGAGGAACCTGGTGAAGGCGATGCTGAAGCGCTGGCTCCTGAGCCAGGTGAGGTGCGCCACTACAAGAAGATCGGCAGTGGCGGGGGCGTGGACTCTCTTGTGCGAACGAAGGCCTGCAATCACAAAGAGGGAAACTGGAAACCGGCCTTCAAGGGTGACAAGGCCGAAAAGGGATTGCTAAAGCTGGAAGGTCGGAATGACTGGAAGAGCCTGTATCACTGCAGTTCCTGCACCGGCGGCGGTCGCTGGCGTGTTCACTGGTAGACCCATATCAAAAAGGTGATTTACGCGACCTGCCGCTGGAGTTGAGGCGGAGGCCTCGCGCTGCGACGATGAATTCGTTAGCGCATCGCGTGGTGCGTCAACGCCCCCTCAGGTGTTTCCCCGCCACGCCCCCGGCGTCATGCCCGTCCAGCCCTTGAACGCGCGGATGAAGCTCTTCTCGTTCTGAAACCCCGCCGCTTCGGCCACCTGCTTGACCGGTTTTGAACTGCGCTGCAGCAGCGTCATGGCGCGCTCGCGGCGCACCTCGTCTTTTAGCGCCTGCAGGGTGGCGCCTTCTTCCTTCAGTTGTCGGTGCAGCGTGCGCGCGGAGGTGTGCAGCAGCGCGGACAGGTCGTCGGCGTTGTGGGCGTGTTGCGGCTGGGTCAGCAGCACCTGCCGCACGCGCTGCACCAGCAGGCGGTCGCGCCGGTAGGGGCGCACCTGGATGGGCAGGGCGCGCTGCAGCATCTGGTTCATCGCGGCTTCGTCGCGCTTGAGGGGCAGGGCCAGGTAGCGCGCGTCGAAGCGGATCGATGTCTCCAGGGCATCGAAACGGGTCGGACCGTCGAACAGCACTCGGTAAGCCTCGGCGTGCGGCGGCGCGGCAAACGGGAAGCTGGCGCCCAGCAGCGGGATGCGCGAATCCACGAACCAGCAGGCCAGGCCGTGCACGTTGCGCAGCACGGAAACGCTGCAGAACTCGCGCAGCGAGCCGTCGCCGCCCGGCGGGCGGTGCTCGGTGAGCGTGATGCGGGCCTCGTCGCCCTGCGTCACCACCGCCAGGGCGATGTCGCGCGTGAGCAGGCCGTGGTGGCGGCACCAGCGCTTGAGCGCGGTGCCCAGCGTGGGTGCCGAAAGCGAGGCGCGGGCCAGCAGGCCGTAGCTGCCCCAGGGCAGGGGGCGGCTGAACCAGCCCAGGGCTTCGTCGTCCAGCGCCTGCATGGCGGCGGCCGACAGCCATT
>CALRYD010000098.1:0-3752 GCA_943372305.1 Hydrogenophaga intermedia | reverse complement strand
TGGTGCGGCTGTGCGGCGCGGGGCGCAGGCGGACCACCTGCGGGCCCAGTTTGACCAGGCGGTCGTACCGATAATGGGTGATGTGGCTCAGGGCAACGTGGATGGCCATGCTCGGGGACTTTCGACAGGGGGAACAACAATGACAACGCGGGCGCGCTGGCGCACGGCGTGGCTGCGGCACATGCTAGCAAGAGCCGCGCCACAGCTTGATGACAGACCCGGTGCCGGACGACCGGCGTGTTGGCCGTGACCCTGGCGGGCCGCCTGCTGGCCCTGTGGCCCGGCTGGGTGCTGGGCGTGGCCCTGCAGCTGCAGCAGGTGGTGTTGTGGCCGGCCGGCTCCTACGCGGCGCTGCTGGCCGCCGCCCTGGTGCAGCTGGCGCTGTGTGTGGTGTCCCGTCGACTGGGGTGGAGCGTCGTGCTGCTGGCCGGCGCCCTGGCGGGCGGCGGGTTCACCGGCTGGCGTGCGGGGCACTTCGCCACCCAGGCGCTGGACCCAGCCCTGCAAGGCCTGGACATCGAGGTCAGCGGGCGCGTGGCCGAGCTGCCACAGCGCAGCGCCGACGGCTCGCGCTTTATCTTCGAGGTCGATCACGCGCAGCGGCAAGGGCAGGCGGTGCCGCTGCCCGAGCGCCTGCAACTGGGCTGGTACCTGCGCGGCGCCGCGGTCCACGACACGGCCCCGCGCGCGGGCGAGCGCTGGCGTCTGACGGTGCGCCTGCGCAGCCCGCACGGCCACGCCAACCCGCACGGCTTCGACCGCGAACGCTGGCTGTGGGAAAACGGCATCGCCGCCACCGGCTATGTGCGCAACGGCCCGCGCGACCCGGCGCCTCAGCGGCTGGAGCCCGCCGGGTGGGGGCTCGAAGCCGCCCGCCAGGCCGTGAGCGAACGCATCCGCGAGCGCGTGGCCGACCCGCGCAGCGCCGGTGTGCTGGCGGCACTGGTGGTGGGCGACCAAAGCGCTATCGACAGCGCCGACTGGGCGCTGTTCCGCACCACCGGCGTCGCGCACCTCATGAGCATCTCGGGCCTGCACGTGACCCTGTTCGCGTGGCTGGCCACGCGGCTGATCGGCGCGCTCTGGCGCCGCCTGGCCCGGCCGTGGCCCCGTCTGCTGCTGGCCGTGCCGCTGCCGGTGGCGACGGGCCTGGGCGGGGTGCTGCTGGCCATGCTCTACGCCCTGTTTTCGGGCTGGGGCGTGCCGTCGCAGCGCACGGTGTTGATGCTCGGGCTGGTGGTGGGCCTACGCCTGCTGGGGCGGCAATGGCCCTGGCCGCCGCTGTGGGGTCTGGCCATGGCGGCGGTGCTGGCGCTGGACCCGTGGGCCCTGATGCAGCCGGGTTTCTGGCTCAGTTTTGTGGCGGTCGGCATCCTGTTCGCCACCGACCCCGCCGGGCGCGAAGCCCGGCCCGCGGCGGGCGAGGCGCTGTCGCGCGGCCGGCGCCTGCTGCACGCCGCCTGGGGCCAGTGGCGCGAGCAGGTGGTGGTCACGGTGGCGCTGGCGCCGCTGTCGCTGCTGCTGTTCGGCCAGCTGTCGGTGGTGGGGCTGGTGGCCAACCTGCTGGCCATTCCCTGGGTGACGCTGCTGGTCACGCCGCTGGCTCTGCTGGGCGTGGCGCTGCCGCTGTTGTGGGACGCGGCGGCGATGGCGGTGCAGGCGCTGAACACGTGGCTGGCCTGGCTGGCCCAGTGGGGCTGGGCAGCGGTGTTCCGCCCGATCCCGCCACTGCAGCTGGCCCTGTTGGCTGCGCTAGGCGGTCTGTTGCTGGTGTTGCGCCTGCCGTGGACGCTGCGCTCGGCCGGTCTGTTGCTGCTCTGGCCGGTGCTCGCCTGGCAACCGGCGCGGCCGGCCGAGGGCGAGTTCGAGATCATGGCCATCGACGTGGGGCAGGGCAGCGCCGTGTTGCTGCGCACCGCCGGGCACAGCCTGCTGTACGACGCCGGGCCGCGCTACGGGGCGAGCAGCGACGCCGGCCAGCGCGTGGTGGTGCCGCTGCTGCGCGCGCTGGGCGAGTCGCCCGATGCGGTGGTCATCAGCCACCGCGACAGCGACCACGCTGGCGGCGCCGACGCGGTGCGCGCCGCCTGGCCACAGGCGCGCTGGCTCTCGTCGTTCGATACCGATCCGGCGCAGCGTTGCGCCGCCGGTCAGACCTGGGAATGGGACGGCGTGCGCTTTGAAATGCTGCACCCCACGCCCGAGCTCATCCGCCCCGATGGCTCGGGCCTGCTGCCCAGCAACGCCATGTCCTGCGTGCTGCGGGTGGACAACGGCCGGCGCAGCGCCTGGCTCAGCGGCGACCTGGACGCCGAGCGCGAAACCCGCCTGGCGCTGGCCCGGCCCGATCTGCGCGCCGACGTGCTGTTGGCGCCGCACCATGGCAGCGCCAGTTCCAGCAGCCCGGTGCTGCTCAACACGCTGCGGCCCTCGTGGGTGCTGATCCAGTCGGGCTACCGCAACCGCTTCCACCACCCGGCGCCGCTGGTGCTGGAGCGCTACCGCGAACGCGGGCTGCGCTGGGCGAACACGCCCCAGTGTGGTGCGGCCACCTGGCGCAGCGAGGCTCCTGGCCTTGTGCACTGCGAACGGGCGTCGGACCGGCGATACTGGCACCACACTGGTGCTGATGCGGGCGATGCAGGGGCTGCACAGGTCGATGTGGGACCGGCGAGCGAGGCGCAGGCGCCCGGACCGGCCAGCGAATGAGGCTTGGGTGCCCACCGCGCACAGCGCCTTTGCACCGCTTTGGGGCCAGGTCAAAAACCCTGGCCCGCTCCTTGCTATCCTGTCGTCAGGAGTGAACCGCCCATGAGCCGACCCATGTTTGATGAAATGAATGCCTCGCCCAGCGAGGTGCGGGCCCACTACCAGGCCTATGCCAACTGGCTCGCGCAGCAACCGCCCGAGGTGATGGCGGCCCGCCGCGAAGAGGCAGAAATGATCTTCCGCCGCGTCGGCATCACTTTCGCGGTGTACGGCGCCAAGGACGAGGACGGCGCCGGCACCGAACGCCTGATCCCCTTCGACCTGATCCCGCGCATCATCCCCGCGCACGAGTGGAAGAGCATGCAGGCCGGCCTGGTGCAGCGCGTGACCGCGCTCAACCGCTTCATCCACGACGTCTACCACGACCAGGAGATCATCAAGGCAGGCCACGTCCCGGCCGACCAGATCTTCCAGAACGCGCAGTTCCGCCCCGAAATGATGGGCGTGCAGGTTCCCCACCAGATCTACTCGCACATCGCGGGCGTGGACATCGTGCGCGCCCCGAACGCCAAGGGCGAGGGCGAGTACTACGTGCTCGAAGACAACCTGCGCGTGCCCAGCGGCGTGAGCTACATGCTGGAAGACCGCAAGATGATGATGCGGCTCTTCCCCGACCTGTTCGGCCAGAACCGCGTGGCCCCGGTCGCGCACTATCCCGACCTGCTGCTGGAGACCCTGCGCGCCGTCAGCCCGGCCACCACGGCCGAGCCCACCGTGGTGGTGCTCACACCCGGCATGTACAACAGCGCCTACTTCGAGCACGCGTTCCTGGCCCAGCAGATGGGTGTGGAGCTGGTCGAAGGCCAGGATCTGTTCGTCAAGGACAACTTCGTTTACATGCGCACCACCAAGGGCCCCAAGCGCGTGGACGTGATCTACCGCCGCGTGGACGACGACTTCCTCGACCCGCTGGTGTTCCGCCCCACGTCCACCCTGGGCTGCGCCGGCCTGCTGGGCGTGTACCGCAGCGGCAACGTGACCAT
>CALRYD010000097.1:0-3775 GCA_943372305.1 Hydrogenophaga intermedia | reverse complement strand
TCGCCGTACCCCGAGATCACGCTCACCCACAGATGGCCACCGTCGAAGTTGGCGGAATCGGCGTCCACCAGGTTGACGGAGGCATCGATCAGTTGTGGACCTGCATTGGCGAGGTTCTCGGCAATGCTCACCGTGCTGCTGAGGTCGGTGATCACCGGAGCAGCCCCTGCGGTGATGGAGCCTGCCGTGCCGAACAGCTGGTGCTGCACGCTGTAGCTGCTGCCACCCTGACCGTTTTGCTCCTCGTTCTGCGACGCGACCCCGTAGCTGGCCCAGGTCACGACGAAATTGCTGCCCGTCAGCGCCGCCACATCGGGCAGGTACTGATAGCTGTAGGTCTCGGTGTTCACCAACACCGGCCCGTCGATCTTGTTGCCTGCTGCGTCAAACTGCTGAGCGAACACGTCGTAGCTGGAGCCGCCGGTCACGCTGGGCGTGCTGCTGCTGGTCCAGGTGACGACGAAGCCACCGCTGTCCAGCGCGGTCACACGCGCTTGGTCGCTGTAGTTGGCATCGGTGTCGCTGTTGTTGACCAGAACCTCAGCCCCTACCTTGGCGCCCGCCACATTGAAGCGCTGCACATACACGTTGTTGCCATATTCCCAGGCGGCGACAAAGCCACCACCCGCCAGACCGGCTACGTCCGGCCCTTGCTGCGTACCTGTTGTGGTGGTGTTGACCGGTATCTCGCCCCCCACCTTGCTGCCGTCACTGGCAAAGCGCTGGGCCACGATGCCGTAACCACTGGCGTCCCCCGAGCTGTCCGTCCAGATGGCAACGAAGCCCCCGCCCGCCAGTGCGGACAGCTGGGGCTGGAACTGCGTGCCCGACACCAGTGTGTTGAGCGTGAACTCCGCGCCCAGCGGTGTGCCATCGGCGGCAAACCGCTGGCCCAGCACGTCGTTGCTGTAGGTACCCGCCGCGTCGCTGTAGTCGCTTCTGTAGGCCACCACAAAGCTGCCGTCGGCCAACCCCAGGACGGCGGGCTCGTACTGGTTGCTCGGAGTCGAGGTATTGACCCGGAACTCCGTTCCCTGCGTAGCCCCGTCGGCCCCGTAGCGCTGTGCGTAGACACCATAGCCGCTGCCGTCCTGCTGGCTGTCGTACCACACCACCACAAAACCGCCATTGGCTAGGCCGGCCACCGCCGGCTCGCCCTGGGTAGCCACCGTCTGGCTATTGACCTGGAACTCCGGCCCCACGGCGGAACCGTTGGCGTTATAGCGATGAGCGAAAACGCCGTAACCGTCACCGTCCTGCCCACCCGGCGACACCCAGGTGATCACATACCCGCCGGCATTGGAGCCGAGCAGGCGGGCCACAGCGGGCGAGGTCTGGTCACCGGTCTCGTAGGTGTTGGTCTGCTGCTCTTCCAGCAGTTTCACGGCGGCGGCGGGGTCGGCTTGCGGCGTGACCTGCACGTCAATGTCGAAACTGGTGCTGGCCACATTCGCACCGTCGCGCACCTGCACACGCACGGTGCGGCTTTCGTTCGGTGCTTCGGACGTGGTGGCGTAGCTCAGGTTTTCGATCACCCGTTCGATGGCCTGCGCCGTGGCGCTGGCGTTGAAGGTGATGACCAGGGTGTCGCCATTGGCGCCGTTGTCGGCCGCGCTCACCGTGCCAATCACGGTTCCCTCATAGCTTACATCGGCGCCCGAAACACCCACCTGCCCGGTGCCACTGCCCTGGTGGCGGACGCTCAGCTGGTCGTCCACGCGGCCGGTGGAATTGGGGTAGGAAACGGTGAGTGTGCCGTTGGCGAAACCGGTGGCGCCGTTGTAGTCCAGCTGCACGGCATCGTCCAGCAGAACGCCCGCCTGGGCTTGGTTTTCGGTGACGATCAGCTCCGGCCGGACATCCGACAAAGCCACCACCGGTGTGGGCGTGTAGCTCGCGCGGATTTCGATCTCCACGTCCCAGGGCTCGCTCACCCCACCGTCACCGTCGCTCAGGCGGAAGCCCACGTAGCGGTCGGTCGTCCCTACCGGAGGCGCCGTGTTCTGATATGTGATGTTCTCGATCAGGGCGCGCGACGCCGCCGCAGTGGCGTTGCCATTGAGGGTGATGGTCAGGACGCTGGCACCGACCGTTCCACCGGTGTAGCTGCCGATGGTCACGCCACCGAATGTCACCGCACTGCCGGAAACGCCGATCTGGCCCGCACCCGTTCCCTCACTCCGGATCCCCAGTGTCTCGCTGACCGTGGCGCCGTTGAGCAGCGTGACCACCAGGCTGCCACCATCGAAGTTGGCCGAGTCGGCATCGCTGACGGACACATCCCCGTCAATGACCTGCGGATTACCGGTGTACAGGGGCGAGGCGTTGCTGCTGACCAGGATGCGCTGAACGGCCAGGTCATCGATGACAGGAGGCTGGGATGTGCGTGGTAGTTCGCTGGCGGTGCCAAAGATCTGCTGGGTGATCTCGTAGGTGTTGTTGCCACCGTTGGCACTCGTGTTGTAGTCGGCATAGGCCACCACAAAGTTGCCGCTGCCCAAGTCGGCAATCGCCGGCTGGTACTCCGTGCTGTTGCTCTCCGAGAGCAGCTTGCGCTGCCCGTCGATGGCCACGCCCGCTGCGTCGTATTCGCGGATGTACACGTCGTTGGTGCTGCCCGCGCCTGTCGTGTCGTAGTTGTCGTTGAACCAGCTGACCACGAAGCCACCGGTGCTCAGCCCCGTCACCGCCGGCTGGTACTGGCCTCCCGTCGTGCTTTCGTTGACCAGGAATTCACCTCCGACCGCGCCACCGGCCGCGTTGTAGCGCTGTGCGTACACCCCAGCGCTCGATCCGTCCTGACTGTCCGAGCGCCAGACCACCACAAAGCCGCCGTCGCTGAGCGTGGCCACCGCAGGCTCGTACTGGTAGCCGCTGGTCGTGCTGTTGACCAAGAAGGTATCGCTGAAGGTGCCAGCCGCCGCGTTGTAGGTACGGCCGTACACCCCGTACACACTGCCATCGTTACTGCTGTGGTCGGTCCACACGATCACCAGGTTGCCGTTGGCGTGGGCCGCCACCCTGGCGTCCTGCTGCGTGCCGTTCTGCGCATCGGCCGGGTTGCCCGGCGTGGTGCTCACCCGCACTTCGGCCGTGACCTGGTTGCCCGCGTTGTCAAAGCGGCGCAGGTACACGTCGTAGCCGTCGGCCCCGCCACCCGAGTGCGCAGACACCCACACCGCCGCAAAGCCGCCGCTGTAGCCGGCCACGCTGGCCTGGTACTGCGTGCTGCTGGTCGTGCTGTTGACCACGAAGTTGCTGCCCTGGGCCACGCCCGCCGCGTTGAAGCGCTGAGCCACGATGCCCTGAACGGAGCCGTCCACCCCGCTGCTGTCTTCCCACAGCACCACAAACCCGCCGTCGCTGGTGGCCGCCACCTTCGCATTGGCCTGCGTCGATTCGGTGACGCTGTTGATACGGAACTCCGCACCCACCGGCACGCCAGAGGCACTGAAGCGCTGGCCGTACACGCCCGTGCTCACACCGTCCTGGCCCTCGGAGTCCCACACGATCACGTAACTGCCGCCGGACAGCACCGCTATCTGCGGCGCATCCTGTGTGCTGGCACTGTAGGTGCTGACCAGTTCCTCTCCATAGACGACGGGCACTCCGTCGAGTTCGGCCGTCACGTTGATGGTCACCGTCGAAGCAGCACTGCTGCCGCCGTCACCGTCGCTCACGCGCAGTCCTACGGTGCGCGTGGCGTCCGGGCTTTGCGAGGTGCTGGCATAGGTCAGGTTCTGGATCAGCGATTCCACCGCCTCGACCGTGGCCG
>CALRYD010000096.1:0-3902 GCA_943372305.1 Hydrogenophaga intermedia | reverse complement strand
GGCAGCCACACCAGCGCGGCGCCAATGGCCGGCAACAATGACAGGAAGGCCATCACCACGGCCCACAGCAAGGCACCGCGGACATCGAAGAACCAGAACGCGAGACCGCCAAGCGCGCCCTGTATCGCCGCGACAACCAGATTGCCCCTCACCGTCGAGCGGATCACGGTGCTGAACTTGTTGAGCAACTCCTGCTTGTGCGCGGGCGTCAGTGGCAGTGCGCGCCGCATCACGTGCACGATGCGGTCGCCATCACGGATCAGGAAGAACGCCAGGTACGGTGTGATGAGCAGGCTGGCGGCGAACTCGAACGTGTTCTGGCCAAGACTGAAGACCTGTGTGGCCATAAAACCGATGCCTTGTTCCAGCTGGGTGTTCAGCCAACGCTGCAGGGCATCGAAGTCCACCAGCCCGAAGCGTTCGAGCAGCGCCGCCGCCCACCCGGGCAATGCGTCGAACACGCCGCGAAGGTACGGCACCGGGCTGGTCTCGCCGGACTGGATACGCTCAAGCAGCCCTGCCGCTTCATGGGCAAGTGCCGCACTCAGGAGCGCAAACGGCACGACCACGATCACCACGGCGGTCAATACGGTCAGCAACGCCGCCAGCGTGCGCCGGTGCCTCAGCCGCAGCAGCAAGCGACGGTGCAGCGGTACGAACAGCAGCGCGATGATGGCGCTCCACAGCAGGGTGCCATAGAAGGGCAGCAGGATCCAGCCGAGGGCGAACGAGACGGCCACCAGCAGCAACAGCAAGGCACGTTGTTCCGGTAAGGGGGAGCCGCCTTCGTCTGGGTTGTTCATCAGGGGCCTTCGAAACAGGTCAGCACGAGTGCAACCATCGTATCGGCTGCCGAACGTTCGCGCTCTGGACGTTGAGGATGAAGAGCACGGCCCGGTGCGAACGCATCATGGCGCCACACCGCTGACCTGACCGATCAGGTTGCGCACGCGGTTGCGATTGCATGCCGCGGGAGAGGGTGAAAGGAGACTGTGTCATCCCAGCCCTCCAAGCCGCACGGCTGGGTGTGCAGCAGGCTCCTGGGGCAACAGCGGGCCCAACCAACGGTGCGGGAGAGCGTGGCCTATCCTGGCGACGGAAGGGCCAAGAGCACCACCACGAACCGCCCCGTGGACGCCTCTTTGTCCACCGTGGCGAGCAGCTTGCGGACAACGCCGCCCTGTGGTGACCACTGCAGTTCGCAGGTCTCGGGCACAGCGCCGTTTCTCGCTTGCAGGAGCATCTTTAGAAGTTGTATGCCACTGGACGCCGACAGATCGCGAGAGAGGGGGCGGCCCAGCAGATCGCCGCGGGCCGCACCCAGCAGTCGAACGCCCGCCAGGTTGATGTCGCACAGCACGGTGGCGTCGTCGATGACCAGAAAGGCCGCTGGCGCACGCTCGATGCGGGTCGTCTGGCGGACCAGGTCGTTCTCCAGCTCCACACGGGAGCGGCGCAACTCCTCGTGCTGCAACTCCAGTTCGACCTGATGGACCTGGAGTTCGTGCAGCAGTGCAAGGGCATCCCCTGCCGTGGAGGGCGAGGACGCGAGCTTGAACAACACCCCCATCGCCTCCGACGTGCTGGTGCGCGACAGATCGCTGCGGATGCCGTTCGTCAGTTGCGTTGTCGCCCGCTCGCGCAAGCCCGACAGATAAGACGAGGTTTCAGTGAGCTGTGACATGGTGGGTCCAGGGTGGTGCCGTCTCGGCAGGTGCTGCCCCACTCTACTCCTTGCGCAGGCGCGCTTCGAGCTTTTTGGCCGTGGTGATGTCGATCAGCGTGATGACCACCCCCTGGATCATGTTGGTCAACGTGCGATACGGCTTGATGCGCACCATGAACCACAGACCATCGGTGGTGGTGATCTCTTTCTCTGTCAGGGTCAGTGTCTTCAAGGTCTGCTGGGCGTCCTGGCTGAGCGTGGGGTAGTTCAGCGTGCTGGCCAGGTCGGTGAGCGGGCGGCCGATGTCACCCTCGCGCAGGTGGATGATGCGGGTGATCTGCTCCGTGTAGCGGCGCACGTTCAACGCGTTGTCCAGGAACAGTGTGGCGATGTCCGTGCTGTTGAGCAGGTTCTGCATGTCGCTCTGCGCGAGCGCGAGGTCATCGAGCTTCGTTTGCAGTTCCTGGTTCAGGGTCTGGAGCTCCTCGTTCATCGACTGCGACTCCTCCTTGGAGGTGGTCAGTTCCTCGTTGGCCGACTGCAGCTCCTCGTTGGTGGACTGCAGTTCTTCGTTGGCCGCTTGCAGCTCTTCCGCGGAAGCCCCCATTTCCTGGCGCAGTGCATGGATCTCGTCTTTGCAGCGCTGCAGTTCTTCGACCAGGTGCGGATCGGCCGCCCCTTCAGCGGCCCGGCGCCTGCGTTTGGCAGGGAGGGGGTCTGACACCTCGTGAAAGACGATCATGACCAGACCCGCCAACGAATGGGGTTGCTGCATCACCTTGACGGTCACATCCAGAGACGCTTGCGCCGGCTCATCATCCAGCCGCAGACCGCGCAGCTTCACACTGCCGCCGTCCTGCAGGGCTTGTCTCAGCGCTGCGGCCAGTTGTGTGCGGATGGTCGGCCGGGCCATCACATGGATGTTCCAGTTGGCTTTGCCGGACGCTGGCTCCAGGTACCTGCCGACGCGGCCATTGATGAAGACGACGTCGCCCTGGGCGTTGACCAGAACGGCGGCGGGAGCGAACTCCTGCAGCAGCGCTTGCTCGGCGTGGGTCTGCAGATTGGCGGGAAGCACGGTCGAAGGGGCCACCTTGAACTCCTGTGGAAGCCGGTGCATCGCCCGGGGAGGGCTGGTCGGGAAGGACACCGAGCCAGCGTTGACCGGATGGTCGTTGCGCCAGTAAAGCCGGGACTTCTGATGGACCGGCGTGAAGAAGGCCTGCGAGTTGCCAAGGGTCTCGGAACCCCCGAGCAAGAGCGCGCCGCCCTGGCGCAAGCTGTAGCTGAAGAGCGGCATCAGGCGGCTTTGCAGTGCCGCATTGAAATAGATCATCAGGTTCCGGCACGAGAGCAGGTCCAGCCTGGTGAACGGTGGATCCAGAATCACATCGTGCTGTGCAAACAGCACCATCTCGCGGATCTCGCTGTTGATCAGGAACCCGTTCCCCTGGGCAGTGAAGAACCGGCCCAGCCGTGTGGCATCCACATCGCCCGCGATGCTCTGCGGATAGTGGCCTTTGCGGGCCGCGTTGATGGCGTCGGCGCTCAGGTCGGTGGCAAAAATCTGCAGCGAACAGTTCTCCGCCCCTGGGACCTCTTCCACCACTTCCTTGAAGATCATGGCCAGCGAGTAGGCCTCTTCGCCCGTCGAGCAGCCCACGACCCAGGCACGCAGGCGTTCGCCCTGGGGGGCGCGGGCCAGCAGCGCGGGCATGACCAGGTCTTTGACGTCCTGCCAGACGGCAGGATCGCGAAAGAAACTGGTCACGCCAATCAGCATTTCCTTGAACAGCAGGTCCAGCTCCTGGGGGTTCTCCCGCACGAACTGTTCGTACGCGCGGTGGGTGGTCAGACCGTGCACGCCCAGGCGTCGCTGGATGCGCCGGCCCAGCGTGCTGGGCTTGTAGTCCGAGAGGTCGTGTTTGCTGTGCGCTTTGAGCAGCTGCAAGATCGATCCCAGCGCTTGTGTGCCGGATGGATCCCCCTCGTCCGGCGAAGGGGGAACGCCGTTCTTTTCTTCGATGACGCGAACGATGCGGGCGGGCAAGTCGGTGGGCAGGCCGATGATGTCGACGCAACCCGCCGCGATGGCGCTCTTGGGCATGGAGTCGAACTGCGCCGACTCGGGCGTCTGCGCCAGCGTCAACCCGCCCTGCGACTTGATGGCCTGCAAGCCCAGGGTGCCGTCCGCCCCCATGCCGGACAGCACCACCCCGATCGACTGCTCTGCCTG
>CALRYD010000095.1:0-4198 GCA_943372305.1 Hydrogenophaga intermedia | reverse complement strand
AGCGACTCGTCGGCCTGCACGCCGTCGGCCGACAGCAGCAGCGCATCGGCCGGTACCCGGTCGCCCTCGCTGAGCTGCAACAGGTCGCCGCGCACCACGTCGCTGCCCGCCACGCGCTGCGGCGCGCCGTCGCGGATCACCAGCGCGCGCGGGCTGGTCAGGTCGCGCAGCGCCTCGATGGCGCGCTCGGTCTTGCCTTCCTGGTACAGCGTCAGCCCCAGCGTGATCACCACAAAACCCATCAGCGTCAGGCCCTCGCGCAGATCGCCGAACACCAGGTAGAGCGTGGCCGCGGCGAGCAGCAGCAGGAACATGGGCTCGCGCGCTGTGTCCCGCGCGATGGACAGCAGGCTGCGGCGTTGCCCGCCGGGCAGGGCGTTGGGTCCGTCCTCGGCCAGGCGCTGGGCGGCCTGGGCGGCGGTCAGTCCGCGGTCGGTGTCCGGGTCAGGGGTGCGGGGGGCGGTGTTCAAGGTGGGCTCGCGGTTCAGGTTCGGCGGCAGCGGCCGCCAGGGCATCTTGCGTCAGTGTGGCCCAGGGTCGGTGCGCTGTCGAACCGACGCGCCCACGGACTTGGCCGATCGTGCGCTGCTGCTCCACCCCCGAGAACCAGGACACCACCATGTACGGCTTTGCCACCACCATCCAGGGCACTTCGTTCGGCGAAGCGCTGGCCCACACCCTCGCACTGCTCAAGGAAGAGGGCTTCGGCGTGCTCAGCGACATCGACGTCCAGGCCACCATGAAAGCCAAGCTGGGCGTGGACATGCCGGGCTACCGCATCCTGGGCGCCTGCCACCCGCAGCTGGCCCACAAGGCCTTGCTGGCCGAGCCCGACATCGGCCTGCTGCTGCCGTGCAACGTGATCGTGCGCGAGATCGCGGAGCACGAAACCGTGGTCGGGTTTCTCGACCCACAGGTGATGGCTGGTCTCGTGGGCGGCGCCGGTGTGAAGGCGGTGGCCGACGAGGCCGAGCAGCGCCTGCGCCGCGTCTGCACCAACCTCAGCGGCCACACCGCGCCGGTCTGATCCCGTCCGGCCGCTCGGGGCCGGTGCTGCCCGGCCGGGTGAACTCCAGCGCGGCGCCGGGGTCTTCTTCGCCCGCCACGGACAGGTGGTCGTGTTCGCCTGCGGCGGTTTGCGGTGGGGTGCCCGCCAGGGCGTTGCGCGCCGCGCTGGCCGAGCGCAGCCGCAGGATCGTGCGCTCCCACGCGGCACGCAGCGCATTCATGCGAGGCTGACCTCGTGGTGGTCGCCCACCGATGCGTTGATCACCTCCCTGGCGATGCCGGTCTCTTCCGGCGTGTGGGCCTCCACCACCAGCACGACCTGGTCGTTCGCGATCGCGTCACCGATCAGTGCGGACAACCAGCCCTCCTTCTGGGGGGCCTCGGGCGCATCGCTGTTGACCGCACCCGCCGCCGCGCCCAGCAGGCCGCCGATGCTGGCGCCCCAGCCCAGCATCACCAGCGGTGCGAGCACAGGGCTGGCCACGAACAGGCTCACATTCGCCGCCACCAGCGCCACGTGGGTCAGACCGCCCACACCCGCCCCCACCGCCATGCCGATGCTGCCGTCCACCAGCACGTCCTTGAGCACCGCGTTGCTGTCTTCCTTGGGCGCCGGTGCGGCCGTCGGCACGTTGGAATCGAACAGCTGCAACTGGTCGCGCGGCAGCCCCTGCGCAATGAGTTCTGCCTGCGCCGTTTCGGCGTCGGCGCGCACGGCATAAAAACCCGATATGTGGTGGCGGTAGGTGTCCATGGGTCGCTCCTTGGGGCCCGCGCAGAGCGGGTGTGGAGCCACCATAGACAGTAGGCCAGGGCGGGTCGGTGCGCCAGGTCACACCGCGTGTGGCTGGGCGGTTGCCTGAACGGACCCGGCGCCATGCTGAAAAATCACCAGCGGTCACCTGCTCGCCCGCCACCACCATCGGCCGCTGTCTTAGACTTTGCGCGCCCGTTGCCGAGCTGAGCTCATGCCCATCACCCCCGAACAACTCCTGCCCTTTCTGCTCGCCGCTGTGCTGCTCACCGCCACGCCGGGGCCGGACAACCTGATGGTGCTGAGCGTCGGCGCCTCGCGCGGCCGGCGCCTGGGCATGGCCTTTGGCCTGGGCTGCGCGGCCGGGTGCCTGAGCCATACGCTGCTGGCGTCGCTGGGCGTGTCGGCGGTGCTGGCCGCGTCGCCCGTGGCCTTCACCGCGCTGCGCGTGGTGGGCGGGGCTTACCTCATCTGGCTGGGCATCGGCGCGCTGCGCAGCCGCGGCGGCGCGGGTTTGCCGGTGGTGGTGGCGGATGCAGGGGGCGACTCGGCCGCTCGGCAGTTCTTCAAGGGCATGCTGGCCAACGCGATCAACCCCAAGGTGGTGCTCTTCTTCCTGTCTTTCCTGCCGCAGTTCGTGGTGCCGGCCAACGGCAATGTGTCGCTGCAGATGGCGACGCTGGGTGTGGTGTTCACCCTGCAGGCGGCGCTGCTGTTTGGTGCGCTGGGCTGGTTTGCCGGCGGCATCGGCCAGTGGCTGCAGCGCCGCCCGCGCGCCGGCCTCTGGCTGGACCGGCTGGCCGGCGTGGTGTTCGTGGGGCTGGGTCTGCGCATGGTGGTGGCGCGATGAAGGCGGGCGCGTACCTGTCGCCTGCGGTGCTGGCCTGCGGCCTGTGGCTGGGGACGGCCATGGCCGCGTCGCCGCCCGCCGCTGTGGTGCCGGCCGACCTTGCCGCCCGGCTGGCCTGTCCCGGTTCGCCCAACTGCGTCAACTCGCTCGGCGCGGGCGGGCTGGAACCGTTGGCTTATGCGGGCAGCCCCGATCAGGGCATGGCTCGGCTGCGCGCCGCGCTGGCGGGCATGGGCGAGGCGCGCATCGAAGCGGCTGACGCGGTCTCGCTCACCGCCATCTTCACCACCCGCCTCGGTTTCCGCGACGAAGTGGTGTTCGTGCTCGATCCGTTGCGGCCGATCATCCATTTCCGTTCGCGGTCGCTGCTGGGGTATTACGACTTTGGCAAGAACCGCGCGCGCATGGCGGCGGTGGCGGAACGCTTCGCGGCCACGCCGCAGCCCTGAGCGCCTGGCTTCACCCCGGCGTCCACTGGGCCGCACTGCGCAGCAAGTGGTCGCGGAACACCTGCGCAATGGGCGAGAGCTGCTTGGCGCGCGGGTGCACCAGGTGCCATTGCGAGCGCAGGGGAAAGCCGGTGACCGGCAGCAGGGCCAGGTCGCGGCCGATTTCGTCGGCCTTGAGCGCGTGGCGCGAGACGATGCCCACGCCCAGGTGGCCGGCCACGGCTTCTTTCAGGGCTTCGTTGCTGCCCAGTTCCAGCGTGAGCGCGGGCGTGAAGCCGGCGGCGGCGAAGTGCCGCTCGGTGGCCAGCCGGGTGCCCGAGCCGCGTTCGCGTAGGATGAATCGTTCGCCCGCCAGGGCCTTGAGCGCCACGCGCTGGCGCTGCGCGAGCGGGTGGCTGGCGGGCGCGATCAGGTGCAGCGGGTTGTCCAGGAACACCTGGTCCTGCAGGTCCATGTCGGTCGGTGGCTGTGACATGACGTAGAGGTCGTCGCGGTTCTCGCGCAGGCGCTGCACCACGCCGTTGCGGTTGAGCACTTCGAGCGCGATGTCGATGCTGGGGTGCTGTTCGCAAAAGCCGCCCAGCAGGCGCGGCACAAAGTACTTGGCGGTGCTGACCACCGCCACGCTCAGGCGCCCGCGGGTCAGGCCCTTCGTGGCGCTGACCTGCTGGCCAAAACGTTCCCATTCGCCGGCGATGGCGCGCGCGGTCTGCGCCAGTTCGCGGCCCGCGTCGGTCAGGAAGACCTTGCGCCCGATCACCTCGTACAGCGGCAGGCCGACCGATTCGGCCACCTCGCGCAACTGCATCGAGGCGGTGGGCTGGGTGACGTGCATCGCACGTGCGGCGGCGCTGACGCTGCCGGTGTCGGCCAGCGCCAGGAACAGCCGCAACTGGCGGAAGGTGATGTTCATAGAGTTTTATCTATGTTGTGCTGCACAAAAATCGATTTTACCGAATGCATGAGGAAGGTCAGAATCGCGCCCCACTGGAGGAGCGTTTCATGCAATTGCACAACCTGGTCGATCCGGCCATCCTGTTTTTCGTGGTCGGTGTGACGGCCGGCCTGCTGCGGTCCAACCTGGAAGTCCCGGCTCCTATCTCGCGTTTCCTCTCGATGTACCTGCTGATGGCCCTG
>CALRYD010000094.1:0-4294 GCA_943372305.1 Hydrogenophaga intermedia | reverse complement strand
CGAGTGGCCCGGCAAAGCCGGTTCCACCGCATCCTCGATGCAAACACATCGGGCCGGAGGGGCAGTTGTTCCAGGGCACCGCGGAACCGGCTTTGCCGGGCCGCCAGTGCCGCCCCCTGGGGGGTGACGCGCCTTCAGGCGCGGCGCGGGGGGGTCAAAAACCGATATTGGTTTTCTCGAAACCGTCGAGGTCGACCAGGCGGTGCTGCGCCAGCAGCTTGTAGAACTCGGCTTCGACCACCGAGCGCGAGAGGTAGGCGTCGCCACCGGCCAGGCCAGCCTTGATGCGGTCCATGCTGCCGGCGCTGGGCGCGAACATGATGACCACCGGCGGCCGCCCGTTGGGCTGTTTGCACTGCTTGGCGGCGCGGCACACCTGGTAGGTGTCGGGCTCGCCGTTGAGGCGGTCGATCGCCACCAGCCGGTAGGGGTGCGCCTTGAGCATCACCAGCGCCTGCTTGCCTTCGCGCGACCAGTCGATGTTCAAGCCGTATTTCTTGAAGCGCTTGTGCAGGATGCGGCCTTCGACCAGGCTTTCGGACACCAGCAACATGTCGCCGTGCGGCACCACCGGCGCCGCGGTTTTGGCGGTCTGGTTGATCGAGCGTGGCGAACGGGACTTGGGCGACCGCGATACGGCCGGCTGGGGCAGATCGTCCAGGCCGCCAAAGTCGGTCAGCCCCATCACGCCCGGCCGCGCGGCGCGCGCGTTGAGCGCCTGCTGGCGCGGTGACGCCGGCATGGGCGTGGGCGCGAGCGGCGCCGCGGCAGGGGCTGGCGCCGCTGCGGACGCCACCGTCGAACGCACCATGGGACGTGTGGCCGGGAACTCGGTATCGGACGAACGCCGCCGTGGCCGGGCGGCCGGCACCATGGGTGTGGACAGCGGCACCGGGGTGCTCTGGTACGGCTCGGTGGCGGCAAAACCCCGGTCGGCCCCCTGGCGCGCGGGCACGGGCTGGTGCGCCGTCACGCCGGCCCGAACGGCTGCCGGCGGCGGTGCGGCGGCGGGTTTGGGCGCCACGCCCACCAGACGGTCGAGCTCGGCCAGCACCGACACCAGCTTGATCGGCTTGCGCTGCAGCGGCCAGCCGGTGCCACCGTCGCTGTTGCCCACCGCCAGCACCTTTCCGGGCAGGTCGGCGTATTGCACCAGGTGCAAAGCTTGCAGGTTGTCGGCGTTGACGATGAGGATCTGCGCGTCCATCACCTCGTCTTGCACCTGATAGGCCGGTGGACGGCGGGCGGCCAGCCGGAAAAAGGACTCGAAGGTCGCCGACTCGTTCTCGGCAAAGCCCACCAGGGCCACTGTGTACGCTCCACCCATGCCACCGCCTCTTGTCTTGTTGTCTCGGGATCACCACCCGTGGATATGACTAGCAAGGGACCATTACCCGCCAGCGTTCAGTATGCCCTTTTTGGGGGATATCCCCGCAACCGGATCGGTCTGCGCCGTGAGGCATTTCCCGCAGATGTGGGATGTACGGCACCATGCACGCCTTGACACCGCGCGATTCCCAACCTGCAGGAGACACCGTGACCACGCCACCCACCCGCATTTACGACTTCGAGGCCCAGTCCATTGACGGCCGCAGCGTGCCGCTGTCGCAATTCGAGGGCCAGGTGCTGTTGATCGTCAACACCGCCAGCGCCTGCGGCTTCACCCCCCAGTTCGGCGGGCTGGAACAGCTGCACAAGACCTATGGTGCGCGCGGCCTGGTGGTGCTGGGTTTTCCCTGCAACCAGTTTGGCAGCCAGGACCCGGGATCGAACGACGAAATTGGGGCGTTTTGCCAGCGCAGTTACGGCGTGACGTTTCCCATGATGGGCAAGATCGACGTCAACGGCACCGACGCCCACCCGCTGTACCGCTGGCTCACGGCCGAAGCGCCTGGCCTGCTGGGGAGCAAGGCCATCAAGTGGAATTTCACCAAGTTCCTGGTGGGCAAGGACGGTCGTGTGCTCAAGCGTTACGCGCCACAGGACGCGCCGCAGAAGCTGGCAGCCGACATCGAGGCGGCGCTGGCCTGAACCGGCGCGAGCGCTCAGGCCGCCGTGGACAGGCGCCTGCCACGGATCGGCTGAATCAGGGCAAGGAGCCGGTCGGCTCGGCGCATGGCGATGCGTCAAGCCTTCGCCGACACCGCGTCGAGACGGGCACGTTCATCCGCCGCGAGCACGGTGGGCTCGGCCACCGGGGAGCCAGCGGCGGTGAAGAACGGATGGGTCTTGTACTTCCCCGACAGCCGACTGCCCGCGACGATCCGCAGGATCCGCAGCATCGCCACTGGCAGGCCGAAGGCCCGGGGCTTGGGTTCGCCCAGCGCGCTTTGCGTGTTGACCGTCGCCAGCACGGGGCCGAAGGCCGGCTCCACAGGAGCGGTGTCCAGGCACTGCGCGAGCAGGCCGGTGAACGGCATGTTGCGGCTGGTCATGGTGTTGCCCACCGGGGTGCGGCAGCAGGCGGCGTACCAGCGCAGCATGCCCTTGGGCGACAGGCGCATCACCGCCAGGTGTTCGATGCCCTGGGTGATGCGGATGCGGTGCGGCGCCAGCTGCACCACATCGGAACCGCCCTGCGCGTCCAGCACATGCCCGGCCGGACCGAGGTAGCGGGCGAACGCCTGACAGTCCTTGCAGTAGCAGACCATGCGGCTGGTGGGTTCACCCAGCGTGATCTGGCCTTGCAGCGCACCGCAATGGCAGCGCAGGGGATGGGTGTCGGCGGTCATGGGGGCTCCCCGGAAAAGTGGAAACCTATTGTGCGGTCATCTCGACAGGTGCCAGCCCCAGCGCATCGGCGTCAGCCTGCATCGCCTGCGCGATCAGGGCCATGTCGCGCGCCGACACCTCGAACAGTCCGAAACGGAACTTCTGCCCCCAGTGCTGCGGGTCTTCCACAAAGTCCAGCTCATCCAGCAGCGGTGCGATCGGTGCCGGTGCTGCCGCCACGTACCGCACATCGCGCCGGAACGGCACGAAGCCGCCACCCATGTCGGCCTGGTAAGGCTGGCCAGGCTGCACCACGCCCAGGCTGACGAAGCTTTGCAGCCGGTCCTTGCCGCCTATCGTGGTCGAGGGCGCGTAGTAGACGACCACGTCGCTGGGACTCAGCCGCCGCAGCGGCCCGCCCTTGCCGTGGCAGACCTGCATGAAACCCACCGGCGCGTGGTCGCGGCCGCGCTGCGCGTGTTCGGCGCAGGCCACCGCAATCCAGCACCGGGGTGTGTGAGCGGTGGCGGCGCTCAATGGAGAACCTTCGCCCTTTGGGCTGCGGTGCGAGCTGGCTTGGGAAAGGCCCAGCGCGGCGCTCATGCCCGTGCGTGGATGCCCACGCGGTTGCCTTCGCTGTCGATGATATGGGCGAAGCAGCCCATGCCTTCGGGCAGGGTCACCTTGGACTGGGCCACGCGGCCGCCTGCGGCTTCGGCGCGCACAAGCCAGGGTTCAAGGGTTTCGCCGGCGTTGAGGTACACCAGCGTGCCATGTGCGGACGGCTGCATGGCCGGATTCTTGAACAGCGCACCGCGCACGTCGGTCTCGTCGTCACCGGGAAACACGGCCAGCTCCTGGCCGGGGCCACCAAAGGCTTCGCGCCTGAGGGATTGACCCGTCAGCGTCTCGTAGAAACGCTGAGCGCGGTCCATGTCGGCGACGGGGATCTCGAACCAGTTGAGGGTGTGTGCCATGAAAAACTCCAGGTTGTGGTTGAACAGAACCTGGAGTCTGCGGACCCCCTCCTGCCAGCGTGTTGTCAGTAAGCTGGCAGCGGTGGCGTCAACGCATCAGAGCAACTCTTCCGGGATGTTGCCGCCGTTGGCGGCGATGTGGCCCAGAACGTTCTTGTGCAGCCACATGTTCATCTTGGCCGAGTCGGCCATCAGTTCGTCGGGGCAGTACAGCTCTTTGGCCAGCTCCTTGCGGGCGGCCAGGCTGCTGTCCAGGCCCAGCAGCTTGAGCAGGTCGACGATGGAGGTCTTCCAGTTGAGCTTCTCCGGGTGGTTGGCGGCCTTTTCGGTCAGCAGGGCGACCACGTCCACCATGGAGATGGAACTGACCGCGGGTGCGGCGGGGGCGGCAGGTGCCGCAGCCGGTGCGTCTGCCGGCGCAGCGGCGGGCGCGGCGGCAGGCGGCGGTGTGATGACGGGCGCAGCGGCCGCCTCTTTCATGCCCAGCTTTTCCAGGATGTTGCTGAAGAAACCCATGATCAATCCTCCGGTGACGTCTTGAACAGAAAGTGCAACACCGGACGCGAACGGCACCGCACCCCCAGCTTATAGCCCCCGGATCACCT
>CALRYD010000093.1:0-4981 GCA_943372305.1 Hydrogenophaga intermedia | reverse complement strand
CCTGGCGCGCCGCGTCCGCGCTGTTGCGCACCGTGCTGGTGAGCTCTTCCATGCTCGCGGCCGTCTCCTCCAGGTTGCTCGCCGTCTGTTCCGTGCGCGCGCTCAGGTCCTGGTTCCCGCTGGCAATCTCGCTGCTGGCCACGCCGATGCTGTCGCTGGCGCTGCGCACCTGTGCCACGGTGGACAGCAACGACGCCTTCATGTCGGCCAGGGCCTGCTGCAACTGGCCCAGTTCGTCGTGGCGGTTCACCTGCACGGCCTGTGTCAGGTCACCGTCGGCCACAGCACGCGCGGCACGCACCGCACCGGCCACCGGCACCGTGACCGAGCGCGCCACGCGCCAGGCCACCAGAACGCCCACCAGCAGCGCCACCAGCGCGATGCCACCGATCAGGGCCATCTTCCGCTGCAGCGCCGCCTTGGCTTGCGTCACCGCGGTGTCCACCAGCCCGTGTTCGTGCTTCTGCAGTTCCTGCATGGTGGTCAGGTAGCGCTGCGCCGACGGCAGCAACTGGCCGTCCAGCATCTGGGCGGCTTGGGGATCGGCGGCCTTGAGCGCGTCGAAGTAGGTCTTGCGCACCGCGATGTAGTCCTTGCGGCGCGCGGCGATGTCGGCCAGCAGGGCCTTGCCCTGTTCGGACTCGATCGCTGCGTCCAGATCCTTCTGCAACACGTTGATGCGTTCGGTGGTCTGGGCGATCAGGGGCTTGAAGTAGGCCTCGACCTCGGGGTTGTTGCCGGACTTGCCCAACGCCATCACGCGGTTGATGTTCAGCTGCGTGCTGGCCACCCACTCGTCGGTCAGGATCGCGCGGCGTTCCATCTCCACCAGCTGTTGCTGATCGCGGCCGGCAGCGTTCATGCTGGTGAAGGCCACGCCGGTCAACACCAGCAGCAGCAGCAGCACGGCACCGAAGCCCAGTCCCAGCCGCTGACCGATCTTGAGGTTGTTGAAGTTCATGGGGTCTCCTGTGAATCTGGCCAGGCTCAGGCCACTGCGGGGGTCGTTGCGACGTTGCGGTCGATGCGGAAGGTCTGCACCACGTGGGCCAGGCGGCTGGCCTGGTCCTTCAGGCTTTCGGCGGCGGCGGCGCCTTCTTCCACCAGCGCGGCGTTCTGCTGCGTCATCTGGTCCAGGTGGTTCACCGCGGTGTTGACCTGGCCGATGCCACCGGCCTGCTCGCCGCTGGCCGCCGTGATCTCGCCAATGATGTCGGCCACCCGCTGCGCGTTGGCCACCACCTCGCCGATGGTGCTGCCCGCCTCGGCCACCAGGCGCGTGCCGGCCTCGACCTTGTCCACGCTGGTGCCAATGAGGCCCTTGATTTCTTTCGCCGCTTCGGCGCTGCGCTGCGCGAGGTTGCGCACCTCGGCCGCCACCACCGCAAAACCGCGGCCCTGCTCGCCAGCGCGCGCGGCTTCCACCGCCGCGTTCAGCGCCAGGATGTTGGTCTGGAACGCGATGCCGTCGATCACGCCGATGATGTCGTTGATCTTCTTGCTGCTGTGGTTGATCTCGTCCATGGTGGCCACCACCTGGCCCACCACCTGACCGCCGCGTGCGGCCACTTCCGCGTTGGCCACCGCCATCTGGCTGGCCTGGCGTGCGGCGTCGGCGCTCTGGCGCATGGTGCTGTTGAGCTCTTCCATGCTCGCTGCCGTCTGCTGCAGGCTGCTGGCCGCCTGCTCGGTACGCGCCGACAGGTCGCTGTTGCCCAGCGAAATTTCGCGCGTGGCCACCTCGATGCTGGCGCTGGACTGCTGCACCTGCGCCACCAGCGCGCGCATGGACGTCTGCATGCCTTCGAGTGCGCCCATCAGGCTCTGTGGGTCCTGCGCGGTCGGGATGCGGCCGGTGAGGTCGCCGCCGGCGATCTGGCGCAGCGTGGCGCGCGCCACCGCCGGGTCGCCGCCGATCTCGCGTCGCAGCGTGCGGCGCAACATCAGGCCCAGCACCACCGCCGCCGCCATGGCCAGCGCAGCCAGGCCGATGGACATCCAGCGGGCGCGGTCGGCGCGGGCGCCCACGCTGGCCTGGGTCTGCTGGGTGAGCTGGTCGAGTTCGTCGCGCAGTTGCAGCAGCGCCGTGCGCAGCTGGCGCCAAGCGGGCGTTTCCTGCTTGTTGAGCACTTCCACCGCCTGGGCCGGGTTGGTCTTGAGCACCTCCAGCACCTGCTGCTGGGCGCTGCCCTGGGCGGCGCGCAGGTCGGCCAGGGCGCGCACCGCGGCCTCGGCGGGCAGGCCGGCCGACAGGCGCTGGGCATTGGTATAGGCTTTGTCGTAGGCCTCGCGGGCGGCGTCCAGGTTCTTGTAGGCCGTGGGGTTCTGCGGATCGAGCACCACGTTGCGCATGGCCTGGCCCATCTGCAGGCCCTGGGCGTACATCTCGCGCACGTTGTTGGCCAGCGCCGCTTCGGTGTTCAGGTAGCGGTCAAAGCCGTGCTGGGTACTGATCAGCGAGCCGATGGCCGCGGCCAGCCCGGCCACGAACAGCACGGCTGGCAGCACGAAGGCGATGAGGAGTCGTTGGGTGAAGCTCATGTGAGGGGTCCTGTTCGGTGTGCTCAGAAGCTTTCCCAGTCGCCTTCGGCGCTGGCAGGCACGGGGATGTTCTTGGGCGCTGCGGGCGCCGGGGTGGCTGCCGCAGCCGCCGGGGCCGGTGCGGCACGGGGGGCGGTCGGCTTGGGAAGGGCCGCAGCCTTGGGCGCGGGGGTCGTCCTGGCAGCGGTCGTGCCCAGCGCCTTGGGCGGGCTGTGGCGCACCGGGGTGGCGTGGGTGCTCGATGTGGTGCGGATGGGCGTCACGGTCGTGGCCGAGGCGTGCGCATCGAGCCGGAACACCGCCACCACCTGGGCCAGGCGCTCGGCCTGGTCTTTGAGACTTTGCGCCGCCGCCGCGCTCTCTTCGACCAGCGCCGCGTTCTGCTGCGTCATCTGGTCGAGCTGGTTGACCGCCACGTTCACCTGGCCGATGCCGTCGCTTTGCTCGCCCGCGGCGGCCGTGATCTCGCCCACGATGTCGCTCACCCGCTGGATCGAGCCCACGATCTCGCTCATGGTCTGGCCCGCATCGGCCACCAGGCGCGTGCCCACGTCCACCTTGTCCACGCTCGCGCCGATCAGGCCCTTGATCTCTTTGGCCGCTTCGGCGCTGCGCTGCGCGAGGTTGCGCACTTCGCCAGCCACCACCGCAAAGCCCCGGCCCTGTTCGCCAGCGCGCGCGGCTTCCACCGCGGCGTTGAGCGCCAGGATGTTGGTCTGGAACGCGATGCCGTCGATGGTGCCAATGATGTCGTTGATCTTCTGGCTGCTGTGGTGGATCTCCTGCATGGTCGAGACCACCTGGCTGACCACCTGACCCCCGCGCACCGCGATCTCGCTGGCGCTGCTGGCCAGCTGGTTGGCCTGGCGCGCCGCGTCCGCGCTGTTGCGCACCGTGCTGGTGAGCTCTTCCATGCTCGCGGCCGTCTCCTCCAGGTTGCTCGCCGTCTGTTCCGTGCGCGCGCTCAGGTCCTGGTTCCCGCTGGCAATCTCGCTGCTGGCGGTGTTGATGCTGTCGGCTGTGGTGCGCAGCTCGCGCATCATGCCCACGAAGCGCTCGCGCATGCCTTCGACCTCACGCACCAGCCGGCCGATCTCGTCGCGGCGTTCGCTGCTGAAGCTGCGCGAGAGGTCGCCCTGCGCCACGGTGGTGACCGCAGAGGTCAGCTCGGCCAGCGGTGCGCTGACCTGCCGGCGCACCAGCACGAACAGGCCGATGCCGATGACCACCGTGGCCACGCCCAGCAGCCCCCAGAAGGCGTAGATGGTGGCCCAGTGCGTGGCCATGGCCTCCTCGTCCGAGAGTTCGGACACCACCCACCAGCCACCGGCCTGGGTGTGGCGCTTGACGCGCCAGGGTTGGCTGGCCTGCGCGTTGAACAGGGCCGGGCCGCCGTCCACAAAACCGTCGCCGCTGGCGCGCAGCTGGTCCAGCAGCGGGCCTGCCTCGGGGAAGGCTTCCAGCACCTTCTTGCCGGCGGCGCTGGGGTGGGACACGAACACCGCGTCGGCGTTGGCCTTGCGCGGGTCGATCACGTAGGTGCCCCCGTGCTCGTAGAAACGGGCCTGGGCCACCAGCTTGTCGAGCGAGGTCTGGAAGTCGCCGATGTCAAAGCCGATGAAGAGGATGCCCACCACCTGGCCCGCGGCGTTCTTCACCGCTTCGTAGTGGGTCATGTAGTGCTTGCCAAACAGCTTGGCGCGCCCTGTGTAGGTCTTGCCTTCGAGCATCAGCGGGTAGGCCGGGTGGTCGCGCGCCAGCAGCGTGCCCATGGCGCGTTCGCCGTTTTCCTTTTTCAGCGAGGTGGTCACGCGCTCGAAGTCTTCGCCATTGCGCATGAACACGGTGGCCACGCCGCCGGTGTCGCGGTGGAAGGCGTCCACCAGGGTGAAGTCGCCGTTGAGGGCTGTGGTGGCAGTTGCCGCGCCAGGCTTGAGCTGCTGCGCCGTCACGTCCAGCTCGAAAGTGGCGGGGAGCTTCTCCCGGAACGGCCGGTAGGTGCGTTCGGTCAGCAGGCGGGCGGTGGCGTCAAAAGCGTCCACCGAGTCGGCCACCGACTGCGCCTTGTCACCGGCCCAGAGCACGATGCGGTCGCGCGAACGGCCCTCGGCCACCACGGCCATGAGCGCGCTGATGCCGATCAGCACAATGGTCAGCAGGGCCACGGCCAGCAGCGACAGGCGGCGGGCGATCGAGCCGGAGGCAACAGGGGAAACGGTGGCACTGGGGTTCATGGCGGCATTCGTCAGGGGAGGGGTCGTGGCGGTCGGGGGCCGGCGGTGCGGCGCCCCGGCGTTCACTGCAGGTTCTGCGAGGAGGCGTCCATCAGGCCCATGTCGGCGCTGCTCATGAGCGCGGCTATGTCCATCAGGATCAGCATGCGTTCACCCACGCTGGCAATGCCCGTGATGAAGCTCGTGTCCACCGTCGTGTTCATCTC
>CALRYD010000092.1:0-5372 GCA_943372305.1 Hydrogenophaga intermedia | reverse complement strand
GGGCGCAGCGGCCGCCTCTTTCATGCCCAGCTTTTCCAGGATGTTGCTGAAGAAACCCATGATCAATCCTCCGGTGACGTCTTGAACAGAAAGTGCAACACCGGACGCGAACGGCACCGCACCCCCAGCTTATAGCCCCCGGATCACCTCTGCGTGACAACAGCGTGCACACCGCGGCACCTCGGCGGCGCCCTGGTGTGCACAAATACCGCCCGGTGTCAGGCCAACGCCGCGTCCAGCAGCTCGATCCAGTGCTTCACGGGGGTGGCCGTGCCGCTTTGCAGGTGGGTGATGCAGCCGATGTTGGCGCTGGCGATCACCGCGGGTTGCAGCTCGTTCAGGTGACCGAGTTTGCGGTCGCGCAGCTGGTACGAGAGTTCGGGGTTGAGCACCGAATAGGTGCCGGCCGAGCCGCAGCACAGGTGCGCTTCGTTCTTCGCCACCTGCACCGTGAAGCCGAGCGCCGCCAGATGGGTCTCGACGCCGCCCTTGAGCTTCTGCCCGTGCTGCAGGGTGCAGGGCGGGTGGAAGCCAATCACTTTTTTGGCGTCGGGCTTCTGGGCCAGTTTGGGCTGCAGCACCGGCACCAGCGCGGGCAGCAGTTCGCTCAGGTCCCGGGTCAGTTCGCTGATGCGCGCGGCCTTGGAGGCGTAAGCGCTGTCGTGCTGCAGGATGTGGCCGTACTCCTTGACGGTGACGCCACAGCCCGACGCGTTCATCACGATGGCCTCAACCCCGGCTTCGACATGGGGCCACCAGGCGTCGATGTTGGCGCGCATCTGCGCGCTGCCGCCGTCCTGGTCGTTCAAATGGAACTTCACCGCGCCGCAGCAGCCCGCCTCGGGCGCGACCACGGTCTGGATGCCGGCGGCATCCAGCACGCGCGCGGTGGCGGTGTTGATGTTGGGCATCATGGCCGGCTGCACGCAGCCCGCCAGCATCAGCACCTTGCGCGCCTGGGTCGCGGTGGGCCAGCGGCCGGCGTCTTGCTTCGCGGGCACCTTGTTCTTCAGGGTGTCGGGCAGCAGGTCGCGCACCAGCTGACCCAGCTTCATGGCGGGGCCGAAGGCGGGCGATGTCAGGCCTTCCTTGAGCAGCCAGCGCACCGCCTTTTCACCCGCAGGACGTGGCACTTTCGCGTCGACGATCTTGCGGCCGATGTCGACCAGGTGGCCGTAGTCCACGCCGCTGGGGCAGGTGCTTTCGCAGTTGCGGCAGGTCAGGCAGCGGTCCAGGTGCAGCTGGGTCTTGCGCGTAGGCTCGGCGCCTTCCAGCACCTGCTTCATCAGGTAAATGCGGCCGCGCGGGCCGTCGAGCTCGTCGCCGAGCAGCTGGTAGGTGGGGCAGGTGGCGGTGCAGAAACCGCAGTGCACGCACTTGCGCAGGATGGCCTCGGCGGCCAGGCCGTCGGCCGTGCCTTTGAATTCGGGGGCGAGGTTGGTTTGCATGGCTTATCCCATCCGGCCCGGGTTGAAGATGCCGTGCGGATCAAACGCCGCGCGCAGACGTTGGGTGATCGCCTGCAGCGCGGCGCTTTCGGCGCTGAAGCGGCGCACGCCGGGCGCGCCATCCGCTGCCGCACGGAACAGCGTGGCATGGCCCTGCACCGCGGCCGCCGCGGCACGGATCTGCGATGCGGCGATGGCCGGCGCCCACAGCCAGCGCTGCGCGCCTTGCCATTCGATGAGCTGCGCAAACGGCAGGTCCAGCACTGGGGCGGTCTGCGGCAGCGACAGGCGCCACAGGCAAACATCGGGTGACGGTGCCGTGAAAAACGGCAGGGTCTGGTCGCGGCAGGCGGCCCAGTCAGGCCCGGCCTGGGCGTTGTCCATGCGCTGGCCGCCGGCTTCGCGCACCAGCCGTTCGCAGGCCGATTCGACGGCTGCAACCGCGCCGCGCAGGCGCACGAACAGCAGCTCCGGCTGGTCCGGCGCTGTTGCATCCTTGACCCAGCAGGAGGCGTTGATCGGCAGCGGCTGCCCGCCCCAGCGGTGCAGCTGCTCCAGCGCGTCGTGCTGGCCCAGCTTGAACACCAGCGTGGCCTCGGCCGGCGCCACCGGCAGCACCTTGAGCGAGAGGTGGGAGATGACGCCCAGCGTGCCCATGGAGCCAGCGAGCGCGCGGCTGACGTCGTAGCCGGCCACGTTCTTCATGACCTGGCCGCCGAAGGTCAGCCAGTCGCCCTGGCCGTCGATGAACTGGGCGCCGAGCACGAAGTCGCGCACGCCGCCCACCGTGGCGCGGGCCGGGCCGGCCAGACCGGCAGAGACCACACCGCCGATGGTGGCGCCCTCACCCCAGCGGGGGGGATCAAACGGCAGGTGCTGGCCCTTTTCGGCCAGCGCGGCCTCCACGTCGGCCAGCGGCGTGCCGGCACGCACGGTGATGACCAACTCGGTCGGCTCGTGGCTGACGATGCCCGACCAGCCGCGCGTGTCCAGCGGCTGGCCCTGCACGGGTTCGCCCAGGAAGGCCTTGGTGTCGCCGCCGCGGATGCGCAGGGGCGTGCGTGCGGCGCTGGCGGCCTGGACCTGTTCGATCAGGTGCTGCGGCCGGTCTTCGTTCGTGGGGCTGTTCTGCATGGCCGCCATGGTAGCGGCGGGCCTTGGAGCGCCCGTTGAATTTTTTGCACGCGGCGCTGCAAACGCGGCGCGCAAGGCGGCGTCAGTCGCGGCCGGTGTGCCCGAGGCAGGCCCCCGCGTTGGGCCGGCCTTTGCATTCTTTCTTGAGCCGCTTCTGGCGCGCGGCCGGGCTTTCGGCCGACGGTGCGTCGATGAAACGCACGCTGGAGGGCAGCTTGCGGTCACCCGAAGCCGGCGCCTGCTGGGTGGCGCCGACAACCGTGGAACAGCACAACAGGAGCGCGAGTGCGGCGCAACGGCTGGCGGGGGCCATCAAAGCGGCGGTGGTGCGGAACATGGGACCTCCCTGCGGTGTGTGACGGGGTCCATGCTCCCGCGGTCCGCACGCGCCGTCTGTGACGCATTCACAAGCACCGAACGAAAAAAACCCCCGGGCCTGGCGGCACGGGGGCTCAACATCCATCGGAGACGCTCTGACATTCAACCCGTGTGTGCGCGCGTTCCCTCAGCACACACGGGGGATCCCGTGGATCAGCGGTTGTAGGCGGTTTCGCCGTGGCTGCTGATGTCCAGACCTTCGCGTTCCTGCTCTTCGGTCACACGCAGGCCGATGGTCAGGTCGACGATCTTGTAGGCGATGACGGAGACCACACCCGACCACACGATGGTGATCAGCACGCCCTTGAGCTGGATCCAGACCTGGCCGGCGATGCTGTAGGCATCGGCCGCGACCATGGACACCGTGGTCCAGTCGCCCACCAGCGAGGGGCCACCCAGGTTGGGGCTGTTGAACACGCCGGTCAGCAAGGCACCCAGGATGCCGCAGACACCGTGCACGCCGAACACGTCGAGCGAGTCGTCCGCGCCCAGCAGCTTCTTCAGGCCGGTCACGCCCCACAGGCCGGCGAAGCCGCCCAGGAAGCCGATGACCAGGGCACCGACGATGCCGACGTTGCCGGCGGCGGGGGTGATGGCCACCAGGCCGGCAACGGCGCCGGAGGCGGCACCCAGCATGGAAGCCTTGCCTTTGGCCAGGGCTTCACCGATGCACCAGGCCAGCACGGCGGCGGCGGTGGCGAACAGGGTGTTGATGAAGGCCAGGGCGGCAAAGCCGTTGGCTTCCAGGGCAGAGCCGGCGTTGAAGCCGAACCAGCCCACCCACAGCAGCGAGGCGCCGACCATGGTCAGGGTGAGGCTGTGCGGGGCCATGGCTTCCTTGCCGTAGCCGATGCGCTTGCCCACCATGTAGGCACCGACCAGGCCAGCGACAGCGGCGTTGATGTGCACCACGGTGCCGCCGGCGAAGTCCAGCGCGCCGTGTTGCCAGATCAGGCCGGCCTTGGCGGTCATTTCAGCGGCGACTTCGGCCGAGGTGTAGGCGTCCGGACCCATCCAGAACCAGACCATGTGGGCCATCGGCACGTAGCTGAAAGTGAACCAGATGGCGGTGAACAGCAGCACGGCGCTGAACTTCATGCGCTCGGCGAAGGCACCCACGATCAGGGCGCAGGTGATGCCGGCGAAGGTGGCCTGGAAGGCGGCGAACACGATCTCGGGGATGTACACACCCTTGGAGAAAGTAGCGGCGTTGGCAAAAGTGCCGGCCGCGTTGTCCCACACACCCTTGAGGAACAGACGGTCAAAGCCGCCGATGAAGGCATTGCCCTCGGTGAACGCCAGGCTGTAACCGTACACGGCCCACAGCACGACGATCAGCGAGAAGGTCACCATCACCTGCATCAGCACCGACAGCATGTTCTTGCTGCGCACCAGGCCGCCGTAGAACAGGGCCAGGCCGGGCACGACCATCAGGATGACCAGGATGGTGGAGACCATCATCCAGGCGGTGTCGCCCTTGTTGGGGGTCGGGGCCGGGGCAGGGGCAGCTTCAGGAGCCGCGGGGGCTTCAGCGGCGACAGGCGCGGCGGCGGGTGCCGCGGCGGTTACGGCCGCCAAGGTGATTTCGACCGCACGCGCCTCGTCGGGGTTGCCCGCCTTGTTGGTGTCATCGGGCTTGACAAGAACAATGCGTTCTTCAGCCACACCGAGGGTCTTCAAGGCATCGCGCACCGCAAAGGCCCGCTGCTTGGACAACTCAGCGTTCACGGCAGGGTCGCCACTGGGATCGTTGTAGCCCGAGAGCTGCACTTTGGCGTCTGCATTGGCCGTCAGGAACTCCGCGACCTTTTTGATGGCCTCGCCAGAATCGGCGGGAACTTCGGTCTTGCCTGAATCGAACAGCACCTTCGACGCGGGGAAGTCTGTCGCAAAAGCGGTCGTCGCGAACAAGCTGAACGCGAGCAGGAGCAGGGAGAGTAGTTTCTTCATGGGTGCCTCACGTGTTCAAAGGGCTTCTTTGCCGGTTTCACCGGTGCGGATGCGAACCACCTGTTCGAGGGAGGTGACGAAAATCTTGCCGTCGCCGATCTTGCCGGTGCGCGCGGCACCTTCGATGGCTTCGATCACGCGGTCGACCAGCGCGTCGTCCACGGCGGCTTCGATCTTCACTTTGGGCAGGAAGTCGACCACGTACTCGGCGCCGCGGTACAGCTCGGTGTGGCCCTTCTGGCGGCCGAAGCCTTTGACCTCGGTGACGGTGATGCCTTGCACGCCCATGCCGGAGAGCGCTTCGCGCACCTCGTCCAGCTTGAACGGCTTGATGATGGCGGAGACCATTTTCATGCTGTGTTACCTCTTCTAGATCAGGAGGGTGTCCGGTCCGACCGGCTGACACCACGGGGTTGATGCAATCGCTTACAGCCCCAAGCAGGGACTGTGCCAACCACCGCA
>CALRYD010000091.1:0-5653 GCA_943372305.1 Hydrogenophaga intermedia | reverse complement strand
GGTGCCGTTCTTGAACCCGATGGGCGCCGACAGGCCCGAGGCCAGTTCGCGGTGCACCTGGCTTTCGGTGGTGCGCGCACCGATGGCGCCCCAGGCGATCAGGTCACCGATGTACTGCGGGCTGATCACGTCCAGGAACTCGCTGCCGGCGGGCAGGCCCTGGCGGTTGATCTCGATCAGCAGCTGGCGCGCGATGCGCAGACCTTCATCGATGCGGTAGCTCTCGTCCAGGTAGGGGTCGTTGATCAGGCCCTTCCAGCCCACGGTGGTGCGCGGCTTCTCGAAGTACACGCGCATCACCACCAGCAGGTCGTCTTTCAGGGCGTCGGCCTGTTCCTTCAGGCGGCGCGCGTAGTCCATGGCCTGGCCGTGGTCGTGGATGGAGCAGGGGCCGACGACGACGATCAGGCGGTCGTCCTGGCCGTGCAGCACGCGCGAGAGCGCGGCGCGACTGGATTCCACCAGCACCTGCGCGGCCGGTGGCGTGGGCAGCCATTCCTGCAGCAGGGCGGGCGTGATCAGCGGCCGCACCGCCCCGATGCGCAGGTCGTCGATGCGGGTGGTGTCGTGGGTGGACAGGGCGGCGGCGGTGTGAACGTGGTGGGGCATGGGGCGTGAGGCGCACGGGGCGGCGGTGGAGGGCGCTGCGCGCCGGGGCAATTGGTTACAACCCTGGGGATTCTGCGACAACTGACCGCTCAAGCGGCCGATGCGCCCGGCCGATATGCATGGCAACACCCGGCTGGGCGCGATCCGCATCATGCGGACTTGTGTTCCCTTGGGTCCCAGGACGAAAGCGAGGCGATCATGCACCTGTCCACCACCACAGCCTTCGCCGCCCTGGCGCTGGGTTGTTCGGCGCCGGTCTGGGCCTGGGACGGCTGGGATGGCGAACCCGCCCTGCGGCTGCGGGGTGAGGTCGGCCTGCAGGCCGGGCGTGCCGAGCCCGCGCAGGGAGTGCGCACCTGGGCGCTCGGTTGGTCGGAACGGCTCGCGTTCATTGCCCGCCCCCAGCTGCCCGAAGTGCAATGGCGCGGCGATGGCGTACCCGCCAACGCCGCCCGCCCGCTGGCCGAGCGCTCCTGGCTGGTGGAGCACACCCGCACCACCTTGACGGCCCAGTGGCGCCCCTGGACCCTGGGGCACTGGAAGCTGGGCGCGTCCATGGGACTGCGCCGCGCGCTGCCCGGCACCAGCACTGGCAGCGACTCGCCCGGTTTCGCGGCCATGCCGATGGCCAGCTACGAGCAGACGAGTTACCGCGTGCACCTGGGGCTGGTGCCGCCCAGTGGCGAGCGCGCATCCGCCTGGGTGCTGGGGCTGACGGTCCCGATGCACTGAAACACCCCCCGCGCCGCTTCGCGTCACCCCCCTCCAGGGGGTCGGCACTGGCCGTCCGGCAAAGCCGGCCCGGCGGTGCCTCTGGCCTGGACCGTTTCATGCGTTGCGGACGGCGCTCCGGCACCGTGGAAAACCGATGTGGCGTCGCCTGCTCAGGGCCGGCGATAGCGCACCGGCTGGCGCGCCCAGTAGCGGTTGTCCAGGCGGTCCAGCCGGACCGTGCCGCCGGTGGACGGGGCGTGCACAAAGCGTCCCTCGCCCACGTAGATGCCGGCGTGCCAGGCCGGGTCGTTGCCGAAGATCACCAGGTCGCCGGTGCGCAGATCACCCGCGCCCACCGCCAGGCCAAAACCCGAGAGCTGCGCCACGGTGCGCGGCGGCGCCACGCCCGCGCGGCTTTTGTAGACGTAGCCGATCAGGCCGCTGCAGTCGAAGCCGCTCTCGGGCGTGTTGCCGCCGTAGCGGTAGGGCGTGCCGACCAGACCCATGGCGTGGATGGCGATGTCGTGACCCAGATCGGACGAAATCGCCGCGGGTGCCGCTGGCGCGGTGCCGCGCGAGGGCGGCGTGCTGCCGCACCCGGCCAGCAACAGGGCCAGCAACAGCGACAGGCAGGGCAGGAGGTGGCGCATGGAGGTGCATTCAGGCCGCTGGTGCCGTCTGCCGCGCCCAGAACTTGGGCAGCGCCGCTTTGGAACAGGTCTGCAGCGCGCGCAGAAAGGCGTGGTCGGGGCGTGCCACGCCGTGCCGCAGCATCAGGTCGTGGCGGATGCGGCCCAGCAGCTCGGCCGCCATTTCGGCGTCGGCCAGCGCCCGGTGGGCCTGGCCGGTGCGCGGCAGGCCGAACCAGTCCACCAGCGAACCGAGCTTGTGGCTTGGCGCGTCCGGGTACAGGCGGCGTGAGAGCAGCACCGTGCAGGCATACGGCTGCAGGGCCGGCAGGCCGCACAGGGCCAGTTCGGCCTGCCAGTAGCGCCGGTCGAACGACGCGTTGTGCGCCACCATGGGTGTGTCGCCCACGAAGCGCGCGGCGTCGGCCATCACGGCCGTGGCCGGTGGCGCGGCCTGCACCATGGCGTTGGTGATGCCGGTCAGCTGCGTGATGAAGGCCGGGATGAACACGCCCGCGTTCATCAGGCTCTGGAAGCGGTCCACCACGCGCCCGCCTTCGGTCATCACGATCGCGACCTCGGTCGCGCGGTCGCCCATACCCGGCGAGGTGCCGGTGGTCTCAAAGTCGATGACGGCGATGCGGGTCATGGGGGTTTTCGCTGGTCGGGTTGCGCTCAGGCCTTCTTCAGGAACTCGGATTTCAGCAGCATCGGGCCGAGCTCGGTCTTGCCGTCGACGTTGTGGCCGTCGCGGCCGTCCACCAGGCGGATGCCCTTGATCTTGCTGCCCTTCTTGAGCACGGTGGACGAGCCCTTGACCTTCAGGTCCTTGACCAGGATCACGCTGTCGCCGTCGGCCAGCGGGTTGCCGTTGGCGTCCTTCACCGCGCCATGGCCGGCCGCTTCGTCGTCCACGGCCGCGGCCTTCGGCCATTCAAAGGCGCAGTCCGGGCAGATGAACTGTTCGCCGTCGGCGTAGGTGTTTTCAAGACCGCATTGCGGGCAGGCGGGGGCGGTGTGGGGCATGTGCGGGTGCGCGGTGGATTGCGGCGATTCTAGGGGCCACCCCATGCACCAACTTCTGCCACGCGCGCTGGTCTGGCCGGCCCGATCTGCCGCGCTTTGGTGCATGACGGCCCGCCAGACCCTGGCACGCTCCATGCATTGGGGGGTATCAGCATGGAGAGCGGTCTGCACACAGGTTGGCAGCGGCTCGTGCGTAGGTCCACTAGGGTTCCGTCTGCGGCAACGCAGGGTCTGGTCCGAGAGTGGGCCGGCCTTATCGCAGGCTCCACGGAGGGACAAAAGCCCGGGAGAACGACGTCAGATCGGTTCTCCTGCGCCCATCCCTCATCAAACGGAGCTTCATCATGAAACTGGCTGGTCTCATCTCCTCTCCCGCAGGTTCCACCCCGTCTTCTTCCGTGCTCGGCAAGCTGTTCAAGCCCGCCCTGGGTGTCGCGCTCTCGCTGGCCACGGCCGCCGCGATGGCCGCCCCCACCAACATGAAGATCGCCACCGTGGTGTGGATCGGTTACGGCCCGTTCTACGTGGCCGAGTCGCTGGACCTGTTCAAGAAATACAACCTCAAGGTCTCGCTGCAGGTTTTCACCGACCCTGCCCTCATCCCGCCCGCCATCGCCTCCGGCGCGGTCGACGGTGGCATGCTGACCTACGATCAGGTGGTCGGCCAGGTGGCCGCGGGCAAGGCCATGAAGGTGGTCATGCCCATCGACTATTCCAACGGCGGCGACGCCATCGTGGCCGACGGCTCCATCAAGTCGGTCAAGGACTTCAAGGGCAAGAAGATCGGCTACAACCCGCTCTCGCCCAGCGACTTCCTGCTGTCCTACGCGCTCAAGGTCAACGGCATGACCGAGAAGGACATCAGCCCGGTCAGCATGACGCCCGAAGCCGTGCCGGCCGCCATGGCCTCGGGCCAGCTGCCCATCGGCGTGACCTACGAACCCAGCCTCTCGCAGATCCTGGGCCAGGGCGGGGGCAAGAAATTCAAAGTGGTGTTTTCCTCCAAGGACGCCCCGGGCCTGATCGCCGACGTGCTGGTGTTCGACGACAAGGTCATCAAGGCCAAGCCCACCGAGATCAGCGGCATCATCAAGGCCTACCTGGACGGCATGGCCTACATGAAGGCCAAGCCCGACGACGCGGCCAAGATCATCGGCAAGTTCATGGGCGTTTCCGCCAAGGAAGCCAAGGAACAGATGAGCGGTGTCTACAACATCCCGCTGGCCGAGATGCCCAAGGCCTTCGCCCCCGGCAAGGACACCACGTCGTATTTCGCCAGCGGCGAGGTGATCGGCCAGCTGCTCAAGGCCAAGGGCCAGATCAAGGCGGTGCCGGCGATCGAATCGACCTTCGACGCCTCCATCGTCAAGACCCTGGCCAAGTAAGGCGCGAAAGCCCGAAAGGACCCAGGCCATGCCCGCCCTGTTCCGGCACGCCGACGGCGTGCTGCCCAACACGCTCGCGCTGTCGTTCACGCTGCTGGGCTGGCCAGCCGGCATCGCCCTGCTCGGCCAGGGCGCCTGGTGGCTCAATGCCGCCGGGGTGCTGCTGGTCGCGCTCACGCTCACCTGGTCGGCCTACTTCATCCACGAGTTCGCCCACCAGGCCATCTTCAAAATGCCGCAGGCCAACCAGCGCTGGGGCGTGCTCATGAGTTGGATCAACGGCAGCGCCTACGCCAGCTTCGACGATCTGCGCCGCAAGCACATGCGCCACCATGTCGAGCGCGCCGACGTCATCACCTTCGACGTGCAGGCCTTTCTGCGCGCACACCCGCTGGTGCGCCGCGTGGTGCTGGCGCTGGAGTGGCTGCACATCCCGGCGGTGGAATTCGTCATGCGCGGCTTCGTCATCGCCCTGCCCTTCATGGGGGAGCGCAAGCAGGCGGCGCGCGGTCGCGTCATCGGCGTCGCCGTGGTGCGGCTCACCGCCTGGGCCTTGCTGGCCGCGTGGTCGCTCAAGGCGCTGGCGCTCTACGCACTGGCCTACCTGTTGTTCGTGCACCTGCTGCGCTTTGCCGACTGCTTCCAGCACACCTACGACGCCTACCCGATCCTGGACGACAAGCCGATCCCGGACGACAAGGTGCGCGACCGCGCCTACGAGCAGGCCAACACCTACAGCGACGTGGTCGGTCTCGACGCCAAGTGGCTCAACCTGGTGTGGCTGAACTTCGGCTTCCACAACGCCCACCACGAGCGGCCCGTCGCCCCCTGGTACCAGCTGCCCTCGTTGCACCAGCAGCTGTACGCCGACAAAAGCCCGCAGGTGGTGACCGTGGGCGAGCTGCTGCGCGCCTACCACCGCCACCGCGTCACCCGCGTGCTGGCCAAGGACTACGGCGTTGTGTTGCCGCCGGGCACGCCGCACCGGGCCGACGGGTTCATCGGCGCGGTCGGCGTGTCGTTTCTGACAGCTGTATGACCGTGCGCTACGGTCTCGAAGGCCGCACCGTGCTGCTCACCGGTGCGGCCGGCGGCATCGGGCAGGCGCTGGCGCGGTCCTTCCTTGCGCAGGGCGCGCGGCTGCTGCTGCTGGACCGCGAGGCCGCACCGCTGGACGCGCTGGTGGAATCGCTGCGTAGCCACCAGGTGCACAGCGCGGTGTGTAACCTCGGCAGCGATGCCGCGGTGGCCACCGTCGCCGCGCAGGTGGCCGACCGTTTCGGTCGGCTC
>CALRYD010000090.1:0-5678 GCA_943372305.1 Hydrogenophaga intermedia | reverse complement strand
TCGATCTTGAATTTACTCATAAAAACGGAATTGAAGTGAACTTCACTTCTATTCTCATGAGCGTTTAAAGTCTTGCGACTTGGTTCGTTAAGAACCGTGGCAATCGCCTTCAAACGCCCACGCTTATCGGCTGTATATTTTTAATGATCCCAGCAATCCGAAACACTTCGCTTCGTCTTGCTTGCTTAGCTGCGATCAGCTGAGCCTTGTAGTCTACATCAGATTTTTCGCTTCTGTCAAAAAATTTTATCTTTTTCTGACTTCGCGCTGCTTTGCAACCCTGACGCTTTTCTTGCCTCTCACCACCCGCATCAGCAGAGCCAGTGATCAGCGAAGCCTTGCAGTATACACCAGATTTTTACCCTGACACAACTTCAAGTTGATTTCTTGAACCGTGCAAACGAATGGTTCAAACAACCCTCATTTCGCCACCAGCGCATCGCCGGCAATTGACAGCTGCGCATCCCCTTGCAGAACCCTCGACCCGTGCCGAGCCCGCGAGAGCAGCATGTACATGGTGGGGACGACGAAGATCGTGAGCAGAGTACCCAGGCTCATGCCACCCACAATGACCCAGCCGATCTGCTGCCTGCTTTCGGCGCCCGCACCTGAGGCCAGGGCCAGCGGGATAGCGCCCAGCACCATGGCGCCGGTGGTCATGAGGATGGGACGCAGGCGCAGCGCAGCCGACTGCTTGACAGCATCCAGCTTGTCCAGCCCCTGTTCGCGCAGCTGGTTGGCGAACTCCACGATCAGAATGCCGTGCTTGGTGATGAGGCCCACCAGCGTGATGAGCCCGATTTGGCTGAACACGTTGAGGGTGCCCCCAGTGAACTTGAGGGCGAGCAAGGCCCCGAGCATCGAGAGTGGCACGCTGAGCATGATGATGAAGGGATCGACAAAGCTTTCGAACTGCGCGGCCAGCACCAGATAGATGAACAGCAGCGAGAGCGCGAAAACGATGGCCAGAGAGCCCGAAGAGTTCTTGAACTCCCGGCTCTGGCCATTGAGGTCGGTGGTGGTGCCCGGTGGCAGCACCTCGGCCGCGATACCGTCCATGATCTTGAGCGCGTCGCCCAGCGCCAGTTCGGGCGCCAGGTTGGCAGTGATGCTGGCGCTGCGGCGCTGACCGAAGTGGTTGAGCTCGCGCGGCACCACCACCTCGCGCAACTTCACCAGCGAAGCCAGCGGGATCATGGCGTCGTTGCGGCCGCGCACGAAGAGTTTGTCGATGTCATCGGGGGCGCTGCGCTGCGCGCTGTCGGTCTGTACCACCACGTCGTACTGTTCCCCGCCCTGCTTGTAGCGGGTGACGATGCGCCCACCCAGCATGGTTTCCACGGTGCGGGCAATTGCGTCCACGCTGACACCCATGTCGGTCGCGCGCTCGCGGTCCACGTCCATGCGGATCTCGGGTTTGTTCAGACGCAGGTCGGTGTCCGCCTGCACGAAGCCGGGGTGCTTGGCCATCTCTTCCTGGAACCGACGCACCGTGTTCGACAGGCTCTGATAGCTGTCACTCGTGACGATGACGTAATTGATTGGCCGCTCACGGAAACCTTGTCCGAGCGAGGGTGGCGTGATGGGGAAGCCGCTGATGCCCGGCAGACCACCGATGCGCGGCGTGATCTCGCGCGCGATTTCCTGGGTGGTGCGTTCGCGTTCTTCCCAAGGCTTGGCTCGCAAGAACACCGTGCCTTGTGCCACCGTGGGGTTGCCTATGTTGCTGAAGATGCGGTCGAACTCGGGGTAGTCCTGTCCGATGCGTTCCACCGCTTCGGCGTAACGTCGGGTGTAGGCCAGCGTGGCGCCGTCAGGGCCGTTGATGTTGACCAGAATGACGCCCCGGTCCTCCAGCGGCGCGAGTTCCTGCTTGGTTCCGGTGAACAGCCACCAGCTGCCCACCGCGCTGGCGGCCATCACGCCCACCACCAGCCAGCGAACGTTCAGGCTGGCAGACAGCAGGCGGCTGTAGCCGTTGGTAATGCCCACCAGCACACGCTCCATGCCGCGGTCGAACCAGCCGGGGTTGGGGTTGTGGCGCAGCAGCTTGCTGCTCATCATGGGCGAGAGCGTCAGCGCCACAAAACCCGAGACCACCACCGCCCCGGCCAGCGCCAGCGCGAACTCGGCGAATAGCCTTCCGGTGCGCCCGGGCGTGAAGGCCAGCGGGGCGTACACCGCGGCCAGCGTGAGCGTCATGGCCACCACCGCAAAGCCGATCTCCCTGGCCCCTTTGATAGCGGCTTCAAAAGGCTGCATGCCCTCTTCGATGTGTCGGTAAATGTTCTCCAACACCACGATGGCGTCGTCCACCACCAGGCCAATGGCCAGCACCAGCGCCAGCAGCGTGAGGGTGTTGATGGAGAAGCCGAACAGGGCCATCAGCGCAAAAGTGCCGATAAGGGACACCGGGATGGTCACCAGCGGGATGATGGACGCGCGGATGGTGCGCAAGAACACGAAGATGACCAGCGCCACCAGCACCACTGCTTCGGCAATGGTGGTGTAGACGGCCTTGATGGACCGGTCGATGAAGACCGAGTTGTCGTTGGCCACGTCCACCTGCACGCCGGGCGGCAGGTCGGCGCGCACCTTGTCCAGCAACTCGCGCACGCCGGCCGACAGTTCCAGCGGGTTGGCGGTGGCCTGGCGGATCACGCCCAGCGACACCGAATCTCGCCCGTTCAGGCGCACCGAGCTGCGCTCGTCCTGCGGGCCTTGCACCACGCGCGCGACATCGCCCAGGCGAATGGCCTGGCCGTTGACCGTGCGGATCGTCACCTCGCGGAACTGCTGGGGCGTCTGCAGGTCGGTGGCCGCGGTCACGTTGAACTCGCGCTGACTGCTTTCGATGCGACCGGCTGGCACCTCCAGGTTGGAGCGGCGCAGCGCGTCTTCTACATCCTGCACCGTCAAGCGGTAGGCCGCCAGGCGGTCCGGGTCGATCCAGACGCGCATCGAATACTTGCGTTCGCCGTACACCCGCACGTCGGCCGCGCCGGGAGCGGTTTGCAGCACCGGTTTGGCGATGCGGTTGGCAAAGTCCGACAGCTGCAGCGCGCTGTGGGTGTCCGAGCTCAGCGCCAGCCAGATCACCGGAAAGGCATCGGCCTCGACCTTGGCGATCACAGGCTCGTCAATGCCCTGCGGCAGGCGCTGGCGCACGCGGCTGACTTTGTCGCGCACGTCAGCGGCCGCGGCGTCGGGGTCGCGTTCGAGCTTGAAGCGCACCGTGATGTTGCTCTGCTCCTGGCGGCTGGTGGAGGTGAGCACGTCCACCCCTTCGATGCCGGCCAGCGAATCCTCCAGCGTCTTGGTGATCTGTGACTCCATCACCTCGCTGGACGCGCCGGCAAAACGGGTCTGCACCGATACGGTGGGCTCGTCGATCTTGGGGTACTCGCGCACCGTCAGACCCTGGAACGAGACCCAGCCGACCAGCAGGATCAGCAACGACAGCACACTGGCAAAGACGGGACGGCGGATCGATATTTCAGGCAGTTGCATGGTGCAGGCTCCTGGTGGACATCAACCGGCCTTGGGTGCACTGGGCGCCGACGGCGCACCCGCAGGGGCCCCTCCTTGAGGCTTGCCACCGCCAGGACCTTTGCCACCCGCTCCACCCGGTCGGTTCAGGTCCACCACACGCACCGCCGTACCGTCCTTCTGCAGTCGCTGCTGCCCGGCCACCACCACCGTGTCGCCGTCGGCCAAGCCCTGGGCGATCTGCACCTGTGCGCCGCGGCGCACACCCAGCTGCACCTCCACGCGGCGCGAGACCAGCTTGGCGCCATCGCCCTCGCCTTCTTTGACCAGCGCGACCACGAACTGTTTGCCGCCCTGCGGCACGATGGCTTCTTCGGGCACCACCAGCGCCGCGTCGTTGGTGGCAAACACGGTGGTCACGCGCGCGAACATGCCCGGGCGCAGCTCGCCGCCGGGCGCTGGCGGCAGCACCGCGCGCACCGCGATCGAACGGCCGTTGGCATCCAGCAGCGGGTCCACCGCCTGCACGCGGGCGTTGAAGGTCTTGCCCGGCAGCGCATCCAGCTCCACCTTCACCGCCTGGCCGCTGGCGATCCGGGTCTGGTAACGCTCGGGCAGGCGGAAGTCCACCGTCAGCTGCGAGGTGTCTTCCAGGTTCACAAGGTCCGCGCCGTCCCTGACGTATTCACCCAGGTTGATGTTGCGCAGGCCCACCGTGCCGTCGAACGGCGCCACCACCCGCATGCGCGCCAGCCGCGCCTGGGCCAGTGCCACCTGGGCTTCGGCCACCTGCAGCGCAGCGCGGCTTTCATCGAGCACGCGCTGGGCCACAAAGGCCTGCGCCACCAGCTCTTCGTTGCGCCTGAGGTTGGCACGGGCGATGGACAGCTGCGCCTGTGCCTGGCTGAGCTCAGCGCGCTGCAGCACGTCATCCAGCTGAACCAGCAACTGGCCCTTGCGCACGCGCTGACCTTCGGCAAAGCCGATCTGTGCAACCCGTCCAGCGACTTCAGGCCTCAGGACAACGCTCTGGCGCGACCGCAGCGAGCCCACGGCCTGTGCGTCGTCCTGCAGCGCCACCGCTTTCACCTTGGCGACCTCGACGCTGACAGGACCCCCTCCCCGACCGGCGCCGGGTCCCCCTCCGCTTCCACCTTGTTGCGGCCCTGCACCCCCCACCGTGGACGGACCTCCAGTCGGTCGGGATGCGCCGTTCTGGAACCACCAAGCCCCCGCAGAGGCGATTGCGATGCCGCCGACGGCGACCCAGATATAGAGCGACTTGTTGGACATGAAGGTTGCGTATTTCTGGGGAACTAGGGGCGAACACCAGGGACGGCGGTCAGGTGCGGGCCAATGTAGCAGCCCTGACGTCAAGGCGCCTGTGCGCGTTCCATGTACCTGTCACGCACAGGGCTGAACGGACTCAGGGCACGCCACGGTTGGCCAGTGCGTCGGCCCGTTCGTTGCCCGGATCGCCCGCGTGGCCCTTGACCCAGTGCCATTCAATGTGGTGCACACCGTCGTGCACCAGCGCGTCCAGGCGCTGCCAGAGGTCGGCATTCTTCACCGGCTGCTTGGCCGCGGTCTTCCAGCCCTTGGCCTTCCAGCCGTGGATCCATTCGGTGATGCCCTTGCGCACGTACTCGCTGTCCAGGTAGATGGCCACCTTGCACGGCCGCTTGAGCGCGGTCAGACCTTCGATCACGGCCATCAGTTCCATGCGGTTGTTGGTGGTCTCGCGTTCACCTCCCCAGAGGTCTTTTTCGTGTCCGCCGGACTGCAGGAACACGCCCCAGCCGCCGGGCCCGGGATTGCCTTTGCAGGCGCCATCGGTGTACATCACCACGTGGTTCAAATCGATTCACTCCAAAGGGTATTCACACGGCACCCGTCAATGCGCCACATGTGGCGGCACCAGCAGGACCAAGGCACAAAAACGGGCCGCCCGGGGGACAAACCGGCAGCGTTGCTTGCCCTCATCTCCGGTTCGCCACCGACACCGGCGCCGCGGCGTTCATGCGGCGGGGCTTCCAGGACGGCCCCAGCAGGCGAACACCGCGCACCCGCTTGACCGCCACAAAAAAATACACCGCGCCAAAAATGGGCCACCAGCGGGCGCCGGCCGGGTCCATCCACGCGGTGCGTTGCAGCCACTTGTCGGTCCGCACAGCGGGCCGGTAGCAGCC
>CALRYD010000089.1:0-6142 GCA_943372305.1 Hydrogenophaga intermedia | reverse complement strand
TCGTCGTCCACCACCAGCACGGTGGGCATCACGTCATGGAGGGGTGGAGGTGTCACGGTGGAAGGCTTCGGGGTGGCCAAGTCATTGTAGGAGCGGTGCTGGCGTTTTCAGGCACCGTGCCGCAGGGCCTGGACCTCGCGCGCGGCCTGCTTGCGGCCCATGTAGATCGCCAATTTGACTTCAACGCCGCCGAGCGCCGCGTGGTAATCGGCCAGGCAACGCGCGGCCAGCAAGGCCTGCGCCACGGCGGGCGTGTCGGGGCCGAAGTGCGGCTGCAAGGTCTGGACCGCGCGGCGCTGCAGCGCGAGCAGCTGCTGCGGGTCTTCGGGTGGCGGCAACGGTGGCGCCACCACCGCGGGCGACGACGCGGCGGGCTTGGCCACCGGCACCGGCTCGATCAGCCGCAACGACCACAAGGTGTCCAGGTGCTTGCGCACATCGCCCAGGCCCTTGGCCTGCAGCGCCTGCGCACTGTCCACGCCATTGACCAGGATCAGCAACTGCCGCGTGGCCGGCGCCAGCCCGACCTGGCGCTGCGCGATCTCGGCTCGGCCGGCTTCGGTTTTCCGGAACACCGCACTCGACATCTCACATCTCCTCGTCTTTCGGCCAGAAGTGCCTGCTTCCAGTGGCACCGAGGAACCGGCTTTGCCGGGCCTCTGGTGCCGCCCCCTGGGGGGTGCCGCCGAAGGCGGCGCGGGGGGGTCAACAAATGCGCGGCAGTTGTTCGCCGCTCAACCAGTCGACGACCCGGCGGCCGCCGAAACGCGTGTCCATCTGCACGAAGTGGTGGGGGTCCGTCGTCACTTCGCCGATGCGCGCCGCGTCCGCGCCCAGCGGGTGGGCGCGCAGTGCGGCCAGCGCGGCAGTGGCCGCATCGGGCGCGACGATGGCGATCAGCTTGCCTTCGTTGGCCACGTACAGCGGGTCCAGTCCGAGCAGCTCGCAGGCCGCGTCCACCTGCGGCTTGACCGGGATGGCGGCCTCCTGCAGCCGCATGCCCACCCCCGACTGGCGCGCGATCTCGTTGAGCGTGGTGGCCAGCCCGCCGCGGGTGGGATCGCGCAGCACACGCACAGCGCCAGGGACGGCGGCCATCAGGTCGGCCACCATCGTGTGCAGCGCGGCGGTGTCGCTTTCGATCGTGGTCTCGAAGGCCAGCGATTCGCGCTGGGAGAGCACGGCCACGCCGTGGTCGCCGATGGTGCCCGACAGCAGGATCACGTCGCCCGCGCGGGCGTTGCGGCCGCTGACCGAAACACCCAGCGGCAGCACGCCGACGCCGGTGGTGCTGATGAACACGCCGTCGCCCTTGCCCTGCTCCACCACCTTGGTGTCGCCGGTCACGACCGGCACACCGGCGGCGCGCGCGGCCGCACCCATGCTCTGCACGATGCGCTGCAGGTCGGCCAGCGGGTAGCCTTCCTCGATGATGAAGCTCGCGCTCAGGTACAGCGGTGTCGCGCCCATCATAGCCACGTCGTTCACCGTGCCGTGCACAGCGAGGCAACCGAGGTCGCCCCCGGGGAAGAAGATCGGCGAGACCACATGGCCGTCGGTGGCCATCACCAGCTGACCGGCACCGCCTGCAAACACCGGCAACGGCAGTGCGGCACCGTCGTCGCCCTGGCGCAGGAAGGCGTTGTCCAGCGCGGGCAGGAACAGCTCTTCGATCAGCTGCGCCGCGGCCTTGCCACCGGCACCGTGGCCCATGTCGATGCGGCCGTGCTTGATGTCCAGCGGGCGGGTGTAGGTCTTCTTCACGGTGGTGGCCTGGGCTGGCGGGTTGTCGTGGTCGACCCTCATGGCGCCACCTCTTCGGCGGTGACCGCGACCACTGGGATGTCGCGAAAACGACCGTAGGTGTAATGGGCGGCGCAGGCGCCCTCGCTGGAGACCATGCAGGAACCGATGGGGTTCTCGGGCGTGCAGACGGTGCCAAAGATCTTGCAGTCGCGCGGCTCCTTGACGCCGCGCAGGATGGCGCCGCATTCGCAGGCCTTGTTGTCGGGCACGCTGCGATAGCCCAGCCCGAAACGGTGTTCGGCGTCGAAGGCCTGGTACTGCTCGCGGATGCGCAGCGCCGAGTAGGGCATGGTGCCCAGACCACGCCATTCGAAGGCTTCGCGCAGCTCGAACACATCGTCCATCACCGCCTGCGCGTTCAGATTGCCCTGCGGCGTGACGGCACGGGTGAACTCGTTTTCCACCTCGGCACGGCCCTCGTTGACCTGGCGCACCAGCATCAGGATGGCCTGCAGCACGTCCAGCGGCTCGAAGCCGGCGATGACCACCGGCTTTTTGTATTGCTGCGCGAACTTCGCGTAGGGGTCGGAGCCGATCACCACTGATACGTGAGCCGGGCCAACGAAGCCCTCGATCTCTGCGGTCTCATGCGCCTCGGCGCCATCCAGGATCGCGCGGATCGCGGGAGGGGTCAGCACATGGCTGCACATCACGCTGAAGTTCTTCAGACCAGACGCGGCCGCGTCGCGGATCACCAGCGCGGTCGGCGGCGTGGTGGTCTCGAAGCCGATGGCGAAGAACACCACCTGCTTGTCCGGGTTGTCGCGAGCCAGCTGCAGCGCGTCGCCGGCCGAATAGACCATGCGGATGTCGCCGCCGCGCGCCTTGGCCTTGGTGAGCGACAAGCCACCCGAGGCCGGGACGCGCATCGTGTCGCCGTAGGTGCAGAGGATCACGTCGTGCTGCAGCGCGAGCTCGATCGCCAGGTCCACGCGGCCGATCGGCAGCACGCAGACCGGGCAGCCGGGACCGTGGATCATGCGCACATTGGGGGGCAGCAGCTCCAGCACGCCGTAGCGGCTGATGGCGTGCGTGTGGCCGCCACAGAACTCCATGAAGCGGTACTGGTGATCCGGCTTCACTTCGGCGGCGATGCGTTCGGCGATGTGCTTGGCCAGCGCCCCGTCGCGGAACTCGTCGATGTATCTCATACCCCCACGCTCCCCATTTCATGTGGTTCGCTGCCCCCCAAGGGGGCTGACCCAGCTTGGGGCGGCCCGGCGCTGGGTCTCATGCCTGGCCCCTCCGCGGTCTGCGATTGCATTTCGGCGAACATCGCCAGCGTCTTCTGCGCCTCATCCGGATCGAGCACCCCGATCGCGTGACCCACGTGCACGATGACGTAGTCGCCCACGTTGGCCTCGGGCACGAGCGCGATGGAGATGGGCTTGCGGATGCCGCCCAGATCGACCAGGGCCTGGTCGTGGTCGCGTTTTTCGACCAGCAGCGCGGGAATGGCTAGGCACATGGGACTGGCTCCTCAACGGGTGTTTGTGGTTGTGGGGTCGTGAGCTGCTGCGCGGCGACCCAGGCCTGTCCGATGGCCAGGCCGGCGTCGCCGCAGCCTGGCGGGCCGGGCAGGTAGACGTCCAGCCGCGCATCGGTCAGACGGCGCACGACGCGATCGCGCAGGATTCGGTTGAAGAAACAGCCGCCGCCCAGCGTGGCGCTGCGGGTGCCGCGCTCGGTGGCGGCGTCGATCAGGGCCTGGGCCAGCGCGTCGGCCAGGGTCAGGTGGAAACCGGCCGCGGCTGCGTCGGCGTCGGCGGCGTCGAACAACTGGGCCAGCACCGGCAACAGGTCGATGCGGCCGTCGGCGTGCCGCACGGCCCCGGGCAGCGGTGGCAGGCCCGGGCGCGACGCGAGCGCGCGCGTGGCGGCCTGCTCCAGCGCGATCGCAGCCTGCGCCTCGTCCCGCTGGTGGTGGCACAGGCCCAGCGCGCCAGCGGCGGCGTCGAACCAGCGGCCAGCGCTGCTGGTCTTGCGGCAGTTCAGACCCTTGTCGAGCATCTGCTGCACGCCCGCCGCCACCGCCTCGCCCACCGTTGGCCCGAAGCGCGGCACGATCTGATCGGCGCGGCCCATCGCATGCAGGGCGCTCGCGGCCATGCGCCAGGGTTCGCGCGCGGCGCGGTCGCCACCGGGCAGGGCCAGTGGCTGCAGGTGACCCAGGCGCGCCCATTGCCCACCATCGAGCCACAGCAGTTCGCCGCCCCAGGGGGTGTTGTCGGTGCCCAGGCCCACGCCGTCGAGCGCGAGCCCGACCACCGGCCCATCGATGCCGTGTTCGGCGATGACGGCCGCCAGGTGCGCGTGGTGGTGCTGCACGCCGATGGCGGGCACGCCCAGGGCATCGGCGGTGGCGATGGCCAGCTGGGTGCTGAAAAAGTCCGGGTGCAGGTCGTGTGCCACCGCCTGCACCGGCGCACCGGCCTCGGCGGCCTGCTGGACCAGCGCCATCACCGAGTGCTCCAGCTTGGCGCAGGCCAGCGGGTCGCTCAGGTCGCCATGGACCGGCGACCAGTGCGCCTGCCCGTTCAACACCAGACAGGCGGCGTTCTTGAGCCAGGCGCCGACGGCGAGGACCGAGGTGGTCATGACGTCAACCGGTGACGGTTTCGCCGCCGGGCCGCCCCAAGGCGAAACGCTCACCCTCGGGGGGCAGCGACCCGCGCAGCGGCGGAGCGTGGGGGCTCATTTGTGCTTTGGCCCTGGCCAGCTCGGCTTCGAGCTGCTGCACCCTCTGGCGCAGCGCGGTCTCTTCAGACACCGGTGCGTGGTGGTGGTGCGCACCCATCGCGTGATCGAGCCAGTGCAGCCAGGCGTCCATGCCTTCGCCGGTGGTGGCACTGAGCTGCAGGATCTCGATGGCCGGGTTCACGCGCCGCGCCAGTTCGATGCAGCGCGCGACGTCGAACCGCACGTGCGGCAGCAGGTCGGTCTTGTTCAGGATCATGAGCCGTGCGGCCGCGAACATGTCGGGGTACTTCAGCGGCTTGTCCTCGCCCTCGGTCACCGAGAGGATGGCCACCTTGGCGGCTTCGCCCAGGTCCCACACCGCGGGGCAGACCAGATTGCCCACGTTCTCGATGAACAGCAGGCTGTGGGCCGCGCCGTCATCGTGATCATGGGAGTGGTGATGATGGTGGTCATGCCCATGGCCTTGGTCATGGCTGTTGTCGTGGTCGTGGTCGTGCGAGTGCGAGTGCAGCTGCGCGAACGCCTCGGCCACCATGGGCGCGTCGAGGTGGCAACCCTTGCCGGTGTTGACCTGGATGGCGGGCGCGCCGGTGGCGCGGATGCGGTCAGCGTCGAAGCTGGTCTGCTGGTCGCCCTCGATCACGGCCACGTGCAGGCCGGGCGAACGCCGCTTCAGCGCTTCGATGGTGGCGCACAGCAGCGTGGTCTTGCCCGAACCGGGGCTGGACACGAGGTTGAGCGCGGTCACGCCGTGCGCTTCGAAATGCGCGCGGTTCTGCACGGCCACGCGGTTGTTGGCCCCCAGGATGTCGGTCTCCAGCTTGATGGCGCGCGCCTGGCTCATGCCCGGCACCGACACGCGGGCCGCACCGGCACCGAAGTGCAGGTCGCCATTGCCGGGGTTCACCTGCACCACGCCGGCCTCGCCGGTCTGGATCTGCACATGCCGGGCATGGGCCGGGCTGTTGTCACTGCATCCGCACACGACACACATGGTCGGTCTCCTTCAACGTGGGTTCAATCATCACTGACTTGCATGTCCAAAACGCGCAATTCCATACCGCCCGTGGGCTGCAGCTGGTAGCCGCCGCACACCGGGCAGGAATCGCCGCGCTGGGCGATGGCCACGCTCTGCGCACAGGGCAGGCACCAGGCCTGCCCGGGGGTTTCGTCGATCTCGATCTGGGCACCTTCAAGCAGTGTGCCGGGCGCCAGGCTTTCCAGCGCAAAACGCAGGGCGCGCACGTCCACGCCGGCCAGCTGGCCGGCTTCCAGCAGCAACGACAGCAGGCGAGCAAAGCCTTCGCGGCGCGCGGTGTCTTCCACCAGTTGCAGCACACCGCCGGCCAGACTGGCTTCATGCATGGGCCACCTCCTGCTGGGTGGCGATGTGAAACGGTACGCAGGGGTCGAGCGCGGCCATGAGCAGGTGCACGCGCATGGGCAGGTCGGGCGCGTCGGCCGGCAGCGCGGCCAGCGCCTGCGCGGCCACGCCTTCGGGGTGAAGGTTCCATTCGGTGGGGGCCAGCACCTGGCAACTGCGCACCAGCGGCGCCGCGCCGGGCACCGTGTCCGCCAGCGCCACCTGGTGGATGAGCAGTCCACGCGCCATCTCGACCCAGGCCAGGCCCTGGCG
>CALRYD010000088.1:0-6708 GCA_943372305.1 Hydrogenophaga intermedia | reverse complement strand
CTGGCCCTGGTGGTGATGGACCATGCGCTGCGGCACCGCGCGCAGTGTGGCGACGTTCAGGTGACCACGCCCGACATTGCGGCCGCCGGTCGTGCCTGAGCAAAAGAAGCAACTCCTGCCTTTTGCCGCCCTGTCCGCGAGCTACTTCGCGCACATCGGCTTCTTCAACCCTTACCTGCCGCTCTGGCTAAAGGACCTGGGGTTCGGGCTGTTCGCCATCAGCGTGCTGACCTCGGTGCAGTCGGCCACCCGCCTGTTCGCGCCCTACGCCTGGGGCATGCTGTCTGACCGCACCGGAGAGCGCGTCAAGCTGTTGCGCTATGGCGCCACCGCGGCGCTCATCTTCTCGCTGGCGCTGTGGTTCCCGCTCGGGCCGGTGGCGCTGTTTGCGGTGCTGCTGCTGATGTTCACCCACACCAGCGCCATGATGCCTATGAGCGAAGCGGCGCTGGCGCACCTGGTCAGTCAAGGCGGCGCGTTTGACGCGAAGCGCTATGGGCGCGTGCGCCTCTGGGGCTCGCTGGGGTTCCTGGTCACCGTCATGGTGGCCGGCTGGTGGTTCGAGCATTTCGGCCTGGGCCACTTCCCGGCCTGGACGCTGGTGACGCTGCTGGCGGTGGTGGCCAGTGTCTGGTGGCTGCCCGACCACAAGGAGGCCGCGCACCACGAGACCGACCACCCCGCCATCTGGCCGCTGCTGCGGCAGCCGCCAGTGCGCTGGTTCTTTGCGGCGGTGTTCTTCCACATCCTCGCGCACATCTTCATCTACGTCTTTTTCTCGCTCTACCTCGACAGCTTGGGCTACAGCAAGACGGTCATCGGCCTGCTGTGGGCGTTGTCCGTGCTGATCGAGATCGGCTGGTTCTTCACCCAGGGCCGCTGGTTGCCCAAACTCAGCCTGACCGGCTGGCTGGTGCTGGCATCGGCGCTGATGGCGCTGCGCATGGCGTTCACGGCCGGGTTGCCGCAGGTCTGGCCCCTGCTGCTGGCGGCGCAGTGCCTGCACGCCATCACCTTCGCGGCGCACCACACGGTGTGCATCGCGCTGATCTCGCACCACTTCCCGGGCCGTCTGCGCGGGCGTGGCCAGGCGCTGTACACGGTCGTCGGCTACGGCCTGCCGGGCGTGATCGGCGGCCTGGGCGGCGGTGTGCTGTCGTCGGCCTTTGGCCTGTCCAGCGTGTTCTGGCTGTCGTCTGCCTGCGCTCTGGTGGCCACTGGATGCGCACTTCGCTTGCGAACGCTGAAGTGAAGCACCCCCTGCGCCGCTGCGCGGCTTCCCCCTCTCTGACGCGCCTGCGGCGCTCGGAGGGGGACGCACCCTGTGGCCGGGCAGAGCCCGTTCCACGGGTGCCCTGGCATCGGGCACGCGCTCCGGGTGGCTATCCGCTGTACGGCAAGCCCGCCGCCACGCCGCTGAACAGGTCGCCCTCGACCAGCGGCACGGTGGGGAAGGCCGCGCGCAGCGCCTGCTGGAACGGGCGCAGCGCGGACGAACCGCCGGTGAGGTAGATCGCGTCCAGCGCGGCGGGCGTGAGGCCGGCACGCTGCACGCATTCGGCGGCGCAGACCACGGTGCGTTCCAGCAGCGCGTCCAGGTGCTCGTGCAGCGCGGCCGGGCCCAGGGCTGCACTCAGGCCGGCTTCGACCACGTCCAGGTCCACGGCGGTGTCGGCGTCCTGCACCGAGGCGCGGATCTTGGCCTGTTCCACCTCGTGGGCGATGTGGTGGCCCTGCTTGTCCTGCAGCACCCGCATCAGCCGCTGGTGCAGCACCGGGTCGCTGTAGTTGGTGCGCAGTGCCTGCGCCTGGGCGATGGCGCGCGGCTGGTACTGCCAGTGGATCAGGTGCCAGGTGGAGAGGTCGAAAAACACGCGGCTGGGCACTTCGCGCTGCTGCGGGCCGGTGTGGCGAAAGCCCAGCAGCGGCATCACGCGTTCCAGGCTGAGCTGGCGGTCGAAGTCGGTGCCGCCGATGTGCACGCCGGTGGTCGCCAGCACGTCGGCGCTGCGGTCGGCCTGCGCCATGCGCCGCGGGCCCAGGCGCACCACGGTGAAGTCGGACGTGCCGCCGCCCAGGTCCACCACCAGCACCAGCGCTTCCTGGTCCAGCCGCTGCTCGTAGTCCAGCGCGGCGGCAATCGGTTCAAACTGGAACGAGATGTCCTTGAAGCCCACGGCCTGCGCCGCTTCCAGCAGCGACTGCTGGGCCTGCGCGTCGCGCGCGGCGTCTTCGTCCACAAAGTGCACCGGACGGCCCATCACCACCCGCTCGGGCGCGTGGCCCAGGGCCTGGGTGGCGCGGCTGCGCAGCTCGCCCAGGAAGGTGGCGACGATGTCCAGAAAGCGCATCTGCCGGTGGTTGACGACGGTGCTTTCCAGGATGAGCGAGCTGCCCAGCAGACTCTTGAGCGAGCGCATCAGCCGGCCTTCGGTGCCGGCCAGGTACTGGGCCATGGCGTCGCGGCCGAAGTGGGTGGTCTGGTCTTCGGCGTTGAAGAACACGGCCGTTGGCATGGCCGCCGCCGTGCCTTCCAGCGGGATCAGTCGTGCCGGACCTTGCGGGCCGGCCCAGGCCATGGCGGAGTTGGAGGTGCCGAAATCGATGCCGAGCGTGCCGGCGGGAGAAAGGGACATGGGATGCGCAAACAGAAGCGCCAGGCGGGCGCGGGGAAGGCGCACGGGCAGTGCGCGCAGGGCCGGCGATTCTGCCAGTTCCGCCGCCCGGGTGGCCCGGCCCTCAAGATTTCGGTGGAAGTGACGAAAAGGTACTACTGAAGTTTCCTTTTGCGCCCGACCACACCATGCCCCTGACCGTGACGCCCTGCACAGGGTCCGATGCGCCGCCGTGCCGCCGGCGCGGCACAATGACTGCGATGTTTCTTCCCCTGGAATCCCACATGGAGGCCCCATGGCCAGCGACCTGGACACGGTGAAGGCCCTGCGGGCCCTGTTCAACGACATGCCGCGCGCCCCTCAGGGCCTGTCGCACCAGGAGACCATGGCCTGGATCCAGCACTCGATGACCGACTTCGAGGGCGGCGAGATGGCCTACACCCTGGAGCACATCACCCGCAACGCGATGCTGGACATCGTGCTGCGCTTCCGCGAAGACGGGCACCTGCAGGACGACCGGGCCTTTGACGCCACGCTGGAACAGCTGGCCACGCCCGAAGGCCGCAAGACCTTCATGGACCAGTGCATCCAGGCGCAAAAGAGCGTGGACGCGACTTCGCGCCTGATCAACCGCGCCAAGCGCCCGATGTCCGATCCGGACCCGCTGTTCGGCTTCGACGCGGACGACATCCAGCGCTTCGTGGCCGCCCAGCCCAACGGGCCGGGCCCGCTGTTCGCCGAGTTCGCCGCCCGCGACGATGCGCAGCAGATCGGCGTGTTCGCCGACGCGCCGCAGGCGGTCTACGAGTTCGACTGGGGCTTCGTGGCCGAAGACCACGGCTCCTGGAACGTCTACATCGCCGAGGTCTGGCGCAAGGGCACGGTGGGCCACTTCCACCGGTTCATGAACGCCTGGCAGCTGGAGATCAGCACCCAGAGCGACGGTAGCGTGCTGTGTCCGCCACCCCTGCCGCCGGGGCTGACGCTGGACGACGGCATCGGCCACTTCTGTGCCCTGACCCTGGACGGCGGCCCGCACCTGCAGGACGCCGCCGTGCGCCGCTGGATGGGCGAGACCTTCCTGGCCCGCGTGCTGCCCTACATGGCCGGCCGCGCGGTCGACGACGACTACGACTTTCCCGGCGGCGACTGAGCGGCCCGATCAGGCTTTTCGGTCCAGAAGGCTGCCGAGCATGCGGTCTTCGGTGGCGATGGTCTTGAGGTTGGCCGCGAAGCTGTAGAGCGCCATGCGCTGTTCCACCAGGTCCTCGGCCAGGTTGCCCAGGTCGCCTGCCTGTGCCAGGTCTTCGCGCACCACCTGGGTCTGTACTCCGCCGGTTTCCGGCACGGCGGTCTGCTGCACGGCGTGGCGGCGAAAACCCGGTGTTTGCGCGTTGGCCACGTTGTGGGCGGTGGTGTCCAGCCGCGTCTGGGCGGCGCGCAGACCGCTCAGGCCGATGGCGGTGGCCGACGAGCCGGCGGGCAATGAAACGGACATGGAAGCTCCTCTGCCCGGCACACATGACCGGGGTTCACAGCCTGTATCGGCTGCTGGGCCGCCAGCTGTAGCGGTTCAGGCGATCAGGGGGGCGTTTCCACGCCGGTGCGGCGCCAGGGGTTGAAGCCGGTCACCAGCGCGGTGGCCAGCAGCACCAGCGCGCCGCCCGCAAAAATGCCGGTCGACAGGGTCTCGCCCAGGAACAGGTGGCCCCAGGTCACGCCAAACACCGGGATGAGGAAGGCCGGGCTGGTGGCCGCCACCGGCGATATGTGGCGGATGATGCGCAGGTTCAGCCAGTAGGCCAGGCCCGATGTGAACACGCCCATGATCAGCAGGGCGACCATGGCCATAGGCGTGAAATTCGCTTGCGGCAGCCCCCACAGCCCGGCGGGCAGCAGCATCACAAAGGCAGCGGCGCTGATGCCGGTGGCAATGGCCAGCGGCTGCATGTGTTCGGTGGCCTTTTTCATCAGCGGGGTGGACACACCGTAGCAGGCGGCGGCCGCGATGCAGGCCAGGGCGGCCAGCAGGTTGGCTGCGGTCGGTTCCACCGGCCCCAGTTGCAGGATCAGCGCCACCCCCACGAAACCGATGGCGCAGCCGACCAACTTGCGCGCGCTCAGTGTGTCCTGCCCGTACCAGGCGGACGCCAGCGTGCCGAACAGCACCACCGTGGTGTTGAGCAGGGCGCTGTAACCCGCGGGCAAGCGCAGTGCGGCCCAGGCGTACAGCAAAAAGGGTGCGGCCAGCGCCAGCAAGCCCAGGCGGAACAGCTCGCGCCAGTGGCGCCAGGGCCAGGGTTCGCGCAGCAGGCCCATCAGCGCGGCCAGGGTCAGCGTGGCCAGCAGCACGCGGCTGGTCGCCATCACCGTCGGCCCCAGCAGGGGGCTGGCGATGCGCAGGAACAGGAACGATGCGCCCCAGAGCGCGGACAGACCCACGAGCTGGGCGAAGTGGCGTGTTTTCACCGTGTGATTGTCGGGGCTGGGTCCGGTGCGCGGGCGCCGAAACAGACGCGTTCGGGACCGTCAATTCCCCCGCTTGGGGGCCGCGCTTCGCATGGCCTGCGCCAGGTCCTGCTGTCCCAGTCCGTCCAGCCCGGTTGCGGCGCCTTCCAGGTCGCGCGCTTCGCGGTTCTGGCCGAGCTTGAATTTGCCCACCAGGCGGGTGACCTCGACCTCGATGCCGACGATGGCCTTGAGCATGCCGTCGATGAAATCGGGCGCCGAATCGCCCATGCGCCAGGGCCGCGCCTGCTGGGCGCGCTGTTCGTGCTCGCGCGTCAGACGCCCCACCAGCCCGCGCAGGAAGCGCTCGTCGTCGCGCACCTTCAGCACGCCGTGGGCGTGCACCACCTGGTAGTTCCAGGTTGGCACGTGTCGGTGGTGTTCGGGCTTGCTGGGGTACCAGTTGGGCGAGATGTAGCCGTCCACCGCCTGGAAGATGACCAGCACCGGCGCGTCGCCCGCCTGCTGCCACACCGGGTTGGCGCGCGCCACGTGGGCCCGCAGGGTGCCCAGCGGGCCGGCGGTGCTGTCGAGTTCGAAGGGCAGGGGGTTGGCGTCCAGCCCCTCGGCGCCGTGCGTGACCAGCTGGGCGAGCGGGTGTGCCTGCATCAGCGCGTGCAGCACCTCGGTGCGGTTCTCCTCAAAGTGGGCAGGACGGTACATGGCGTCGAGTTGAAGTGGGGAATGGGCGGATTGTGCAGAGCGTTCAGCCACCGGAGGGGGCCAGCGCCAGCCGCAGCAGCAGTGCCGCCAGCACCCACATGGTCAGGCCGATCAGCGCGTCCAGCACCTGCCATGCGCGCGGCCGGGCGAACAGGGGCGCCAGCCAGCGCGCGCCAAAGCCCAGCGCGGTGAACCAGCCCAGGCTGGCGATGCTGGAACCGGCGATGAACCAGCCGCGCAGCCCCTCGGGCTGCTGCGCACCGATGCTGCCCACCAGCAACACCGTGTCCAGGTACACATGCGGGTTCAGCAGGGTGAAGGCCGCCGCCTGTGCCAGCGCCGCGCCGCGGCTCAGTCCGGGGCCTCCGTCCGCGGCCCGCAGCTGGCTGGCCCGCCGCGCGCGCTGCAGCGCCTGCCAGCCGTACCAGGCCAGGAAGGCCGCGCCCGCCAGCGCCATGGCCTGTGCCAGCGCCGGGTGGCGGCCCAGCGCCTGCGCCATGCCCAGCACCCCGGCGGTGATCAGCACCGCGTCGGCCAGCGCGCAGAACGCCACCACCGGCAGCACATGCTCGCGCCGCAGACCCTGTCGCAGCACAAAGGCGTTTTGCGCGCCAATAGCGACGATCAGCCCCAGGCTGAGCAGCAGCCCCTGGACGAACACGGGAAGGATCTGGGCGAAGGAAACAGACAACATGCGACGAGATTGCCCAGGTTTTTGAATGAAGGCAAACTGTCTTTCCTTCATTCAATTAAGAGAAATTGCATCCATGCTGGACTACGCCGCCCTCAACGCCCTGGCCGCCGTGGTGCGCGAAGGCAGCTTCGACCGCGCGGCCCGCGCGCTGCACGTCACGCCGTCGGCCATCTCGCAACGCATCCGCCTGCTGGAAGAGCGCGTGGGCTGCGCACTGGTGGTGCGCGG
>CALRYD010000087.1:0-7152 GCA_943372305.1 Hydrogenophaga intermedia | reverse complement strand
AAAAATCAAGCTGATTCGAAGCTCTATGAATTCGCCCGTCTGTGCCTTGCACAGCCGAGCAACAAGTTATGCCTGACGACCATAGCGAGGTGGTACCACTCCTTCCCATCCCGAACAGGACAGTGAAACGCCTTTGCGCCGATGATAGTGCGGGTTCCCGTGTGAAAGTAGGTCATCGTCAGGCTCTTACAAGCCACCCAAACCCCCAGTCTCTACTCAGAGGCTGGGGGTTTGGGCTTTATGGGTACCTGAATCTCGGACGACAGTCGTTCCCTGGGATGAATACATCCATCAAGTGTTTGCGATCTGCAAGTCGAATCAGATCGTGTTCAAAGGTCGCAGTTCACCAAGCCCGGATTTGAACGTAGATCAACTGAATCGACGGGGCGCAGAAACTGATTTGTCTCAACGTTCAGCGGGTGGCAGGGACGCCGGCGCACCACGCCAGCTCCGCTTGTGGTGTTGTGCGGTCCACACCCATTCAGACCAGCACCGTTTGAGAGCAACCGGTGGTGTCAGATCACCCCGTCGAACACCATCACATCCACCTCGTCACCCACAGCCACATTGCCCTGACCATGGTGTAACACGATCAGCCCGTTGGCCTGCACCATGGAGCTGAGCACGCCCGATCCCTGGTTACCGGTGGTGCGCACCTGCAGTGACCTGTCGGCGGCATAACTGACGATGCCGCGCTGATACTCGGTACGGCCCGGTTTCTTGCGCAGGGCTTCAGCGCTGTGGGCCTTGAGCAGTACCGGGTCAGAAGCGGTGCAGCCCATCATTCGCTGCAGAGCTGGTCGAACGAACGCAACGAAGGTGACCATCACCGCGACCGGATTGCCGGGCAGGCCGAACAGGATGGCGCTCTTGCCATCCTGCTGGATCTGACCGACGGCCATGGGCCGGCCGGGGCGCATGGCGATGCGCCAGAAGGCGACGTCACCCAGTTGTTTCATCATGGCTTTGGTGTGGTCCGCCTCACCCATGCTGACGCCGCCACTGGTGATGATGGCGTCGGCCTTTGCGGCGCCGTCGCGGAAAGCGGCTTCCAGTGCCGCGGGCTCGTCGCGCACCACGCCCATGTCGATCACTTCCACGCCCATGCGCGTGAGCAGGCCGAACACGGTGTAGCGGTTGCTGTCGTACACCGCGCCTTCGCGCGGAGCCTCACCCAGGCTGAGGATTTCGTCTCCGGTGGAGAAGTACGCCACCTTCAGGCGTCGGAACACAGCCACCCGCGGCAGGCCCAGGCTGGCGATTAGACCCAGCGCAGCTGGGCCGAGTGTCTGACCGCGGCGCAGTGCAGGCTGGCCGGCCATCAGGTCTTCACCCAGCAGGCGGCGGTTGTCGCCTCGCTGCAAGACATTGGCGGGCACGGTGACTTGGTCGGCTTCGATGGTCACGAATTCCAGCGGCACCACCGTGTCCATCCCGGCGGGCATGATGGCGCCGGTCATGATCTTTACGCACTGACCTGCGGCCAGCGCACCGGCCCAGGCTTTGCCGGCAAAAGCTGTGCCCTCGGCCAGTTGCAACGTCAGCGGCTCGCCAGGACGCAGCAGAGCGCCGTCGAAAGCGAAGCCGTCCATGGCCGAGTTGTCGTGCGGCGGCACGCTGATGGGCGAGACAACGTCTTCGGCGAGCACGCGGCCGAGTGCATCGAACACGCCGACAGTGTCGGTGTCACTCAACGGCTCTACCAAGCGAGCGAGGAAATGGTTGACCTGCTCAGCGGGCAGGGCCTTGGGGTCGTAGCCCTGCAGGGCAGCGGCGATCTGGTCGATCGTGGGCATAGCGAAAGGGAGGATGAAAGCGAACTCAGGCGCCTTCAAGCGACTGCAGTTCCGCAAGCGTGTTGGCGTTGAAGAAGGCCTGTGGGTCGTCGTTCGGGAGGTCGAAGGGGACGACCACTGTGCGGTGCTGGTCGGTCCAGCGGTCAATCTTGCGGCCTCCGGTCTGGGTGAAGGCCGTGAGGCTGGGCAGCAGGTCGGCGCGCAGCAGGCAGAAGACAGGCTGGGTGCGCAAGTCGCTCTGGCCTTCGCCTTCACGGGCCGAGACCATGGCGATCTCGGTCGCCGGATCGTCAAAAGCGGTCGCCAGGCGTTGCACCAGGTCCAGAGGGAACAGTGGGGTATCGCAAGGCACGGTGAGCAGGTAGGACGTCTCACAGTGCGCCAGCCCGGTCAGGAAACCTGCGAGTGGCCCGGCGTAGTCGGGCAGACTGTCGGGCCAGACCGGCTGGCCGAAAGCTTCGTAGGCCGCCAGGTTGCGGTTGGCGTTGACCATCAGGTCGCCCACGAGACGGCCCTCCTGCATCTGCAGCCGCAACAGTGCATTCAAGGCCAGCGGCGTGTCGCGGAATTTCTGCAGCCCTTTGTCGACCCCGCCCATGCGGGAGCCTCGGCCTCCGGCGAGCACGAGGGCTGTGATGTCGTTCGGTTGGATCACGAAGCAGTCCGATCAGAGAAGTTTTTGGTCCAGCACACGCTGCAGAACCGGCTTGGCCGGGACCACCAGCGTGGGCTCCCAGTGAATGGGCGCTGCGAAGCGGCGCAGAGGCGGCCTCATTCAGCCCCCGATGTAGCTCATTTCCACGCGGCGCCCGCCGGTGGACTGGTCGGCTGGCAGGGAAGCCCTCAGCTGCGAATATCGGTCGCTGCGACCTTGCCAGATCGCACCGATCGCGCTGGCCAGTTCCTCGTCGCTGCTTGAACCGCGGATGAGTGGGCGAAGGTCGTGTCCATGGGTGGCGAACAGGCAGAGGTAGAGCTGGCCTTCGGTGGACAGGCGGGCACGGTTGCAGTCACCGCAGAAGGCCTGGGTCACGCTGCTGATGACCCCGATTTCACCCGAGCCATCGGCATAACCCCAGCGCTCGGCGGTTTCCCCCGGCGCCGAGGGGTCCAGCTGCTCCAGTGGCAGTTCCTTGTGAATCATCTGCACCACTTCGGCGCTGGGCAGGACTTCGTCCATGCGCCAGCCGTTGGTGGCGCCCACATCCATGTACTCGATGAAGCGCAGCACGATGCCGCTGTTCCGGAAATGCCTCGCCATGGGCAGGATCTGGTGGTGGTTGGTCCCCCGTTTGACCACCATGTTGACCTTGATGGGGCCCAGCCCTGCGGCCTGCGCTGCCTCGATCCCTCGCAGCACGTCGGTCACGGGGAAGTCGACGTCGTTCATGGCCCGGAAGATCGCGTCGTCGAGCCCGTCCAGGCTGACCGTCACGCGCTGCAGACCAGCGGCTTTGAGACTGGCGGCCTTGCGCTCCAGCAGCGAACCGTTGGTGGTGAGGGTGATGTCCAGTGGTTGGCCTTCGGTGGTGCGCAGGGCCGCCAATTGTTCGATCAGGATTTCGATGTTCTTGCGCAGCAGAGGCTCGCCTCCGGTCAGGCGGATCTTCTGCACGCCGTGTGCCACGAACACGCGGGCCACGCGGGTGATCTCTTCGAAAGAGAGCAGGGCGCTGTGCGGCAGGTACGCGTAGTCCTTGTCGAAGATTTCCTTGGGCATGCAGTAGCTGCAGCGAAAGTTGCAGCGGTCGGTCACGCTGATGCGCAGATCCCGCAGCGGGCGTCCCAAGGTGTCGCCCAGCAAACCCGTGGCGGGAATGGGCAGGGCTGGCACCTGTGCTGTCAGCGAGCGCAGGCGTTGATCGATCAAGGGAATGACGCGTTCGGACATGCCCGGATTATCGGCGAGCCCTTGATGCGCGCAGCCCAGCGACCTTGCGAGAAGACAGGGATGTCGCGTCCGGAACGCAGCTCAGGTGCCCACCCGGGTGTAGAGCGCGCTGTTCTCGCTCAACCACTGCTGCGACAGCTCGCTGTGCTGCTGGCTCGGGTGGAAGTCGCGGTTGAAATACGCCAACCAGGGTCGGGCGCTGGTGCGCAGCAGCCCCTCCGGGCCCAGCAGATGTCGCCAGCCGCTGCGCCAGGTGCTCCAGCGCCACAGCGTGCCGTCGAGGCGCAGGTTGTGGGCCGTCTGGCGCAGGGTGTCGGTCAGAAAGATGATCGTGACACGGCGCATCCACTTGACGCGCCAGTCGTGGCTGCCGCCCAGGGCCTGGTACAGGTCGTAAGCGGTGTTCTTGTGTTCGGCTTCTTCGGCGCTGTGCCACAGCCACAGGGCCTTCAGGCGCGGCTCGCACCCATCCAGGAGCTGCGGGTGTGCCAGCATCCACTCGGCAAACAAGGCGGTGAAGTGCTCATTGGCCGCTGTGATGGCCAGACCGTGGCGCGGATCACTGCCCTCCACCAGCTTCAGCCGTTCCCTCGCGCGCGGCTCCCAGGCGTTGACCAAACCGTGTTTCAGGATCTGTGCATTGAACAAGGCGTGGATGCGCCGGTGGGTGGCTTCCTGGCCGACAAAACCCTGGATCTCAGGCTTCCACTTGTCCTGCACGGGTGCAGGCAGTGCCTGATGCCCGCGGCGTACCGAGTCGATGAAAAATTGCTCGCCGACCGGGAAACTCATGGACAAAGCATTGAACCAGGCGGTGAGGAAGGCATCGCCGTTGCACCAGTGTCGGGCCACGGGTTGCTCCAGGTCGATCAGCAAGCGGCGTACGGTCAGTTCGGTCATGTGTGATTTGAGTTGGTACTGTTGAGTACCTGTACGCGCATGGTGTCCGGTGTCGGCGCCGGTGTCAAGCCGGTGATGACCATGAGTGTTCGGTCCTGTCAGCTGCCCATCGGGTGCGGCGGCTAACATCGGCTCCAACATGTTCAGTCTCAGCATCCCCACCTCTGAAGCCGCCCAGCCGGTGCCCGAACACCGCACGCGGCTGCTGCACGCCATGGGCAGCAGTGCAGCTGACCGAGGTTTCGCAGCCACCACCATTGCCGACATCGTGCGAGAAGCGGGGGTGTCCAAACGCACCTTCTACGAGCACTTTGTCAGCAAAGAGTCGTGCTTTCTGGCGCTGTACCGAGCCGTGAGCGCTTCCGCGCTGCGCACGCTCAGCGACTCGGTTCGTCCTGAAAAGCCCTGGCACCACCAGATCGAGACCGCTCTGAACGCCTACTTTGCACACTTGTCGGCCGGACCGCGCCTGCTGCGCACATTGTTTGTGGAAGTGCACCACCTGGGCGAAGAAGGAGCCGTTGTGCGTCGTGAAGTGATGCAGCACCTGGCCGACTTCCTGTTGCAGACCGTCAACCGCCCTTCTGGCTTCGCAGCGCCATCGCACGAGCTCTCGCCCACCATGGCCATGGCCGCGGTGGGTGGCATCAACGAACTCGTGCTGATGGCCATCGAGCGCGGCGAGGCCGAGCAGCTGCCCCGCCTAACCCCGGCGGCAAGCGAGATCGTGCGGGCACTCGCGCACGTACCGGCCGAGCGCTGATCTGGCGCCATGCAAAAGGCCCGCCGAAGCGGGCCTTTTGCATGGCGCGAGGCCGTTCAGGCCGCCAGTGGCAGCAACGGCACGATCAGCAGTGCCACGATGTTGATGATCTTAATCAGCGGGTTGACGGCCGGGCCGGCGGTGTCCTTGTAGGGGTCGCCCACGGTGTCACCGGTCACGGCCGCTTTGTGGGCTTCAGAGCCCTTGCCGCCGTGGTGGCCGTCTTCGATGTATTTCTTGGCGTTGTCCCAGGCACCGCCGCCGGTGCACATGGAGATGGCCACGAACAGACCGGTCACGATGGTACCCATGAGCAGACCACCCAACGCTTTGGGGCCGAGGAAAACGCCGACCAGGATGGGCACCACCACCGGCAGCAGGCTGGGCACGATCATCTCCTTGATGGCGGCACCGGTGAGCATGCTCACCGCCTTGCCGTACTCGGGCTTGGCCGTGCCTTCCATGATGCCGGGGATCTCCTTGAACTGGCGGCGCACCTCGACCACCACCGCACCCGCTGCACGCCCCACGGCTTCCATCGCCATGGCGCCGAACAGGTAGGGAATCAGGCCGCCGATGAACAGGCCGATGATGACCATGGGGTCGCTCAGATCAAAGCGGATCTGGTGACCATACGTTTCCAGCTTGTGGGTGTAGTCGGCGAACAGCACCAGCGAGGCCAGGCCCGCGGAACCGATGGCGTAGCCCTTGGTCACCGCCTTGGTGGTGTTGCCCACGGCGTCCAGTGGATCGGTGATGTCACGCACGCTGCTGGGCAGCTCGGCCATTTCGGCGATGCCGCCGGCGTTGTCGGTGATGGGGCCATAGGCGTCCAGCGCCACCACGATGCCGGCCATGCTCAGCATGGACGTGGCCGCCACCGCAATGCCGTACAGCCCCGCCAGCGAGTAGGCCGCCATGATCGCCACGCAGACAAACAAAACCGGCCAGGCGGTGGAGCGCATGGACACGCCCAAACCGGCAATGATATTGGTGCCGTGACCGGTGGTCGAGGCCTGTGCGATGTGGCGCACCGGTGCGTACTGCGTGCCGGTGTAGAACTCGGTGATCCAGACCAGCGCGGCCGTGAGCACCAGACCCACGGCACAGGCACCGAACAGCTTCATCTGGCTGCCGGTCGCGGCGATGGCGTTGTCGGGAATGATGGCCGCCGTCACAAACCAGAACGCGATCAGCGACAGCACGCCCGCGATGGCCAAGCCCTTGTAGAGCGCGGGCATCACGTTCTTCATGCCCGGGCTGGCCTTGACGAAGAAGCAGCCGATGATGGACGCGATAATGGACACGCCGCCCAGCACCAGCGGGTACAGCACCGCCTGCATGGGCGCCGCGGCCACCATCAGCGCACCCAGCACCATGGTCGCGATCAGCGTGACCGCGTAGGTCTCGAACAGGTCGGCCGCCATGCCAGCGCAGTCGCCCACGTTGTCGCCCACGTTGTCGGCGATCACGGCCGGGTTGCGCGGGTCGTCCTCGGGGATGCCGGCCTCGACCTTGCCCACCAGGTCGGCGCCCACGTCAGCGCCTTTGGTGAAAATGCCCCCGCCCAGACGAGCGAAGATCGAGATCAGCGAGGAGCCGAAGGCAAAGCCGATCAGCGGGTTGAGCAGCTTGGCCAGATCCTTGTCGGGTGTGAGGTTGCCGTTGCCCACCAGGAACCAGAAGAAGCCGGCCACGCCCAGCAGGCCCAGACCCACCACCAGCATGCCGGTGATGGCGCCGCCGCGAAAGGCCACATCCAGCGCCGGGCCGATGCCCCGGGTGGCGGCCTGTGCCGTGCG
>CALRYD010000086.1:0-7329 GCA_943372305.1 Hydrogenophaga intermedia | reverse complement strand
TGCTGCTGCTGGACCGCGAGGCCGCACCGCTGGACGCGCTGGTGGAATCGCTGCGTAGCCACCAGGTGCACAGCGCGGTGTGTAACCTCGGCAGCGATGCCGCGGTGGCCACCGTCGCCGCGCAGGTGGCCGACCGTTTCGGTCGGCTCGACGTGCTCGTCCACAACGCCGGCACCGAGTACCCGACACCCGTCGACAGCCCGGCGCCCGACGCCATGGCGCGCTGGGCCGGCCTGCTCGACAACAACGTGTCCTCCATGGTGCGCCTCACGCGCTCCCTGCTGCCGCTGCTGCCGCGCGGCGCCAGCGTGATCCACCAGTCCTCCATCTGGGGCCGCACCGGCGTGGCCGGCTTCTCGGCCTACAGCGCCAGCAAGCACGCCGTCGTAGGCCTCACGCGCTCGCTCGCGCTGGAACTCGGCCCGCGCGGCATCCGCGTCAACGCGGTCTGCCCCGGCTGGGTGCGCACCGCGGCCGCCATGCGTTCGCTCGCCACCCTGGCGCAGGAACAGGGCATCAGCGAAGCCGAGGCCGAGCGCCAGATCCTCTCGCGCCAGGCCGTGCCCGTCATGCTCACGCCCGAGGACCTGGCCGACACCTTCCTCTTTCTGGCCAGCGACGGTTCGGCCGCGTTCACCGGCCAGTGCCTGTGCCCCAGCCACGGCGAGGTGATGCTGTGACGCTGCCTGCACTCTCCTTGCAGGGCCGCACCGCCCTGGTCACCGGTGCCGCCACCGGCATCGGCCGCGCCACCGCCCTGCTGTTCGCACAGGCCGGCGCTCGCGTGGTGGTCAACCACTGGCGCCAGGCCGACGAAGCGCAGGCGCTGGTGGATCAGATCCGCGCCGCGGGGGGCGACGCGCTGGAGCACCAAGCCGACGTGAGCGACGCCGTCGCGGTGCAGGCCATGGCCGACGCGGTGGGCGCCATGGACGTGCTGGTGAACAACGCCGGCATCATCCAGGAGAAGGCCTTTCTCGACACCACCGAAGCCGACTGGGACCGCATGCTGGCCGTGGATCTCAAGGCCGTGTTCCTGGTCTGCCGCGCGTTCATTCCCGGCATGCTTGCAAATGGTCAGGGCGCCATCGTCAACATCGCGTCCGACCTCGGCATCCTGGGCCGCGAGCGTTACGCGCCCTACTGCGCTGCCAAGGCCGGCGTGATCGGTCTCACCAAGTCGCTGGCGCGCGAATTCGCGCCGCAGCACATCCGCGTCAACGCCATCGCGCCCGGTCCGGTGGCCACCGCCATGGTCTCGCTTGAACACATGAGCGCCGAGTGGGTTGAGAAGGAACTCGCCATCCCGCAGCACCGCCTCGGTGCGCCGGAAGACATCGCCGTCACCGCGCTCTTCCTGGCCAGCGATTGGTCGGGCTTTTACACCGGACAAGTGCTGGGTCCCAACGGCGGCTCCGTCATGCCATGAACCTGTTGCCCGCCCAACCCACCGACCGCTTCGCCGCGGCCGTGCTGCTGTTCTCGGCCACGGTCTGGGGCCTGTCCTGGCTGCCGCTCAAGTGGTTCATCGCACAGGGTCTGCCAGGTCCCCTGGTCTCTCTGCTGGCCTACGGTTCGGTGGGGGTGCTGGCGGTGGGGCTGCTCTGGCGCGACCGCGCGGCCTGGCGCGCGCAGTGGGGGCTGGTGCTCGCGCTCACGCTGGTGGGCGGCTGGGCCAACACCTCCTTCGTCAACGCCATCATGGTGGGCGATGTGGTGCGGGTCATGTTCCTGTTCTACCTTTCGCCCGTATGGTCGGTGCTGGGTGGCTGGCTGTTCCTCAAGGAGCGCATCCCGCCCACGCGCTGGGCGGCGGTGGCCGCGGCCATCGTTGGCCTGTGGCTGGTGCTCGGCGGGCCGGGCCTGGGGGGTGGCGAGGCACTGGTCTTCACCTGGGTCGACGCGCTGTCCCTCTCGGCCGGCTTCGCCTTTGCGGCCAACAACGTCATTGCGCGCGCCGCCCACACCGTGCCGCTGCGCACCAAGACCTTCTGCGTCTTCATCGGCTGCGGCCTGCTGTCGGCCCTGGCCACCGGCCTGACCGGGCAGACCCTGCCCGCCCTGTCCACGGGGCTGGTGCTGGCGCTGCTGGCCTACGGCTTCGGCTGGATGCTGCTGGCCACCGTCACCTGGCAGTACGGCGTGAGCCACCTCGAGAGCAGCCGTGCCGGCGTCATCTTGCTGGGGGAACTGGTGGTCTCGGTGGGCACGGCCATTGCATTCGGTGGGGAGAGCCTGAGCCCCATGGGTTGGGCCGGCGGCGCGCTCATCACCGTGGCCGCGCTGGCCGAAGCCCTGCTGCCGCCCGCTGACCACGCCAAGACCCCGACACCGTCCACCGCCATCCCCCGCACGCCATGAACACCACCGTCTGGATGAACCAGCTCTCCTGGGTCGACTACCAGCAGCGCATCCAATCCGGCCACCCGCCGGTGCTGCTGCCGGTGGGCGCGCTCGAACAGCACGGCCCGCACCTGCCCCTGGGCACCGACGGCCTGCTCGCCAGCGCCGTCGCGGCCGACACCGCCGCGCGCGTGGGCGGCCTGGTCGCCCCCACGCTGAGCTACGGCTACAAGTCGCAGCCCAAGTGCGGCGGCGGCCAGCACTTCTGCGGCACCACCAGCGTCGACGCCGCCACGCTCATCGGCCAGGTGCGCGACGCGGTGCGCGAGTTCGCGCGCCATGGTGTCGACAAGCTGGTCATCGTCAACGGCCACTACGAAAACCAGTGGTTCCTGATCGAAGGCATCGACCTCGGCCTGCGCGACGCCAAAGCCGCCGACCCGGCCTGCGCGCTGCAGGTCATGCGGCTCGAATACTGGGACTTCATGACCCCCGAGACCCTGGGCCACGTGTTCCCCGACGGCTTTCCCGGTTTCGCGCTCGAGCACGCGGCCGTGCTGGAGACGTCCATGATGCTGCACCACCACCCCAGCCTGGTGCGCATGGACCTGCTGCCGGGCGACGGCCCGGCCGACTTCCCGCCCTACGACATGTACCCCCCGCGCACCGACTGGGTGCCGCCCTCGGGCGTGCTGTCGTCTGCCAAGGGCTCCGACGCGGTCAAAGGCCAGTGGCTGTCCGACGAGGTCACGCGCCGCATGGCCGAGGCCATCACCACCGGGTTCGGCCGTCCATGAACACGACGCTCACCACCCTCGACCACGCGACCACCGCGCTGGTCGTCATCGACATGCAGCGCGACTTCTGCAGCCCCGGCGGCTACGCGCACCAGGCCGGGCTGGACATCGCGCGCATGCAGGCCGTGGTGGGCCAGGTCAAGGCCCTGCTGGTGGCCGCGCGCGCGGCCGGCCTGCACGTGTTCCACACCCGCGAGGGCCACCTGCCCGACCTGTCGGACTGCCCGCCGGCCAAGCTCGCGCGCAGCGTGGCGGCCGGTGCACCCATCGGCAGCGCCGGCCCGCTGGGCCGGCTGCTGGTGCGCGGCGAGCAGGGCCACGACTTCGTGCCCGAACTGCGCCCGCTGTCGTGCGAACACGTGATCGACAAGCCCGGCTACGGCGCTTTCCACAAGACCACGCTGGGTGCGCTGCTCGGCGCCTTCGGCATCCGCCGCCTGCTGCTGTGCGGCGTCACCACCGAGGTCTGCGTGCACTCCACCCTGCGCGAAGCGGTGGACCGCGGCTTCGTCTGCACCACCGTGGGCGACGCCACCGCCGCCAGCCAGGCCGAGCTGCAGGCCCCGGCGCTGGCCATGATCGGCGTCGAAGGCGGCATCTTCGGCGGCCTGTGCAGCACGGCCGAGGCGGTGGCCGCGCTCAACGCCCTGCCGCGCGCGAACCGGGAAGCGGCATGACTTCGTGGACCGATCTGCCCGCCCCCGACGAACCCGTCCCTGAGGCTTACCGCGGCGTCTGGCAACGCACCCTGCTCGAAACCGCCGAAGGCCGCGACACCACCACGCAGGTGCACTGGCTGCAGACCGAGGGCTGGCACGCCGACCTGCGCGTGCCAGCCGGCGTGGACCCCGCCACGCCTCAAGGCCGCATGCAGCTGCAGGGCTTCTGCGGCCTCACCCGCATCACGCCCGGCGCGGGTGGCCAGCCCGATGTGTGCACCTGGCACCGCCGCTGGGACGTGCAGCCCCCGCGCAGCACGCCCGACGCCGGCTACATGGTGTTCGAGACGCCCGAACGCGTGATCGAGACCGGCGTGCACGGCCGCTACCTGGAAGTGTGGGAACGCCTGCCTGGCTCCACCCGCGTATTTGCGGCGCAGGCCGAACTGGACGACCAGGGGCAGCGCACCGGCGCCCAGCGCTTCGTGGCCGGCCGCTACGCCATCACCGTGCGCCCGCGCAGCGCGCCCTGGCCGGCCGACCTGCGGCCCGATGAAACCCTGGCGCAGCTGGTGCAGCGCCACCCGGCCCAGGCCGCGGCGCTGCTGGACTTTGAACTGCGGTTCGGACCGGTCTGACACCGGCCCGAACCCCGCGTTCACTTCGCCCTCACGTCACCGTCACTTGGCCTTCTTCGGCGCCGGCACCAGGCCCAGTGTGGGCGTCTCGTTGAAGAAGTTCCAGGGCTTGAGCAGCACGTTCACCCATTCGGTCGGCATGATGGGCCATTCCTCAGCACGCGCCACGTGGGTGGTGCCGGTGGTCAGCCAGACCACGTTGTCGGTGTTGACGATGTGCTGGTCGTCCGCGCTGAACTGGCCCAGGCCGGTGTCCTTGCTCGAACGGTTCGGGTACTTGCCTTCAGGGAAGCGCTCCTCCGGGTTGTAGCGCGTGACCCAGATCTGCTTGTCCATGAAGTTCAGGCGGTTGTAGATCCACTCGTCCGGGCCGAAGTTGGCGCCTTTGGCCACCGGGTGCGTGCCCCCGGCGTAGGGGATGAGCTGGTACGACACCGGGTAGCCCACCTTGTTGGTCTTGCCCGGGTTGCTCAACAGGCGGATGTGGGCCGGGTCGAACTTCTGCGCCGCCGCCTTCTCGGTGGCCACCGTGCGCTCCACGGTCTGCATGGTGCTGGTGCGCGGGCCGCCCGCGGTGTTGGGGGCCACCACGTTGTCGATCTCGGTCAGCGCGTTGGCCTCGCCGTCCACGTCCAGGTCCAGGCGGAAGTTGTAGATGTGCTGGTGCGTGGTGCCCACGATGTTGTGGTCGATCAGCGTGCCGTACTTCGTGTCGTCCTTGGCGGTGGCGTCCTTCATGGTGCGCGACTTCACGCCCTTGACCGCCTCGATGCCGGTGGCCCCGGCGTTGATGCCGATGGTGCCGTTCTCGGCGAACACCCAGTCGAACAGGTAGTCGTAGTTGCCCACCGTGCTGATCCAGCGCACCACCAGTTCGCGGCGCTCGGCGCTCACGTTGGGCTTGCCCATTTCCTGGTGCTTGTACTCGGGGCCGGCGTAGCGCTCGAACACCGCGATCGCGTTCGGAATCGTCATCGCCGCGCCGGTGAAGTCGGCGATGGTGGCGTCCAGGTACACCGCGTTCATTGGCGCGTCCTTGCCCGGTTCGATGGACGAGGTCAGCGTGCCCATGCCGTACTCGCCCGAGTCCAAGTAGGCCTTGAAGTACCAGCCCACGTCCGGGTCGCCGTAGGGCACGATCATGCCGCCCAGCGTGCCCTCGTACATCACCTTGCGCTTGGTGCCCTTGTCGTTGTAGGTCACGGTCGACAGCGTCAGGCCGGTGCGCGAATTCAGGCCGATGTGGAAGTCCCAGTTGCGCCAGTTCAGCGTGTTGCCGGTGATGGTGTAGTTCTTGCCCTCGGGCTCGGTGATCAGCAGCGGCTTGTAGGGCTTGGCGCGCGGGCCGGCGCTGCCGTCGTAGGGCGTGGCCTTCATCGGCACCGGGATCACGCCCGCGTCCTCGATCTTGATGACCTTCTTCTGTTCCAGGTCCACCACGGCCACCAGGTTCTCGATCGGGTGCGCCCAGTAGTTGTTGTCGCCCACGTCCAGGTAGCTGACCACCTTGAGCAGGCGCTGGTCCTGCTTGAGGCCGTCTTTGCCGTCAAAGTAGCCCACCGTCAGCGGTGTGGCCACCACCTTCTTCACGTCGTTGATGCCGCGCAGCTTCAGCGCCTGGGCGTAGTCCGGGCTGGCCTCGATGGCGGCCTGCACCGTGGCGAAGTCGTCGATCAGGACCATGCCGTGCGCACCCTCCACCGGCTGCCACTGCAGCACCTGCTTGCTCGCCAGGTCCACCGTGCCCTCGATCAGCTTGCGCCCGTCCAGGATCACGAACGACGCCTGGCGCGGCGCCTGCAGCGGCTTGCCTTCCAGCGCGTGCGCCCAGACCTGGTCCTTGGGTGGTGCCTTGAGCACGATTTCGGTGAAGCGGTGCCCCTCTTTGAAGCGACCCGAGGCCTTCAGCGCGTCCAGCGTGGTCTTGATTTCGGCCGCTGTCAGCGGGTTCAACGGGTTGGGCTTGCGCTCCACCACAAAGGTCTTGTCCAGACCCGACTGCAGCACCTGCTGGAAGAAATCGTGCGACACATAGGGCTGGCCCTTGCGCATCACCACCGGCACGGCGAGGCGCAGCGGCGCGCCATTGACCTGCGCTGTGCTGGCGCCGGGCTTGACGCGCACCAGCGTGCTGTTGCGAGAGACGGTGAACAGCTGGGCAAAGCTGTCCCATTGCACGGTGGCGTTGGCCTCTTTGGCGGCTTTTTTCAGCGGCACCATCTTGGCGGCGCCGCCGTGGGCCAGGGCCTGGGGCGCCCACAGCGCGGCGGTGGCCAGGGCAACGGCACTCAGTGCCAGGGGAAAGGGGCGGGTGTTCATGGCGGGTTCCTAGTGAAGCGGGTCTGACAGGGCTCGCACCTTAGGCCGGCCACGTCCCTTGGGGTTATCCGCATTTGGCAAATCTGCGCTGGCGCCAACAATGGCGCACAACTTGCATTGCCGACGGCATGAACTTCGATCACTCCCACCTGCACACGCACGACGCCGACGAACAGGCCGCCAGCGTGCACGACTGGGACCAGCGCTACGAACAACTCTCGGCCGGCCGCTTCGACGGCGTGGTCGACGAACTGCGCGTCGGCCCGGTGCAGGTCTTCTCCGAATGCGCCAACCAGGTGGTCATGCAGGCCGGGCACCACAACGGCGACCGCCAGTCCATCGCGCTGGTGCGCGCCACTGGTGCCCCCGGCTGGTACTGCGGCCACCGCCTGACCGGCGAGCACCTCATCGGCATCTCGGCCCAGGGCGACTTCGACCTCGTGGCCAGCGCCGGCATGCAGATCCTGGCGCTGTCGGTCGACACCCAGGCCCTGCGCGCGCTCGCGGCCCAGCTCGACGGCGTCGGCACGCCGGTGCCCGACGTGCCCACCGTGCTGAAGCCGCCGCAAGACA
>CALRYD010000085.1:0-8226 GCA_943372305.1 Hydrogenophaga intermedia | reverse complement strand
GGGACGCTGTCCCTGTTGTGCACGCTCGCCGCCCGCGCTCACTGCGCGGGCGCTTCCTTGCCACCGTCGGCCGCCTTGTTGAACAGGAACTGACCGATCAGGTTCTCCAGCACCACGGCCGACTGGGTCTGCGTGATGACGTCGCCGCTGGCCAGGTTTTTCATGTCGCCACCGGGTTCGATGCCGATGTACTGGTCACCCAGCAGCCCTGCGGTCAGAATTTTGGCCGACGAGTCCTTGGGGAACTGGATGTCTTTGCGGATCTCCATCGTCGCCACGCCCTGGAAGGTCTGCGCGTCCAGCGTGATGCTGGTCACACGACCCACGTTCACGCCGGCCGAGCGAACCGGCGCACGCGCCTTGAGGCCGCCGATGTTGTCGAAGCGGGCCTGCACCGTGTAGGTGTCGCCACCGTTGTTGAAACTGGCGAGGTTGGCGGCCTTGAGGGCCAGGAACAGCAGGGCCAGCGCGCCGAGCACGACGAACAGGCCCACGAGGATTTCGGTACTTTTCTTGTTCATGGTCAAGCTTCTCGCAGAGCAGCCTCAAGCAAGGCCGGCACCCCCACGGGGGACAGTGAATACACGCAGGGGTGAACGAAGGAGTTCATGTTTCTCTCGAATCAGGGGGTCGAGAACATCAGCGCGGTCAGGATGAAGTCCATGGCCAGCACACCCAGCGAAGCGGTGACCACCGTGCGCGTGGTGGCGTAGGCCACACCTTCGGGCGTGGCCTCGGTTTCGTAGCCCTGGTAGAGCGCCACCGCGGTGCAGATGACGCCGAAGACAGCGCTCTTGGCCACGCCGTTGCCAACGTCGCGCCAGACGTCGACGCCGTTTTGCTGGATGGACCAGAAGTTGCCGGCGTCGATGCCGATCAGCATCACCGCCACCACATAGGCGCCCAGAATGCCGACCGCCGAGAACAGCGCCGCCAGCAGGGGCATGGACAGGATGCCGCCCAGAAAGCGCGGCGCCAGCACGCGGGCCTTGGGGTCGATGGCCATGAGTTCCATGGCCGCGATCTGCTCGCCTGCCTTCATCAGGCCGATCTCGGCGGTGAGCGAGGTGCCGGCGCGGCCGGCGAACAGCAGCGCCGTGACGACTGGACCCAGTTCGCGCACCAGCGCGAGGTTGACGATCAGGCCCAGCGACTCGGCGGCACCGTAAGTCGTGAGCGCGTAGTACATCTGCAGCGCCAGCACGAAGCCCACCGCCGTGCCCGAGGCCAGGATGATGACCAGCGAACGGTTGCCGATCGCGTGGATCTGCTGCACCACCAGGCCCGGACGGGTGATGGCCGCGGGCAGCGCCTGCAACAGCTCCCAGAAAAAGAGTGCGCCACGCCCCCAGCTGGCCAACACATCCAGGGCGCGGCGGCCGAGCATCTGCAGGAAGTTCATGGCGCGGCCTCCAGGCCGAAATCCTGCGCCACCGGGCGGGCCGGGTAGTGGAACTTCACCGGGCCGTCGGGTTCGCCGCGCACGAATTGCCTCACTTCGGGTTCGTTGCTGGCCATCAGCTCGGCCGGCGTGCCCTGGGCCACGACGCGGCCGCCCGTGGCCATGAGCACCACCCAGTCGCTGATCGCCATGCACTGCGGCACGTCGTGCGAGATCAGCAGCGTGGTGGCACCGGTGACGTCGGTCAGGGTGCGGATGAGCTTGGCCGCCACGCCCATGGACACCAGGTCCAGGCCAGCGAAGGGCTCGTCGTACATGATGAGCTCGGGGTCGAGCGCGATGGCCCGGGCCAGTGCCACGCGGCGCGCCATGCCACCCGAGACTTCACTGATCTTCAGATGGGCCGCGCCGCGCAGGCCGACAGCGTTGAGCTTCATGAGCACGAGGTCGCGGATCAGCGCCTCGGGCAGATCGGTCATCTCGCGCAGCGGGAACGCCACGTTGTCGAACACGTTGAGGTCGGTGAACAGCGCGCCGAACTGGAACAGCATGCCCAGGCGCCGACGCAGGCGAAAGAGCTGCGCCTTGTCGTTGGTGTTGACCACCTCGCCATCGAACACCACGCGACCGCTGTTGGCCGCGTGCACACCGCCGATCAGGCGCAGCAGTGTGGTCTTGCCACAACCAGACCCCCCGAGCACCGCGGTGACCTTGCCGCGGGCAAAGGTCAACGACAGGTCGCTGAGGATGGTCCTGCGGCTGTCGTAGCCGAAGGTGACGTGGTCGATTTCGATGAAAGGGGTGGCGCTCATGGGACTAGGAAATCAACCACGGATTGTCTCATGAGGGTAAATCCCTAAGGCTTTGAGCCTATTGCACCACCCAGCCCCCCAGGAAGCGAGCTGTTTCCGGAGCGACTGACCCGGTCGAGAACGCGGTGGAGCCGGCTCCGCCGGGCCACACGCGTTGCCCCCTGAAGGGGGTCGCGCGCAGCGCGGCGGGGGTGGGCATGCTCACCGCGGCAGGTCGGAACCACCCATCAGGAACTCATCCACCGCGCGTGCGGCCTGGCGGCCTTCGCGGATGGCCCAGACCACCAGGCTCTGGCCGCGGCGCATGTCGCCGGCGGCGAACACCTTGGCCACGTTGGTGGCGTAGCCACCGGTGAAATCCGTGGTGGCCTTGGCGTTGCCGCGCGCGTCCTTGTCCACACCGAAGGCGTCCAGCACGCTGGCCACCGGGTTCACGAAGCCCATGGCCAGCAGCACCATATCGGCCTTGTATTCCTTCTCAGTACCGGCCACTTCCACCAGCTTGCCGTCCTTCATTTCCACGTGCACGGTTTTCAGGCCGGTCAGCTTGCCGTTCTTGCCGATGAACTCCTTGGTGGAGATAGCGAACTCGCGCGCAAGGATGCCCTTTTCGGCGCTCTCGTCGTGGCTGGAGCTGGTGCGCAGCTTCAGCGGCCAGTAGGGCCACACCAGCGGCTTGTTTTCCTGCTCGGGCGGCTGGGGCATCACTTCGAACTGGGTCACGCTCACCGCGCCGTGGCGGGTGCTGGTGCCCACGCAGTCGCTGCCGGTGTCGCCACCGCCGATGACGATGACGTGCTTGCCGTCGGCGCGCAGCTGGTGCTTGAGCTTGTCGCCAGCGTTGACCTTGTTCTGCTGCGGCAGGAACTCCATGGCGAAATGCACGCCGTCCAGGTCGCGGCCGGGCACCGGCAGGTCACGGCTCTGTTCGGAGCCGCCGGTCAGCAGCACGGCGTCGAACTGGGCTTTCAGTTCATCGGCGCTGATCACCGTCTTGGCGTCGTTGGTGACCTTGAGGTTCTCGGGCACGGTGCCGATGAGCGTGCTGGTCTTGAACACCACGCCTTCGGCTTCCATCTGCGCGACACGGCGGTCGATGTGCGACTTCTCCATCTTGAAGTCGGGGATGCCGTAGCGCAGCAGACCGCCGATGCGGCTGTTCTTTTCGAACAGGGTGACGTCGTGGCCGGCGCGCGCCAGCTGCTGGGCCGCGGCCATGCCGGCCGGGCCAGAGCCGACCACGGCCACCTTCTTGCCGGTCTTGTGCTTGGCCAGCACGGGCTTGACCCAGCCTTCGGCCCAGGCCTTGTCGATGATCGCGTGCTCGATGGACTTGATGCCCACCGCGTCGCCGTTCACGTTGATGGTGCAGGCCGCCTCGCAAGGTGCGGGGCAGATGCGGCCGGTGAACTCCGGGAAGTTGTTGGTGCTGTGCAGCACGGTGATGGCGTTCTGCCAGTCGCCCGAGTACACGAGGTCGTTGAAGTCCGGAATGATGTTGTTGACCGGGCAGCCGTTGTTGCAGAACGGCGTGCCGCAGTCCATGCAGCGCGCGCCCTGGATCTTGGCCTGCTGCTCATCGAGGCCGACCACGAATTCCTTGTAGTGCTTCAGGCGCTCGGCGACGGGCTTGTAGCCCTCTTCCAGGCGCTCGTATTCCATGAAGCCGGTGACTTTTCCCATGATGTTGGTCCTGCGTGGGGTCGTTGTTTACTTGGCCGGGGCCGCTTGTTTCTTGGCGCTGGTCTGGGCCTTGCCGGTGGCGGCCACGGCCGCCTTCTTGGCGTTGATCTCGCCCAGGGCGCGTTTGTATTCGGTCGGGAACACCTTCACGAACTTGGCGCGGGCCTCGGTCCAGTTGTCCAGCAGTTCGCGGGCGCGCTTGCTGCCGGTCCAGCGGTTGTGGTCTTCCAGCAGCTTCTTCAGCTGGGCTTCGTCGGTCTGGTCGCGGTGCCACACGGCTTTGTCCACCGAAGCTTCCTGCTCGGCCGCGGGCAGCACCTTGTCCAGCGTGACCTGGGCGGTGTTGCAGCGCTTGGCGAACAGACCGTCCTCGTCGTAGACGTAGGCGACACCGCCGCTCATGCCGGCGGCGAAGTTGCGGCCGGTCTTGCCCAGCACCAGCACGGTGCCGCCGGTCATGTATTCGCAACCGTGGTCGCCCGTGCCTTCCACCACCGCGGTGGCGCCCGAAAGGCGCACGGCGAAGCGCTCGCCGGCCACGCCGCTGAAGAAAGCTTCACCTGAGGTGGCGCCGTACATCACCGTGTTGCCGACGATGGTGTTGCGCGTCGCGTCGCCGCGGAAGTCGATGCTGGGGCGCACCACCACGCGGCCGCCCGACAGGCCCTTGCCGGTGTAGTCGTTGGCGTCACCGATCAGGTACAGCGTGATGCCGTTGGTGAGGAAAGCGCCAAAGGACTGGCCGCCCGTGCCTTCAAGCTGGATGCGGATGCTGTCGTCCGGCAGGCCCTCAGGGTGCACCTTGGTCACCGCGCCCGAGAGCATGGCGCCCACGGAACGGTTCACGTTGCGCGCACGCTCGATGAACTGGACCTTCTCGCCCTTGTCGATGGCGGCCTGGCTCTTGGCGATCAGGATGTTGTCCAGCGACTTCTCCAGCCCGTGGTCCTGCGTCTGCGTGTGCAGGCGCGGCACGTCGGCCGGCACGTCTGGCGTGGCCAGCAGGCGGCTGAAGTCCAGGCCCTTGGCCTTCCAGTGCTCGATGCCCTGCTTCATGTCCAGCAGGTCGGCGCGACCGATCAGCTCGTCGAACTTGCGCACGCCCAGCTGCGCCATGATCTGGCGCGCCTCTTCGGCGATGAAGAAGAAGTAGTTGACGACGTGCTCGGGCTTGCCCGAGAACTTCTTGCGCAGCTCCGGGTCCTGCGTGGCCACGCCCACCGGGCAGGTGTTGAGGTGGCACTTGCGCATCATGATGCAGCCCTCGACCACCAGCGGTGCGGTGGCGAAACCGAACTCGTCGGCGCCCAGCAGCGCGCCGATCACGACGTCGCGACCGGTCTTCATCTGGCCGTCGGCCTGCACACGGATGCGGCTGCGCAGGCGGTTGAGCACCAGGGTCTGCTGGGTTTCGGCCAGGCCGATTTCCCAGGGCGAACCGCAGTGCTTGATGGACGACCAGGGCGAAGCGCCCGTGCCACCGTCGTGACCGGCGATCACCACGTGGTCGGCCTTGCACTTGGCCACGCCCGCGGCGATGGTGCCCACGCCCACTTCGGACACCAGCTTGACGCTGATGTCGCTGTGCGGCGCCACGTTTTTCAGGTCGTGGATCAGCTGGGCCAGGTCTTCGATCGAGTAGATGTCGTGGTGCGGCGGGGGCGAAATCAGGCCCACGCCCGGCACGCTGTGGCGCAGCTTGCCGATGTATTCCGACACCTTGCCGCCGGGCAGCTGGCCGCCTTCACCGGGCTTGGCGCCCTGAGCCATCTTGATCTGGATCTGGTCGGCGCTGGACAGGTATTCGGCCGTGACACCGAAGCGGCCCGAAGCCACCTGCTTGATCTTGGAACGCAGCGAGTCGCCGGCTTCGAGCGGGTAGTCCACTTCGAAGATGTTGCCCAGCAGGTCGGACATGGTCTGGCCCTGCTTGATCGGGATGCCCTTGAGCTCGTTGCGGTAACGCAGCGCGTCTTCACCGCCTTCGCCGGTGTTGCTCTTGCCGCCGATGCGGTTCATGGCCACGGCCAGCGTGGCGTGCGCTTCGGTGGAGATGGAGCCCAGCGACATGGCGCCGGTGGCGAAGCGCTTGACGATCTCCTTGGCCGGCTCGACCTCGTCGATCGAGATGGCCCGGGACGGGTCGATCTTGAACTCGAACAGGCCGCGCAGCGTCATGTGGCGCTTGCTCTGGTCGTTGATGATCTGGGCGTACTCCTTGTACGTGTTCCAGTTGTTGGCGCGCGTGCTGTGCTGCAGCTTGGCGATGGCGTCGGGCGTCCACATGTGCTCTTCACCACGGGCGCGCCAGGCGTATTCGCCACCGGTTTCCAGCATGCTGGCCAGCACCGGGTCGTCGCCGAAGGCGGCCTGGTGCATGCGGATGGCTTCTTCCGCAATCTCGAACACGCCGATGCCTTCCACGCGGCTGGCGGTGCCGGTGAAGTACTTGGACACGGTCTCGCTGGAAAGGCCGATGGCCTCGAACAGCTGGGCACCGCAGTACGACATGTAGGTCGACACGCCCATCTTGGACATGATCTTGGACAGGCCCTTGCCGATCGCCTTGATGTAGTTGTAGATCGCCTTCTCGGCGCTCAGGTCGCCCGGCAGTTCCTTGTGGATGGCCTGCAGGGTTTCCATGGCCAGGTAGGGGTGGACGGCTTCGGCGCCGTAGCCGGCGAGCACGGCGAAGTGGTGCACCTCGCGCGCGGTACCGGTTTCCACCACCAGGCCGGCGGTGGTGCGCAGGCCTTCACGCACCAGATGCTGGTGCACGGCCGACAAGGCCAGCAGCGCGGGCACTGCCACCTGGGTGCGGCTGACGGCACGGTCGCTGATGATCAGGATGTTCTTGCCACCCTTGATCGCGTCCACGGCTTCGGCGCACAGCGAGGCCAGCTTGGCCTCCACGCCTTCTTTGCCCCAGGCCGCGGGGTAGGTGATGTCCAGCGTGGCGCTCTTGAACTTGCCCTGCGTCACCGTTTCGATGTTGCGCAGCTTGGCCATGTCGGTGAAGTCCAGCACCGGCTGGCTCACCTCCAGGCGCATCGGCGGGTTCACCTGGTTGATGTCCAGCAGGTTGGGCTTGGGACCGACGAAGGACACCAGCGACATCACGATCGCTTCGCGTATCGGGTCGATCGGCGGGTTGGTCACTTGTGCGAACAGCTGCTTGAAGTAGTTGTACAGCGGCTTGTTCTTGCCCGAGAGCACGGCCAGCGGGCTGTCGTTGCCCATGGAGCCGATGCCCTCTTCGCCGTTGGCGGCCATGGGGCTGAGCAGGAACTTGATGTCTTCCTGCGTGAAGCCGAAGGCCTGTTGCTGGTCCAGCAGCTCGGGGGAGACACGCTCGGTACCCGGTGCCTGTGGCTCGGTCTTGCTGATCGGAAGTTCGACCGCGTCTTCACCGGCGACGGGGTGCTCCACGTCGTCCAGGCGGATGCGCAGGTTCTCGATCCACTGCTTGTAGGGCTTGCTGTTGGCGAGGTTGGCCTTGAGCTCCTCGTCGTCGATCATGCGGCCCTGCTCCAGGTCGATCAGGAACATCTTGCCGGGCTGCAGGCGCCACTTGCGCACGATCTTGTTTTCCGGGATCGGCAGCACGCCCGATTCGGAACCCATGATGACCAGGTCGTCGTCGGTCACGCAGTAGCGCGAGGGGCGCAGGCCGTTGCGGTCCAGCGTGGCGCCGATCTGGCGACCGTCGGTGAAGACGATGGAGGCCGGGCCGTCCCACGGCTCCAGCATCGCAGCGTGGTACTCGTAGAACGCGCGGCGGCGCGGGTCCATCATGGTGTGCTGTTCCCACGGCTCGGGAATCATCATCATCACGGCCTGGCTGATCGGATAGCCGGCCATGGTCAGCAGTTCGAGGCAGTTGTCGAACGTCGCGGTGTCGGACTGGCCGGCGAAGCTGATCGGGTAGAGCTTCTGCAGGTCGGCGCCCAGCACCGGCGAGGACATGACGCCTTCGCGCGCCTTCATCCAGTTGTAGTTGCCCTTGACGGTGTTGATTTCACCGTTGTGCGCCACATAGCGGTACGGGTGGGCCAGCGGCCACTCGGGGAAGGTGTTGGTAGAGAAGCGCTGATGCACCAGGCCCAGGGCGGACACGCAACGGGCGTCCTGCAGGTCCAGGAAGTAGGTGCCCACCTGGTCGGCCAGCAGCAGGCCTTTGTAGACCACGGTGCGGCTGCTCATGCTCGGCACGTAATACTCTTTGCTGTGCTTGAGCTTGAGCGCCTGGATGTGGGCGCTGGCGGTCTTGCGGATCACGTACAGCTTGCGCTCCAGCGCGTCCTGCACGATCACATCGGCGCCGCGGCC
>CALRYD010000084.1:0-8271 GCA_943372305.1 Hydrogenophaga intermedia | reverse complement strand
CTGCTGCTGGTCACCGGCATGTCCGGCTCGGGCAAGTCGGTCGCGCTGACCGCCCTGGAAGACCTGGGCTACTACTGCGTGGACAACCTGCCGCCCGAGCTGCTGCAGCAGTTCATCGCCCTGGAGCAGAGCCACGGCGCACGCAAGGTGGCGATCGCCATCGATGTGCGCAGTGCTGCGTCTCTGCCCGCGCTGCCCGAGCAGCTGGACCTGCTGCGCCAATCACCGGGACATGCCGTACAGCTGCGCATCGTGTTCCTCGATGCGACCACCGATACGCTGGTGCGGCGCTTCTCGGAAACGCGCCGACGCCACCCGCTGTCGCTGCACCACACCGACGACGACCGGCACCGCCTGCTGACCGACGCGATCGAGCACGAACGCGAACTGCTCAGCCAGCTGCGTGAGCAGGCCAAGGTGATCGACACCAGCCTGTTGCTGCCGGCCCAGCTGCGCACAGAGATCAAGGACCTGATCGGCACCGCGAAGGCGGGCCTGACGTTGGTTTTCGAGTCGTTCGCCTTCAAGCGCGGCATTCCCATCGACGCGGACTTCGTGTTCGACGTGCGCATGCTGCCCAACCCGCACTATGAGCCCGAGCTCAAGCCCCTGACCGGACTCGACGCGCCAGTGGCCGACTACCTGGCGCGACAGGCCGACGTGCTGCGCATGGAGCAGCAGATCACCCAATTCCTGCGCCAGTGGCTGCCACAGATGCAGGCGGACCACCGCAGCTATGTGACGGTGGCGGTGGGCTGCACCGGCGGGCAGCACCGCTCCGTTTATCTGGCCGAACGGCTGGGTGCAGCGTTCGGTGCCGATTGGGCCACCCGCGTGCGTCACCGCGAAGCCGCCTCCTGGCCCGCGGCCAAGCTGCGCACCTGAACCGCTCAGCCCGGCAGGCGATCCAGCAAGACGCGCACCGGCGCCGGCAGTCCCACCGCGGGCAAGCCCGAACGGGCCACCCACTGGCCATCACAGGACACCCCCTCGGCGGGCACATCCACCAGCAGCGGGTGCAGCCGCAGTTCGCGGTGCGTCAGGCTGTGTGCCACTGGTTCCAGCGCAACCACCGCATCGGGGCTCACACCCGACGGCAAAGCGGCCAAGGCTTCAGTCTCGCTGGAGAACACAGCCGTGCAATGCAAACCGGCCCAGATGCCGCGCGTGGGCCGCCGCTGCAGCCACACATGGGGCTCGTCACCGGCTCGGGAGCGGAGCACCAACAACCACCAGCTTTCGTGGCGGCGCTTGAGCGTGCGCGTCTTCACCGGGTACTGCGTCGCCGCGCCAGCCTCGGCCGCGCGGCACAGCGTGCGCATGGGGCAAGCCTCACAACCGGGCCGGCTGCGGGTGCACAGCGTGGCACCCAGGTCCATCAGGCCCTGGGTGTAGGCGGCCATATCGTCAGCGGTTGGCGCCGCTGGCAGCATGGCTTGCGCCACCTCCCACAGCGCCCGTTGCTGAGCAGGCTGGGCCAGGTCGCCGTCGAACGCCAGCAGGCGCGTGAGCACGCGTCGCACGTTGCCGTCCAGGATGGAGATGCGCTCGCCGTGGCAGAACGCCGCAATGGCCGCCGCCGTCGAGGCGCCGATGCCCGGCAACGTTTCCAGGTTGCGGGCATCGGCCGGGAACACGCCACCGTGCTCGGCCACCACGACCTGCGCGCAGCGGTGCAGGTTGCGCGCCCGGCTGTAGTAGCCCAGGCCGCTCCACAGGGCCATCACCTCGTCGGGTGTGGCCTGCGCCAGCGCATGCACGTCCGGGAAACGCGCCAGAAAGCGCGGAAAGTAGTTCAACACGGTGCTGACCTGGGTCTGCTGAAGCATGACTTCGGACAACCAGACCCGGTAAGGGTCGCGTGTGCCCTGCCAGGGCAGGCCATGGCGACCGGCACGTCGCTGCCAGTCGATCAGGCGCTCGGCAAAGCCAGCGGGCGCCGGCGTGCCCGCTGCTGAAGGGGAGCGGCTCATGCCACGACGGCTTCGGTGCGCGGCGCCGGCGCTTCCGGCTGCACGGCCAGCAGCTGGTCGGTCAGTTCGGCGAGCTTCGCGTCCATCAGGTGCAGCTGGGCCTGCTGCGACTGCAGTTCACGAATGCGTTCGTCCAGTCCACCCGCGGCCTGCTGGATGCGCGAAACCGCCTCGATGCGGCGACCGAAATTGCGACGGCGTTCGCGCAGCTGCGCGTCCAGCTGCGCCGCAGCGGACTTGTTCCACAGCTCCACCTCGTTCACCGCCGTCTCGTAGACCACGCGCAGGCGGCTCATGAGCGCACGCGCCAGCCGCTCGGCAAACTCGGGTTGCGCCAGTCGCAGCGCGTTCCCCAGGCTGAGGTACTGCAGGTGGCTCTTTTCGATCAGGTCCAGGTCCTTGCCATACTGGGCCAGCTTGGGCGGGGTCGGCGGCTGCAGTGAAAAACCGTACTCGGCGTTCAGGTTCTTGAAGCTGCCTTCGAGCATGGACTGGATCTCTCCAGCCAGCCGGTCGGCTTGGGCCAGGTCGGCCCCCAGGCGCTCAAAGGTCTGCGCATAGGCACGGCGAACGCCCAGCTTGATGCCCGGCTGCTTGAGCGCGCGCGCCAGGCCGGTCACCGCCTCCTTCAGGTGCGTGGTGCTGAGCATGGCGAACAGGTCCTTGAGCAGGCGCAAGTGCACCGAGCGCACCGCCTGGATCTTGGCACCGCTGGCGTCGAAGTCGGCCTGCTCCTGCTCGATGCGCAGGCGCATCTGCTTGATCGTGCCGGCGTTCTTGCCGCGCAGGCCTTCGAGTTCCTGGATCTGCTCGACCAGATCACGTGCCCGTGTGTGCACCAGGCGCCCGGTTTCCTGGCGCAGCGCCTGCATGCCGTTGGCCACGGCGGCCCCCAGAATCTTGCGGCGCTGGCCCAACAAGCCCTGCCCCAGCGCAGTTTCCAGCTCCATCAGGTTGCTGGCCTGCAGCAACTTGTCGTCGCGGTTCACCTTGGCCAGAAGCCCCTTCTGAGCCGACACCGCCAGCACCTGCAGCGGGGACAGCCCCAGGATGTCGGCCGAGTCGGTGCGTTGCGCGGCGATCTGCAGCTGCACCTGCTCGGGCGAGCTCAGCGCGTCCCACATGGTGTCGATCTTGTTGAGCACCACCAGGCGCGCCTCCTGGCCCTGCCCCAGCGTGGCCAGATGCTGGCGCCAGATGGTCAGGTCGGACTTGGTCACGCCGGTATCCGCCGCGAGGATGAACACCACAGCGTGCGCCTGCGGCAGCAGGCTCACCGTCAGTTCGGGTTCGGCGCCGATGGCGTTGAGCCCCGGCGTGTCCAGGATCACCAGGCCCTGCTTGAGCAGCGGGTGCGCCATGTTGATCAGTGCGTGCCGCCACTTGGGCACCTCGATCAGGCCGTCGCTGCCCAGCGGCGGGTTGTCGTCGGGCGTTTCGTCGTCCCAGAAACCCAGCGAAGCGGCTTCGGCCGGCGACACGCGGCGCACCTCGGCCACCTTTTGAATGGCGCGCGCGAGCTGCTGCGGGTCGTTCACGTCCAGGTTCACTCGTTCCCACTTGTCGGGGGCGTTGCGCCAGTCCATCAGCGACTGCGGCTGCAGGCGCGTCTCGATCGGCAGCAGCCGCAGGCAGGGCGGCACCTCGGCGTCGTAGCCCAATTCGGTGGGGCACATCGTGGTGCGCCCGGCGCTGGCCGGCATGATGCGCCGGCCGTAGCCAGCGAAGAACACCGCGTTGATCAGCTCGGACTTGCCGCGCGAGAACTCGGCCACGAAGGCCACGGTGATCTTGTCGTTCTTGACCTGTGCGTGCAGTTGGTCCAGCCGCTCGCGAACGCCCGCTTCGAGCAGGTCGTGGTCGGTCAGCCACTCCGACAGGAGTTTCAGGCGCAGCGCAAACTGCTTGCGCCAAGCGCCGTGTTCGTCGAATTCCTGATTGAAGCTCATGGGCCGGCTCGTCGGGTTCTGATAGCCATAGTATCGGCGCGCGCTCAAGGCTTTTGGCACTGCGGGCAGTAAAAGGTGGAGCGCTGCCCCTGGCGGATGCCCTTGATGGGGGACCCGCAGACCCGGCAGGGCTGCCCTTCCCGGCCATAGACCATGGCGTCGAGCTGAAAGTAACCGCTTTCACCCTGGGCGCTGGAGAAGTCACGCAAGGTGCTGCCGCCCAGTGCCAGCGCCTTCTGCAGCACGCCGACAATCGCGCCATGCAGGCGCAAAGCGCGCGGCTTGCTCAGCCGATCGGCCCGCAGCGTGGGCCGGATACCGGCCCGGAACAGGGCTTCAGAAGCATAGATGTTGCCCACACCGACCACGATGTCGCCGGCCAGCAGCACCTGTTTGATGCTGGCGCGCCGCTGGCGCAGCGCCTCGTGGAAGCGCAGCGGGTCGAAGCCCGCCTCCAGGGGCTCCACCCCCAGTCCACCCAGCAGCTTGCGCGCCACCGGGTCGTCGATGGCCTCGGCGTGCACCACCGCACCGAAACGCCGCGGGTCGTGCAGCCGCAAGCGGCCGCGGCTGGTGTCCAGTTCAAAGTGGTCGTGTGCGCCGGGCGGCGGCAGTTGCGCAGCAAACTGCAGACTGCCCGACATGCCCAGGTGCAACAGCAGCAAACCCTGGTCCAGGTGGATCAGCAGGTATTTGCCACGGCGAGCGACCGTCTGCACCGTTCGACCCACCAATACATCAGGGTCGCAGCCCAGCGGCCAGCGCAGCGGTTTGCCCATGTGCACGCTCTGCACCCGAGCGCCCGCGATGCGGTCGGCAAAACTGCGGCGGGTCACTTCCACTTCGGGCAATTCGGGCATGGGGGCTGCGGTCTTTTTTGAGAGATCCACCGACACGATCCAGGGGCATGGGCATCACACCGGGCGCGCTCATACCCTTCCATTATCATGACCCGATGAACACCTTGCACCGCCCCGCCCAACCGGCCACAGGGCGTTTTCGCGCCGCATCGGCGATGATCGCCACCTTGGTGGGCGGCGTGCTGCTGACCCTGCCCTGGGCGGCCACAGCGCAGACCCCAGCGGTGGTCACCGCTACCACCGACAAGGCGGTGGAGCCGGTGGTCAACTCCAATCTCAACGCCCCATTGTTTTACCAGCTGCTGCTGGGTGAAATGCAGGTGGGCGCGGGCGAACCGGGCGCTGGCTATTCGCTGATTCTGGACGCCGCACGCAAGCAGCGCGACGGCCAGCTCTACCGGCGCGCGGTCGAAGTGGCCTTGCAGGCCCGCTCGGGCGAGGCGGCGCTGACCGCGGCACAGGCCTGGGCGCAGGCGCTGCCCGAATCGGTGGACGCCCACCGTTTTGTGCTGCAGATCCTGCTGGCCCTCAACCGTCCTGGCGAAACCGCACCGGTGCTGCGCAGCTTGCTCGAACGCAGTAGCAAGGCCGAGCGTGACGACGTGATCACCGCCATTCCGCAAACCTTTGCCCGCGTCAGCGACAAGCCGCTGGCCCTGCGCGTGGTGCGTGAAGCCTTGGCCGGCTCCCTCAAACAGCCCGAACACGCCGCTGCGGCCTGGACCACACTGGGTCGGATGGAACTGGCCAGCGACCAGGCCCCGCAGGCGCTGGCCGCCGCCCAGGCAGGACAAGCCGCCGACCCGGCATCGCCCTACCCTGCCTTGCTGGCGCTGGAACTCATGGAGCGCGATCAACCGGGCGCGGAGGCCGTGGTCAAAGCCCACCTGCAAGCCGCGCCGCGCAGCGCATCGGGGGCGCCCAATGTGTCGCTGGCCTATGCCCGTATCCTGCTGGACCTGCAGCGCAACGCCGAAGCCCGTGCCCAGCTGACCCAGCTGACGGCACAACAGCCCGAACTGCCCGAGCCCTGGCTGCTGCTGGGCACCTTGCAGGTGCAAGACAACGCCTTGCCCGCGGCCAGCCAGTCACTGAACACCTACATGGGCCTGGCCCGCCAGTCGGGCGACGAGCGCAGCGCCCGCGGCCTGACCCAGGCGTACCTGCTCATGGCCCAGATCGCGGAAAAGCAGAAGGACTACCCCGCGGCCAACGCCTGGCTGGACCGCATCGAAAACGCCAGCGACATCATGGCCGCCCAGATGCGCCGCGCGTCGCTGCTGGCCAAGCAGGGCCAGCTGGCTCAGGCCCGCGCGCTGCTGCGCAACCAGCCCGAACGCCGCCCGGAAGACGCCCGCCTGAAGTTTGCCGCCGAGGCCCAGCTGTTGCGCGACATGAAAGCCTGGCAACAGGCCTTCGAGGTCTATGGCGAAGCGTCGGCCCGCTTTCCCGACGACGGCGACCTGATCTACGACCAGGCCACCATGGCCGAAAAAGCCGGCAAGCTGGACGTCATGGAACAGCTGCTGCGGCGCCTGATCGCGCTCAAGCCCGACTACCACCACGCCTACAACGCGCTGGGCTACTCGCTCGCCGACCGCGGCGTGCGCCTGGCCGAAGCCAAGCAGCTGATCGAGAAAGCGGTCGAACTCGCGCCGCAGGACGCCTACATCCAGGACAGTCTGGGCTGGGTGGAATTCCGCCTGGGCAACACACCGCGTGCGCTGACCATTCTGCAAGCGGCCTACGGCAAGCGGCCGGACGCTGAAATTGCTGCCCACCTGGGCGAAGTGCTCTGGGTCAGCGGTCAGCGCGAGCAGGCACTGAAGATCTGGCGCGAAGGCCTGCTGCTGGCCAACGACAATGAAACTCTGCAATCCACACTCAAACGCCTGCGCGTCAAACCATGAGTGTTCCTCGCGTGCAGCTTGCCACCCGACGGCTGGCGCTTGTGTGGTGCGCAGGCCTGCTCACGGCGTGCGCCACACCCCGTGCCCCCTCGCCCGGTCAGGCGCACTGGAGCGGTCGCCTGGCGGTGCAGGTGGCGAGCACACCTCCACAGTCGTTTTCGGCCGGCTTTGAACTGACCGGTTCGCCCGAGGCAGGCGAACTCGCCCTGACCACGCCGCTGGGCAACACCGTCGCGACCGTGGTCTGGTCACCTGGCGCGGCCGAGTTGCGCCAGGGCGAGCAGACCACCCGCCGTGCCAGCCTGGACGAACTGACCACCGAGCTGGGTGGCACGGCGCTGCCCGTGGCGGCCCTGTTCGCCTGGCTGAGCGGCCAGCCACACAACGCCAGCGGCTGGACCGCCGACCTCTCGCGCCAGCCTGAAGGCCGTGTCACCGCCCGCCGCTCCGAACCCGCGCCCAGTGCCGAACTGCGCATCGTCTTCCAGCCATGACCCACGCCCCCACTGGCGAGCCTGTGCAGCAACTGCGCGACGTGCCCGCCCCCGCCAAGCTCAACCTGTTCCTGCACATCACCGGCCGCAGGCCCGACGGCTACCACCTGCTGCAATCGGTGTTCATGCTGATCGACTGGTGCGACACCCTGCACTTCGATCTGCGGCGCGACGGCATCGTCCGGCGCATCGACAGCCGGCCCGGGGACCTGCCCGAGATCGATCTGACCGTGCGCGCGGCGCGCGCGCTGCAGCAGGCCACTGGCTGTGCGTGGGGTGCCGACATCACGCTGGACAAACGCATTCCAGCCGAGGCTGGCATGGGCGGCGGCTCGTCCGATGCGGCGTCCTGCCTCATCGCGCTCAACCGCCTGTGGGGCCTGGGCCTCTCGCGTCAGGCCCTCTCGGACATCGGATTGCAACTGGGCGCAGACGTGCCGTTTTTCATTGGTGGTCACAACGCCTGGGTCGAAGGCGTGGGCGAACAGTTGACCCCGGTGCGCCTGCCGCCAGCGCGGTTCGTGGTGGTCAAGCCACCCCTTGGCGCATCCACCCAGCGCATTTTTACGTCGCCCGATCTGCAACGCGCCACAAAAACCGCTATAATCCAAGGCTTTGCTGCAAACGACACGGTTGAAAACACTGGTTTGCGTGAGCTGAACCTTCAGGCTTTGCTTGCAGGCGGTCACAACGATCTTCAACCGGTGGCGCAGGCGCTCTGCCCCCCAGTGGGGCAATGCATTCGGTGGCTGGAAAGCCAGGGTTTGCAGGGGCGCATGACCGGTTCGGGCACAGCGGTGTTCGCTCCCATGTGGGCACCGCAGGCACTGATCGAAGCGCCGGACGACTGGATCGTTCGCGAATGCAGCAACATGGATGCACATCCATTGCTGGACTGGTGTACCGGGTAGAATCCGGGACGCTCATCAGCCCATGCAGTTGATGCGCAACCTGCGACAAGTTTGAGGTGGTCTGTCCGACAGCTGTTGAACAGGCCTCCTGCGTAGGGGAGTCGCCAAGTTGGTAAAGGCACCGGATTTTGATTCCGGCATGCGAGGGTTCGAGTCCTTCCTCCCCTGCCAGAT
>CALRYD010000083.1:0-9132 GCA_943372305.1 Hydrogenophaga intermedia | reverse complement strand
CGGCATCGGACAGGTGAACGTGGCGGTCAACCAGCTCGACCAGATGACGCAGCAGAACGCGGCGCTGGTGGAAGAGAGCGCGGCGGCGGCGCAGAGCCTGAAAGACCAGGCCGCGCGCCTGGCCCAGGTGGTGGCGGTGTTCCGGCTCGATGCGCATGCGTCGGTATCGACATCGGCCACGACCGTGACGCCCATCCGCACCACATCGAGTACCCACGCCACCGCGGTGCGCCACAGCCCGCCCAAGGCGCTGGGCACGACCCCTGCCAGGACGCCCCCCGCGCCCAAGGCCGTAGCCCTGCCCAAGCCGGCCGCGCCCCGTGCCGCACCGGCCCCGGTCGCCGCTGCAGCGACCCCGGCGCCCGCAGCGCCCAAGAACATCCCCGTGCCTGCCAGCGCCGAAGGCGACTGGGAGAGCTTCTGAGCACACCGCTCACCGTTGGAGAAACACATGAACCACACCGCCAGCCACGGACGCACGTCCGCCCAGGCCAGCAGCCGCGCCCTGTTGGGCGACAAGGTGATCCTGGCCGCCATCGCGCTGAGTGCGCTGGCCGCCGTCGCCATCGGCTTTCTGAATTACGAACCCACGATGGGCTTGGTCGGCGCGCTCGCGCTGGCCGGTCTGGGCGTGGGGGGCTACGCCATGGCGCGGGGCACGCTGTTCTCGCGCATGGTGCTGACCACGTCGCTGGTGGCCCTGGTGGCGCTGCACATCCAGCTCGGCCACGGCCAGGCAGAGTTCCACTTTGGTGTGTTCGTCACACTGGCGTTGCTGCTGGTGTACCTGGACTGGCGCCCCATCGTGCTGGCCGCGGCGCTGTTCGCCGTGCACCACGTGCTGTTCGATCGCCTGCAGGCGGCGGGTTTCGGTTTCTATTGCCTGAGCGAGGCCAACTTCGGCACCATCCTGTTGCACGCGGGTTACGTGGTCATCCAGACCGCGCTGGAGGTGGTGCTGGTGCTGGGCATGGGCCGCACCGCTCGCGAGGGCGAAGAGCTCTCGGCGCTGGTGGCCGCGGTGGACCAGTCCGACGGCATCTCGCTGGACGTCAGTGGTCATGTGGTGAGCACGCCGGGCGCGCGTGCGCTGCAGGGCGCGCTGCAGCGCATGCAGTCGGTGGTGGCCTCGGTGCAGACCTCGGCTTTGCACATCGACGCCGCCAGCCGCGAGATCGCGCACGGCAACAGCGACCTGTCGGCGCGCACCGAGCAGGCGGCCAGCAGCCTGCAGCAGACGGCGGCGAGCATGGAGGAACTCAACAGCACCATGCGCCAGAGCGCCGACGCAGCGCGCCAGGCCAGCCAGATGGCGGTGGCCAACGCAGAGGTTGCCGCACGCGGCGGCCAGGTGGTGGGCCAGGTGGTGGCCACCATGGACGAGATCAACCACAGCAGCAAGAAGATCAGCGACATCATCGGCACCATCGACGGCATCGCGTTCCAGACCAACATCCTGGCGCTCAACGCCGCGGTGGAAGCCGCGCGCGCCGGCGAGCAGGGCCGGGGTTTTGCGGTGGTGGCGGCCGAGGTGCGCAACCTCGCGCAGCGCAGCGCCGAAGCGGCCAAGGAGATCAAGGGACTCATTGGCACCAGCGTGGACAAGGTGGAAGCCGGCACGCGCCTGGTGGCCGAGGCGGGCAGCACGATCGGCGAGGTGGTGGCCAACGCGCAGCGGGTGGCCGACATCATCGGGGAGATCACGGCGGCCAGCGGCGAGCAGGCCGGTGGCATCGGTCAGGTCAACACCGCGGTCAACCACCTGGACCAGATGACGCAGCAGAACGCCGCGCTGGTGGAGCAGAGCAGTGCAGCGGCCGAGAGCATGCGCTCGCAAGCCGAGCAGCTGGCCCAGGCGGTACAGGTGTTCAAGACGGCGCGCGCCTGAGCACGCCACGGTTCGAATCGGTCAAGGAGATCCTGACATGGGCCTGCAACCAATCATGCGGCTGTTTTCCATCCGCGTTCGCATGGTGGGCGCCATCGGCGTCGTGCTGGCGCTGTTGGTCGGTGTGGGGGGCGCAGGCCTGTGGGGCATGCAGAACCTGCAGGCCATCAGCCACGAATTCGTGGAGCATGCGTTCGAAGAGACCAAGGCGCTGGCGCGCTTGCGCCTGGGGCTGGCCGACCTGGCCCGCTACGAAAAAGAGATGGTGATCCAGTACGAGTCGCCCGAGCAGTTGTCGCAGGCGCACCTGAACTGGGGCAAGGCTCGGCAGGTGGTGCGCGCGCAGATCCAGCTCATGCAGCAAGGCGAGGCGGACGAGGACAACGTGGTGTTGCAAGGTCTAGAGAAAAACCTGGCCGCCTATGAGGCTGCAGTGGAGCCGGTGGTCAACAACATGCGCAGCGGGGGCTACGACAGCGCCACCGTGGCCAACCGCATGCTCGACCGCGCGCACCAGAGCTTCGTGGCGCTGGAATCGGACATGAAGAAGATCGAGACCATCATTGCAGCCGAGGCTGCAGCACTGCGGACCGACGAAGAGGCCACGGCGCGCATGACCCTGATCGGTTTTGCGGTGGCCGTGGGCCTGGCCATGTTCGTGGTGGTGCCGACCACGCTGGCCAACATGCAGAGCATCTGCCAGCCGCTGAACGCGGCGCAGAACCTGGCGGCCTCGATCGCCAAGGGCGACCTGACGCAACCGGTGCAGACCCAGGGCAAGGACGAGCTGACCGCGCTGATGCACGCGCTGGGCATGATGCAGGCCTCGCTCTCGCGCATCGTGGGCGAGGTGCGCAACAGCACCAACAGCATCGGTACCGCCAGCGTGGAAATCGCTTCGGGCAACCAGGACCTGTCCAACCGCACCGAGCAGGCTGCTGGCAGCCTGCAGCAGGCCGCCAGCAGCCTGGAACAGATCAACGGCATGGTCAGCCAGAGCGTGGAAAGCGCGCGCCAGGCCAGCGCGATGGCCTCGATCAACGCCGACGTGGCCGCCCGTGGCGGTCAGGTGGTCAAGCAGGTGGTGGCCACCATGGACGAGATCAACCACAGCTCGCGCAAGATCGGCGACATCATCGGCGTGATCGACGGCATCGCGTTCCAGACCAACATCCTGGCGCTCAACGCCGCTGTGGAAGCCGCCCGGGCCGGGGAGTCCGGACGCGGTTTCGCGGTGGTGGCCGGCGAGGTGCGCAACCTGGCCCGCCGCAGTGCCGAAGCGGCGCAGGAAATCAAGATCCTGATCGGGGCCAGTGTCGACAAGGTCGAGGCCGGGACCCACCTGGTGGCCGAGGCCGGTCAGACGATTGGCGAGATCGTGACGCATGCGCAGAAGATCTCGGCCTTCATCAACGACATCACCACCGCCGCCAGCGAGCAAAGCCAGGGCATCGGGCAGGTCAACAGCGCGGTCGGACAGCTCGACCAGATGACGCAGCAGAACGCCGCGCTGGTGGAAGAAAGCGCCGCCGCCGCCGAGAACCTGCGCGACCAGGCGGGCAAGCTCTCTGCCGTGGTGGCCACCTTCCAGCTGGCCTGAGAAGGTTCCTTTCTTTCCGCTGTTTCAACCCGGTTCCCCGGCCGATGTGCCGGGACGTTTTCCCATGCACAACACAATGAGCTTTCGCAGCAAGATCCTGCTGCAACTGGTGGCGGCCCTGGTGGGCATTCTGCTGATCAGCGCCCTGGCGGTCTGGCAGGTGCGCCAGCAAACCGTGGCGGGCCGCGAGGCCATGCTGGAGGCCGCGGTGGACGCGGCGCATTCGGTGGCGCTGGGTTTCAAGGCGCAGGCCGATGCCGGCCGCATGAGCGTGCAGGACGCCCAGGCCGCCGCCCGGCAGGCGGTGGCGCACTCCCGCTTCGGTGAAGGCGGCAAGGAGTATTTCTACATCTGGACCACCGATGGCGTGGGTGTGATGCACCCGATCAAGCCCGAGTGGGTGGGTCAGAACATGGTGGGCAAGATCAAGGACGGCCAGGGCACCGACGTGATCGGCTACCTCACCGGCGAGCTGGCCAAAAGCCCGGACGGCCGCACCTTTGCCATGACCAACTTCCCGCGTCCCGGCAGCACCGTGCCCGTGCCCAAGCTGCAGTACGTCAAGCGGGTGGACGGCTGGAACTGGATGGTCGGCTCGGGCCTGTACACCGACGACTACAACCGCCTCGTGCTGGCGGCGACCGCCAGCAACCTGGTGGTGGGTTTGCTGACCTTGATTGCCATCGGCGGCATCGGCTGGTTCACTTTCCGCAGCGTGATGCGCCAGATCGGCGGCGAACCGGCGCAGGCGGTGGTGCTGATGCAGGCGGTGGCCCAGGGCGACCTGACGGTGCGCCCCGGCCGTGTGGTGTCCGGCAGCGTGCTGGGCGCGCTGGACGACATGATCGGTTCGCTGCGCCAGACCGTGGGCCAGGTGCGCACGGCCTCCGACGGCATGGGCCACGCCAGCCGCGAGATCGCCAGCGGCAACCAGGACCTGAGCGCGCGCACCGAGCAGACCGCCAGCAGCCTGCAGGAAACGGCCGCCAGCATGGAGCAGCTGACCAGCACCGTGCGCCAGAGCGCCGATGCGGCGCGCACCGCCAGTGCGCTGGCGCAGGACGCGGCCCGCATCGCGGGGCAAGGGGGCAGCGTGGTGGCGCAGGTGGTTTCGACCATGCAGGAGATCCACCACAGCAGCAAGAAGATCAGCGACATCATCGGCACCATCGACGGCATCGCGTTCCAGACCAACATCCTGGCGCTCAACGCGGCGGTGGAAGCCGCGCGGGCCGGCGAGCAGGGCCGGGGCTTTGCGGTGGTGGCGGGCGAGGTGCGCAGCCTGGCCCAGCGCAGCGCCGAAGCGGCCAAGGAGATCAAGGGCCTGATCGGCACCAGCGTGGACAAGGTCGACACCGGCAGCCGTCTGGTGGCCGACGCCGGCGGCACCATGCAGGAGATCGTGGCCAGCGTGCAGCGGGTCAGCGACATCATCACGGAGATCAGTTCGGCGACCGGCGAACAGAGCCAGGGCATCGGTCAGGTGGGCGTGGCGGTGACCCAGCTCGACCAGATGACGCAGCAAAACGCGGCTTTGGTGGAAGAAAGCGCCGCTGCGGCGCAAAGCCTGCGCGACCAGGCGCAACAGCTCGCCGGCGTGGTCGCCACTTTCCGCCTCCACTGACCGGGTGCGGGGGGCCCGGGGGGCGGGGTCTGCCTATACTGGCTGCCGTTGTCATTGCACACCGGAAAGGCCAGCCATGAACGCCCGACTGCCCACCCAAGCCCTCCCGCTGGACGCCCAGACCCTTCAGTCCCAGGTCGACGCCACCTGGCAGGACCGCATCGTCCCCGAGCTGCTGCGCTACATCGCGGTGCCGGCCAAGTCCCCCATGTTCGACCCCGACTGGGCGACTCACGGCCTGCTCGACCGGGTGCTGCAGGACGCAGCCGACTGGGTGCGTGCCCAGCAGGTGCCCGGCCTGCAGCTGGAGGTCCTGCGCTTGAACGACGCGCAGGGCCAACCGCGCACCCCGGTGCTGTTCTTCGAGCTGCCGGCCAGCGAAGGCCAGGACGGCACGCCCGCCCCCGCCAGCGGCCAAACCGTGCTGATGTACGGTCACCTGGACAAGCAGCCCGAATTCAGCGGCTGGCGCAGCGACCTGGGCCCGTGGACGCCCAAGATCGACGACGGCAAGCTCTATGGCCGCGGGGGCGCCGACGACGGGTACGCGGTGTACGCCAGCATCGCCGCCATCCAGGCCATCAAAGCCCAGGGCGTGGCGCACCCGCGCATCGTCGGGCTGATCGAAACCTGCGAAGAAAGCGGCTCGGCCGACCTGCTGCCCTATGTGGACGCGCTGCGCCCGCGGCTGGGCGACGTGGGCCTGGTGGTGTGCCTGGACAGCGGCGCCGGCAACTACGACCAGCTGTGGATGACCACCAGCCTGCGCGGCATGGCCAGCGGCGTGCTCAAGGTCGAGATCCTCACCGAAGGCATCCACTCGGGCGACGCCTCGGGCCTGGTGCCGTCGAGTTTCCGCATCATGCGGCAGGTGCTGGACCGGCTCGAAGACAGCGGCACCGGCCGCTTGCTGCCGGCCAGCTTCCATTGCGAGGTGCCGGCCGAGCGGCTGGCGCAGGCGCAGACCACGGCGGCGATTCTGGGCGACGAGCTGTTCAAGCGCTTCCCCTGGGCGCACCACGACTGTGGCGGATCCACCGTGTTCGCGCTGCCCACCACCACCGACCCGGTCGAAGCCCTGCTGGCCCGCACCTGGCGGCCGACGCTGAGCGTGACCGGGGCCGAGGGCTTCCCCGACATCGGCAATGCCGGCAATGTGCTGCGCCCGTACACCGCGTTCAAACTCAGCCTGCGCCTGCCACCGCTGGTGGACGCGGCCAGCGCGGTGCAACAGCTCAAGGGCCTGCTGGAAGACAACGCGCCGTACCAGGCCAAGGTCACGTTCGAAGGCCTGAGCGCGGCCACCGGCTGGAACGCGCCGGCCACCACGCCGTGGTTCGACGCGGCGCTGAACGACGCCTCGCAGGCCCACTTCGGCGCGGGCTGCGGCAGCATCGGCCAGGGCGGCACCATCCCGCTGATGAACCTGCTCAGCCAGGGCTTCCCGAAGGCGCAGATGATGGTCTGCGGCGTGCTCGGACCCAAGAGCAACGCCCACGGCCCGAACGAATTCCTGCACCTGGACTACGCGCGACGCCTGACGGCCAGTGTGGCCCAGGTCATCGCGCGCATGCCCTGACCGCCATGGGTGACGACACCACCGAAGCCCCGTTCACGCTGCGCGACGGCCTGAACATCGCGCTGTTCGACTGGCCGTTGTCCAGCCGCCGCCGCCCGCGCGGGGTGGTGCTGATCGTGCACGGCCTGGGCGAGCACGCCTGGCGCTACGACCCGCTGGCCCAGCGCCTGAACGAGTGGGGTTTCGCCGTGCGCGCCTACGACCAGCGCGGCCACGGCGACTCGGGCGGTCAGCGGGGCGTGCTGCCCGATGACGACGCCCTGCTCGACGACTTGGGCGAGGTGCTGGAAGACACCCGCAAGCACATCGCCCAGCCCTGGGCCTGCCCGCTCATCCTGTTCGGCCACAGCATGGGTGGAGTGGTGGCGGCCACCTGGGTGCTGCGCGGGTCCACGCCGGTGGATGCGCTGGTGCTGTCCTCTCCCGCGCTGGACGCGGGCATCGGCCCGCTGAACAAGCGGTTGATCGCGCTGCTCCACCGCTGGGCACCCAACCTCACGCTGTCCAACGGGCTGGACCCGCGCAAGATCTCGCACGACCCGGCCGTGGTGGATGCGTACCAGAAGGACAAGCGGGTGCACGACCGCATCTCGGCGCGGTTGGCACGCTTCATCGACGCCAACGGCCCGTCAGTGGTCGCCGCGGCTCCCGGCTGGAGTGTGCCCACCTTGCTGCTGTACGCCGGTGCCGACCACCTGGTGCGGCCCCAGGGCAGCCGCGCCTTTGCGGCCGTGGCACCGCGCGAGCTGGTGACCAGCCAGTGCCTGGACGGCCAGTTCCACGAAATCTTCAACGAGGCCGATCCTTCAGAGGCCTACCGAGCGCTCAAGACCTGGCTGGACGGTTGCGCACCCACCTGAACAGGAACACCCCTGCGGCGCTTCGCGCCACCCCCTCAAGGGGGCGGCACTGGCCGTCCGGCAAAGCCGGCCCGGCGGTGCCCTGGATCCGATGCGCGCCAGGCGCGCATCGGCTTTCAGCGCTTCATCAGCCCGCCCAGCATGCCCATCAGGTCGCCGGCGTCCAGCTTGCCGTCGCCTCCGCCCAGCAGCGAGCCCAGAGCGCCCATGCCGTTGTCGGCGGGCACCTGGCCTTGCGGCGTGAGCTTGTCGATCAGGCCGGGCAGGATGTCGGCCATGGTGCCGGCGGCCTGCTGCTCGTTGCCGCCCAGTTGTTTGGCGATCATGCCCATCAGGTCCGGGCCCAGGGCGCCGCCCAGGGCGTCGGCCGAGACCGGCTGGTTCGCACCCGTGCCCACCCACGAAGCGGCCGCGTCACCCAGGCCACCCTGCTGCAGCTTGCCCAGGATGCCCGAGAGGCCGCCGGCGTTGTTCATCAGCGCGCCGACGATGCCCATGAGCATCTGCGGATCAAGGCCACCCGCTGCTTGTGCCTGGCCACCTTGTTGGCCCCCGAGAGCTGCGCCCAGTACCGATTTCAAGAGATCCATGTGATTGCTTCCGTGTGACGTTGCGGTGCCCGGCGCCACAGCGGCGTCGGTTCAGGCTGGATTGTGGGCTTGGCGCTTGAGCCAGGCAAGCCAGCCCAGGGCCACGCCGGTCAGTGCCACGGGCACCAGGGAGCCCACGTTCAGCAGGGCCCATCCCTGAGTGGTCACGAGGGCGCCAGAGGCAAACGAGGTGACCGCCATGGTGGCGAAAACAAAAAAATTGATGGCCGCCTGTGCGCGGTCTTTTTCCTCAGGCCTGTAGGCTTGCAGCGACAGTGTGGTGCTGCCGGTGAACAGGAAGTTCCAGCCCACGCCCAGCAGGAACAGGGCGATCAGGAACTGGTGCAGGTTGACGCCGGTCAGCGCGATGGCGATGCAGGCCGCGTTGAGCAGCACGCCCACCCCCATGATGGTGAGCACGCCGAAACGCTTGATGAGGTGGCCGGTGAAGAAGCCCGGCGCGAACATGCCGATCACGTGCCACTCCAGCACCAGGGCCGCGTCGTCGAATTCGAAGCCGCACACCTGCATGGCCAGCGGCGTCGCCGCCATCAGCAGGTTCATCACACCGTAGCCCAGTGCGGCCCCCGCTGCCGCGACGATGAACACCGGCTGCTTCATGATCACCGACAGCGGCCGCCCGGCGTCCGCTCCGGCCTTCTTGGGTGGCAGCGGCGGGAACGTCAGGAAGGCCATGATGGCCATGGAGAGCAGCGCCACCACCGCCAGCGACAGGTAGGCGCCGGCGAACGGCACGTCCAGCAGGTTGCGGGTGCGGCTGGCCAGGTTGGGGCCAAGCACCGCGCCCACCAGGCCACCTGCCAACACCAGCGAGACGGCTTTCTCGCGGAAGTCCGGTGCCGCCAGCTCGGCCGCGGCGAAACGGTAAAGCTGACCGTTGGCGCTGTAGTAGCCGGCGATGACCGTGGCCGCCACCAGCAACCAGAAGTTGTGGTGCATCGCGGCCCAGTAGCACAGCAGGGCCGAACCC
>CALRYD010000082.1:0-9457 GCA_943372305.1 Hydrogenophaga intermedia | reverse complement strand
AGCGTGACCACCAAAATCGGCAAAGACAGCGGCAGCACGATGCGGCGAAAGATCATCCAAAAACCTGCGCCGTCCAGCTGCGCGGCTTTGATCAATTCATCCGGCAGGCCGATGTAGTAATTGCGGAAAAACAGCGTGGTTGACGGAATGCCCGCCACCACGTGCACCAGCATCAAACCCCAGACCGAGCTGGCCACGCCCAGCCAGCCCAGCACCTGGCTCATGGGCAGCAGCACGACCTGGAAGGGCATGAAGACGCCGAACAGCAGGAAGCCGAACAGCACCTCTGAGCCGCGGAACTTCCACATGCTCAGCACATAGCCGTTGATCGCGCCCCAGGCGGTGGAAATCAGCACCGCCGGCACGGCCATGATCACCGAGTTCCAGAAGAACGGTGCCAGACCGCGGCAGTCCACGCCGGTGCAGGCGCTGCTCCAGGCCAGGCCCCAGGACTCGAAGTTCAGGGAGGTCGGCAGGCTCAGCAGGTTGCCGTTGCGGATCTGCTCGGCGTCCTTGAGGGACGTGACGATCATCACATACAGCGGCGCCAGGAAGAACAGCGCCGCCAAGAGCAGCAGGCCGTAGGTGAACACCCGGCCGAAGGTCAGGGATTTAGCGGTCATGGGGCTTGCTCCGCAGTTCGCTGTACAGGTAGGGAACAACAATCGCCGCCACAGTCGCCAGCATCATGGTGGCGCTGGCCGCGCCCAGGCCGATCTGGCCGCGCGTGAAGCTCATGGTGTACATGAAGGTGGCGGGCACGTCGGTGGCGAAACCGGGGCCGCCGGCGGTGAGGGCCATGACCAGGTCGAAGCTCTTGATCGACAGGTGCGAGAGCACCAGCACGGTGGAGAACACCACCGGGCGCAGGATCGGCAGGATGATGCGCCAGTAGATCAGCGGCAGCGAGGCGCCGTCGATCTGGGCCGCCTTGATGATGCTGTCGTCAATGCCGCGCAGGCCGGCCAGGAACAGCGCCATGGCAAAGCCGGCCGACTGCCAGATGCCCGCGATCACCACGCAGTAGATGGCGTAGTCGGACTGCACCAGCCAGTCGAAATTGAACGAGGTCCAGCCGATGTCGTGCATGAGCTTCTGCAGACCATCGCTGGGGTTGAGGATCCATTTCCAGGCCGTGCCGGTCACGATGAACGACAGCGCCATGGGGTAGAGGTAGATGGTGCGCAACCAGCCTTCGACGCGGATCTTCTGGTCCAGGAAGATCGCCAGGACCATGCCGACCAGCATCGAGCCGCCGACGTACAGCACGCTGAAGATACCCAGGTTTTTCAGGGCGACGTACCAGCGGTCCATGGACCAGAGCTGGACGTACTGCTCCAGACCGACGAAGTTCTCGTAGTTGGGCAGCATGCGCGACCCGGTCAGCGAGAGCACGCCGTTCCAGATCATCAGCCCGTAGATGAACGCGAAGCCGAGCACGAAGCCGGGCGCGATCACCAGCTTGGGCAGCAGGTTCTCGAAGCTTTTCATGGGAATTCCAAAAACAAGCCCATCCGCGGGGATGGGCTTGTACTGGCGTCAACGGACGGGACTTACTTGGTGGCGGCGGCCTTGGCAATGTTCTTCACACCGTCGGCGACCGAGATCTTGTCGTCGTTCCAGAACTGGCTGACGGCGTCCTTGATCGCGCCTTCGGCGGCCGGGCTGATGGCCATGCCGTGGGCCACGGAAGGTACCAGGCCACCGCTCTTGGCGGTGTCGACGAAGTCCTTGCTGGAGAGCTTGGCGCAGTCGTCGAACTTGTCCATCTTCATGCCCAGGCGGACCGGGATGGAACCCTTGTTCAGGTTGAAGACTTCCTGGAACTCGTTGCCCATGATGGCGGCAGCCAGGTCACCCTGGGCCTTCTGGGCGCCGGCGTCCTTGAGCTTGAACATCGCGAACGAGTCCACGTTGAAGGTGTAGGCGTTGCCCGTGCCGGGAGCGGCTGCGCAGATGTAGTCCTTGCCCGGCACCTTGCCGGCGGCGCTGAACTCGCCCTTGGCCCAGTCACCCATGAACTGGAACGCAGCCTTCTCCTGGATCACCATGGCCGTGGCCAGGTTCCAGTCGCGGCCCGGGGCAGCGGCGTCGGTGTAGGACTTGATCTTGCGGAAGGTTTCCAGCGACTTGGCCATGGTCGGGCTGGTCAGGGCCTTGGGGTCCAGCTTCACCAGGGCGTCCTGGTAGAACTTGGCGCCACCCACACCCAGCACCACCGATTCGAAGGTGGTGAAGTCCTGCCAGTTCTGGCCACCGTGCGCGACGGGGATCAGGCCGGCCTTCTTGACCTTGTCGGCCGCGGCGAAGAACTCGTCCCAGGTCTTGGGTGCGCCGGTCACGCCGGCCTTCTTCAGCACGTTGGCGTTGGCCCACATCCAGTTGACGCGGTGCACGTTGACCGGAGCGGCCACGTAGTTGCCCTTGTACTTCATGACATTGGCGACCACGCCGGGCAGCAGGGTGTCCCATTTCTCGGCCTTGGCGACGGCGTCCAGGTTGGCCAGCACACCTTCGTTGGCCCATTCCTGGATGGCCGGGCCCTTGATCTGGGCAGCGGCCGGCGGGTTGCCCGACACCACGCGGCTCTTGAGGACCGTGGCGGCGTTGTCACCACCGCCGCCGGCCACGGCGAAGTCTTTCCACACATGGCCCTTGGCCTGCATGATCTTCTTCAGCTCGGCCACCGACTTGGCCTCACCGCCCGAAGTCCAGTAGTGCAGGACTTCCACTTCACCGGCGATAGCGGTGGAGCCAGCCACCACGAAGGCGGCGGCGGCGGCGAGTTTCGAAAGTTTCATCATGATGTCCCCATCCATTAAATTGACATGGCCGCGTGTGGTCTGTGTAGGCGCGGCGTTGATCGAGGACGGCACCATGCCGCCTCGGTCATTAATATTTCATTAATTAATGACAAACACCATCAGGACAAACCCGTAACGGCGGAAGCCCCGCCGCATGCCAGGCGGCGGTCAATGGTCGGCGTCGAGCGCGCGCGCGGCCCCCATGAGGGCAGGCGACTGTGCCGAGGTGATGACCCAGACCGGTATGGACTGCAGATAGGCCGAGAACCGGCCCTTGGCCTCGAAGCGGGTCCGGAACGGCGATTGGGCGAACCGGTCGCCCAGGCGCGGCACGATGCCGCCGCCGATGTAGACGCCACCACGCGCGCCCAGGGTCAGCGCCAGATTGCCCGCCACCGAGCCGAGCAGTGCACAGAACAGGTCGAGCGTTTCCACCGCCTGCGGCAGCCGGCCCGAGAGTGCCGCTTCGGTCACCTCGGCGGCGTTGGCCAATGCCCGCTCGGGCACACCGTCGGCCGCGCACAGGATGGCGCATGCGTCCACCAGGCCCTGGCCGCACAGCAGGCGCTCGGCCGAAGCGCGGCCGTAGCGCTGGATCAGCCCGTCCATGACCAGGCGCTCGCGTGCGCTGACCGCTGGCAAGGTGACGTGACCGCCCTCGCCGTTGATGGGCAGCCAGCCGCCGCGGCGGTCGGGCAGCAGGCCCGAAACGCCCAGGCCGGTGCCAGCACCCAGCAGGGCGATGGGGGCGTCGGGCACGGCGGCACCGCCGCCGACCTGGCGCAGTTCATCGGCGGGCAACGCCGGCAGGGCCAGCGCGAGGGCGGTGAAGTCGTTGAGCAGTTGCAGGTTCTGCAGGCCGAACTCGGCCTTGACCTCCGACTGCAGGAACACCCAGTGGTGGTTGGTCATGCGCACCTCGTCACCCGTGATCGGGTTGGCGATGGCGATGGCCGCGGCCAGCGGGCGGCCCTGGTTCAGACCGGCCAGGTAGGCGTGCATGGCCGCCTGCAGCGTGGGGTGGTCGGCGCAGGGCAGCACGCGCACATCGGTGATGGGCGCGCCGGCGCTGGCCTGCCAGGCGAAACGGGCGTTGGTGCCGCCGACGTCGGCGAGCAGGCGGGGGAAAGGACGGGCGGAAGCAGTGGTCAGGGACATGGCGGTTGGGACGGCGGGCGCCGCCGGTTCACAACCGGACCCAGCCCCGCACTGCGGCGCGATGATACCGGCCACGTAACATAGTTACAAGACCGGACCCTGAACCGGTACAGGGTTCAACGCGCGTGCGACCGCGCCCAGCGCACGATGTCGGCCGCGCCCATGGCACCCGGCTGGCGCGCCACCTCGCGCCCGTTGACGAACAGCGCCAGCGTCGGGATGCTGCGGATGTTGTAGCGCGCCGCGAGGTTCTGTGCGGCTTCGGTGTTGACCTTGGCCAGGCGCATCTGCGGCTCCAGCTGCTGAGCCGCCTGCTCGAAGGCGGGGGCCATCATGCGGCAGGGGCCGCACCAGGGCGCCCAGAAGTCCACCAGCACCGGCAGCTGTGAACGGGTGATGTGCTTGTCGAACGCGGCCTCGTCGTCCAGCGCCACGGGGTGGCCGGTGAACAGGGGCTGGTGGCACTTGCCGCAGTCGGGCGCGCTGGCCAGGGCCGGCTCGGCGACGCGGTTGGTGGTGTGGCAGTGCGGGCAGACGATGTGCAGGGGATCGGTGGACATGAAAACACTCCTCAATGGCGCCCACATGCGCCCGACCCCGTGCTTTTCAAGACACCCTGCGGGGTATCAGATCGCTCGGCTGATCAGGCTGGCCACCAGGCTCAGCAAGATGGTGGTCGTGAACGGCAGGAACCACTCGCGCCCGAAAAGGCGAAAGCGCAGGTCGCCCGGCAGCTTGCCGAAGCCCAGCTTGCTCAGCAGCGGCGAGAACCAGCTGATCAGCAGCAGGGCCAGGAAGATGACGATCATCCAGCGGATCAATCTCGCACTCCGGATGGTTTTGCCACAGACGGGCTTGACCCAGTGGCAGCGCGGAACCGACTTGGCCGGGCCGCAGGGGCCGCCGCCTGGAGGGGGTCACGCGAAAGGTGGCGGGCGTGTTTCATAGTCTGTGGGTGCGGTCGCCGGCCGCAAATCCGATGGCATCCCAACCGGTGACGCTGGCTTCGGACGCCAGGCCGATCACCTTGAACAGCTCGCCCATCTCGTGCTCGTTGACCAGCTTGCCCAGCATGGCGTTCTCGCGCACATCCGCGTCTTTCGCCACGTCCAGCAAGCCGCAGTTGATGAGGAAACGCCCCTGGCCGGTGTAGCCCAGCACGGTCATGCCGGCGTCCTGCGCGGCCAGCGCAATGCCGGTGAAGTTCACGTGCGCGGTGATGTCCTTGAGCCCCACATCGGCCAGCGGGTTGTCGTCGCTCTGGTGCGCGCGGTGGCAGATCAGCGTGCCCATGTGGCGCTGCGGGTGGTAGTACTCGGCCTCGGGGAAGCCGTAGTCGATGAAGAAGGCCGCGCCGCGCCGCAGCCGCTCGGCCAGGGTGCGGACGAAAGCCTCGCCCTGCGGGTGGATTTCGGTCAGGTAGTTGTGCGGCCCCTCGATGTCCAGCGGCGGCCGCAGCCCGGTGGGACGCTCGGCCCAGCCCAGCTCGCCGGCATCGTCCACCACCACACCGCGCTCGTACCAGCGGCCGTCCGTCTGGCCGCCGATGCGCACCAGCAACTGCACCGGCATCGCGTCCAGCACCTCGTTGCCGATCACCACGCCGTCGAAAGCATCGGGCAGCCGGTCGGCCCACACCACGCGGTCGGCATGCCGGGCCAGCGTGGCCTGCTGGCGCGCCCGCAGCGTGCCCGACAGGTCCACGATGGTGTAGCGGCGCGGCGCCTGGCCCAGGGCGGCCAGCGCGTCCAGCACCTGCAGGGCCAGCGCGCCGGTGCCGGCGCCGAATTCCCACACCTCGTCGGTGCCGGTAGCGGCCAGCGCCTGCGCCACCTGGCGCGCCAGCGTGTGGCCGAACAGCGGGCTCAGCTCGGGTGCGGTCACAAAGTCGCTGCCCTGCCCCGCGACGCCGCCCGGCATCTGGCCGAACTTGGGGCTGCTGTTGGCGTAATAGCCCAGCCCCGGCTCGTACAGGGCCATGGCCATGAAGCGGTCAAACGGCAGCCAGCCGCCGGCCGCGCGGATGGCCTCACGCACCCGCGCCAGCAGGGCGCTCGTTAAACTCGCGGCTTCGTTCACAGGGTCGGTGTTCACCCGGCCGATTGTCCCTGATCACCCCGGGTCGCACCGGACCGGCACACCCTCCATGTCCGACACCCCCACCCCCTGCCCCCACCGCACCGTGCTGGTCACCGGCGCCGGCAAACGCCTGGGCCGCGAGATCGCGCTCACCCTGGCCCGCGCCGGCTGGTCGGTGGCGGTGCATTTCCGCCAGTCGGCCGCCGAAGCGCAGCAGACCGCCGCCGACTGCGCCGCCGCCAGCGGCCGCCCCGGCAGCGCCGCCACCTTCGGCGCCGACCTGGCCGACGAAGCCGCCGTGCGCACCCTGGTGCCGGCCGTGCTGGGGCATTTCGGCCGGCTCGACGCGGTGGTCAACAGCGCCTCGCTGTTCGAGCACGACGACGTGACCAGCTTTGGCTTCGAGTCCATGGCCAGCCACCTGCGCAGCAACACCGGCGCGCCCATCCTGCTGGCGCAGGCGCTGCACGCGCACCTGCAGGCCGCGGGAGACGGCCGCGACGGCGCGGTGGTCAACCTGCTGGACCAGAAGCTGTGGAACCAGAACCCGGACTTTTTCAGCTACACGCTGTCCAAGGCGGCGCTGGAAGCGGCCAACACCATGCTGGCGCTGGCGCTGGCGCCCTGCGTGCGCGTGGTCGGTGTGGCCCCGGGCCTGACGCTGACCAGCCACATGCTGAGCGACGAGAGGTTCCAGACGCTGCACAAGCAGTCGCCGCTGGGCCGCTCGTCCACCCCTGAAGACGTGGCCGCCACCGTGGCCTTTGCGCTGGCCAACCGCTCGATCACCGGCACCACACTGCTGGTGGACGGCGGCCAGCACCTGATGCGCTTCGAGCGCGACTTTTCCCTGATGTGAACGCCCGCATGGACACCCACACCCCCACCCATTCGGGCAACCAGATCCTCACGCTGACCGGCCTGCGCTTCGACGCCAACCTGGGCATCCTGGAACACGAGAAGACCGCGCCGCAACCCATCCAGGTGGACGCCGAGCTCAACCAGGGCGCACAGCCCCTGCTGCCGCACGACGACGACATCTCGCACGTGCTGGACTACCGCAAGGTGCGCCAGATCATCATCGACGAGTGCACCGCCGAACACGTGAACCTGCTGGAGAGCCTGATCGGCAAGCTCACGCGGCGGCTGATGCAGCTGCCCGGCGTGATCGGCGTGCGCGTGAAGATCGCCAAGCTGGAGATTTTCGAGGACTGCGAAGTGGCCATTCGCATGGAGAGCGGGGTCTGGTGATCTCCCCCCCTGAGGGGTCAACACCCGCAACCGGTTCAAGACCGTTCAGCGGTGTTGGTGCTGGCCTGACAAGGCACGCGCCGGGGTCAAGTTCTCGCCGACCGCGTCGAGATTGCATGGACTCACCAGAAGGGAATCGCCGTGCAACTGGAACAACTGCTCAAACGCCCCCACGCCCTGCCGACCGTTCCCAAGATCGTCCGGCAGTTGATGGATTCGTTCGGGCAGGAGAACGTCGATGCAGTCCAGGTCGCACGGCTCATCGAGGACGACCCTGTCCTGGCGACCCGACTGCTCAAGACCGCCAACTCCGCCTATTTCGGGCTGCGCCGCCCGGTCGGCAGCGTGGCCGAGGCCGTCCATGTGATGGGGCTGACCAAGGTCCGCGCCCTGGTGATCGGCGCGGCACTGGACCAGGGCTTCCGCGGCGTGCCCGGCGTGGATCTCAACCAGTTCTGGCGCTACAGCATGAGCACGGCGCAGCGCTCGCACACGCTCGCTCGGCCAATCCAGGTCGACGCGGGAGCGGCCTTCACCGCGGGACTGGTGCACGGCATTGGCGAACTGGTCATGCACACCGGCATGCCCGAGGCGATGGTGGACCTGAACCAGAGCGTGCCCATGCTCGATCTCCTGCGCCCACAGGCCGAACAGGAACGCTTCGGCTTCAGCTTTGCCGAGGTGGGCGCCGCCCTGGCCTCGGAATGGCGATTCCCCACGTCCATGGTCGAGGCCATCGGGCACCAGGGCCAGCCTTTCGGCCAGAACGTGCACGACCCGATCGCGGGCGTCGTCCACCTCGCCGCCTGGCGGTCGCGCGCCGAAGAGCTCGCGCTCGGCAGTGAAGCGCAGGCCCAAACCTTCCCGGTCGCGGTGGGTCGGGTGCTCGGCATCGAACTGGACATCGTGGTGGGCGAGGACGCACCGGCCCCGGCCTGAAGCGCAGCGACACCGGAGGATGCTGCCTCCCTGCTCCCTGCTCCCTGCTCCCTGCTCCCTGCTCCCTGGATCAAGCAAGCTTAGATGAATTATCGAAAACAGATAACTTTTCTAATGTCGGTAGAATCCGGGGTATGAACCCGATCCGCAACCCCTTTGCGCCTGGCGCCGGCACGCCGCCGCCCGAACTGGCCGGGCGCGACGCCCTGCTGGCCGCGGTGCACGTGGCCATCGAACGCGCGCGCATCGGCCGCCCGGCCAAGAGCGTGATGCTGGTGGGCCTGCGCGGCGTGGGCAAAACCGTGCTGCTGGACCGCATGCGCGACGCCGCCGAGGGCTCGGGCATCCACACCATCCGCTTCGAGGCGCCCGAAGGCCGTTCGCTGCCCGCCCTGCTGGCGCCGCAGCTGCGCCAGGCCCTGCTGCGCCTGTCCCAGCTGGAAAGCGCCAAGGCCCTGGCCATCCGCGGCCTGCGCGCGCTGGCCGGCTTCGCCAAGGGCCTGAAGGTCGCGTACCACGACATCGAGGTCGGCATCGACCACGAACCCGAGCCCGGCCTGGCCGACAGCGGTGACCTGGAAAGTGACTTGCAGGCCCTGATGGAGCAGACCGGCCTGGCCGCCCAAGCGGCGGGTACCGCGTTGACCTTCTTCATAGACGCCTTGCACCAACTGCCGGAAGCGCAACTGCCGATCCTCATCACCGCCCTGCACCGCACCGAACAGCGTCGCCTGCCGGTGGTGCTGGTGGGCGCCGGCCTACCGCAGCTGCGCGGGCAGATGGGCGACGCCAAGTCGTACGCCGAGCGCCTGTTCGACTTTCCCTTCATCGGTCCGCTCAGCACCGAAGCGGCCACGCTGGCGTTGAGCAAGCCATTGGCCGACGAGGGCGTGGCCATCACTTCCGAGGCGCTGGCCGAGCTGCTGCGCCTGACCCAGGGCTACCCGTACTTTCTGCAAGCCTGGGGCAGCCACACCTGGCTGGCGGCCGAGGCCAGCCCCATCACCCTGGCCGATGTGATCAAGGGCAGCGTGACCGCCCTCGCCGCGCTGGACGAAGGGTTCTTCCGCGTGCGCTTTGACCGCTGCACACCAAAAGAGAAAAAATACCTGCGCGCCATGGCCGAGCTGGGCGAGGGACCGCACCGCTCCGGCGACATCGCCGACGTGCTGGGCGAAAAGGTCTCGTCGCTCGCGCCCACGCGCAGCACCCTGATCCACAAAGGC
>CALRYD010000081.1:0-11255 GCA_943372305.1 Hydrogenophaga intermedia | reverse complement strand
TGCCCGCACGACTGCCCCGACACCTGCGCCCTGCTCACCACGGTCGAGAACGGCGTGGCCGTGCGGGTGCACGGCAACCCCGAGCACCGCCACACCGACGGCGCGCTGTGCACCAAGGTCTCGCGCTACACCGAGCGCACCTACCACCCCGAGCGCCTCCTCACGCCCCTGCGCCGCAGCGGCCCCAAGGGCAGCGGCCGGTTCACGCCCATCGGCTGGGACGAGGCGCTGGATGAGATCGCCACCCGTCTGAAGGCCATCGCGGCCCGCGACCCGCAAGCCATCCTGCCCTACAGCTACGCCGGCACGATGGGGCTGGTTCAGGGCGAGGGCATGGCCGCGCGCTTCTTCCACCGGCTGGGGGCCTCGCACCTGGACCGCACCATCTGCGCCGCCGCCGGTGGCGAAGGCCTGGTGCACACGCTGGGCGGCAAGCTGGGCATGAAGCTGGAGTTCTTCGTCGAATCCAAACTCATCCTGATCTGGGGCAGCAATTCGATCGCCAGCAATCTGCATTTCTGGCGCCTGGCCCAGCAGGCCAAACGCGACGGTGCGCGCCTGGTCTGCATCGACCCGCGCCGCAGCGAAACCGCCGAGAAGTGCCACGAGCACATCCAGCTGCGCCCCGGCACCGACGCGGCGCTGGCGCTGGCGCTCATGCACCAGCTGATCGTCAACGATTGGCTGGACCACGACTACATCGACCGCCACACCCTGGGCTGGTACGCCCTGCGCGAACGCGCCCTGCAATGGCCGCCCGAGCGCGCGGCCGAGGTGTGCGGCGTGTCGGTGCAGCAGATCGTGAACCTGGCGCGCGCCTACGGCACCACCCAGCCGGCCGCCATCCGCCTGAACTACGGCATGCAGCGCGTGCGCGGCGGCGGCAATGCCGTGCGCGCCGTGGCCTGCCTGCCCGCTCTGGTGGGCGCCTGGCGCCACCGCGCGGGCGGGCTGCTGCTGTCCGCCTCGGGTCATTTCCCGGTCAACCGCTCGGCACTGCACCGGCCCGACCTGCTGGCCGGTCGCACACCGCGCACGATCAACATGTCCACCATCGGCGACGACCTGCTGCGCGAGGCCTCACCGGCCTTCGGCCCGAAAGTCGAGGCGCTGATCGTCTACAACAGCAACCCGGTGGCGGTGGCGCCCGAGTCGGGCAAGGTGGTGCAAGGCTTCGCGCGGGAAGACCTGTTCACCGTGGTGCTGGAACACTTCCAGACCGACACCGCCGACCACGCCGACATCGTCCTGCCGGCCACGACGCAGCTGGAGCACTGGGACATCCACACCAGCTACGGTCACACCGACGTGCTGCTCAACCAACCGGCGGTGGCACCGCTGGGCCAGGCGCGGACCAACACCGACGTGTTTCGCGAACTGGCCCGCCGCATGGGCTATGACGATCCCTGCTTCGCCGACGACGATCAAACCCTGTGCCGCACCGCGATGGGCGACGCGGTCGACTTCCAGCAACTGCTGAACCAGGGCTGGGCCACGCTGCCGGTGCCCGAGGCGCCGTTTGCCAGCGGCCACTTCCCCACCCCGTCGGGGAAGTGCGAATTCTTCAGCGCCCGCCTGGCGGCACAGGGACTGGACGGCCTGCCCGACCACCTGCCCAACTTCGAGCCCGCCGGCAGCGACCCGCGCCACCCGCTGGCCATGATCTCGCCACCCGCGCGCAACTTCCTCAACTCCAGCTTCGTCAACGTTAAAAGCCTTCGCGACATCGAAGGTGAGCCGCTGCTGGAAATGCACGCCGACGACGCGGCCGCGCGGGGCATCACCAGCGGGCAGATGGTGCGGGTCTTCAACCAGCGCGGTGAATACCGCTGCAAGGCCGAAGTGTCCAAACGCGCCCGCCCAGGCGTGGTCAACGGCCTGGGCATCTGGTGGCGCAAGCTGGGACCCGATGGCACCAACGTCAACGAAGTCACCAGCCAGCGCCTGACCGATCTGGGGCGCGGGCCGGTGTTTTACGACTGCCTGGTGGAGGTCGCGGCGGTCTGACCCACAAAGCGTTCACATGGCCGAAGAAAGGACGACACCATCGGCGATGCCGCTGATACCCGAACTCCGGAAATCAATGTGGCTGTCGTACATGATGTTGCCAGCACCCACGGTGTTGGCAACGCCCCAGCTGACCATGATCATGCTGTCGGCGGTGACGTAGCAAGCGCTTTTCACGTCGATCGCAACAGCGTTGACCGTCAACGCGCCAGACGGACTCAAGACAACCGTGGTTGCACCCGCTGTGTAGGTTCCGGCGAAGCTGGCCCATTGCCCCGACGTGGGAACCGCCACACCCGCAGCGGACGAAAACTGCAAGGTTTCGCAGGTGACGCTGGTTGCCACAGGCGTGTCCGTCCCTCCATCGGTGGTGCTGGTGGCATCACCCCCTCCCCCGCACGCCGCCAGACCAAGGGACAGCAGCAGGGCAAAGGCGGTGCGAATCGGGCTATTCTTCATGGTCAAACTCCGTGGGTTTTGAGGTAACGGGAACGGTTTCAGTCTATGAACGCAGCGCCACTTCGTGCACCCCATGAACAGAGGGGTGGCTGGTCGGTCCGCAGGTGGATCGCCGCCGCGCTGCTGCTGGGCCTGGGCGGCTGCGCCAGCCCCACAACCGGCGCGGGCTACTACTGGCAGTCGGTCACCGGCCACCTCGCACTCATGCAGGCCGCACGGCCGGTGGACGAATGGGTCGCCGACAGCGCCACGCCCGAGCCGCTGCGGCAACGCCTGGCCACTGCGCGCCGCATCCGCGCCTACGCATCGACCGAACTGGACCTGCCCGACAACAGCAGCTACCACCGCTACGCCGACCTGAAACGCCGGGCCGCGGTCTACAACGTGGTGGCCGCGCCCGAGTTCTCGCTCACGCTGCAGACCTGGTGCTTCCCGGTGGCCGGCTGCGTGGGTTACCGCGGCTATTACGACGAAGCGAACGCACAGGCCTTCGCCGCCAGCCTGCCGGCCGATCTGGAGGTGGCCGTGTACCCGGTGCCCGCCTATTCCACCCTGGGCTGGATGAACTGGGCCGGCGGCGACCCGCTGCTGAACACCTTCATCGGTTACCCCGAAGGCGAACTCGCCCGCCTGGTGTTCCACGAACTTGCCCACCAGGTGCTCTACGTCAAGGACGACACCGCGTTCAACGAATCGTTCGCGACCGCGGTGGAGCGCCTGGGGGGCCAGCGCTGGCTGGCGCAGGCGGGTGAAGCGGCCCGCAGCGAGTACGCGCGTTTTGACGAACGGCGCCGGGCCTTCCGCGCGCTCACACTGGACACCCGCCGACGCTTGCAAGCTGTGTACACCGACACCACCCTGGACACCACCACACGGCGCCAACGCAAGGCCGAAGTGATGGCGGACTTTCGCCGCGCCTACGAAACCCTCAAGCAGGGCTGGGGCGGCTTCTCCGGCTACGACACCTGGGTGCGCCAGGCCAACAACGCCAGTTTCGGTGCACAAGCCGCCTACGACCAGTGGGTACCGGCCTTCGAAACGCTGTTCGAGGCGCAAGGCCGCGACTTCGCACGCTTCTATGATGCGGTGCGTGCGCTGGCCGAGCAGCCCAAAGCCGAACGCAGCGCCACCCTGCAAGCCCTGCTGCCCCGCCCGGCCACCACGCTGGCCAACCGCGCAGACTGACACACCACCGGACCCGAGGAGACACCCATGGCCCAGATCCACATCCAACGCCCCCACCAGCTGGGCCTGGCGGGCGCCCGCAAGGTTGCCTGGCAATGGGCCGAACAGGCCGAAGCCGACTTCGACATGGCCTGCACCTACGAAGAGGGCGAGGACGGTGACGAAGTGCAGTTCAGCCGCAGCGGCGTCAGCGGCACGCTCAAGGTCTCGGGCGACCACTTCGAGCTGGATGCCCAGCTCGGGTTTCTGCTGGGCGCCTTCAAGGACCGCATCGAAGGCGAGATCGTGAAAAACCTGGACGCCCTGCTGGCCAACAAAAAACCGGCAGCGAAAAAGAAAAAGGCCTGAACGCTTGCGCATTCAGGCCCGTGATTTCTACCCTGTTCCGGCGCGAGGGGTTTGCTCCAGAACGCGGTGGAACCGGCTCCGCCGGGCCGCACGCGCTGCCCCCTTGAGGGGGTCGCGCGCAGCGCGGCAGGGGTGGATCAGGACAACGATTCGATCAGGTCGATGTACTGCTGCTTGGCGTCGTCCGACGAGGTGCCCTTGCAGGCGTTCCAAGCATCCCACTTGGCACGGCCGACCAGATCGCTGAACCCTGGCTTCTTCTCGGTGTTGTCACCGGTGGTGGCCTGCTTGTAGAGACCGTAGATCTTCAGCAAGGTGCTGTTGTCGGGGCGTTCGGCCAGTTTCTTGGAGTTGGCCACGGCGGCTTCGAAGCGTGCGTTGAGATCGGACATGCGGTTCTCCTGAAGTGGGGGGCCAGCGCACCCGGGGCGCCAGCGGTCTAGGGGCAGGCCCGGTATCTTACGGGCCGCTCCACCGGCAAAATAGATGCGCCCCCCAACAAACAGCGACGTCCACCACGGACGAGCAGGAGACACCATGGTCAAGCGCATTTCCAAGTCCGCCCAGAGCGCCAAGACCGAGGCCGCTGACGCCGCCCCCCACACAGCGGCCCCTGGCCGAACGCTGGCCAGTTCGCTGGGTCTGGAAGGCGAGCGCATGAGCAAGGTGGACACGGCCTGGCTGCGCATGGACTCGCCCACCAACCACATGATGATCGTGGGCGTGTGGATCCTGCGGCCGGGCATCACATTGGCCGCGCTGCAGCAACGCGTGCGCGAACGCCTGCTGCCCTACCGGCGCTTCGTGCAGCTGGCGCGCGAAGACGCCGCCGGCGCCCACTGGCTGGACGACCCCGACTTCCACCTGGAGCGGCATGTGAGCGCACAGGACCTGACCCGGCTGCGGGGACAGAGCGAGCAGGCCGCCCTGCAGAGCCGCGTCGCACACCTGGCCATGCAGCCCCTGAACCCCGCACACCCGCTGTGGCAGTTCGAGCTGGTGGAGCACTACCAGGGTGGTTCGGCGCTGATCGCTCGCATCCACCACTGCATTGCCGACGGCATTGCGCTGATCAGCGTGATGATGAGCCTGGTCGACGGTGGCGCCGAGCCCCCGCGCCGCACGCGCAAAAACGGTCCCGACAAAGCGGGGCTGGAAGCGGCCGAAGACTGGCTGGCCGACACCTTGATCCGCCCCTTCGGCGACCTCACGGCCAGGGCACTGGACCTGGCCGGCGGCGGCGCTGCCCGGTCACTCGCCGCGTTGTCCACACCCCAGCAGAGCCTGAGCGACTCGCTGGGCCAGGCCATGGACCTCGCCCGCATGGGCGGTCAGCTGGCCAGCGACCTGGCTGCCCTGGCGCTCATGCCCGACGACTCGCCCACACCGCTCAAAGGCCTGCCGGTGGGCCGCAAGCGCGTGGCCTGGTGCGAGCCGATCCCGCTGGACGAAGTCAAGGCCATCGGCAAAGGCCTGAACTGCTCGGTCAACGACGTGCTGCTCAGCTGCGTGGCCGGCGCCATCGGCCAATACCTGCGCGCGCTGGGCGAAGACCCCTCGGGCAAGGAAATCCGCGCCATGGTGCCCATCAACCTGCGCCCCATGGAGGACGCCTGGAAACTGGGCAACCGCTTCGGCCTGGTGCCGCTGGTGCTGCCCATTGGATTGATCAACCCCATCGAGCGCGTGTACGCGGTGCGCGCGCGCATGAACGAACTCAAGGGCAGCCTGCAGCCCCTGCTGACCTTCGGCCTGCTGTCGGTGGCGGGGCTGCTCATCAAGCCCGCACAGGACGCGCTGCTGGCGCTGTTCGGCCGCAAGACCACCGCCGTCATGACCAACGTGCCCGGCCCGGCCACCAAGCTGCAGCTGTGCGGCGCCACGCTGGAGCAAACCATGTTCTGGGTACCGCAGACCGGCACCGTGGGCCTGGGCGTGTCCATCCTCAGCTACGGCGGCGGCGTGCAGTTCGGCGTGATCGCCGACGAAGCCCTGTGCCCGGACCCGCAAGCCATCATCGACGCTTTCGAACCCGAGTTCGCGCAGCTACTGGCGGTGACGCTGATGTTGCCCTGGGAACAGGTTTGACCCCCCCCAGCGCCGCCTGCGGCGTCACCCCCCAGGGGGCGATGCGAGTGGCCCGGCAAAGCCGGTTCCACCGCATCCTGGAACAAGTCACGACGCGTCGGAAGGGTAGTTGGCTCCAAAGGCCCCGTGGAACGGGCTTTGCCCGGCCACAGGGGCCGTCCCCCCGCGCCGCAGGGGGGAAGCGCCGTCAGGCGCGCAGGGGGGAAAGACGACTGCTCGCGATCTCCAGCAACCCGTCAAAAATCAGGCTATCCACCAGTTCGCAGGGCGTGGACATGCTGGGCGCCATCTTCCAGCCGGCACCGCCGGTCATGTAGACCACCGGTTCATCACCGCAGTGGCGCCTCAGGTTGTCCACCATGCGCTGCACCGCCCCGGCGATGGCGAAGGTGCCGCCGCTGGTCAGGGCATCGCTGGTGTTGGTGGGAAAGTCGCGCACATCACCCGTGGGCACGTGCAGGCCGGCGGTGCCGGACTCCAGCGCGCGCAACATGATGCCGTGGCCCGGCAGGATGATGCCGCCCAGAAAGCGGCCTTGGGTGTCGATCGCTTCGACCGTCACGGCCGTGCCCACCATCACCACCACGCAGGGTCGCGCGGCGCCTTGTGACAGCAAGCGCTGGCGAGCACCGATCATGGCGACCCAGCGGTCCGATCCGAGGCGGGCCGGGTGGTCGTAGCCGTTGATGAGCCCGGCTTCGCTGCTGCTGGAAACCACCCACTGCGGGCTGACGTCCCACAACTCCAGTTGCTCTTGCACACGGCGCTTGACCGCGTCACCCGCCACCACACAGCCGATCACCCAGCGCGGCGCGGGCAGGCCGCACCAGTCGCCGTCGGCCAGCTTTTCGATGTTCTCCAGAAACTGCGCACCATGGGCCAGCAGCCGGGCCCCGACTTGCGGTGCATCGTAAAGCGCCCATTTCAGGCGGGTGTTGCCAACGTCCAGGGCCAGAAAACTCATGCAGGGATTATGACCAAGCCGGCACCGGGGCCTTGCGGCAGCGCAGCAGGCGCTCGGCCAGTCTGCACGGGTGCAGTGCGCGCAGCTGGATCAGGGCGTTGCAGCCACCGGCACGAGGTGCCCCGGCCAGGATGCGGTGGAACCGGCTTTGCCGGGCCACTCGCATCGCTCCCTTGAGGGTGACGCGTCGCAGGCGCGGCGCGGGGGTGGGTCAGATCAACCCGATCCAGCAGGCGCGCTGCACGGCCGAGAGTTTGTTGTCGGTCTGCAGCTTGGCCATGGCGTTGGCCAGGTGGTAGTTGACCGTGCGCTCCGAACAGTCCATGCGCAGGGAGGTCTCGCGCGCGGTCAGGCCCTCAAAGGCCAGGTTCAGGCTTTCCTGCTCGCGTGGACTCAGGCTCAGCCGCCTCTCGGCGATTGCGCGCTTGAGCATGGGCCAGACGTTGAACGCCGACCACGCCAGCGCCGCGGCCTCGGACCGGTCGGCAAAAGCCCGCGGGCTGAACAGGAAACACTCGAAGGCGCGACCGGCCGGCAGAGTGAAGGCCACGCGCACCAGGGTCTGGTGCCCATGGGCCAGCCACAGGCGGCGCCAGCGCCCGGCCTGGTCCACAAAGGCGGACTTGGAGATGTCCTGCCAGGCGACCAGCGGCGCGTCGCTGTCGCGCCAGCCAGCGCCAAAATCGCGGCTCTCGGCCAGCGCCTGTGCAGGCCCCAGCAGCCGCGGCGGGTGCACCGCCAACACCTCGCGGTCGTCACGCCCGCCCGTGGGCGTGGGCCCCAGCACCACCACCGCCTCCACGCCCTGTTCTGTCAGGGCGCTCACCCAGTCGGCCAGGATGGCGTCCACGCTCACGCTGTCAAAGTTGACAGGCAAGGTCATGATTTTCGACCGCTGGTTGCGCGGACAATACCCGCTGGTCGCACCCACCCGTCCAGGTGACAGGGCCGCCGAAGAAGGAAGGAGTACATGTTGCCGTTGGACCGAATAGGGGTGCGCAGCGCGCGAACCAGGTTGTGGCGATGGCTGATGGACGAGACCGTTCACGCCCCGCTGGAGCCTATTTTGCACCCATCGCGCGCACGGCTGCATTGGGCCGGGTTCGCGATCGTCGTGGGCAACCTGCTGTTTGGCGCCATCTGGTCCCGATGGATGCCGCAACCTTACGAGAACCTCGTGTTGCGCGGCATGGCGGCGGCCCTGGGGCTGTTCTTCTTTGTGCCGTCCATCACCCTGGATTGCGCATCCCGACGCAGTGCCTGGGTGTTTTCCTTGATTTGCTGGTGGACGATACCGGCCTACTTTTTCTGGATGTACTGGATGAACGACGGCAACCCCGTCTGGCTGGCCAGTGTCAGCTCCATGCTCTTGATTTACTACCACCTCACCGACTGGCGGCTGGCGACGCTGGGCAGCTGTGTCGCCATGCTGTTGAGCTGGCTGACGGCCGAATCCGGATTGACTCCCCATCCGGCGTCACAGAGCATCCCCATCGAAAACACGCTCGTCATCGCCTTTGCCTGGGGCTGCGCCATCCTGCTGGGGTTCTCCAGCGCCAACCTGCGCCGCACCCGGCTGATCAACACCCTGAGCACCATGGGTGTGATGGCCCACGAGCTGCGCACCCCGCTGGCCACAGTCAACCTCATGGGGGATGTGCTGCGCAACCTGGCCCAGAACGACCTGCCCGAGGGCAAGCGCAAAAAACTGGAAGAGCTCTCCACCCGGCTGCAGAACCTGGTGCGCAGCATGAGCCGGCAGATCGACACCCAGATATCGAACGCCCAGTTGCTGCGCTTGCCCAAGGAACGCTCAACCATCCAGGCCGCCGAACTGGTGCACGAGGTGGTGGCCGGCTACCCCTACCGCTCCTCGCGCGAACGGGACTGCGTGCAGGTCCACGTGCAGAGCGACTTCTGCTTCATCGGCTCGCGCCCGCTGTTCGCGCAGGTGCTGTCCAACCTCATCAAGAATGCCCTGCACTCGCTGGCCTCGTCGGGGACCGCTCCCCAGCCAGGCGATCTGCACATCGACGTCGGTACACACCATGGCAAGGGACGCATCGCGGTGTCGGACCGGGGCGTCGGCATACCGCACGAGAAGCAGGCCCGCATTTTCGAACCCTTCTATTCCACCCAGAGTGGCGCTGGCAGCGGCCTGGGCCTGACCTTCTGCAAGAACGTCGTCGAGGCCGTCAACGGCCAGCTCAGCGTGCACTCCGAACCCGCAGAGGGGGCCGTCTTCATGATCGACCTTCCGCTGGAAACGCCCCCGCGCAACTGAGCCGCACCTCCCACCGCCCGCACCCATGGCATTCAACATCCCACTGTTCCACCGCTCCGGCAGCATCCTGTTCTTGGACGACGACGTCGACTACCTCGACATGCTGGGCATGGTGATTCCCAACCACCTGCAGGTCGAGTTGTATTCGCGCCCGCCCACATTCGTTGACCGCATGCGCGACGAACCCGCCCGCTGGGAAGCCGATGCCGGCCTGCACCTGCAGATGATCGAGCGCTGGCGCCAGGGGCACCACCTGTTGCCGCAAGTGCTGCGCTACTGGGCCAACAACCCGGCGCGCTACCAGCTGGCGCAGACCTGCGTGGTGGACTACGCGATGCCCGGCACCGATGGTCTCAAGGTGCTCAACACCCTGCTGGACTGGCCGGGCTCGCGCATCCTGCTCACCGGTCAGGCCGACGAGCAGATCGCCATCCAGGCCTTCAACGGCGGCCTGATCGACCAGTTCATTCCGAAACAGGCGGCCGACATCGCCGGGCGCCTGCTGACCACGCTGGCCAAGCTCGCCAACAAGCCGCACCCGCGGCTCAACAGCCTGTGGCGTGCCGTGCTGCAGCCGGCCCAGCAGTCGGTGCTGCAAGTGCCATCGGTCGCACGCGCCCTCCAGCAGTTCACCCAGCAGCGCTGGATCGAGTACGTGGTGTTGGGCGAGCCCTTTGGCCTGCTGGGGCTGGACGCGCAGGGCCGGTGCGAATGGCTGCAACTGGAGCCGGCCAACACACTGGAGGACCTGGCCGAGCTGGCGGGCACCGCTGGCCTGGCGCTGGATGTGGTGAAAGCGGTGCGGACCGGAAACGTCCTGCCGGCGATCGAACTGCACCAGCAGCTCCGGCTGAGCGGCCCGATCCGGACCGCGCCAGCCTTTGCCGTCGGCGACGAGGGCCTGCTCCATGGGGCGGCGTTCCCCCTGGAAGCCACCACGCTGCCACAACCCATCTACGCCTACCGGAATTTCCTGGACATGCAGAGCTCGCGCAGCATTCAGGACGCCTGAGCCGCGCTCGCGCGACCCCGGCGCGCGATCGGCCAATCCCAGGGTTTGACGAGCGGCGCGATCTCCCGCGCCACATGGTCCACATGGTCCAGCTCGGAGTCGGTCAGCGCCGCACTGAGCGTGAGCCGCACCATGGCCCGATTGCGCGCGGTGGCCGGGGCACAGAAGACCGCACCGAACACACCGCGCTCCTCCAGCCGGTCCCGGAGGATCAAGGTGTCCGGCTCGGTGCCCGCTTCCAGCGCGATGATTTGTTCGGTCCCCTGGTGGATGGGGTAGCCCAGCTCCGTGAACGACTGGCGCATCTGCCGGGTGAGGCGGTGCAGGCGCTCCCGTTCGGCGTCGCTGCCCTTGATCACATCCAGCGTCGCGTTCAATGCCGCCACCTCATGCGGCAACAGGCACGAACTGAAGATGTTGTGGTGGCTGGTGCTCAGGATGTAGTTGCGCAGACCGGTGGGGATATTGAAGAAACCCGCCCGGCCGGCAAAGGCTTTTGCCAGGCTGGCCGTGATGAAGTGCACCCGGCCGGCGAGACCCAGCGCCGCGCACAGGCCCGCGCCACCCGGGCCGTGGGTACCCAGAGAGTGCGATTCGTCCACCAGAATCATGCACTGCGCGGCTTCCGCCACGTCGACCAGTTCGACCAGCGGGGCGACCGCCCCCGTGGTGCTGTAGACCGAATCGACGACCACCAGCCCCACCCCGTGTTTGGCGATCAGCCGGGCCAGATAGCCGACGTCGTTGTGGCGGAAGGGGTGGATCGGCGCCCCCGCGGCCTTGGCCCCTTCCCACAACGAGGTGTGGGCCAGCATGTCGATGTAGACCGGCGTCTGCGGATCGGTGATGCATTGCAGCAAGCCCACGTTCGCGGCATAACCCGACTGGCACAGCACACCATCGTCTTT
>CALRYD010000080.1:0-12023 GCA_943372305.1 Hydrogenophaga intermedia | reverse complement strand
GCCGTGGACCCACACCGATGACGCCGCCCCGCCCCGCCGCCGCTCCTGCCAGCCCCCCCGCCGTGGCGGCCAGCCCCATCCCGGACAGCGGTATCGCGCTGCAGGCCGAGCCGGGCCACCTGATCCGCCGCGCGCACCAGCTGGCGGTGTCCACCTTCCACGACACGCACGGCCGCCAGATCACGCCGGTGCAGTACGCCATCCTGCGCGCGCTGCAGGACACGCCGGGCATCGACCAGGTGACGCTGGCCGACAAGGTGGCGTTGGACACCTCGACCACCGCCGACATCGCCACCCGGCTGGAGACCAAGGGCTGGATCGTGCGCGAGCTGCTGCCGCGCCGCCAGCGCGCGTTGCACCTCACGCCCGACGGCGAAGCGGTGCTGGCCGACATGCTCCCGCGCGTGGGGCCCATGGACCGCCAGTGGCTGGCGCCGCTGGCGCCCGCCGAGCAGGCCGAGTTCCTGCGCCTGCTGCGCAAGTTCGTGCTGCTCAACGAACCCGCCGCCACCGATCCGACGTCCCATCCGGATTCGGGAAAACCCGAAGCCTGACCCCCTTCTGTTGCCACCCGCAAGTTTCTACAATGCATCACATTCAGCATACTGAATGAAGTCACCCACCCACCACCGGAGACGCCCCATGTTCCCCCTCAACACCTGGTACGTCGCTGCGCGCAGCGAAGAGATTCCCGCCGACAAGCCGCTGGGCCGGCGCATCTGCAACCAGCCCATGGCCTTCTTCCGCAACAGCGCAGGCGTGGTGGCGGCGGTGCTCGATTTCTGCCCGCACCGCGGTGCGCCGCTGTCGCTGGGTTTTGTCGAGGGCGACACCCTGGTGTGCGGCTACCACGGCCTGGCCATGGGCTGCGACGGCAAGACCGTGTCCATGCCCTGCCAGCGCGTGCGCGGCTTCCCGGCCATCCGCAGCTTTGCGGTGCACGAGGCGCACGGCTTCGTCTGGGTCTGTCCGGGCGACGCGGCACTGGCCGACGTGGCGCTGGTGCCCACCTTCGAATGGCAGGGCAACCCGGCCTTCGGTTACGGCGGCGGGCTCTACCACATCGCCTGCGACTACCGGCTCATGATCGACAACCTGATGGACCTGACGCACGAGACCTATGTGCACAGCAACAGCATCGGCCAGAAGGAGATTGATGAGGTACCGTGCCAGACACGGGTGGACGGCGACCACGTGGTCACCGAGCGCTACATGGAAGGCATCGAGGCGCCACCGTTCTGGAAGATGGCGCTGCGCCTGAACGACCTGCCCGACGACCAGCCGGTGGACCGCTGGCAGATCTGCCACTTCACGCCGCCCAGCCACGTGATGATCGAAGTGGGCGTGGCGCTGGCGGGCAACGGGGGTCATGGGGCGCCCGACGCGGTCAAGGCCGCGAGCTGGGTGGTGGACTTCATCACCCCCGAGACCGACGCCTCCATGCACTACTTCTGGGGCATGGCACGCAAGTTCAAGCCGCAGGACGAGACGCTCACGGCGCAGATTCGCGAAGGCCAGGGCAAGATCTTCTCGGAAGACCTGGAGATGCTGGAACGCCAGCAGAAGAACCTGCTCGCCTTCCCAGACCGCAAGCTGCTGATGCTCAACATCGACGCTGGTGGTGTGCAGTCGCGCAAGCTGATCGAGCGCGTGATCGCGGCCGAACAGGCCGCGGCTTCTTCGGCTGCACCGACCACGGCACAGGGCGTGACCGCATGAGCACGCCCACCGCCGAACTGACGGTGCGCGTGGCGCGCAAGCACACCGTCGCGTTGGACATCTGCAGCCTGGACCTGGTGGCCACCGACGGCACCGCCCTGCCCGCTTTCGAAGCCGGCGCGCACGTCGATGTGCACCTGCCGGGCGGCCTGGTGCGCCAGTACTCGCTGTGCAACCCGCCGGGCGAGACCCAGCGCTACCAGATCGCTGTGCTGCGCGACGCGGCTTCGCGCGGCGGTTCGCAGGCGGTGCACGATGCCGTGCCAGAGGGCGCGACGCTGCGCATCAGCGCGCCCAAGAACCACTTCCCGATCGCGGCCGGTGCACCGCACCACCTGCTGCTGGCCGGCGGCATTGGCATCACGCCGCTGCTGGCCATGGCCGAGCAGCTGTCCTCACAAGGCCAGCCGTTTGAACTGCACCACTGCACCCGTTCACGCGAGCGCACCCCGTTCGTGGAACAGATGGCGGCCTCGGCCTTTGCCAGCCGGGTGCAGCACCACTTCGACGACGGCGACGCGGCGCAGAAGCTGGACATCGCCGCCACGCTGCGCGCAGCCCCCGCGGGAACGCACCTGTACGTGTGCGGGCCACAGGGCTTCATGGACGCGGTGCTCGCCGCCGGCCGCGCCGCGGGCTGGCCCGAAGAACGCCTGCACCGCGAGTACTTCGCGGCCGCACCGGTGGACCACAGCAACGACGGGAGCTTCGAACTGGAGATCGCGAGCAGCGGCCGCGTGATCCCGGTGCGCGCCGACCAGAGCGCGCTGGCCGCCTTGCTGGCCGCGGGCTTCGACATTCCCATGTCGTGCGAACAGGGCGTGTGCGGCACCTGCCTGACGCGGGTGAAGGCCGGCACGCCCGAACACCACGACCAGTACCTCACGCCCGAGGAACAGGCCGCGAACGACCAGTTTTTGCCCTGCTGCTCGCGGGCCAAGAGCCCGCGGCTGGTGCTGGACCTGTGAGCGTGCCGTCTCAGCGGTAGCTGTTGAGCAGGATGCTGGTTTCAGTGCCGCGGATACCGCTGACCAGGCGGATCCGCTCCAGTGCCTGCGAAAGTTCGGCCATGGACCCGACCTCCAGCTCGGCCAGCAGGTCCCAGCGACCGTTGGTGTCGTGCAGCGCCGCCACCGACGGCTCGCCCAGCAGGTTGGCGATCACCTCGCGCGTGCGGTTGCCTTCGACCAGCACGCCCATCCAGGCGCGGATGCGCTCGGTCTGCGCCTCGGGCTTGAGGCGCACCGTGTAACCCACGATCACCTGCGTGTCTTCGAGCTTGCGCAGCCGGTTGGTGACGGTGCCGCGCGAGACCTGGAGCTTGTGCGCCAGGTCGGCCACCGAGAGGCGGGCGTCCTGCCGCAGCAGGGCGATGAGTTGTTGGTCGAGGTCGTCCATGGTCAAAACGGCAACAGGGTCTGACGAAATGCACTATTTTCTGCCGATTCAGTAAACATTTGCCACTTTTCATTGCCATCGCCGGCCTGCACACTGCCTGCTCCCCCCGTCATTGCCGGGGGTTTCCGCCGGAGACGACCATGAAAACCACCGTTCACAACCACGACCTCGCCCGCTTCGTCGAAGCCGGCACCCTGTACCTGAGCGCCCCCGAAGCCGCCGAGCTGGTGCGCCGCCACGGCGTGGCCGCCAGCATCGAAGCCATCGCCGAGCACATCCGCGCCGACTTCCTGCGCTGGGCCGATTTCGACAAAACCGCCCGCGTCGCTGCGCACTCGGCCGGCGGCGTGATCGAGCTCATGCCCGTGGCCGACGACCACCGCTACAGCTTCAAGTACGTCAACGGCCACCCGGGCAACACCCGCCTGGGCCTGTCCACCGTGATGGCCTTTGGCGTGCTGGCCGACGTGGACACCGGAGCTCCGCTGTTCCTGAGCGAGCTCACACTCACCACCGCACTGCGCACCGCCGCCATGTCGGCCCTGGCCGCCCGGACGCTGGCGCGCCCCGACAGCCGCGTGATGGCCCTCATCGGCAACGGCGCGCAAAGCGAGTTCCAGGCCCTGGCTTTCCAGCACCTGGTGGGCATCACAGACCTGCGGCTGTACGACGTGGACCCCGCTGCCAGCGCCAAGCTGGTGGCCAACCTGCAGGGCAGCGGCCTGAGGGTCACGGTGTGCGAAAGCACCGCCGAGGCCGTCAAGGGCGCCGACATCGTGACCACCGTCACCGCCGACAAGGCGATGGCCCTGATCCTCACGCCCGACATGATCGAACCCGGCATGCACCTCAACGCCGTTGGGGGCGACTGCCCGGGCAAAACCGAGCTGCACGGCGACATCCTGCACGCGTCCAAAGTGTTCGTGGAGTACGAGCCGCAGTCGCGCATCGAAGGCGAGATCCAGCACCAGCCGGCGGACTTCCCGGTCACCGAACTCTGGCAGGTGCTGCGCGGCGAACGCGCGGGGCGCGACAACGCACAGCAGATCACCGTGTTCGACTCGGTGGGCTTCGCGCTGGAAGACTTCTCGGCCCTGCGCTTCATGCACCAGACGGCCGAGCGGCTGGGCCTGGGCGAGCGCATCGCGCTGATCCCGCAACTGGCCGACCCCAAGAACCTGTTCGGCATGCTGCGCGCAACCACCCCGGTGGCGCTGAGCGCCTGATGGACACCCGCACCCACGCCCTGCCGCGCGCGGCCCAGCCCCTGTCCATCCAGGCGCCGCCCGCGGTGGTCATGGTTCGGCCGCGGCACTTCACGCCCAACCCCGAGACGGCGGCGGACAACCGCTTCCAGAGCGCGCCCGACCGGCCGGCCGACGAGCTGGCGCGACGCGCGCACGACGAAGTGACCCGCGCCGCCGACACGCTGCGCCAGGCGGGCGTGGCGGTGCACCTGTTCGACGACGATGGCCGCCATCAGACACCGGACTCGGTGTTCCCCAACAACTGGTTTTCCACCCACCCGGGCGGGCATGTGGCGGTCTACCCCATGTTCAACCCGAGCCGCCGGCGCGAGCGGCGCAGCGACGTGCTGGAATTCCTCAAACAGCATTACCGCGTGCAGGACGTGATCGACTACAGCGGCCTGGAACACGACCACCTGTTCCTCGAAGGCACCGGCGCCATGGTGCTGGACCACCTGGCGCGCATCGCCTTCACCGCGCGCTCCCACCGTGCCGACCCGGTCGCCCTGGAGCGGTTCTCCACCCACTTCAACTACGAGCCGCTGGTCTTCGACACCGCCGACGCGCAGGGCCAGCCGATCTACCACACCAATGTGCTGATGTGCATCGCCACGCAATTCGCGCTGGTGGCGCTGGACGCCATCGTGCAACCGCAGCGCGCCGCCGAGGTGCGCCAGCGGCTGGAAGAAACCGGCCGCGAGGTGCTGCCCATCACGCAACAGCAGGTGGCCGATTTCGCGGGCAACGCCATCGAACTGTCCACACCGCAAGGCCGGGTGCTCGCCCTGTCGGCGCGCGCCGAGCGCAGCCTGACCGACCACCAGCGCCGCGTGATCGAACGCTCCGCCCGGCTGCTGCCGCTGGACGTGCCGACCATCGAACTGGCCGGCGGTTCGGTGCGCTGCATGCTGGCGGGCGTGCACCTGGCGCCACGCCGCACGGTCTGACCGCGCGACCTGCGCGACAGGTCACAAGGAAGGTGCGCGAAAGCATCGTGCCGGACCCGGTGACGCGGTGGTCAGTACCCCGCCCAGGCGCCTGGCGCCAGGCCGTCGAGCGTGTACGGCCCGATGGCTGCGCGGATGAGCCGCAGCGTGGGGTGGCCCACCGCGGCGGTCATGCGCCGCACCTGGCGGTTGCGGCCCTCGCGGATGACGAGTTCCACCCATGCGGTGGGAATGGCCTTGCGCTCGCGGATGGGCGGGTTGCGCGCCCACACCGCTGGGGGAGGCTCCAGCAGGCGCGCCCGGGCGGGCAGCGTGGGGCCGTCGTTGAGCACCACGCCATTGCGCAGCGCCGCCAGCGCGGCTTCGCCGGGGAGCCCCTCCACCTGCACCCAGTAGGTTTTTTCCATCTTGAAGCGCGGGTCTGCAATGCGGGCCTGCAGCTGGCCATCGTCGGTGAGCAACAGCAGGCCCTCGCTGTCGGCATCCAGCCGCCCGGCCACGTACACACCGGGCAGGTCGATGTGGTCTTTGAGGCCCCGCCACCTGCCTTCGGCCGTGAATTGGCTCAACACGCCATAGGGTTTGTTGAAGCGGATCAGGCGGGCGGTCATGCGAGGGCTGGGTGAGGGTCGGCGGTGGGACCGCCGAGCATAGCCGCCGCGCATTGGCTGGCGTGCCGCGCACTGGCCAGCATCCAGCGTTGTGCGCCTGACAGCGGTCTCAGTCGTCGTCGCCCAGCTCGGCGTCCCAGCCCATCGCCTGGGCGCGAGCCACCGCTTCGGCGTGGATGCGGGCGTGGCGCTCGGCCAGTTCGGGTGGCAGGCGGCTGGGCAACTGGCCGTAGGGCTCCCAGGCCTTGTGCACGGCTTCGAACAGGTTCTGCAGATCGCCCGCGTTCTTGCCGGCATAACCATCACCCTCGGGCAGCAGACCGAACACCCAGGCATCGCGGATGATGCGCCCGGTCATGGTCATGCCGTTGTGTTCTTCGTGGTCGATACCGGCGTAGGTCTTGGTGCGGCTCTGGATGATGCTCATGGTGGATTCCTGTTTATCGGGTGAGGCCAGCATAGAGCACCGGCAGCTTTTCGGGCAGCCTTTCCACCTTGTCCACCACCAGGTAGTGGCGCTCGCCAAAGATGCGGCGCACGTACTGGTCGGCGCGCGGGTCCAGGCTCATGCAGTAGGTCATCACACCGTTGCGGCCCGCCTCTTCCACCGCTTTTTTTGTGTCGTGGCGCAGGTACTGCGGGTCGCGCACGTCCACGTCGGCCGGTTCGCCGTCGGTGATGACCAGCAGCAGCTTCTTGCTGCTGCGCTGGGTCTTCAGCGCTGCCGTGGCGTGGCGGATGGCGGCGCCCATTCGGGTGGAGAGCTGGCCCTCCATGCCGGCCAGGCGCGCCTTGGCCACGTCGTCGTAGGGCTGGTCGAAGTCCTTGAAGCGCCAGTAGTTCACGTCGTGCCGGCCGTCGGAGCAGAAACCGTGGATGGCGAACGGGTCGCCCACCTTCTGGATCGCGTCGGCCAGCAGTGCACACGCCGATCGCGTGAGTTCCAGCACCGTGTGCTCTTGGCCCGCCACCTTGTCGTTCGTCGATTGCGAGAGGTCCAGCAGCACCAGCACCGAGATGTCGCGCGTCTTGCGCACGCTGCGCATCATGATGCGCGGGTCGGGCTGGCGGCCCATGCGCTGGTCGATCAGCGAAGACAAGGCCGCGTTCAGGTCGATGTCGTCGCCGTCTTCCAGCTTGCGAATGCGCTGCACGCCTTGCGGCTGCATGGCATCCAGGATGTATTTCATGCGGCCGATCAGGCGCCGGTGTTCGGCCAGGATGCTGTCGATCACCGACACCTCGCCCGCTTTCGGGCGGCGCTCCTGCACCGTGACCCAGGCCGGGCGCTCGAGCTGGATCATGTGGTCCCACTCGCCGTAGTGCACCGGCGGGAGCACTGGCTCGCGCCCTTCGCTTTGATTGAAGGACACGCCCAGGTCTTCGTAGGGGAAGAGCTCGGTGCCCAGCACCCAGACTTCCTGTGCGTCGTCGCCCGCCCCTTCGACCTCCAGCTCGTTGACGAACTCCATCAGGTTGACCTGCTTGCGCACCTGCTGCGGCGGCTCGTAGCCAGCCGCGATGCTGCGCTCGAAATCGAAACCATTGAAGGCCCAGAAATAACGGTTGTCGTCGCGGTAGGCGGCGCTTTGAAGATCCGTCCTGGACTGGAACGGGGGACCCTGCGTCATTTCGCGGTAGCTGTGCGCCAGCTGCACGCCCAGTTCCCACGACACGCTGTTGTCGTGCGGATCGGCCTGCATGCGCGGCAGCGCCTCGGCCAGCAGCGCGCAGCCCTGGGCGATCCAGGGGTGGGTGTCGACGTACGCCGGGTCGAGCAGCGCCCGCGCCAGGCGGTTGAGCCAGTCTCCGGCTGTGGCTTGCTGTGTGGCCTTCGCGGTGTGCAACTGCGCCCAGAGCGGGCGCATGCCGGGAAAGCGCGCCAACGTGAGTGCTTCAACGCGCGCGTCCTCCACCAATCCGATCAGCGCCATCTGCCAGGGGCTGAGCGACTCGGCCGAGATGGGCTGGCGGGTGAACACCACGTGCGCGGCGGCGTGCGCAGCAGCAGCCCGGTACAGCTGCACGGCGTCCACCACGCCGGCATTGCCATCGACAGCATCGTAGGCATCGGGCAAATGGATGAAGTAGTCCTCGATGAAGGGCCGGTAGCCCTCGCGGCTCTCGTAGTCACCGGCCGTGGGGCGCATGAAGAAGTCGCGGCCCCAGAGCGCCCGCAGGTACATGTTGATGCGCCGCTGCACGTCCACCAGCAAGGTGCCCTTGCGCTCCTTCTGAAGCATGGCAAGCGACTCTTTGGACTGCAGGCCGAAGTAGGCGATCTGCTCTTCGTACTGCGTCCGGTGCGCTTGTGCACCCCAGGTGGCCCAGCGCCGCAGACCGCCCAGCGTGAGCTGGCCGAACAGCGCGTCGAGCTGGCCCAGCATGGGCCGCAGGCCACGCGGCGCCTGCGACACCAGGGTGTTGAGGAACTGCAGGTACTGCAGGAACAGCGCGCTGTCGGCCAGGCGACGTGCGGCGGTGGGCGCAGTGGCCAGCACCAGCTCGATGACGGCGCCCGAGGTCTTGGACGCCAGCATCAACGCAGTGGCGGCGAGTTCGCCGACCACGTCTTCGCCGATCTCCTGCGCGACCTGCGGTGCCCCGTCGATCCAGGCGTTGACCAGCTCATGACCCCGCCCGAGACCCCGCAACGCGGCCGCACCCTTGACATAGTTGTCCAGCCCGCGCGCCGACAACACCTTGGTCGCGTCCGGCCAGCGGTGCTCCAGCAGCTCGCGCGAAGCCGACTCCAGCTGGTCGATCCACTCGGCGTGGTCGTGCAGGTGAACGCTCATGATCGATCAGAAGAACGTTGCCACCGCAGCATCGAGCGCATCGCGCATGTCCGGGTCGTCGGTGATCGGTCGCACCAGGGCCACGCGGCAGGCGGCCTGCGCAGCCACACCCTGGGCGATCAGGCTGCCCGCGTAGATCAGCATGCGGGTGGAGATGCCTTCGTCAAGGCCATGGCCCTTGAGATTGCGTGCCCGCTCGGCAATGCCGACCAGCTTACCCGCCACGTCGGCGCTGACACCGGTTTCGTGCGCCACGATCTCGGTTTCGATGGCGTGTTCGGGGTAGTTGAAATCCAGCGCGCCGAAGCGCTGTTTGGTGGACTGCTTTAGGTCCTTCATCAGGCTCTGGTAGCCCGGGTTGTAGGAGATGACGATCTGGAAGTCCGGATGGGCTTTGACGAGTTCGCCTTTTTTCTCCAGTGGCAGCACGCGGCGGTTGTCGGTCAGCGGGTGGATGACCACGGTGGTGTCCTGCCGGGCTTCGACGACTTCGTCGAGGTAGCAGATGGCGCCGTGCCGCGCGGCCATGGCCAGCGGGCCGTCCTGCCAGCGGGTGCCCTGCGCGTCGAGCAGGAAGCGGCCGACCAGGTCGCTGGCCGTCATGTCTTCGTTGCAGGCCACGGTGATCAGCGGCTTGTTGAGCTTCCAGGCCATGTACTCGACGAAGCGCGTCTTGCCGCAACCGGTGGGGCCTTTGAGCATCATGGGCATGCGCACCGAGTACGCGGCCTCGTACAGCTCGACCTCGTCGGCCACCGGGCGGTAATAGGGTTGTGCGGCGACGCGGTAGGCGTCTAGTGGGTCGCTCATGTTCGTCTCCATGACTCATTCGTCGCGCTGGCTCGTTGACGTTGCACCGCGTGGTGCGGCGCGGCCAACTCCGTTCGTGTCCCCCGCTAGCCTGCGGCCGGCTCCTCCTTCACCTCACTGCGTCGGCCACCCCGCACCACGCTCTCCGGCGCGCGTGACTTTCTCCAGAGATGCCGTAGAACCGGCTTTGCCGGGCTGCAGGCATCGCCCCTTGAGGGGCGGAGCGGCCACACGAAGTGGGCAAGCGATGGGGGTGGGCCTGGTGCTCGGCTTCGCCAGGCCACAGGCATCGTCCCCCTTTCAGGGGAAAGCCGCGCAGCGGCGCAGGGGGGTTACACCGTCTTCCCACGGTAGATCACCATCGCCGTGCCCTGCGACTGCGTGAAGTTGTTGTAGCCGATCAGTCGCACGTGGTTGTCCGGGTTGGCCTGGCGGCAAGCGGCCGCTTCGGCCAGCACCTTGTCGACGTCGGTCTCGCCGAACATGGGCAGCTTCCACATGTACCAGTAGGAGTCCATCAGGTACTGCGGTTCGGTGTGCTCGATGGCGGGGTTCCAGCCCTTCTTGACCAGGTACTCGACCTGTTTGCGGATCTCCGCATCGGTCATCGCCGGCAGGTAAGAAAAGGTCTCGAACTTGCGGCTGGCGGGATCGGAAAGGCGCGAAGTGTAGTCTTGCATTTGGTATTCCTTTGAGGTGGATGAATCGAAGAAATGTCAGGCGTTCACTTGTGCGCCACGTCGAGCTTGTCCACGGTGTCGAACTCGAACTTGATCTCTTTCCAGGTCTCCATCGCGATCTTGAGCTCAGGCGAGTGTTTGGCGGCTTCGGTCAGCACAGCCTTGCCTTCCTTCTCGACAGCGATGCCTTCGTTGCGTGCCTTGACGCAGGCTTCGACCGCCACGCGGTTGGCGCACGCACCGGCCGCATTGCCCCAGGGGTGGCCCAGCGTGCCGCCACCGAACTGCAGGCAGGAGTCGTCACCGAAGATGTTGACCAGCGCGGGCATGTGCCAGACGTGGATGCCGCCCGAGGCCACCGGGAACATGCCGGGCATGGAACCGAAGTCCTGGTCGAAGAAGATGCCGCGGCTGCGGTCTTCTTTGATGAAGCTGTCGCGCATGATGTCGATCCAGCCCAGCGTGGCTTCACGGTCGCCTTCGAGCTTACCCACCACGGTGCCCGAGTGCAGGTGGTCACCACCCGACAGGCGCAGGCACTTGCTGAGCACGCGGAAGTGGATGCCGTGGTGCGGGTTGCGGTCCAGCACGGCGTGCATGGCGCGGTGGATGTGCAGCAGCATGCCGTTGTCGCGGCACCAGTTGGCCAGGCTGGTGTTGGCGGTGAAGCCGCCGGTGAGGAAGTCGTGCATGATGATCGGAGCGCCCAGCTCCTTGGCGAACTCGGCGCGCTTGAACATCTCTTCCACCGTCGGTGAGGTCACGTTCAGGTAGTGGCCCTTGCGCTCGCCGGTCTCGCGTTCGGCCTTCTGGCAGGCCTCGACCACGAACTCGAAACGGTCTCGCCAACGCATGAAGGGCTGGCTGTTGACGTTCTCGTCGTCCTTGGTCAGGTCCAGGCCGCCGCGCAGGCACTCGTACACGGCGCGGCCGTAGTTCTTGGCCGACAGACCCAGCTTGGGCTTGATGGTGCAACCCAGCAGCGGGCGACCGTACTTGTTGAAGCGGTCACGCTCGACCTGGATGCCGGCGGGCGGGCCGCCGCAGGTCTTGACGTAGGCGATCGGGAAGCGCACGTCTTCCAGACGCAGGGCGCGCAGGGCTTTGAAGCCGAACACGTTGCCCACCAGCGAGGTCAGCACGTTGACGATGGAGCCTTCTTCGAACAGGTCGATCGGGTAGGCCACGAAGGCGTAGAAGCAGGTGTCGTCGCCGGGGACGTCCTCGATCTTGTAGGCGCGACCCTTGTAGTGGTCCAGGTCGGTCAGCAGGTCGGTCCACACCGTGGTCCAGGTGCCGGTGGACGACTCGGCGGCCACGGCAGCGGCCACTTCTTCACGGGGCACGCCCGGCTGCGGCGTGATCTTGAAGCACGCCAGGATGTCGGTGTCCTTGACGGTGTAGTGGGGTTCCCAGTACGTGCTGCGGTATTCCTTGACACCGGCGTTGTAGGTTTTGGTGGCCATGCGTGTTGCTCCTTCTCGGGTGGTCGAACGTCTCACTGTGGTGCCCAAAGCGGCCCGGTCTGTACTTTGTTGGGCGTGTCTGTGCTCTGAACTGGTGCGGATTGTTGGTCGCTACAACAATAAATAAAAGTAAAATGTTTTGACCATGATGATTTATTAAAGTCAACCATTTAGTCGAACCCCATGAACCTGCGACATGCCACCCTGCACCAGCTGCGCATCTTTCTGGCCGTGGCCCGCCACAGCAGCTTTGCCCGCGCGGCCGAGGAGCTGCACCTCTCGCCGCCCACGCTGTCGCTGCAGGTCAAGCAGCTGTCGGAAACGGTGGGCCAGCCGCTGTTCGAGCA
>CALRYD010000079.1:0-12145 GCA_943372305.1 Hydrogenophaga intermedia | reverse complement strand
GCCACGCTGGTGGGCATCACCAAGGAAATGGCGCTGTGGGACACGCCCTTCCTGTTCAACAACGTCAAGGAAGCCGACGCAGTGCTGGACGGCCCGGTCGGCCAGAAGGTGATGGACAAGCTGCAGGACAAAGGCCTGGTGGGCCTGGTGTACTGGGAGAACGGCTTCCGCAACCTGACCAACAACAAGCAGCCGGTCAACAAGCTTGAAGACCTCAACGGCATCAAGCTGCGCGTGATGCAGAACAACGTGTTCCTGGAGTCTTTCAAGACCCTGGGCGCCAACGCCATCCCGCTGCCATTTTCCGAGCTGTTCACCGCGCTGGAAACCAAGACCGTGGACGGCCAGGAGAACCCGTACAACACCATCCTGTCGAGCAAGTTCTACGAGGTGCAGAAGTACCTGACCGTGACCAACCACGTCTACAGCCCGTGGATCATCACCGTGAGCAAAAAGTGGTGGGACGGCCTGTCCAAAGACGAGCAGAAGGTGCTGATGGACGCTGCGAAAAAGAGCCGCGACTTTGAGCGCCAGGACACCCGCGCCGAAGCCGGCAAGGCCCTGGGCGAACTCAAGGCCAAGGGCATGCAGATCAACGAACTCTCGCCCACCGAAGCCAACCGCATGCGCTCGCAGCTCACCCGAGTGAACGCCACCATCGCCACCAACGTGGGCATGGACCTCTGGAAGGAAGCCCAGGCAGCCGTGGCCAAGGCGCGCACCGGCAAGTAAGTCCCGCGCCCTGCGCAGACCAGCCGGCCTTGCCCCAGGCCGGCTTTTTTGTTTTCATGCGCCCATGAACTTCCTGCACACGCTCACCGGTTCCTTCGCCCAGCCCGCGGCCGAGAACCCCACCGTGGCCATGGTCGAGGCGGCTTACCGGTACCACGGCATGGCCTGGCGCTATCTCAACGCCGAGGTGCCGCCCGAGCGGCTGGCCGACGCGGTGCGCGGTGCCCGTGCCATGGGCTGGGCGGGTTTCAACTGCTCGCTGCCGCACAAGGTGACGGTGATCGAACACCTGGACCACCTGGCCCCGTCGGCGCGGATCATCGGCGCCGTCAACACCGTGGTGGTGCGTGACGGCCTGCTGGTGGGCGAGAACACCGATGGACAGGGCTTCGTCGAAGCGCTGCGCCCGGTGTGCAGCATCGAAGGCCAGCGCGTCACCGTATTCGGCGCTGGTGGAGCCGCGCGCGCCGTGGCGGTGGAGCTGGCGCTGGCTGGCGCGGCGCACATCACGGTGGTCAACCGCGGGCGCCCGCGTGGTCAGGCGCTGGCCGACCTCATCGCGGGCAGAACGGCGGCCAGTGCCGAGTGCCTGCACTGGCGCCCGGCCATGCCCATCCCGGTCGGCTCCGGCATCGTGGTCAACGCCACGTCCATCGGCCTGCACCCGCAAGGCGACGAGCGACTCGACATCGACTGGGCCACCTTGCGCCCCGGCATGGTGGTGGCCGACGCCATCCCCAACCCGCCGCGCACCCATCTGATCCGCACGGCGCAAGCGGCGGGCTGCACCGTGCTCGACGGCCTGGGCATGCTGGTGAACCAGGGCGCCATCGCCATCCGCCTGTGGAGCGGGGTGGACGTGGACCGCTCGGTCATGCGCCGCACGCTGGAAGACCTCTTCGGTGCATCCGCATGAGCCGCATCGAACTGGATGACGCGCAGCTGGCCCGCGTGGCGATCGACGCGGATCGCGTCACCTTGCAGCTGGCCAGCGCACCGGCCTGGCGGGCAGGCGAGGGCGCTGATACGCGACCCGTGCCCGGCCACCTGTCCGGCGTGGCACTCGTTTTCGACGGAGCCACGGTGTTGGTGAATGCCGGCCATGCCCTTGGCGACTGTATTGGCGCCGTGCGCGAGGCGCGCCTGCGGCAAGACGGGCAGTGGCTGCGCGAGATCACGGTCCCCGCCGACTGGACCGGCGCACTCACCCTGGATCTGGCCCTGCGCAACGGCGCGGGCCTGCAGGTGCGGGCGCAGCGCCTGCGGCTGACGCTGGCCGATGACAGCCGGTTCATCGAGTCGCTGGCCTGCTGAGGGCGGCGGCGCCCCGCCTATGATCGCGGGCAGATTCCCCCCACCGCAACCCGATCCATGGCGCACCGCATCCTGCTGCTGGAAGACGAACAGGCCATTGCCGACACGCTGCTCTACAGCCTGCGCAGCGAGGGCTTCGAGGTCACGCACGTGCCACTTGTGCGCGACGCGCTGGCGGCATTCGCCCGCCAGGCGCCAGACCTGGCCATCCTCGACGTCGGTCTGCCCGACGGCAACGGCTTTGACGTCTGCCGCGCCATCCGCAAGACCAGCGAACTGCCCATCGTCTTCCTGACCGCGCGCAGCGAAGAGATCGACCGCATCCTCGGCCTGGAACTGGGCGCCGACGACTACGTGAGCAAACCCTTTTCGCCGCGCGAGGTCTGCGCCCGGGTCAAGGCCATCCTGCGGCGCAGCGCCGGCCGCGCGCCGGTCGCTGCGCCGTCGCCCGAAGCCGCACCCCTGCTGCAGCTGGACGAAGCGGCGCAGCGCATCCGCTGCGCCGGCCAGTGGCTGGCCCTCACGCGCTACGAATACCGGCTGCTGGCCACGCTGCTCAAGCGGCCACAGCGCATCTTCTCGCGCGCCGAGCTGATGGACCTGGTCTGGGACGACGCACCCGACACCGCCGACCGCACGGTGGACGCCCACATCAAGCTGGTGCGCGCCAAGCTGCGCGAAGCCGGCGCCAGCGCCGAGCTGATCCAGACCCACCGGCACATGGGTTACTCCCTCAGCGCCTGAACGACATGCGCATCGGCCTGCGTCTCTTGCTGGGCTTTTTTCTGGTGCTGGGGCTGGCGCTGTTCGTGGTGCTGCGCATCTTTCTGGAAGAGGTCAAGCCCGGCACCCGCCTGGCCATGGAAGACAGCCTGGTAGACGCGGCCTACAGCCTGGCCCAGCTGGCCGCGCCCGACCTGAAAGCCGGCACCATCGCCAGCGGCCCGTTTGCCCAGGCCATGCGCGCGCTGCCCGACGTGAAGCCCGACGCCGACATCTGGGGCTTCCACAAGGACCGCATCCACTACCGCATCAGCGTCACCGACGCGCGCGGCATCGTCGTGTTCGACACCCGTGATGCAGCCGTGGGCGAAGACCATTCGCGCTGGAACGATGTGTACAAAACCCTGCGCGGCGAGTACGGCGCGCGCTCCAGTGCCGAAGCGCCGGACCAGCCCGAGAGCACCGTGATGCACGTGGCCGCGCCCGTGCGCGACGGCGCTCGCATCATCGGCGTGCTCACCGTCTCGCGGCCCAACGCTACGCTGGAACCCTACATCCAGCGCAGCCGCGACCGCATCCTGGCCTGGTCGTGGGCGCTGCTGGGCATCTCGCTGGCCATCGGCCTGCTGTTCACCTGGTGGATGGCCAGCTCGCTCTCGCGCCTGCGCGGCTACGCCAACGCGGTCGCGCAGGGCGAACGCGCCGAGCTGCCGCGCATGGGGCGCCTGTCGGGCAACACCGAGTTCAGCGACCTGGCCCAGGCGGTGGAACGCATGCGCGTGCGGCTCGAAGACAAGGCCTATGTCGAGACCTACGTGCACACGCTCACCCACGAACTCAAGAGCCCGCTGGCGGCGATCCGCGGCGCGGCCGAGCTGCTGCAGGAACCGTTGCCCGACGCCGATCGCCAGCGATTTGCCGGCAACATCGAACGCCAGACCGAGCGGCTGCAGCAGCTGATCGACCAGCTGCTGGGCCTGGCCGACGTGGAACAGATGCGCCAGCTGCGCGACGTGGAAACCGTGGACCTGAGCGCCCTCACGCGCGAGACGCTGCAGACGCTGGAGCCGCGCCTGCGCCTGAAGAACCTGCAGGTGGCCGACGATCTGGGCACCGGCCACAGCCTGCGCGGCAACCGCTTTTTGCTGCGCCAGGCGCTGCACAACCTGCTGGACAACGCCATCGACTTCTCGCCCGCGGGCGGCACGCTCAGGCTGGGCCTGTTGCGCGAGGGTGCTCAACTGGTGTGGACCCTGCGCGACCAGGGGCCGGGTGTGCCCGACTACGCGCTGGGCCGCATCTTCGAGCGCTTCTATTCGCTGCCGCGCGGCGAAGGGCAGGACAAAAGCTCTGGCCTGGGCCTGTGCTTCGTGCAGGAGGTCAGCGGGCTGCACGTGGGCGAGGTGCGGGTCGAGAACGTTCAAGGTCCACGCGGCTGCCTCGTCACCTGGCGCCTGCCATCCTGAGGCCGCGCGGTCGCGCCTTCCTCGCCACTTCACATTCGCTGCACACGGCCTGCGTGGCGGCTTCGCAGGGGTTTTCAAGAATCGCTCCGTCACCCAACCACGGAGCGAACAGTGAACAAATACCCCCTGCTGAGCAAGCTGTTGCTCATCGGTTTCCTCATGGCCCTGCTGGCCATTCCCCTGGCGCTGGTGCGCGGCGTCGTCGCCGAACGCAGCGCCCACCGGCAAGAAGCGACGCAGGAAGTCGCCCGCGCCCATGCTGGCCCGCAGACCGTCACCGGCCCGGTGCTCTGGCTCCCCTACACCGAAACCTTTGTGCGCACCGTCAAGGTTGAGGGCAAGGTCGGCGAAACGCGCGAAGAGGTGGTGAGCGAGGAGCGCGTGGCCATCGAGTTCCCCAAGACCCTGGACACCCGCAGCCGCCTGGCCACCGAAACCCGCTGGCGTGGCATCTTCCCGGTCACGGTCTACACCAGCCAGCACGCCAACGCGGGCCGCTTTGTGTGGACCGAACTCAAACCCCGCCACACGGGCGGCCAGATCACAGTGGGCCAACCCCTGCTGCTCATGGGCGTGAGCGACGCGCGCGGCCTGCTCGCGGCACCGCAGCTGCGCCTGGCTGGCCGTGCGCTGGCGGTGGGGCAGGCACCGGGCAGCAGCCCGCTGCCGCTGGCCGCTGCGGTCGACCTGGCTCTGCTCAAACCCGGCGCCGTGCTGGACTTTGACCTCAACTTCGACCTCGCCGGCACCGGCCGCATCGCCTGGGTGCCGCTGGCCGACGAGAACCGCGTCACCCTCACATCGCCCTGGCCGCACCCCAGCTTCGGTGGCGACTTCCTGCCGCGCACCCGCAGCGTCACCGCCAATGGGTTTGAAGCCACCTGGCGCGTGCCTTCGCTGTCCAGCCGGGCGCAGTCGCAGTTCATGGAAACGCACCGCAAGGACGGTCAGCGCACCGGGGCGGTCGAGCAGTTCTCGGTCTCGCTGGACGATCCGGTGGATGTCTACCGCCTGACCGAACGCGCCACCAAGTACGGCCTGATGTTCATCGTGCTCACCTTCGCCGCCTTCTTCGTGCTGGAGATGGTCAAGCGCTGGCGCATCCACCCCATGCAGTACCTCATGATCGGCGCCGCGCTGGTGCTGTTCTTCCTTCTCTTGCTCTCGCTGTCCGAACACCTGGACTTCGCGCTCGCCTACGGCATCGCCAGCACCGGCTGCATCGCGCTGCTGGGCCACTACCTGCGGCACGTGCTGGGCGGCTGGGGCCCGGGCCTGGGCATGAGCGGCCTGCTGGTCGCGCTGTACGGCGTGCTCTACGGCATCCTGGTGTCGGAAGACAACGCCCTGATGATGGGGTCGCTGCTGCTGTTCGGTGTGCTCGCCGCCATCATGGTCGCCACCCGCAAGATCGACTGGTACAGCGTCATGGGCAGCGAGCCTGCGCCCGTCGGCCGCGGCTTTGAAGACACCCGCAGTTGAGGGCCTACACCATGGCCACCTACCTGCACTTCGCCCCTGCTCTGGCGCTGGCCGTGGCCATCGGGCCGCAGCGCATCGGCTGGCGCCTCACCCTGGCCGGCGCGGCCTGCGCCGTCCTGCCCGACGCCGACTTCCTGCTCTACGTGCTGCACATCGACACTTACAGCGGCACCTATGGTCACCGCGGCTTCACCCATTCCATCGGCTTTGCGCTGCTGGTGGGCGCGCTCGGTGCGCTGCTGGCCCAGCGCCACCCGCCGCGCAGCCGCTGGCTCACCGCGGTCTACCTGGCGCTGTGCACCGCCTCGCACCCGCTGCTGGACGGGCTGATCGACCGCGGCATCTGCAACGCCTGGCTCTGGCCGCTGGACGGCGCGCGCCACTGCCTGCCCTGGCGCCCCGTGCCCATGCAGGGCGTGCCGCTGTTCGGGCCCGAGCGGCTGCAGCAAGAACTGCTGTGGATCGGCGTGCCCCTGCTGCTGCTGGCCAACGCCGGCCAGCTGTTGCGCTGGGTGGGGTCGTGCTGGAGGCGGTCCTGCGCGGTCCCGGCGGTCGGTGCCGGTTCGTGCGCCCTGGCGGTGGACGCCCACGGCGTGGCGCTGCCCGTACCGGACCCGGACTGCGGCCCACCCGTCAACCCGCGGGCGGCGCGCCGGCAGCGTGTCGTTACCTTGCGGGCGATGGTGGCGCGCCTGCGCGCACAGCACCGGCAGCGGCCGGCCCAGCCCGCACCGCTGTGAAACGGCTCATTTCGCCGGCTTCACGCTGGAGAGCAGTTCCGCGTCCAGCACCCCCGGGCCCTGCGGGTGGCTGGCCAGGCGCTCCACGTGGCGCCGGATCGGTGAAATGCCATCGGCCGGCGCTACCCAGCGCGTTTCGGTCTCTCCCAGGTCGGAAGTCCACACCAGCTTGAAGGCCTGGTAGGTGCCCGCGGGGACGGTGACCGCTTCGTAGGCCTCAACCTTGCCTTGCAAGCGCAGGGGCACCACATTGCCCGACGGGTACAAGGTCACCTGGTGCTGGGTGCTCCAGGTCTTGCCCACCTGCAAGGGCCACGGAAAGTCGATGGCCGGTTCGTACGACATCACCGGCTGGCCCTGCGGGTTGAGGTTGGCCACCAGCCCGTGCGTGAGCGGCAGGTGCAGCGACGTGCCGCCCGGACTGGCATACGCGAGCACCGGCTGCCCCTTCCAGGTGCTGTGCGACATCTTCCAGACCACCGGGCCGTCGAACACGCCCAGGCTGCCCGAACTCTTGCGGTGGTAGGTGTTCACGATGCCCGCCGGCACCTCGGCCATCTGTGTGGCAGAGGGGGGCGTGCTGGCACAACCAGCGCCCAGCAGCAAGGCAGCGGCGGTCACGGCCAGCACGGTGGCGCGGGGGGAACATGTTGCGTTCATGTGGGTCTCCTTCCATGGGGTGGTTGCACCCCGCCGGCTGGCGGTGGCGTCGGGCGGTGGCCCGTTGACCAGTCTGTGCCTGCGGCGGCGCGCTGCACTGATCTGCGTCAATCGGTGTTGGTGGATCGGTCACTTGACCGTGCGCCGCCGCAGCCCGGGCTAACATGCCCGCATGAGCCGCATCGACGCCGAAACCCAACGCCTGTTCCGCCTGCCCGCCGACGCGGGTGCCGGCGACCCCCGTTTCATCGGCGCCGACGGCCGCGTGCGCGCCCTGGTGCTGGCCCTGGCCGGTCCGGCCGACTGGGCGCTGCTCGCGCCCCTGTGGCAGGGCGTGCAGGCCGACCTGGGCTGGCCCCCACCGGCCATCGCCGTCAACGGCACCGACGCGTTCGAGCTGTGGTTCTCGCTGGCCGAGCCGCTGCCGCGGGCCGAAGCCGCCCAGCTGCTGGTGCTGTTGCAGTGCCGCTACCTGGCCGACCTGCGGCCCGAGCGCGTGCGCACCTGGCCGGGCGCCGACGCCGCGGCCGAGCCACCCGCCTGCCCGCCGTTCGCCGCCGGCCCCGAGCGCTGGGCCGCCTTCGTCACGCCCGACCTGCCCGCCGTCTTCGGCGACGACCCGGCGCTGGATTTCGAGCCCGGCGCCGACGCCCAGGCCGACCTGCTGGTGCGCCAGCGCTCCATCAAGGCGAGCGACCTGCGTACCGCCCGCAGCGTGCTCGCGCCGGTCGTGTCTCCCCCGCCTGCACCGGCTCCAGCGGCTGTCGCCCCGGCGCCGGTGCCCGCCATCCAGGCCGACACCGCCAGCACCATCGGCCACCACCAGGACCCGCGCGCCTTCCTGCTCGCGGTCATGAACGACCCGGCCGCGCCACTGGCGCTGCGCATCGAAGCGGCCAGGGGTTTGCTGCAGGCGCAAGACCGTTGACAGAGCGCTACATGGCCAGTGACCACCTGCCCCACACATCGCCCACCGACGACGCGCTGTTGGCCCGCTCGTGGCAACGCGCCTGGGCCGCACTCGGTCTGCAGGCGCCCGACGGCCTGATGCAGCGCCTGCTGACCGCCTGGGCCGAGCCGCAGCGCCGCTACCACAGCACCCAGCACTTGTGCGAATGCCTGGCCCTGCTCGAGCCTGCGCTGGACCTGGCCCTGCACCCCGGTGAAGTCGAACTGTCGCTGTGGTTCCACGACGCGGTCTACGACCCCAAGCGCAAAGACAACGAAGCCCGCAGCGCCGACTGGGCCACCCAGGCCCTGGCGCAGGCCGGCGCAGATGCAGCGGTGCAGCAGCGCGTGCGCGCCCTCATCATGGCCACCTGCCACGACGCGGAGCCCACCGATCCCGACGCCCGCCTGCTGGTCGACATCGACCTCGCCATCCTGGGCGCCGAGCCGGCGCGCTTTGCCGAATACGACGCCCAGGTCCGTGCCGAGTACCGCTGGGTGCCCGGCTGGCTGTACCGGCGCAAGCGCAAACAGGTGCTGGCGGGTTTTCTGGCGCGACCGGCGATCTATGGGACTGAGCGGTTCCGGGAGCGGCTGGAGGAGGGGGCACGGGAGAACCTGCGAGGCTCCGGGTAAGACGACCGGTTGCGACCCATTGCGGTCCTGCAAGGACCCGCGGCGAAGCGGTCACTGTGTATCAGTGGATGCCGGGTTTCGTGGTTTACTTATACCTGTATAAAAATCAGGTCTTGGCGCCCAACTCTTTGATCTAATTGAATATTCGGGACTTTAAGATGGTCAGAATATCCCGCAGCGTCCAGAATGTCCTGCAGGATCTGCGGGATACATTACGTTAGGCCACGTCAAATAGCACCGTATCGCATAACTCAAATACCACTTAGGCTTGCCTTGCCGGAATTAAAGTAAGCCCATACAAAATAAATTTCTCAGGATTTGCACTTGAATAAAATTTTCGCGACATTAATAAGCCTCTTAATTTGCGCCGCCCCACTTGCCGCGGAGGATGACAGCATCCCAATTGTTATTGGTGGCAACGAAGTAATGGATGCCTGCCCCTCTGTCGGCGCAGTAAGAGGGTTGAAAGTTAAAGGCGACGGATTTTTGTCTGTTAGGTCTGGCCCAGGCTCTCAATTCCTTGAAAGAGATAGACTCCTTGAAGGTGCACTGTTTTATATGTGCGACGGAAAAAACGCCGACAATGGTGCATGGGTTGGCATTGTTTACTCCAAAAAGAACACAGACACCTGCGGTGTAACTTCACCAATTGAAAAAGTTGGCGTCTACAAAGGGCCTTGCAAATGGGGTTGGATCAACAGCAAATGGGTAAAGGTCGTTGCAGGCTGAGTACATACCAACCGAATGGACGCACTGATGACCATGCAACGCCACTCGCCCATTGGCGCACGCCATGACTCTGGAAGTAGTAACGCCATCACTGAGCTTGGGCACGGGCGCTTCGCGCAAGCACCGTTGCCTAACTCGGCGCTCAAGCGGAGCGCCAACGGCAGGCCACCAGGCCCGGTCTGGCGGTACGCGGTACATTTTCGCCAGCCCGGGCCTGGCGTCCTGCCGTTGTCGCCCGCTTAGCTCGAACGTTAGACCGCACGGTATTCCGTTGCAGAACGCTCGACGCTCATTGCCCACGTTGTCGAACTCGCCCAGTCTCGCTCGTCGTCGGTATGGCCCTGCAGCGTGCGCGGCACGACTTCCACAGCCGCAACGCACTGGTACGCATTCCGCCATTTCTTCGTCGCCCTGCGAGGTACTCTCCATGCCTACCGAGCCCAAGGTTCAAGGTCCCGCTTCCTACTTCCCCTCCATAGAGAAGAAGTACGGTCAACCCATTCAGCATTGGCTCAGCATCCTCCAAGCAGCCGGCAACCTCAAGCACATGGAGCTTGTCGCTCTTCTCAAGTCAGAGCACGGCATGGGTCATGGCCACGCAAACGCATTGGTCGCTTTCCACTTGGCCAAGCGCTAGTCGGCGTCTGCTTGTGACCTGCCCCCCACCAGCGTGGCACCTGGCCCGCCCGCATTGCTATCTTTGCCTGTTCGGCCCTGGCGCCACACCGCCGGGGTCTCCTCAGCTCAAACGTTAGGCCTTAAAGGAAGCAGCCATGGCGAATCTCAGCATCACCGAAATCAAGGCGTTCGTCCCATCCAAGGACTTCGAGGTTTCGAAGCAGTTCTACCAAGAACTTGGCTTCACCATGGCCTCCGAGGGCGGAGGCGTTGCCTACTTTCACTTCGAGCATGTGAGCTTCTTGCTTCAAGACTTCTGCGCTGATGGCTTGGCCGAGAACTTCATGATGCACATCCTTGTGCAAGACGTCGAAGCCTGGTGGAACCATGTCCAAGCAAGCGGTGTCGTCGCCAAGTTCGGAGTCACGTGCACCGACATCGAGGCTCAGCCCTGGAGGATGAAAGACTTCTGTCTTTCCGACCCCGCGGGAGTTCTGTGGCGAATCGGCCAGAACACAGACTGAATCGCCAGCGTGTCGGGCGGCGAAGAGTGAGGCCTAACCCTCCGCTCAGCTCAAACGTTCACCGACCGCTCCTGGCCGACAGGAGGTAGCGTCCCCGGGGAGTTGCTCACGCTGTCAGAGCGCCCAGCAGAACCCGCGCTGTCGCCACATTTGTCGCGCACGGCACGTTGTGCACGTCGCAGGCCCGCACCAGGGCGTTGATGTCGGGTTCATGGGGCTGCGCGGTCATGGGGTCGCGCAGAAAGACCACCGCATCGACTTCACCCACCGCCAGCCGTGCGCCGATCTGCAGGTCTCCGCCCAGCGGGCCGCTGAGCAGTCGCTCCACCGTCAGCCCCACCTCGGCCTGCAGCCGCCCGCCGGTGGTGCCGGTGGCCATGAGCGTGTGCTGCTGCAGCAGGGCCGCGAATTCGCTGGCCAAGGCGACGATGTCGTCCTTCTTGCGGTCGTGGGCGACGAGGGCGATGCGCATCAGGCTTGTTTTTCCATGGCTTTCGCCATCGTTTTGCCGAGTTCGACGCCCCACTGGTCGTAGGCGTTGATGCCCCAGACGGCGGCCTGCACAAACACCTTGTGTTCGTACAGCGCGATCAGCGCGCCCAGGCGGTGCGGGGTGAGCTGGTCGATCCAGAGCACGCTGTTGGGCACGTCGCCGGCAAAGCTGCGCTGGCTGACGAAGGGTTCGGCCTGTTCGGCGGTCTGGCCTTCGGCTATTAGCGCCTGCAGGGTGTCGGCCGGGCTGCGGCCCACGGCCAGGGCCTGCGACTGCGCGCGCAGGTTGAGGTTGACCACGCGGTGGTGTTCGGCCGCGAGAGGCAGGGCGGTGTCTTCGGTCTCGACGCCGACGAACTCCACCGGCACGCGGTGCGTGCCCTGGTGCAACAGCTGGAAGTAGGCGTGTTGTCCGTCGATGCCCAGGCCGCCCCAGAGGATGGGGCCGGTACCGGTGTCACAGGGCTGGCCGTCCTTGCGGGTGCGCTTGCCGTTGCTTTCCATGTCCATCTGCTGCACGAAGGGCGCGAAGCGCACCAGGCGGCTGGGGTAGCAGCTCAGCAGCTGCGTCGGACAGTTCAGGAAGTTGCGGTTCCACACGCCGCTCATGGCCAGGATGACGGGCAGGTTCTGCTCCAGCGGCGCGCTGCGGAAGTGCGCGTCCATGGCCTGGCCCCCGGCCAGGAATTCGCGGAAGGCCTGGGACCCGATGGCCAGGGCCAGCGGCATGCCGAGCGCGGACCAGACGGAGTAGCGGCCACCCACCCAGTCCCAGAAGGTGAAGGTGTGTTCGGCCGGGTAGCCGGCGGCGCCGGACTTCTGCGGCGCGGCGGTGATGGCGACCAGATGCGCGCTCTGCGCTGCGCCGGTGATGCCGCCGTCTTCCAGCCAGCGGCGGGCGCTGGCGGCGTTGGTCATGGTTTCCTGCGTGGTGAAGGTCTTGCTGGCGACGATCACCATGGTGGTCTTCGGGTCCAGGCCACGCAGCGTGCTGTGCAGCGCCCAGGCGTCGGGGTTGCTGACGAAGTGCACCCGCAGGCCGGTCTTGCCATCGCTGCACAGCGGGGCCAGCGCGTCGGCC
>CALRYD010000078.1:0-12157 GCA_943372305.1 Hydrogenophaga intermedia | reverse complement strand
GAATTCAAACCAAAGGGTGCGGTACTGGCCGCAATTTTCTTTGGCGTGGCCCTTGCCGCGTTCTTATTCAGTCGTGCGGAAAGTCGGCCGCATGATGCTTAACCCTTTGCTGCAGCGGACGGCTACGCCGCCCGCTGAGCGCGAACGTTAGGCTTCACGAAAATGAGCAAAATGAAACGCCCACGCACCATCGTTGATAAAGCCATCCTCATCGGCTACACCCCCGAGGGTGAATGTGTTTACAACACAGTCATATCGCTAGAAAAGTACTATGACGGCGAACACCCATGGGACTCGTCGGATCAAGTTCAAGCATTACGGTTGCATCGATTGCACGGCTACCTGTTTGGAACTGATGGCGAGTTAGAGCAAGAGTTTGAGAGCGTCTTTGACCTTGAGTCGGGCATATTTTCAAAAGGTTGGGCTAAGCACTCAGATGGCACTTTCATCGAACATTGGCCGGCCCATGTGTCCGACGGCATGCTTGGCAACAATGGCCTAAACTATCAGCAGCCAAAATACAATCGGAGGCCAGCCAATGCAATCGTTAAGCAGCTGTGCAGATTTTCAGGCCAAGGTCGCTCGCCCTGCTCTGTCTGCGTGCACAAGCCTAACTGTAGGTTCAACTCGGACGTCAATGCTTCGCATTGCCGCCGGTTAACCTTGGCGTTAGCCAACCCTCATGAACAAGCTGAAACTCAGGCTCATGCATCAGGAAGCGTTATAGCGACTCAACGATGCCGAAAGACTGTCCCAAGCAGTTTCGCTTGGCGAGAGAACTGATTCAGCTTATTTGCTCAAGCTTTTGGGCTTGGAGCTTTTACTCAAGATCGTTTACGAGTTCACCCTCAGCAAGCCAGCCTGGGGGCATGAGTATGAGAAGTTGTTTGGTGAGCTACCTCAGAACCTCCAAGCAAGATTGCTAGCCATGGCTGGCGAGCGAGTCGGGCCTTCTGCTTTGGCCACAAATCATGAGTTGGTTCTTAAAGAGTGGGGGCAAAACTTCGTTGCATTGCGCTACCCGTGGGAGCGATATGCGACGCTATCCGAAGAGGAATACTCAACCATCGGTGATGCTTGGGTTTCCAAAGGGGCGCCTATAGAAGAAGCAAGGTTTCGTTATCACCCTGAAGAGATGGTTGGCTTTCTTTCAGCATTGCGCCTTGTTGCGGCCGAGGCGGCTAACCCCTCATTCAACCGGATGCCTGACGGCGCCCGTTAACTCGAACGTTGAGCGAACGTTTTGCCGGCTGAACAAAGTTCGCAATTGGCCGAGACCAGCCCAACCCACCTCAATCCCGTTCCGGCGCTCCGAGCGGGAACACGTGCCGGAACGGTCGGCCACCTTCCACCGCGCGCGCAACAGACGGCCGGCCCAGCAGGCGGCTGCGGTAGGCACGCAGCACGGGGTACTGCTCGGCTATGCGGTGCGTCCAGTCCGCGTAGAACAGCGCCGGCGCCGCGGCGCAGTCGGCCAGGGTGAAGGTCTCGCCGCAGGCCCAGGTGTGGCCGGCCAGCCGCTCTTCTAGCCAGACGTAGGCGCGTTCGAGTTTGTCCACCGCCAGGCTCAGGCCGTCGGCGCGTTTGACCGGGTCGCCGGTCAGGGCGCCGTCCACCGCCAGCTGCATGGCGTTCATGACGTGCAGGTCGAAGAAGCGGTCCATGAAGCGGACGTCGAGCGCGGCCATGGGGTCGGCCGGCAGCAGCGGCACCGGGCCGGGGTGGGCCAGTTGCAGGTATTCGACGATGACGCTGGTTTCCACCACCTGGCGGTCGCCGTCCAGCAGCAGCGGGAACTTGCGCAGCGGCCAGCGCTGCAACCACTCGGCCACGTGCTGCGGGTGGTCCGGGTCGATCATGCGGAATTCAAACGGGGTGGCGTTTTCGGTCAGCGCGATCAGCACCTTCTGTGTGTACGACGAGAAGGGGTGACCATAGAGGGCGAGCGACATGGTGGGCTCCTCAGAATAGGTGCTCAGTAGTGCGGCGGCAGTTCGTCGCGCAGGCTGCGAAAGCCGCCGGGTGCGTCGTCTTCGCGCTGGCGGCGCAGCTGGCCCACTTCGCGCAGCAGCAGGGTGATCTGGTCCTGCTGCTTGGCAACCAGGGTGTTGAGGGTGTCGAGCAGGTCTTCGGCGTAGGCGAGCTGGATTTCCAGCCGCGTGAGGCGTTCGTCGGTGTCCTGGGCGGGGGTGGTGTTCATGGCGGTGTTCAGGAGCTGATGGTGTTGGCGGGCGGCAGTTTGAGCAAGGCCCCGTAGTTGTCGGCCAGGAAGCTCTCGGCGCGTTCGAGCATGAAGTAGCGGAAGGCCTCGGCCGCCGGCGAGAGCAGTTTGGACAGGGTGTGCACCAGGTTCCAGGCGCGCAGCACGGGCGCGCCCTCGACGTCGAGGGTGGCGATGAGCTGGTGTTCGAGTTCCAGGCCCAGCGTGTGCAGCGACAGGAAGCTGATACCCATGCCGGCCATCACGGCCTGCTTGATGGTTTCGTTGCTGGTCATTTCCATGACCACGCGCGGTTCCATGCGGGATTTTTCCAGGAATTTCTCCATCGCCGCGCGCGTACCCGAGCCGGGCTCGCGCAGGATGAAGCCGTAGGGCCGCAGCGATTCCACCGTGGGGTGGCCGATCTTGAGCAGGGGGTGGTCGGTTGCGGCGACGAACACGTGCGGGTGGGCGGCAAAGGGTTCGGCGCGAGTGGCCAGCTCTTTGGGCGGGCGGCCCATGACGGCGATGTCCACCTCGTTGTTGTGCAGCATCTTGACCAGCTGTTCGCGGTTGCCCACGGCCAGGCGCAGTTCCACGCCGGCGTGTTCGCGCTGGAACTCGGCCAGCAGGCGCGGCAGGAAGTATTTGGCCGTGCTGACCATGCCGATGGTGAGCTGCCCGGCCTCCACCTGTTTCAGGCGCGCGGCGGCGTCTTCGGCGTCTTTCAGGGTGGCCAGCACCTTGCGGGCGTAGACCAGCATGTATTCGCCCGCCGTGGTCAGGGCGACCTGGCGGCCGGTGCGTTCAAACAGCGGCAGGCCGACGTGGCCTTCCAGCTCTTTCACCTGCATGGTCACGGCCGGCGGGGTGAGGTGCAGCACCTCGGCCGCGCGGGCAAAACTCAGGTGCCGGGCGACCTCGGTGAAAACCCTGAGTTGGCGGAAAGTGGCGTTCTTCATTCAGTTATTGCTTAACGGATATCGAAGTAAATGTGAATTTACCTTACTTAAGTGCGTGCCTATAGTCCATTCATCGCCCTGTTCAGGGGTGTTTTCAGCCCTCATCACCGCGGTCCAACCCCATGCTCAGCGCCCTGATTTTTGATGTCGATGGCACCCTGGCGGACACGGAAAGCGTGCACCTCGAAGCCTTCAACCACGCCTTCCGGCAAGAGGGGCTGGACTGGCACTGGGACGTGCCGCTGTACACCCGCTTGCTCGACATTTCTGGCGGCAAGGAGCGCATGGCCCACTATTGGCGCACGGTGGACCCGGCGATGACCGAGGTGGGCGCCGGCGCGCTGAACGACACCGTCCAGCGCCTGCACGAGATCAAGACCGCGTACTACGAGAACGCGGTCAACAACGGTGCGGTGCACCTGCGCCCCGGCGTGCTGGCGCTCATGAACGACGCGCGCCGCGCTGGCCTGCAGCTGGCCATTGCCACCACCACCTCGCCGGTGAACATCGCGGCGCTGCTGCGCACAGCCATCGGGCCGGACTGGCGCAGCCACTTCCTGGCCATTGGCGACGCGAGCAACGCACCGGTCAAGAAGCCCAACCCGCAGGTCTACATGAAGGTGCTGGCCGATCTGGGCCTGCGCGCGGCGGATTGCGTGGCGTTTGAAGACTCGTCCAACGGCCTGCGCGCCGCCCGCGCCGCGGGGCTGCACACCGTGATCACGCCCAACAGCTTCACCGCCCACCACGACTTCACCGGCGCGCTGCGTGTGGTGCCTGATCTGAGCGGCATCACCGTGGCGCGGCTCAAGGAATGGCACAACCGCTAGTCCCGGTCTCTCCCATCACTTCCCAGGCACCTCATGACCATCCGCATCGCCCCGTCCATCCTGTCCGCCGACTTCGCCCGCCTGGGTGAAGAGGTGCGCGCCATCGAGGCCGCCGGGGCCGACCTGGTGCACTTCGACGTGATGGACAACCACTATGTGCCCAACCTCACCATCGGCCCGCTGGTGTGCGAAGCGATCCGCCCGCACGTGAAGATCGGCATCGACGTGCACCTGATGGTGGAGCCGGTGGACGCGCTGATCCCGCTGTTTGCCAAGGCGGGCGCCAACCTCATCAGCTTCCACCCCGAAGCCAGCCGCCATGTGGACCGCACGCTGCAGCTGATCCGCGACCACGGCTGCAAGGCCGGCCTGGTGTTCAACCCGGCCACGCCACTGACGTTGATGGATCACGTGATGGACAAGCTGGACCTGGTGTTGCTCATGAGCGTGAACCCGGGCTTTGGCGGGCAGAAGTTCATCCCGTCCACGCTGGACAAGCTGCGCGACGCGCGCGGGCGCATCGACCGCCACACCGCCGCGCACGGCGGCGAGATCTGGCTCGAAGTGGACGGTGGCGTGAAGGTGGACAACATCGCCGAGATCGTGGCCGCAGGTGCCGACACCCTGGTGGCCGGCAGCGCCGTGTTCGGCGCGCCCGACAACGACGGCGGCTACCGCAACGTGATGCGCCAGCTGCGCCAGGGAGCAAGCCCCCACGCTCCGTCGCTTCGCGAGTCGCTGCCCCCCGAGGGGGCGCGTTCTCAGCTTGGGGCGGCCCGGCGCTGAGAACCGCTGCGCAAGCCTCGAATTCCTGAAACCTCCGAAAGCTTCCGATGACCACGCGCCGCCGCTTCACCCTCACGCAGTACCTGATCGAACAACGCCGCCGTTTCCCCGGCGCCAGCGGCGACTTCAATGCCCTGCTGCTCGACGTGGCCCTGGCCTGCAAGGCCATCGCGCGCACGGTGGCCTTTGGCGAGCTCGGCAGCGTGCTGGGCAACCCGACCCAGGACGTCGCCACCGGCGTGAACGTGCAGGGCGAAGAGCAGAAAAAGCTGGACGTCATCAGCAACGAATATTTCACCCAGATGACCGAGTGGGGTGGTCACCTGGCGGGCATGGCGTCCGAAGAGATGGACCACCCGTACCAGATCCCGGCCACCCTGCAGCGCGGCAAGTACCTGCTGGTGTTCGACCCGCTGGACGGTTCGAGCAACATCGACGTGAACGTGACCGTGGGCAGCATTTTCAGCGTGTTGCGGGCGCCGCAGGACGTGATCGACTCCGGCCGCGACGTGGTGGAGGCCGACTTCCTGCAGCCCGGCACCCGGCAGCTGGCTGCGGGCTATGCGCTCTACGGCCCCACCACCATGCTGGTGCTCACGGTGGGCAACGGCGTGGCCGGTTTCACGCTGGACCCGAACCTGGGCCAGTTCATGCTCACGCACCCCAAACTGCAGATCCCCGAAGACACGCACGAGTTCGCCATCAACGCTTCGAACACGCGCTTCTGGGAAGCGCCCGTCAAGCGCTATGTGGACGAGTGCCTGGCCGGCAAGACCGGACCGCGCGGCAAGGACTTCAACATGCGCTGGATCGCGTCCATGGTGGCCGAGGCGCACCGCATCCTCATGCGCGGCGGCATCTTCATGTACCCGCGCGACACCAAGGACACCAGCAAGCACGGCCGCCTGCGCCTGCTGTACGAAGCCAACCCGGTGGGCATGATCATCGAGCAGGCCGGTGGCCGCGCCAGCACCGGCCGCGAACCCATGCTCACCGTGCAGCCCACCGCGCTGCACCAGCGCATCGGCCTGGTGTTCGGTAGCAAGAACGAGGTCGAGCGCATCGAGCGCTACCACCGCGAACCGGCCGCCTACAAGGACGACAACCCGCTGTTCGCCGAGCGTTCCCTTTTCCGCGATTGAGGCCGAGGTCCACCCCCGCGCCGCCTGCGGCGTCACCCCCTCAAGGGGGCGGCACTGGCGGCCCGGCAAAGCCGGTTCCGCGGTGCCCTTGGTTGGACTCCCCCTCGGTCGAATTGCTTTGTTTTTTGGAGATACAAATGTCTGAACGCCATCCCATCATTGCGATCACAGGTTCCAGCGGCGCGGGCACCTCCACGGTGACTCGCACCTTCCAGAACATCTTCCGCCGCGAAGAACTGACGGCTGCGGTCATCGAAGGCGACAGCTTCCACCGCTACGAACGCAAGGCCATGAAGAAGCTCATGGCCGACGAAGAGGCCAAGGGCAACCGCCACTTCAGCCACTTCGGCGCCGACGGCAACCTGTTCCCCGAGATCGAAGCGCTGTTCCGCCAGTACGCCATCGACGGCACCGGCAAGTGCCGCAAGTACCTGCACAACGCCGAAGAGGCTGCACCCTACAAACAGGACCCTGGCACTTTCACGCCGTGGGAAGAGATTCCCGCCGGCACCGACCTGCTGTTTTACGAAGGCCTGCACGGCGCGGTGAAGACCGACACCGTGGACATTGCACAGTACCCGGACCTGCTGATCGGCGTCGTGCCCTCGATCAACCTGGAGTGGATCCAGAAGCTGATCCGCGACAAGACCCAGCGCGGCTACAGCCAGGAAGCGGTGGTGGACACCATCCTGCGCCGCATGCCCGACTACGTGAACTACATCGTCCCGCAGTTCGGCCTGACCCACGTGAACTTCCAGCGCATCCCGGTGGTGGACACGTCCAACCCCTTCATCGCGCGCGACATCCCCAGCGCCGACGAGAGCATGGTGGTGATCCGCTTTGCCAAGCCCAAGGGCATCGACTTCCAGTACCTGATGTCCATGATCAACGGCTCGTGGATGAGCCGCGCCAACACCATCGTGGTGCCGGGCGGGAAGATGGAGATCGCCATGCAGCTGATCTTCACGCCCTTCATCTGGCGAATGATGGAACGGCGCAAGCGCGCCACTTTTTGACGCCCCCCGCGCCGCACCGGCGGTGCGTCACCCCCCACTGGGGGGCAACGCGAGTGGCCCGGCGGAGCCGGTTCCACCGCGTTCTGGAGGGGCTCCTCCTCTCTGGCCTTCGCTTTCTCTCTCCCTCTCTCTTTTTTCAGGACGCTGTATGCAGAACCCTTCGCCTGAACTCGCCCGCTCGATGGCCAATGCCATCCGCATGCTCGCTGTGGATGCGGTGGAGAAGGCCAAGTCGGGGCACCCCGGCGCGCCCATGGGTATGGCCGACATAGCAGAGGTGCTGTGGAACCGCCACCTCAAGCACAACCCGGCCAACCCGCACTGGCCCGACCGCGACCGCTTCGTGCTGTCCAACGGCCACGGCTCGATGCTGATCTACGCGCTGCTGCACCTCACCGGCTACGACCTGCCGATGGAGGAGCTGAAGAACTTCCGCCAGCTGCACAGCAAGACCGCCGGCCACCCCGAGGTGGGCATCACCCCCGGCGTGGAAACCACCACCGGCCCGCTGGGCCAGGGCATCACCAACGCGGTGGGCATGGCGCTGGCCGAGAAGCTGCTCGCGCAGGAATTCAACCGCGAAGACGAAGACGGTACGCACCACATCGTCGACCACCACACCTACGCCTTCCTGGGCGACGGCTGCATGATGGAAGGCATCAGCCACGAGGCCTGCGCGCTGGCCGGCACGCTGCGCCTGTCCAAGCTGGTGGCGTTCTACGACGACAACGGCATTTCCATCGACGGCCATGTCGAAGGCTGGTTCACCGACGACACGCCCAAGCGATTCGAGGCCTACGGCTGGCACGTGATCCCCAATGTGGACGGTCACAACCCGGCCGCCGTCGAGGCCGCGCTGGTGGACGCGAAGCAGCAGGGCGCGCGCGCCGACGGCAAGCCCACGCTGATCTGCTGCCAGACCGTGATCGGCATGGGCTCGCCCAACAAGGCCGGCACGCACGACGTGCACGGCGCCGCGCTGGGCGCGGCCGAAGTGGCGGCCACCCGCGCCGAGCTGGGCTGGACGGCTGCGCCGTTCGAGATCCCGGCCGATGTGGCCGCCGCCTGGAACGCGACGGACCGCGGCGCCGCGGCCGAGCGGGCGTGGCAGCAGCGCTTTGACGCCTACCGCGCGCAGTACCCGCTGGAAGCGGCCGAGTTTCAGCGCCGCATGGCCGGCGACCTGTTGCCCGCGTTTGCCGAGAAGCTTCCCGAGGTGCTGGAAGCCATCGCCGCCAAGGCCGATGCGTTCGCGACCCGCAAGTCCAGCCAGAACGCGCTGGACGTGCTGGCGCCGCTTGTGCCCGAGTTCTTTGGCGGCAGTGCCGACCTCACCGGCTCCAACCTCACCAATTTCAAGGGTTGCGTGAAGGCCGGGCCGAACAGCGAGGGCGTCTTTGCCTGGGGCAACCACCTGAGCTACGGTGTGCGCGAGTTCGGCATGGCCGCGATCATGAACGGCATCGCCCTGCACGGCGGCTACATCCCCTACGGCGGCACCTTCCTCACCTTCAGCGACTACAGCCGCAACGCGATCCGCATGGCCGCGCTGATGAAGCAGCGCGTGATCCACGTCTTCACGCACGACTCCATCGGTCTGGGCGAAGACGGGCCGACGCACCAGAGCGTCGAGCACGTGCCCAGCCTGCGCATCATCCCCGGGCTGGACGTGTGGCGCCCGGCCGATGGGCTGGAGACGGCGGTGGCCTGGGCCTGCGCCATCGAGCGCAAGGACGGGCCGAGCGCGCTGTGCCTTTCGCGCCAGAACCTGCCGCGCCTGAGCGATGCGACCATGGCCGAGAAAATCCGCAAGGGCGGCTATGTGCTGGCCGAGGGCGCGAGCCCCAAGGCTGTGATCCTGGCCACGGGTTCCGAGACTTCGCTGGCCATGGAGGCCCACGCTGCGCTGGCCGCGGAAGGCATCAGCACCCGCGTGGTGTCCATGCCCAGCAGCAATGTGTTCGACCGCCAGCCCGAGGCCTACCAGGACATGGTGCTGCCGCTGTCGCTGCCCACTGTGGCGGTGGAGGCTGCGCACCCGGACTTCTGGCGCAAGTACGTGGGCCGCACCGGTGTGGTGGTGGGCATCGCCACTTTTGGCGAGTCGGCCCCGGCCAAGGACCTGTACCAGCACTTCGGCATCACCAGCGCCCGCGTGTGCGACGCCGTGCGCACCCTGGTGAAGTAGGTCCACCCCCGTCGCTGCGCTCCGCCCCTCCAGGGGCAGCGCCTGCGGCCTGGCGAAGCCAGTTCCACGGCGCTCTGGACGGGCTGCCCTTCTCTCGAAACGTGTTCCTTCTATTGAGGTGTTTGACGTGACCGCTTGCCATCCCTACGACCTGATCCTGTTCGACCTCGACGGCACGCTGATCGAGACCGCGCCGGAGATCGCAGACGCGGTCAACGACACGCTGGTGCAGTTTGGCCGGCCGCAAGTGACCCAGCAGCAGGTGAATGACTGGATCGGTCACGGCACGCGCACGCTGCTGATCCAGGCGCTGGCCGAGGTCGGCCGCACGACGGTGGAGGTGGTGCAGGCGGCCGCGGACTTCCCGCAGATCGAAGCCGCGTTCGGCGTGCACTACGAGCAGCGCTGCGGCACCCGCAGCCACCTGTATCCGCAGGTGCGCGAAACCCTGCAGGCTTTGCGCGCCCAGGGCGTGAAGCTGGTCGTGATGACCAACAAGGAGGGGCGCTACACCCGGGTCGTGCTGGACGCGCACCAGCTGGCGCCCCTGTTCGACCGCGTGATCAGCGGTGACAGCTTGCCGGTCAAGAAGCCCAATCCGGCCGGCATCGTCGAGTGCCTCCAGCAATTCGGCGTGAGCAGCGATCGCGCCCTGTTCGTGGGCGACTCGTCCATCGACGTGGCCACGGCGCGCAACGCCGGCATCACCGTCTGGGCGCTGCCGTACGGATACAACATGGGCCAGCCCATAGAGTCCTGCCACCCCGACCGGGTGATCCCCGACTTTTCGGCGTTGACCACCCAGCTGCCGGTCCGCACCGCCGCGGCCGGTGCCTGAACGCCTTTTCTATTGGCCCTATTTTTCTATCTCTGGAGACGTTCACATGACCCTCAAGATCGGCATCAACGGTTTCGGTCGCATCGGCCGCATGGTGTTCCGTGCGCTCGCGCAGGAAGCCGAATTCAAGGACATCGAGGTCGTTGCCATCAACGACCTGCTCGATCCCGAGTACCTGGCCTACATGCTGCAGTACGACTCGGTGCACGGCCGCTTCAAGGGCTCGGTGAGCGTCGAAGGCGGTCACCTCGTGGTCAACGGCAGGACGATCCGCCTGACCGCGGAGAAAGACCCTGCCAACCTCAAATGGGGTGATGTGGGTACCGACCTGGTGATCGAGTGCACCGGGTTCTTCCTGACCCATGACACCTGCCAGAAGCACATCGACGCTGGCGCCAAGAAGGTGGTGCAGTCGGCCCCATCCAAGGACGACACGCCCATGTTCGTCTACGGCGTGAACCACGCCAAGTACGCGGGCGAGGACATCGTGTCCGCCGCGTCGTGCACCACCAACTGCCTGGCTCCGGTGGCCAAGGTGCTCAACGACAGCTTTGGCATCAAGCGTGGCCTTATGACCACCGTGCACGCGGCCACCGCGACGCAGAAGACCGTGGACGGCCCGTCCCACAAGGACTGGCGCGGCGGTCGCGGCATCCTGGAAAACATCATTCCCAGCAGTACCGGCGCCGCCAAGGCGGTGGGCGTGGTGCTGCCCGAGCTGAACAAGAAGCTGACTGGCATGGCCTTCCGCGTGCCGACCTCCGACGTGTCGGTGGTGGACCTGACGGTGGAGCTGAACACCGAAGCCAGCTACGACGACATCTGCAAGGCCATGAGGTCCGCGTCGGAAGGTGCGCTCAAGGGCGTGCTGGGCTACACCAGCGACAAGGTGGTCTCGACCGACTTCCGCGGCTGCTCCATGCCGTCGATCTTCGACGCCGATGCCGGCATCGCGCTGGACAAGACCTTCGTCAAGGTCGTGGCCTGGTACGACAACGAGTACGGTTACACCTGCAACATGATGCGCTTCGTGCAGCACGTCGGCCGCAACTGATCCGGGAGCCCGAGATGAAATTCCTGCGATTCAGCGATGTGTGTGCCAGCGGCTTCGCCCGCGGCAAACGCGTCTTCATCCGGTCTGACCTGAACGTCCCGCTGGACGACGCCGGCGAGATCACCGAAGACACGCGCATCCGCGCCAGCATCCCGGCCATCCAGATGGCGCTGGACGCCGGTGCGGCCGTCATGGTGACTTCGCACCTGGGCCGCCCGACCGAAGGCGAGTTCAAGCCCGAAGACTCGCTGGCCCCGGTGGCCGCCCGCATGGGCGAGCTCATGGGCCGCACCATCCCGGTGGTGGCCAACTGGGTCGATGGCGACTTCTCCGTCGCCCCCGGTGAGCTGGTCATGTTGGAGAACTGCCGCCTGAACGTGGGCGAGAAGAAGAACAAGCCCGAGCTGGCCGCCAAGCTCGGCCAGCTGTGCGACATCTTCGTGCACGACGCCTTCGGCACCGCGCATCGCGCCGAAGGCAGTACCTACGGCATCGCCGAGACCGCGCCCATCGCCTGCGCTGGCCCGCTGCTGGCCGCCGAGATGGACGCGATTTCCAAAGCGCTCGCGAACCCGAAGCGTCCCCTTATCGCCATCGTCGCTGGTAGCAAAGTCAGCACCAAGCTGACCATCCTGCAGGCCCTGGCCAAGAACGTGGACGGCCTGATCGTCGGCGGCGGCATCGCCAACACCTTCATGCTCGCGGCCGGTCTGAAGATCGGCAAGAGCCTGGCCGAGCCGGACCTGCTGGGCGAAGCCACGGCGGTGATCGCGGCGATGAAGGCGCGCGGTGCGGCGGTGCCGATTCCCGAAGACGTGGTCTGCGCCAAGGCCTTCAGCGCCGACGCCGAGGCCACTGTCAAGGCCGCCACCGGCGTGGCCGACGACGACCTGATCCTGGACATCGGTCCCAAGACCGCTGCGAAGCTGGCCGAGCAGCTCAAGCAGGCCGGCACCATCGTCTGGAACGGCCCGGTGGGCGTGTTCGAGTTCGCGGCGTTCGAGAACGGCACCAAGGTGATCGCGCACGCGATCGCCGAGAGCAGCGCCTTCAGCATCGCCGGCGGTGGCGACACGCTGGCCGCCATCGCCAAGTACGGCATCGAGAAGGACGTGGGCTACATCTCCACCGGTGGCGGCGC
>CALRYD010000077.1:0-12893 GCA_943372305.1 Hydrogenophaga intermedia | reverse complement strand
GCAAAGATGCCGAGGGTCGCCAGATCAAAGCGGCCGTTCATGGCCATGACGATGGCGTAGAAGCCGCCGAACAAGGCTGCCAAGGTGATCATGTTGGGCAACATGTAGATGCCCTTGCTGCGCTTGGGGGGCTCCTGCCCGCTGTCCTGGATGGGTTCGTTACCGTCTTGCATGTGAAACCGTGTGAGGCCCGTCGGGCAATGCAGTCAGTGTAAGTCAGTGGCAAGCCGGCAGAAACGACAAAGGCCACCGAAGTGGCCTTTGCTGGCTCTTGAACGCCGTGACGATCAGTTGCGGGTCTGGTCAACCAGCTTGTTCTTGGCGATCCAGGGCATCATGGCCCGCAGCTGCGCACCCACCACTTCGATCTGGTGATCGGCGGTGTTGCGGCGGCGGGCGGTCATGCTCGGGTAGTTCAGGCGACCTTCCTGGATGAACATCTTGGCGTAGTCGCCGTTCTGGATGCGCTTGAGAGCGTTGCGCATGGCCTTGCGCGACTCTTCGTTGATCACTTCCGGACCGGTCACGTACTCACCGAACTCCGCGTTGTTGGAGATCGAGTAGTTCATGTTGGCGATGCCGCCTTCGTAGATCAGGTCGACGATCAGCTTGAGCTCGTGCAGGCACTCGAAGTAGGCCATCTCGGGAGCGTAGCCGGCTTCAACCAGAGTCTCGTAGCCCATCTTGATCAGCTCGACAGCGCCGCCGCACAGCACGGCCTGCTCGCCGAACAGGTCGGTCTCGGTCTCTTCCTTGAAGTTGGTCTCGATGATGCCGGCCTTGCCACCACCGTTGGCCATGGCGTAGCTCAGAGCAAGGTCACGGGCCTTGCCGGACTTGTCCTGGTGCACGGCGATCAGGTGGGGCACGCCGCCACCCTGGGTGTAGGTGTTGCGCACGGTGTGGCCAGGGGCCTTGGGCGCGACCATCCACACATCCAGATCGGCGCGGGGCACGACCTGGTTGTAGTGCACGTTGAAACCGTGAGCGAACACCAGCGAAGCGCCCTGCTTGATGTTGAGGGCCACGTTGTTGGTGTAGACCTCGGCAATCTGCTCGTCGGGCAACAGGATCATGACCACATCAGCGGCCTTCACGGCGTCGTTGACTTCCATCACGGTCAGGCCGGCCTTGCCGACCTTGTCCCACGATGCGCCACCCTTGCGCAGACCGACCACGACCTTCACGCCGCTGTCGTTCAGGTTCTGGGCGTGGGCATGGCCTTGCGAGCCGTAGCCGATGATCGCGACCGTCTTGCCTTTGATCAGGCTCAGGTCACAGTCTTTGTCGTAGAAAACTTTCATGGTCATTCCTCTTTTGGGGTATTGGTGTGCCGTTCGTACATGAGCCCGTCGAAGGCCCTCGACAGGCCCAGCCCGAACGGCGGTTCGGCTGAGCCCGAAAAACCTGCAATCTTAAACGCGCAGGATGCGCTCGCCACGACCGATGCCGCAGGCACCGGTGCGCACGGTCTCGAGGATGGCGCTGCGATCGATGGCGTCCAGGAACGCATCGTTCTTGCCCTGGTCACCGGTGAGTTCGATGGTGTAGCTCTTCTCGGTCACGTCGATGATGCGGCCGCGGAAGATGTCGGCCATGCGCTTCATCTCCTCACGCTCCTTGCCCACCGCGCGCACCTTCACTAGCATCAGTTCACGTTCGGTGTAAGCGCCCTCGGTCAGGTCCACCACCTTCACGACTTCGATCAGGCGGTTCAGGTGCTTGGTGATCTGTTCGATGACGTCATCAGAACCGGTGGTCTGGATGGTCATGCGAGAGAGAGACGGGTCTTCGGTCGGCGCGACGGTGAGCGACTCGATGTTGTATCCACGGGCCGAGAACAGGCCGACAACGCGTGAGAGCGCCCCGGCTTCGTTCTCAAGGAGGACAGCGATGATGTGTTTCATGATGAAGATTCCTCTTTTCTGAGCCCTCCCCTGCGCACGGTAATGCGCAGGCTTGGCTGCAAATAGATTCGTCGAAGGGAGGATCAGTCGTTCAACTCAGAGCGTTTTGCGCGCACGCGCTCAACACCCCGATCGAAAGCCTGACAGGAGATCAGAGCTCTTCGGAGCCCAGCAGCATTTCGGTGATGCCCTTGCCGGCTTCCACCATCGGCCAGACGTTCTCCGTCGGGTCGGTGCGGACGTCGATGAAGACGCAGCGGTCCTTGATGGCGCGCGCCTCGCGCAGAGCAGCCTCCACCTCTTGCGGACGCTCGACCAGCATGCCGACGTGGCCGTAGGCCTCGGCGAGTTTCACGAAGTTCGGCAGCGCGTCCATGTAGCTGTGGCTGTAGCGGCCCTGATAGATCAGTTCCTGCCACTGGCGCACCATGCCCAGGTAGCGGTTGTTCAGCGCCAGGATCTTGACCGGCGTGCCGTACTGCTGGCAGGTGGACAGCTCCTGGATGTTCATCTGGATGGATCCCTCACCGGTGACGCACCAGCAATCGGCATCCGGTTTGGCCAGCTTGATGCCCATGGCATAGGGCAAGCCCACACCCATCGTGCCCAGACCGCCGGAATTGATCCAGCGGCGCGGCTCGTTGAACTTGTAGAACTGCGCGGCGAACATCTGGTGCTGCCCCACGTCGGACGTGATGTAGCAGTCGTCGTCCTTGGTCAGGTTCCACAGCTGCTCCACCACCATCTGCGGCTTGATGACCTGGGTGTTGGCGCGGTCGAAGCGCAGGCAGTCGCGCGAGCGCCAGCCTTCGATCGTTTCCCACCAGGACGACAGCGCCTTCTCGTCGGGCTTGACCTGGCCTTCCTTGATCATGTTGATCAGCTCGGTCAGCACGTCCTTGACGTCGCCGACGATGGGCACGTCGACCTTGACGCGCTTGGCGATGCTCGACGGATCGATGTCGATGTGGATGATCTTGCGTTCCACGGACGCGAAGTGCTTGGGATTGCCGATCACACGGTCGTCAAATCGCGCACCCACGGCCAGTAGCACGTCGCAGTTCTGCATGGTGTGGTTGGCTTCGACCGTGCCGTGCATGCCCAGCATGCCCAGGAACTTGCGATCGGTCGCCGGATAGGCGCCCAAGCCCATCAGCGTGTGGGTCACGGGGTAGCCCAGCAGGTCCACCAACGTGCGCAGTTCGGGCACGGCGTTGCCCAGCAACACGCCGCCACCGGTGTAGATGTACGGACGCTTGGCCGCCAGCAACAGCTGCAGGGCCTTGCGAATCTGGCCACCGTGGCCCTTGCGGACCGGGTTGTACGAGCGCATTTCGACCGTCTCGGGATACCCCGTCCAGGCGGTTTTGTTGAACGAAATGTCCTTGGGAATGTCCACCACCACCGGGCCTGGACGGCCCGTGCGCGCGATGTGGAAGGCCTTCTTCATCACCATGGCCATGTCGCGCACATCCTTCACCAGGAAGTTGTGTTTGACAACGGGTCGCGTGATGCCGACGGTGTCGCACTCCTGGAAGGCGTCCGAGCCGATGGCGGCCGACGGCACCTGGCCGGTGATGATGACCATCGGAATGCTGTCGGTGTAGGCTGTGGCGATGCCGGTGATGGCATTGGTCACGCCAGGGCCCGAAGTGACGAGGGCCACGCCGACGTCACCGGTGGCACGGGCGTAGCCGTCTGCAGCGTGCACCGCCGCCTGCTCGTGGCGGACCAGCACATGCTGCATGGTGTCCTGTTTGTACAGGGCATCGTAGATGTAGAGCACCGCACCGCCCGGGTAGCCCCAGATGTACTTGACACCTTCGGCCTGCAGGGCGCGGACCATGATCTCGGCGCCGTTGAGCTGTTCGGGAGCGGGGGATGGGGTTGCAGCAGCGGCCGCAGAAGCCATTTCGGCCTTGGTGATTTCCATGATGAACCTTTCGAGAATTTCTCTGACGAAATACCTTGGGTGCTCCTTCACCCACCCTTGTGAGGCGGCGTCGGAACTTGAGGCCAAAGGACATGAGCGGACACATACCCCGCCGGACCTAGACCCGTTTGCTTTTTTGAATCGCAGCCCTACATTATTGCACTGCGGCATGAATCTGGGCAGGCCGACCGATGGAAATCGGGTCGACTTCGCCTCAATGCGACAATTCGGCGCCTTTGCAGACGCCCGATATGACCGCCACACCGCCCACAGCCGCCGCACAGGCGCCCACGCCAGACCCGCTCACTGCCCCCCCGATCGCTCGCCGCATGGCCTGCTGGCTGTACGAGGGCATGCTCATGTTCGGCGTCGTGTTCATTTCGGGCTACCTGTTTTCCACCCTCACCCAGACGCGCAACGCACTGGACAACCGACACCTGCAGCAAGCTTTTTTGTTCGTGGTGTTCGGCATCTACTTCACCTGGCTTTGGGCCAAAGGCCAAACGCTGGCGATGAAGACATGGCACATCCGGGTGGTGGACCGCCACGGTGCGGCCCTGACACAGCCGCGCGCCCTGTTGCGCTACACGCTTTCGTGGCTGTGGTTCCTGCCACCGCTGGCGGTGGGCGGGCTGTACGGCCTGCCCGGTGGCGAGCTGGCGGTGATCGTGATCGGCTGGGTCGCCATCTGGGCCACCTTGTCACGCTTCCACCCGCAACGCCAGTTCCTGCACGATGCCTTGGCCGGCACACGACTGGTGCACCACAAACCCGCCGAGCCCCCCAAGCGCAGAAAGTTCTGGCATCCATGACCCCCCGCGAACCCGTCAACGCCCAGAAGCAACGCGCCGGACTTTCCCGCATGGTGCACGCCTTCGGCTATTCACTGGCTGGGTTGCGAGCCGGTTGGGGCGAAACTGCCTTCCGGCAGGAAGCGATCGCCGCCATGGCGATGCTGCCGCTGGCATTCTGGCTCGGTCAGAGCTGGGTGGAAGTCGCTTTGCTGGCTGGCTCGGTGATCATGGTCATGGTGGTGGAGTTGCTCAACACCGGCGTGGAAAGCGCCATCGACCGCATCGGCCACGAGTGGCACGACCTGTCCAAGCGCGCCAAGGACATGGGCAGCGCAGCGGTGCTGCTGAGCCTGCTGGTGTGCGCTGGCATCTGGGGCGCAGCCCTCTGGTCTCGCCTGAGTTGAAACCATCCCAAGTTTGCCGGACATGACCCCTGCATTTTCCGTTTGCGTCTACTGCGGTTCCCGCCCAGGCGCCCAGCCACACTACACCGAAGCAGCACGACAGGTCGGGCAATGGATTGGGCAGCACGGTGGCCAGCTGGTCTACGGCGGCGGCTGCAACGGGCTGATGGGCACCGTCGCACAGGCCACCCAGGACGCGGGAGGCCGGGTGGTCGGTGTCATCCCCAGAGCGCTCGTTGAAAAAGAGTGGGCCAACCACAACTGCACCGAGCTGCACGTGGTGGACACCATGCACGAACGCAAACGGCTGATGGCCGAACATGCCGACGCATTTCTCGCGCTGCCAGGGGGCATCGGCACGTTTGAAGAGTTCTTCGAGGTCTGGACCTGGCGCCAGCTGGGCTATCACGACAAGCCGGTTGGCCTGCTCAACCTCGGTGGCTATTACGATGGGCTGCTGCAGTTCCTGCACAGCACGGTGGAACAGCAGTTCATGGGCGACTGGCAGATGGACCTAGTGCGTGTGGACACCGATGCCCTGCGGCTGTTGCCAGACCTGGTGCAGGCTGCTGGCTTTTCGCCCTCGCCCAGGCTGGACGCGATCTGAACTGGTGCAGGCCTGAAAGCCGCGTCAGACCGCGGTTTCGTCCTGCTCGCCGGTGCGGATGCGCACCACGCGTTCGACCGGGGTCACGAAGATCTTGCCGTCACCGATCTTGCCGGTGCGCGCGGCGCGGATGATGGCGTCGACACAGCGGTCCACGTCGTCGGTCTTGACCACCACCTCCACCTTCACCTTGGGCAGGAAGTCGACCACGTACTCCGCGCCGCGGTAGAGCTCGGTGTGGCCTTTCTGGCGCCCAAAGCCCTTGACCTCGGTCACCGTCAGACCGGTCACGCCCTGCTCGGCCAGGGCCTCGCGCACTTCTTCGAGCTTGAACGGTTTGATGACGGCGGTGATCTGCTTCATAGATGTCTCCAGTGCGGGTCGGGTGGCTTGGGTCGTCGATTATGCCCAAGGGTCGTGCGCCAGACGGCTGGCAAGCCGCATGGCCCCACGCCTTCAGGCGCGGTATTGGCTGGTGATGGGGTAGCGCCAGTCTTTGCCGAAGCTGCGGTGCGTCACACGGATGCCGACCGGCGCCTGGCGGCGCTTGTATTCGTTGATGCGGATCAACCGAACCACCTTGTCCACATCGGCCTTGGCAAAGCCCTCGGCCACGATCTGCGCCGGGCTGAGGTCGTTCTCCATGTAGCGCTCGATGATGGCGTCCAGCACCGCGTACTCGGGCAGGCTGTCCTGGTCTTTCTGGTCCGGGCGCAACTCGGCGCTGGGCGGGCGGGTGATGATGCGCTCGGGGATCGGGTTCGCGCCGGTGCCGTACGGGTCGTGTGCGTTGCGCCAGCGCGCCAGGCGGAACACCATGGTCTTGGCCACGTCCTTGATGACCGCAAAGCCGCCGGCCATGTCGCCGTACAAGGTGCAATAGCCGGTGGCCATCTCGCTCTTGTTGCCGGTGGTCAGCACGATGGAGCCGAACTTGTTGGACAGCGCCATCAACAACGTGCCGCGGATGCGTGCCTGCAGGTTTTCTTCGGTAGTGTCTTCGGGCCGGCCTTCAAACAGCGGCGCCAGCGAAGCCTTGAAGGCCTCGAACTCGGGTGCGATGACGATCTCGTCGTACCGCACCCCCATGCGCGCAGCCATGTCGCGCGCATCGATCCATGAAATGTCGGCCGTGTAGGGCGACGGCATCATGACGGCGCGCACCCGGTCCTTGCCCAGTGCGTCCACCGCAATGGCCAGCACCAGGGCCGAATCGATGCCACCCGAGAGCCCCAGCAGCGCACCAGGAAAGCCGTTCTTGCCCAGGTAGTCGCGCACGCCCAGCACCAGCGCGTGCCAGAGGTCCGCTTCCTGGCTGTGGGCGCGATCGGTCTCGGCCGTGATGTGCCAGCCCGCGCCGTCGCGGGTGAAGGCGATGTCGAAACTCGCCTCTTCGAAGCTGATGGCTCGGCCGGCGAGCGCGCCGTCGGCGTTCAGCACAAAGCTGCGGCCCTCAAACACGATCTCATCCTGACCGCCCACCAGGTGGGCGTAAACCAGTGGCAGACCGACGGCGCGGGCACGTTCGCGCATGGTGGCCTCACGCTCGCCCCCTTTGCCGGTGTGGAACGGTGAGGCATTGATGACCGCCAGCACCTCAGCGCCAGCGGCCTTGGCGTCCGCCGCCGTGGCGTCAAACCAGGCGTCTTCGCAAATCAAGAGGCCCAGGCGCACCGACTGGCCATCGTCACCCGCCACGTCAAACACACAGGGCTGGTGACCCGGCACGAAATAACGCCGCTCGTCGAACACCTGGTAGTTGGGCAACTCGCGCTTGGCATAGGCGTGTGTGATGCGGCCTTCGCACAGCACGCTGGCCGCGTTGTAGAGACTGGCCACCGACACACTGCGCTCGCGCCGGCCCGAGGCGTCCAGCCGGGCCGGATGCCCCACCACGATGTGCAGGTCTTTCAGGTTGGCCGTCTCGGCCGCCAGCGCTTTGAGCGCATCATCGCAGGCGTCGATGAAGGCCGGTCGCAGATACAGGTCTTCGGCCGCGTAGCCGCACAGCGCCAGTTCGGGCGTGAGCAGCACGCGCACGCCGCGGGCCTGGGCCTCGCGTGCGACCTGGGCGATGCGTCGGGCGTTGCCCGCCATGTCGCCCACCACGAAATTGAGCTGGGCCACACTGATTTTGAGCGTCATGGATTCGGAACAACGAGGGAAACAAATGGGGGTCCGCGCAGAGCCATCTGGTAGCGTAAGCGCTGTCGCGCCAGGGTCAAACGATTATGTCATCCGGGTGTTCGACCAGCCTGGCGACATCCCTGCGGCCGCCTGGAACGCCCTGCTCGCGGGCGAGGCCGATCCCAGCCCATTCATGCGACACGAATACCTGTGCGCGCTGCACGACAGTGGCAGCGCCACCGCCGACACCGGCTGGCAGCCTGGCTTCGTGACGCTGTGGCAGGCCGGGACGCTGCAGGCGGCCTGCCCGCTTTACTTCAAGCAGCACTCTTACGGCGAATACGTGTTCGATTGGTCCTGGGCCAACGCTTACGAGCAACACGGGCTGCGCTATTACCCCAAAGGCCTGGTCGCCGTGCCCTTCACGCCCGTGCCTGGCGCCAGGCTGCTGGCGGTGGACGACGCCGCCCGCGTGGCGCTGGTGCAGGCGCTGCTGCAACTGGCGCGGGATGAAAACCTGTCTTCACTGCATCTGCTGTTCCTGCAGGAACACGATGTGGCGGCCTGTGCCGACGCCGGCCTGATGCTGCGCCACACTGTGCAATTCCACTGGCACAACCACGCGCAGGGAACGCCCGACGCGCATGGGCACGGCAAAGGGAACCGGTTCGACGATTTCGATCACTTTTTGAGCAGCCTGCAGCAGGACAAACGCAAGAAGATCCGGCAAGAACGGCGCAAGGTGACCGAGGCCGGTGTGGTCTTCCGCCACGCGCAAGGCGCTGCCATCTCGCCGCAAGACTGGGATTTTTTCTACCGCTGCTACGAACGCACCTATCTTGAACACGGCAACGCACCCTACCTCAGCCGAGACACCTTCTCGCGATTCGCCCGCGACCTGCCCGATCACTGGCTGCTGTTCGTCGCCGAACGCGATGGCCGCCCAATCGCCAGCAGCCTGATCGGCCTGGACGCCCAACACGGCGTGGCCTACGGCCGCTACTGGGGCGCACTGGAGCGCGTGGACTGCCTGCACTTCGAAGCGTGTTACTACCAGCCCATCCAATGGTGCATCGACCAGGGTTTCCGGCGCTTCGAGGGCGGCGCCCAAGGCGAACACAAGATGGCACGGGCTCTGCTGCCGGTGCGCACCACCAGCGCACACTGGCTGGTACATCCGGCCTTTGCCGATGCGGTGGACCGCTTTTTGGCGCGAGAAGGCGCTGGTGTGGACCAGTACCTGCGCGAGCTGGCGCAACGCAACCCACTGAAGGACTCCGGCAAGAGCTCCGCGTCGTTGCCTCACAATCGGGACTGATCCGAGACGGGACGCGCACTGTGGCGTGACATGTGTCATGCCCCTCGCACCCCGGATGTAAACATTAGTTACACATTCTGTACACTCCGCCCCCATGGACGAGACCGACGCCTTCTTCACCCACACCATCGTGGGAGCCCCGTTGTCGGTGCTGCTGGGCAGGCGACAGGCACATCCGAATGCACAGGCGTTGGGCCTGCAGATCAACCCCGTCACCGGGGAAACCAGGCTCAGCCGCGTCTGGCATGAGTGGGTCGTGCTCAGCCACGCCTGCGACCCCGTCGGCCAACCGCGCATGCGCCCTGGCCGCGTGCGCCGTGCGCTTGAGCGCCACGCGCTGTGGATCGCTTTGTCCGGTGCGCTGGCGCTGATCGGCACCGCGGTGTTCTGGGGCGTGTGGCTATGGAGCTGAAGACACCTCAAGACACGCTGACCCTCGACCCGATCGCCATGAACGTGGTCAACCGGGTGGCGGCGGGCACGGTGCTCAACGGCGATCTCCAATTTGACGGCGGCCTGCTGGTGCAGGGCGAGATCTCCGGGCAAGTGCGGGTCAATGGGCGCCTGATCGTCTGGACGGGCGGCGTGGTGCGAGGCCGTATCCGCGTCAGCGGCGACTTCTATCTCTTTGGCCAGCTCGGTGCCGCAGCCGGCAACCCGCACGACACCAGCCTGGAATGCCAGGGCATGGCTTACGTATCCAAGACTGGCGTGTCCACCGGAACGCTCATGGCCAGGCGGCTGCAACTGTACGAAGGCGCCGACTTGCAGGGTCCGTTCAAGACGCTCAAACTGGGTGACAACCTGCCGGTGCTGCACGATGTGCACGCCGGACCGACTTGAAGCCCCGACCCGCCGAGCGCCGCCATGAAAGCCACCCGCTACCAGCACCCGGACAGACACCTCGAACAAGACATGGGAACACCCGACATGAACGACCTGGGAACGCCTGATAACGGCTACACCAACGATTTCGCCAACCCGACCACACTGGAAGTGGACGTCGGTCGCTCCATGCCACCCAGCCAGGCCGCCACCTTGCCCACGCTGCACACCGAAGTGCAGGCGGTGGCCGCCACAGGCGAGCAGGACGGCAGCGCCAGCCGCAGCATGGTGGCCGAGGGCATGCACTTTGTGGGCAACGCATGGCTGCGCGGCCCCTGCAGCGTGGCCGGGCTGGTGGAAGGCAACCTCACACAGGCCGATGGCGTGGTCGTGTCGGTGGTGGTCACCGAGACCGGGCACGTCAAGGGCGACATCACCGCGCAGAAGATTTCCGTCATGGGCCGCACCGAAGGCGTGCTCGATTCGGGTCAGGGCGAAGTGGCCCTGCACGACACCGCCAGCGTGCACGGTCTGGTGCGCTACGGGCGGATTCAGGTCAATGGTGCCGACCTCAACGCCACGCTCGAGCGCGTGGCGATCCCGAAGACAGGGGCCTGACGTCTGTTCATGCTGTGGCGCCGACCTCCACCCGTCTTCACGGTTCCGCCCGTGAGCCCCGTGCCGGATGCCGAGGCCTTGCGCCTTGCCGCCCTGCAGGCCAGCTGGCAGCGCGGCCGCTGGGTGGCCCGGCGCCGTGTGGCCTTGCGCTGGACGCTCTGGGCTTCGACGCGCTACCTCATGCCAGCGCTGGCGGTGTTCGGTCTGGCGGCTTGGTTGTGGCTGGGGGTTTTGCCAGGCGTGCACAACCCGTGGCCGCAGCTTCAACAGTGGGCGGGATGGTCGCCGGCACCGGGAGCCGCCCCTGCAGCACCTGTCGCGCCAGCATCCCCTGCCCCCATTGCCACTGTCACGCCCAGCGAAGCGCCCGTGGACACTTCGTCTGCTGTCGAATTCAGTCCGGAAGGCGAGGAGCTGCCCCAGCCCTTGGCATTGAAATTCGAAGCGCGCTGGGCCGCGGCGACCGCGACCTCGCCAGCCAGCACCGTCACCGCCGCAGTTGTTGACGCCGAACCCTCCCCCCCTCTGAAGCCCGAAAACTGGTTGCACAGCAAGGAACCCTGACCATGAACAACCCCGCATCCACCCGCCTCGTCCCGACCGAACGTCTCTCGGCCATCACCAGCCTGATCGCCGAAGGCGCCGTGTTTGACGGCAACTTCCACACCACACGCGATCAGGGCATCAAGGTGGACGGTCAGCTCAAAGGCAACATCACGTTCGAGAACGGCGGCACGCTGCACGTGGGCGCCACGGGCGTGATCGAGAACACCCGCCTGGAAGCGGACTACGTGTTCATCGAAGGCAAGGTGGTGGGCACCGTGATCGCGCGCAAGGCGCTGGAGATCACCGGCTCGGCCACCCTGATCGGCGACGCCAGCTACGACGAGCTCATCGACATGCACCCGCGTGCCCGTGTGCGCGGCAAGATCGAATACCGCGGCGACATCGACGCTGCACAGTCCTGACCACCGACCCAGTTGCCCAGCAAAAAGGGCCTGCCGGGTTGCCCCGGCAGGCCCTTTGTTCGATGTCTGCAGACGGTCAGCTGTTGTTGGCCTTGTTGTAGGCGGCGATGCCGTCCAGGATTTCCTTGTGAGCGGCGTCCTTGCCTTCCCAGCCCTGCACCTTGACCCACTTGCCCGGCTCCAGGTCTTTGTAGTGCTCGAAGAAGTGCTCGATGGCCTTCAGGCGCATCGGGTTCAGATCGTCTGGCTTCTGCCAGCGGCTGTAGAGCGACAGGATCTTGTCGGTCGGCACGGCCAGCACCTTACCGTCTTCACCGGCTTCGTCGGTCATCTTCAAAATACCGATGGCGCGGCAGGGCACCACCACGCCAGGGATCAGCGGCACGGGCGTGATCACCAGCACATCCACCGGGTCGCCATCACCCGACAGGGTCTTGGGCACGTAACCGTAGTTGGTCGGGTAGTGCATGGCCGTGCTCATGAAACGGTCCACGAAGATCGCACCCGTTTCCTTGTCCACTTCGTACTTGATCGGGTCGGCGTTCATCGGGATTTCGATGATCACGTTGAACGATTCGGGAACCTTGCTGCCAGGGGTGACGTTGTCGAGAGACATAGCTTCTTCTGAGGGTTGATGGAAAACGGAGGCGGTCCTCTTGACCCCTAGGTGTCACGGACCGGACATGGAACGCTGCGATCGTGACCGCCAGCGCAGGGATTAACCCTGATTTTACTGATTCCAGCCTGACTTCCTGACGCAGATCAGTTCGCGGCTGAAGCATTTCCCGCTACATTGGGTTCGTTGGCCAATCGCCCTGCCCCACCCTCCCCGGGTGCGCGACGGACGCGAGGAAGCAACGCAGCGGGGGCCTCCCTCACAGCGTTGCCCCCTCCAAGTCAAACGCAATTCGAGCAGGAGAAAACGATGGTTGGACAATCTGCGCTGATCTTTGCGCTGGTGTGCGGGCTGGTCGCCGTGGTCTACGGTTTCTGGTCCCGCAGCTGGATTCTTTCTCAGGACGCGGGCAACGCCCGCATGCAGGAAATCGCCGGCGCCATCCAGGCCGGCGCCGCGGCCTATCTCGCCAAGCAATACACCACGATCGGCGCTGTCGGCGTGGTGCTCGCCATCCTCATTGGCGTGTTCCTCGACGGCGCCACCGCGGTGGGCTTCGTGCTCGGCGCCGTGCTTTCGGGCGCCTGCGGCTTCATTGGCATGAACATCTCGGTCCGCGCCAACGTGCGCACGGCACAGGCCGCCACCCGGGGCATCGGCCCGGCGCTGGATGTGGCCTTTCGCGGCGGCGCCATCACCGGCATGCTGGTGGTGGGTCTGGGCCTGCTGGGCGTGGCCGGCTTCTTCTGGTTCCTGGTGGGCAACGGCAACCTCAC
>CALRYD010000076.1:0-12945 GCA_943372305.1 Hydrogenophaga intermedia | reverse complement strand
TGGGTCGGCGCGCTGGCGGTGGCGGGCGGCTTCCTCTGGGCCGCGCACTCGGGCAGCATCTGGACCTTCGGTCTCGCGCACGGCCTGCTTGGGCTGCTCGGCGGGGCATCGACTTTCGCGCCACTGCTGGCCGACACCTCGCAGTGGTGGAACCGGCGGCGCGGCATCGCGGTGGCGATCTGCGCCAGCGGCAACTACATCGCCGGTGCGTTCTGGCCGCCGCTGGTGCAGCACGGCATCGAGACCATCGGCTGGCGCCCCACGTACACCATCATGGGCCTGATCTGCGGCCTGGGCATGCTCGCGCTCTCGGGCCTGATGCGCCAGCGACCGCCGCTGGCTCCGCCCGCGCCCATGACCGCCGCGGGTGCTGCGCCGGTGGCCGATCGATCCCGCCCCTTCGGCCTCAGCCCGTCGAGGGCCCAGTGGCTGCTGTGTGTGGCCGGTGTGGGCTGCTGCGTCGCGATGTCGATGCCGCAGGTGCACATCGTGGCCTATTGCACCGATCTGGGTTTTGGCGCCGCGCGCGGTGCCGAGATGCTCTCGCTGATGCTGGCCAGCGGCATCGTCAGCCGGCTGGTGTCCGGCTTCATCTGCGACCGCATTGGCGGTATCCGCACGCTGTTGCTGGGCTCGGCGCTGCAAGGCGTGGCGCTGCTGCTGTTCCTGCCGTTCGACGGCATGGTGCCGCTGTACGTGATCTCGGCCCTGTTCGGCCTGTTCCAGGGCGGCATCGTGCCGTCCTACGCCATCATCGTGCGCGAACACTTCCCCCTGCAGGAGGTGGGCGCGAGGGTCGGCGCGGTGATCATGGCCACGCTGATCGGCATGGCGCTGGGGGGCTGGCTCTCGGGCTGGATCTTCGACGTGACCGGCAGCTACGACGCCGCCTTCATCAACGGTATCGCCTGGAACCTGCTGAACCTCGCGATCGCTGGCTGGCTCTACCTGAGGCTGCGCGCCAGCAAGGTCGTTCCAGCGTGAAGTGTCTCGCTCAAGGATGCGGTGGAACCGGCTCCGCCGGGCCACACGCATCGCCCCCTGGGAGGGGACGCGCTGCAAGCGCGGCGCGGGGGGGGCTGCGTTCAGCGCCGGGCCGCCCCAAGCTGAATGCGCGCCCCCTCGGGGGGCAGCGACCCGCGCAGCGGCGGAGCGTGGGGGCGTGTCACTTGCTGCTGACGTATTCGGCGACGGCAGCCATTTCAAGTTCGGTCATCTTCTCCGCCACCACGTGCATCACCACGTTGTCGTTGGTGCGCTCGCGTTTGTTGAACGACTTGAGCTGGGTGTGGATGTAGCCGGAGAACTGGGTGGCCAGGCGCGGCAGATTGGCCGCCCCTTCGGCGTTGGTGCCGTGGCAGCTCACGCAGGCCGGCACACCGCTGAACTTGTTGCCGTTGTGGTAAATGTAGCGGCCCATCGCAGCCAGCTGGGGCTCTTTGGGCTCCTCGCGCGGGAGGGCCATCTTCTCGTAGAACTTGCCCAGCGCCAGCATCTCGTCCGGCGTGAGTTTGGCCACCATTTCGGACATGGCCGTGCTCTTGCGGGTGCCGCTCTTGAAGGCGCCCAGCTGTTTGGCGATGTACTCGGCGTGTTGACCCGCCAGGCGAGGGAAGACTTCGCTGGTGGACTCGCCGTTCATGCCATGGCACAGGAAGCAGGAGCCGCCGGCGATCTTCTTGGCACGCGCCTCGTCGGCCTGGGCCCAGGCACCGGAGGCGCCCGCCAGGAGGGCCGCCCCCAGGGCGATACCGGTCCATGATGGTTTGATGTTCATAGGTGTCACTCTTGTGGTCGCGCCCGAGGGGGCGGTTCATCACAACGAAACTTCGCACGCTCCAGGAGCATCGCGGAACCGGCTTGGCCGGGCCGCAGATGCTGCCCCCTTGAGGGGGTGACGCCGCAGGCGGTGCGGGGGTGATCCGAACCTTGCGGCGCGGGTGGTCAGGCCAGACTGTCGGCCCAGATGTTGCGCGCCCAGGCGAGGGCGTAGCGGCCTTCCAGCTCGCTGGCGGCCACCGACACGCCGCCGGAGCCCGGCACGGTCAGCATGGTCTTCTTCTCGGCGTCGTAGCGGTGCACGCTGGCCACGTGCACCACGTCTTCGTCGGTCACGAAGCTGTAGCAGGTGTTGGCGTAGATGGGCAGCTGCAGCGGCTCCTTGCCTTGCAGCAGGGCCACCACGGCGGCGGCGCAGGTCTTGGCGTGCTGGTTGGCCATGTGGCCGGACTTGGGCATGCCCGGTGCGATCTGGATCGAGTCGCCCAGCACGTGGATGTTTTTCTTCGCCTTCGATTCGAAGGTCAGGAAGTCCACCTCGCACCAGCGGTTGTTGGCGGTGGCCAGGCCGGTCTTGACGGCGATGTCACCGGCGCGCATCGCGGGCACCACGTTGGCCACGCCGGCTTTGAAGTCTTCGTTGAACTCGAACTTCAGGGTGTTGGTGGCGGCGTCCACATCGGTCACACGGTGCTTGGGCCGGTACTCGATGATGTCTTTGTAGTGATCCGCCCAGGCCTTCATGAACAGGCCCTTCTTGGACTGGATGTCGTCGTTGGCGTCGAAGATCACGACCTTGCTCTTGGGCTTGGCCTTCTTGAAATAGTTGGCCACCATGCAGGCGCGCTCGTACGGGCCGGGCGGGCAGCGGTACGGGGCCAGGGGGATCGACAGGGCGTAGACCCCACCGTCGGGCATGGCTTCGAGCTGCTTGCGCAGGGCCACGGTCTGGGCGCCGGCCTTCCAGGCGTGCAGCACCTTGTCCTTGGCGGCCTGGCTGGCCATGCCGGGCAGCGTTTCCCACATGAAGTCCACGCCGGGCGAGACGATCAGGCGGTCGTAGGGCAATTCACCGCCACCGGCGAGCTTGACCATGCGCTTCTCGGCGTCGATGCTGGTGACCATGTCCTTGACGACTTTCACACCGTGGCGCTTGCTCAGGTTGTCGTAGGGCGTGGTGACATCGGCGATGGTCTTGCTGCCCTGGATCACCAGGTTGGAGATCGGGCAGGACACGAAGGCGGCGTTCGGCTCGATCAGGGTCACCTCAATGCCTTGATCCGAAAACAGGCGCACGTACTTGGCGGCCGTGGCACCACCGTAGCCGCCACCGACCACGACGACCTTGGCACCGCTGCCACCGGCAGCGCAACCACCAAGCAGACCCAGACCGGCAGCGGCAGAACCTGCACCCAGCGTTTGAACGAATTGACGACGTTGCATCATGGTGTGGTCTCCTTATTTCTTGAGGGAGGCGAAGTAGGCGGCCAGCTGTTGCAACTGTTCGTCGGTGTAGCCCTTGGAGAGCTGGTGCATGATGGTCGCGGGCTTCTTGCCGCTCTTGAAGTCCAGCATCTTTTGCAGCAGTTCGTCCTTGTCCTTGCCGGCCAGGGATTCCATGCCGGGTTCGGCTTTGCCCATGGTGCCGTGGCAGTTTGCGCAGGCCGCAGCCCACACCCGCACCTGGCTCACCTCGGCTTGCGCTGCGAATGCGGCGGCGCACAGCGCGCCAGCCACCAGCCATTTGTTTGTCGGGATCATCGTCGCTCCAGAAGGGTTTTACACGTCGCAGATTCTCTCTAAACCTGGGCGGACGCGACGACCACGGGGTACATCAATAGTTCCGCATATTTAGATGTGTTTGATGTTAACCGCGGACCCGATGCGGCCCGGAGCGGAAAAACCCTATCGGGAACCGCGAACGCGGGCCGCACCCCAGCGGCCACCATCGGGTGGCGACAGCTGGCCGCGATCGACCCGAGAGACCGTCGCAGATGACTTCATGGCCGGCTGAGCCCGTGTGCTGGCAGGGACGTATCGGCGGTCGCCCGGACCCGCCCGTCAGAAAACAGAGGGGATGCGGGTTTACACTAATCTTTATATAGGCATTCAATCATATAGTTGATTGATCCCATTCAAATGTTCGTGGAGACGAGTCTGGTGGATGACATGTCCGAGGTTTTTGAGTCCGTTGCGCGCTACTTCAGCGTGCTCGGCGAACCGACGCGCCTGCGCATCCTGCACGCCCTGTGCCAGGAAGAGAAGTGCGTGAACGAGATCATCCGCGTCACCGGTCTGGCGCAGGCCAACGCTTCGCGCCACCTGGGCCTGATGTACCAGGCGGGCATGCTCTCGCGCCGCCGCGAGGGGACCCAGATTTTTTACAAGGTGGCCGACCCGATGTACGTCGAGTTGTGCCGCACCGTGTCGGCCCAGGTGAATGGGCGCACAGACGTTTCCCGCGACGGCTTCGGTGCACCGCCCGCAAGTCCGACCCCTGGTCAAGGCCCCGCCACGGCCGAGACCCCACGCCATCCCCCCGCCAACCAGAAGGAAGAAGCAAGTGTCTAAAGACCTGAGCGACGTGATTGGGCGCGTCCTGCCCGCGCCAGAAAATTTTCTGAGCCCCGAGAAGCTTGAACAAGCCCGCAAGGCACGCCGCAGTTTCATGGGCAAAGCCCTGGCCATGGGGGCTGGTGTGGCCGCCACGGCGGGTGCGGCCACCCGCGCCATGGCGGCGGGTGCCGAGGGTGAAGACGCCATCCTCAAGCTGCCGGAACACAGCACGGGTCTGGGCCAGCCGGTGGCCATGGATCCGGGCTACGGCCAGCCCAGCAAGTGGGAAACCAACCTGCGCCGCCGCCAGAGCCCGGGCCTGACCCGTGTGGACCAGGCGTCGGTGAGCTTCACGCCGCTGCAGGGCCTGTTCGGCATCATCACGCCCAGCGGCCTGCACTTCGAGCGCCACCACCAGGGCTGGTGGGACATCGATCCGTCCAAGCACCGCCTGATGGTCAACGGTCTGGTCAAGCGCCAGCGCGTCTTCACCATGGACGACCTGATGCGCTTGCCCAGCGTCTCGCGCATCCACTTCATCGAGTGCGGTGCCAACACGGCCACCGAGTGGGGCAACGTGGCCGTGCCCACCGTGCAGTACACGCACGGCATGGTCAGCTGCTCCGAGTTCACCGGCGTGCTGCTGTCCACGCTGCTGGAGATGTGTGGCATCGACAAGAAGGCCGCCAAGTACGTGCTGGCCGAAGGCGCCGACGGTTCGTCCATGACCCGCACCATCGACATTGAACGGGCCATGGACGACTGCATCGTGGCCTGGGCCATGAACGGCGAAATGCTGCGCCCGGAAAACGGTTACCCGCTGCGTCTGGTGGTGCCGGGCATCCAGGGCGTGAGCTGGGTCAAGTACCTGCGCCGCATCGAAGTGGGCGACCAGAAGTACGCGACCAAGGACGAGGCCGTGCACTACATCGACCACATGCCCGATGGCACGCACCGCCAGTACACCGGCATCCAGGAATGCAAGTCGGTCATCACCACCCCGTCGGCCGGGCAGACGCTGCTGGACAAGGGCTACTACAACGTGACCGGCCTGGCCTGGTCGGGCCGCGGCACGATCAAGCGCGTGGACGTGAGCGTGGACGGTGGCCGCAACTGGCGCACCGCACGCATTGAAGGCCCGGTGCTGCCCAAGGCCATGACGCGTTTCAACATCGACTGGGTGTGGGACGGCAAGCCCGCCATCCTGCAGGCCCGTGCGGTGGACAGCACCGGCTACGTGCAGCCCAAGATCAACCAGTTGCGTGCCGTGCGCGGCACCCGCTCCGTGTACCACCAGAACGCCATCCAGAGCTGGCTGGTGTCTGAAAACGGTGAAGTCTCCAACGTGCAGGTGTACTGATGAAATCCATGTTCCAACTCTCGACGAAGGTCGCCCTGGTGGCGGCCGCACTGTCCGCCTTCACCCTGGGCACGGCCCAGGCACAGAACGCGCCCTGGCACAACATGGGCCGTGACGCCACACCTGCCGAAGTGAAGGCATGGGACATCGACGTTCGCCCGGACTTCAAGGGCCTGCCCGCTGGCGCTGGCAGCGTCTCGCAGGGTGAAGCGGTCTGGGAAGTCAAGTGCGCTTCCTGCCACGGCTCGTTTGGCGAGTCCAACGAAGTGTTCACGCCCATCATCGGGGGCACCACCAAGAAGGACATCGAAACCGGTCGCGTGGCGGCACTCGTGGAAGGTGCCCCTGCCACAGCCCCGCAGAAGACGACCATGATGAAGGTGGCCACCGTCTCGACGCTGTGGGACTACATCAACCGTGCCATGCCGTGGAACAACCCCAAGACGCTGACGGCCGACGAGGTCTATGGCGTGCTGGCCTACCTGCTGAGCCTGGCCGAAGTGGTGCCCACCGACTTCACGCTCAGCGACAAGAACATCGCCGAGGTGCAAAAGCGCATGCCCAACCGCAACGGCATGGTGTTCTACGAGCCGCTGTGGAAAGTCAATGGCAAAGGCGACGTGAAGAACGTGGCCTGCATGAAGGATTGCGCGGTCGATCCGAAGGTGCATTCGTTCCTGCCCGACTTCGCCCGTGACGCGCACGGCAACATCCAGCAGCAGAACCGCGTGATCGGACCGGTGCGCGGCGCCGACACCACCAAGCCGGCGCCCAAGGCGCTGATCAGCTCTGCCGCGGCGGCCACCGTGGCGCCGGCCGTACCGGCCGCGGCCAAGGGACCGAACGTCAACAACCTGCTGGCGGCCAACGCCTGCACGGCCTGCCATGGCGTGAAGAACAGGATCGTCGGCCCGTCGTTCGTCGAGATCGCCGCCAAGCACAAGGGCAAGGCCGACATGGAGGCTTACCTGGCCGGCAAGATCAAGGCCGGTGGTTCTGGCGTGTACGGCGCCGTGCCCATGCCCGCTCAGCCTCAGCTGAGCGACGCCGATGCCAAGACCATCGCGGGCTGGATCGCCGCCGGTCCCAAGTAAGTCACATATCCGGACGAATCGCACGGAAGGCAGGTTCTGTGCAAACCTCCAAATATTCGCAATTGCTCGTTAACCCCATTCGCTTTTCAACAAGGAGACCCTACGCTATGTCCATGAAGTTCAAACACATCGTGCTGGCCGCCTCGGCCGTGCTGGCCGCCTCGGGTGCCTACGCCATGGACGCTGCCGCGGCCAAGGCCCTGGCCTCCAAGAGCGCCTGTCTGGCCTGCCACGCTGCAGACAAGAAGCTGGTGGGCCCTTCCTACAAGGACGTGGCCGCCAAGCACAAAGGGCAGACCGATGCCGTGGCCAAGGTGGCCGCTCGCATCAAGTCGGGTGGTTCCGGCATTTACGGCCCCGTGCCGATGCCGGCCCAGCCGAATCTGAAAGACGACGAGCTCAAGCTGCTCGCCGAATGGGTACTCGCCGGCGCGCCGGACAAGTAAACTCCCCACCGTATCTTTTTCATCAGGAGATTTGACATGACATCCACCCGTCGCGACGCCATCAAGACCACCGGTGCCTTCGCCACCCTGGTCTCCCTGGGCATCATCACCCAGGCCCAAGCCAACGCTGCCGTCACGTACGACAGCTTCGCCGTCAAGTCCGTCGAAGACGCACTCAAGGCCATCGGTGGCACCGCCGCCACCAACAACCAGGTCAGCGTCGTGTCGCCCGACATCGCTGAAAACGGTGCCGTGGTGCCCGTGGGCGCCACCAGCAAGCTGCCCAACACCACCGAGATGTACCTGATCGTCGAGAAGAACCCGACCCCGCTGTCGTGCGCCTTCATGATCCCCGCCGGCACCGCCGCCGACGTGCAGACCCGGCTGAAGATGGGCCAGAGCACGAACGTGATCGCCGTGGTCAAGGCCGACGGCAAGCTGTTCTCGGCCAGCAAAGAAACCAAAGTGACGCTGGGTGGCTGCGGCGGCTGATTGCCCCCTCTGCACAACGTTCACCGACCCGTTATCACCGAATTTTTAGGAGTCCATCATGGCTGATCCGATGCGCATCCGTGCCGCCCTCGCTGGCGACGAAACCACCGTTCGCGTGCTCATGTCCCACCCCATGGAACCCGGTACCCGCAAAGACGCGGCCGGCGCCACCATTCCCGCCCACTTCATCCGTGACGTGGAAGCCACTGTCAACGGCAAGTCCGTTCTCAAGGCCATGTTCAGCGGCTCCGTGTCGCAGAACCCCTTCCTGTCCTTCAAGTTCAAGGGCGGCGCCAAGGGTGACAAGGTCGTGGTGAAGTGGAACGACAACAAGGGCGACTCCCGCACCGACGAAGCCGCCATCGCCTGATCCAGGCTTGGTGCAACACGGCCAGCCACGCAAGTCGCTGGCCGTTTTTGATTCTTTTCCCCACTACAAGGAGACTCCCAGATGAAACACTCCGTGGCCATTCGCCAGGTGCTCTTGGCGGCCGCACTGAGCGCCGGTGCCGGCGCCGTCAGCGCGCAGGGCAATGCAGCGCTGGACGGCATTGCCAAGTACCGCGAGATGCTGCAGGACGGCAACCCGGCCGACCTCTTCGAGATGAAGGGCGAGGAACTGTGGAAGCAAAAGCGCGGCCCCAAGAACACCTCGATGGAGCAGTGTGATCTGGGCAAGGGTCCTGGGGTGGTCAAGGGTGCGTTCGTCGAACTGCCCCGTTTCTTCAAGGACACCGGCAAGGTGATGGATCTGGAGACGCGCCTGATCCACTGCATGGTGACCCTGCAGGGTTTTGACGAGGCTGCGCTCTACAAGGCCGCACCCACGATCGGTCGTGGTGAAGGGGCCAACCTGGTGGCGATGACGACCTACGTCTCGGCCACGTCCAAGGGCCTGCGCTTCAACCTGCCCAACAACACCGAGCAGGAAAAGACCATGTACGAAGTGGGCAAGCGCCTGTTCTTCCAGCGCGGTGGTCCGCACGACTTCGCCTGCTCGTCCTGCCACGGCGTCGACGGCGGCCGCATCCGCCTGCAAGACCTGCCCAACCTGACCAAGAACCCGGGTGACGGTGTCGGCGTGGCCGCCTGGCCGGCCTACCGCGTGTCCAACTCGCAGATGTGGACCATGCAAAAGCGCCTGAACGACTGCTATCGCCAGCAGCGCTTTCCTGAGCCCAAGTTCGGCAGCGACGCCACCATCGCCTTGCAGGTGTACATGGGCGTGAACGCCAAGACCGCCGAGTCCATCGTGCCGGCCATCAAGCGCTGATCCGCAGGAGACCACAAGATGAAAAAACGCTTTGCATTTGCCCTGTTGCCCCTGGTGGCCATCGCCCTGAGCGCCTGTTCCGGCATCGGCGGCACCGACTACGACAAGGTGCACGCCGACGTGGTCAAGGCTTCGTTCCAGCCCAACGGTATCGCCACGCTGGACTACCTGACGCAGGACGACTCCAGCCGCCTGTGCAGCGCCGCCGACGTGGCCGGCAAGCCGCTGGACGAGAAGACCACCAAGGCGATCGAAGAAGCCGCACTCAAGACCATCAAGATGCCCACCGATGGCAAGTTCCTGGGCGACTGGAAGAAGGGCGAGACCATTGCCCAGAGCGGTCGCGGCATGACCTGGACCGACGACGCCAAGACGGTGAACGGCGGCAATTGCTACAACTGCCACCAGATCACCAAGGAAGAGATTTCCTTCGGCAACCTGGGTCCGAGTCTCTACAACTACGGCAAGTTGCGCGGCGTCACCGACCCCAACAGCGCCGCGGCCCAGCCCATCGTGGAATACACCTGGGGCAAGCTGTGGAACTCGCGGGCCTACAACGCCTGCTCGCAAATGCCGCGCGCAGGGCACAAGGGCATCCTGTCCGAGCAGAACCTCAAGGACGTGATGGCCCTGCTGCTGGATCCGAACTCGCCCGTCAACAGATAAGGCGGCGTGCCAGGCGCACAGGTGGCCGAGCCTGTGCGTCCCTTGCGGGCTCCGGCGTGCCAGAGCCCGCAAGCCACCAAAAAAATTTGGCGCAAATATCAGCGATCAATTGAAAAGGAATGTTTATGAGCTTCAGTCGTCGTGAATTCATGCAGGTGCTGGCCGTGGCCAGCGCGGGTGGCATGGCCCTGGACCACAAGGATGTGCTGGCCGGCAAACCCGGCGCCGCCATGAAGATGTACGACCTGCCCAAGTTCGGCAACGTCAGCTTCCTGCACTTCACCGACTGCCACGCGCAGCTGATGCCCATCTACTTCCGCGAACCCAATGTGAACCTGGGCGTGGCCGACGCCGTGGGGCGCCCGCCGCACATCGTGGGCGAAGGCCTGCTCAAGCACTTCAACATCCGCCCCGGCACGGCCGAGGCCCACGCGTTCACGTACCTCAACTTCGAGAAGGCCGCCAAAACCTACGGCAAGGTCGGCGGTTTTGCTCACCTGGCCACGCTGGTGAAGATGATGCGCGCCAGCCGCCCGCACGCCATGCTGCTCGATGGTGGCGACACCTGGCAGGGCAGCGCCACCGCGCTGTGGACCAACGGCCAGGACATGGTCGATGCCTGCAAGCTGCTGGGCGTCAACGCCATGTGCCCGCACTGGGAATTCACCTTGGGCGAGAAGCGCGTGCAGGAAATCGTCGAGAAGGACTTCGGCGGCCAGCTCGACTTCCTGGCCCAGAACGTCAAGACCAACGACTTCGGTGACCAGGTGTTCAAGCCCTACGTCATCAAGGAAATGAACGGCGTGCCGGTCGCCGTGATCGGCCAGGCCTTTCCCTACACCCCCATCGCCAACCCGCGCCACATGGTGCCGAACTGGGCCTTCGGTATCCAGGACGAGAACATGCAGAAGATGGTGGATGAGGCGCGCGGCAAGGGCGCCCAGGCCGTGGTCGTGCTCAGCCACAACGGCATGGACGTGGACATCAAGATGGCCTCACGCGTGACCGGCATCGACGCCATCCTCGGCGGCCACACGCACGACGGCATGCCCGCTCCCATGGTGGTCAAGAACGCCAAGGGCCAGACCCTGGTGACCAACGCCGGCTCCAACAGCAAGTTCCTGGGTGTGCTCGACTTCGACGTGCGCGGTGGCAAGGTGCAGGACTTCCGCTACAAGCTGCTGCCCGTGTTCGCCAACCTGCTGCCGGCCGACAAGGAGATGCAGGCCTACATCGACAAGGTGCGCGCGCCCTACAAGGCCAAGCTGGACGAGAAGCTGGCCGTGTCCGAAGGCCTGCTGTACCGCCGCGGCAACTTCAATGGCTCGTGGGACCAGCTCATCGTGGACGCGCTGATGGAAGTCAAGGGCGCCGACCTGGCCTTTTCGCCGGGCTTCCGCTGGGGCACCACCATCCTGCCGGGACAGGCCATCACGCGCGAACTGATGATGGACCAGGTCGCCATCACCTACCCGACCAGCACGCTGACCGAAATGACGGGCGAGACCATCAAGACCGTGCTGGAAGACGTGTGCGACAACCTCTTCAACCCCGACCCGTACTACCAGCAGGGCGGCGACATGGTGCGCGTGGGCGGTCTGGCCTACACCTGCGACCCCAAGGCAGGCTCGGGCAAGCGCATCAGCAACATGATGCTCAAGGGCAAGACCATCGAAGCGGACAAAACCTACAAGGTGGCCGGCTGGGCACCGGTGGCCGAAGGCGCCAAGGGCGAGCCGATCTGGGACGTCATGGAGGCTTTCTTCAAGAACCACAAGACCATCACCCCACGCAAGATCAACACGCCGACGCTGGTGGGCATGCAGGGCAACCCCGGCATGGTGGTCTGAGTCTGCGGCCCATCGTCTGCGGGCCATGGCCTGCAGACAGGCATGAAAAAACCCCGCTTCGAGTGATCGAAGCGGGGTTTTCTGTTTGGTGCCGGAGAGATGCTTTGAAGCATCGCGCCGAAGCCTCTAACCTGTTGATTCCTAAGGGAGTATTTGCGGTAGGGGTTGAGGGATTACCGCAGAATCTACCACGGATGGCCCCGCTTCTTCCATTCGCTCAGACAAAGGAGCTTCCTCAAATCGCGGGATTGCTCAGTCTGGTTGAATAACGCTGGCGATGATTTTGATGAATGAAGCTTCGGCAGCGTTCATGTCTACCGCCCCTAAGTTCAACTTGACCATTTGCAGTTCTGTACCGCCAGGAGTCACGCCGAGCAATTGCGCTGGCTGATCAGCATCTCCAGGGAGTAGCAGGATGGCTTTGCTCACGCCGAGAGCCTCGCAAAATGCGAGCACTTCGTACCTGTCACTGGCCTTGATCTGGGGTTTGTACTTTGCGTCCATTACGAGCAACGGTTGTCGCCCCTTCATCACGTAGATGTCCGGCTTGACCATGCTCGCATCCCCGTGTTTGAAGAGACGGACTTGGTCAATATTGCCATCGAGAACCCTGCCCCCTGGGACCAGCTCACCGATTCGGCTCGCGACCAGAACCCTGACGTAGTCCTCAAACACGTCGGCGAGGTTCACGACAAACGTGTTGAATTCCGCTGCGCCCACTGCATCGACTGAAATGCCTCGCTTCGCGTGAATCAGGTAAGACAGCCAGAGCACACTCCCATACTTCCGATGCAGATTGGGCAATCGACTTACCATCTGAACGACCTCGGCCTCGGAGAATCGCTCCCACGGGTCCAGCGACGGTACTCCGTCGAGTAGAAAAAGGATCTCAGCTGCAGTGCGCGACAACTGCTTGAGGTCGCGGTCATCTGATGTCGAAAAGTACCCCAGTACCCGAGTCATTGCCGCCTTCAAGAGCTGGTTCTCCCTCACGCTCGCTGTGAACTCGGTGTCCCCCCAGACGCTGACGTATCGGATTCCCCTCGATCGGAACTGTCCAACTGTCGCTGGCAGGTCCAATGACCCGCTCATTCCCGCTTCACTCCTTCGATGAACGTAACGGCGCAGGATGCCTGACCTAAGCGTCTCGAAGCATAGATGTGTGAGTTGCTTAGCTAGAAGGCCGAGGGGGTCAAGTCCGTCGTCGCCGCTCACCTCGTATCGCCGAAGGTGTCCTTCCATGAAGCGAAGCGAAGCACTAGCACGCTGGAGAATCCAAATGGGCTTCCCCCAGTTCCCCGGACACATCCAATGACATGATGTGTTCAGGAGATAGGCATGACAAGAACCCGAAGGAGCTTCACGGACGAATTCAAACGTGAGGCAGTGAAGCTTTGCAAGCAGCCAGGCGCTACCGTCACCCACATTG
>CALRYD010000075.1:0-13142 GCA_943372305.1 Hydrogenophaga intermedia | reverse complement strand
CGCATGATGATCTGCTCGTCCAGCGCCTTGAAGTTGACGATGGCATCCAGCCGGTTGCGGAACTCGGGCGTGAACAGGCGCTTGATGTCGCCCATTTCGTCGCCCGCCACGCGCGGGTTGGTGAAGCCAATGGTCGCCTTGTTCATGGTCTCGGCGCCCGCGTTGGTCGTCATGATGATGATGACGTTGCGGAAGTCGGCCTTGCGCCCGTTGTTGTCGGTCAGCGTGCCGTGGTCCATCACCTGCAGCAGCACGTTGAAGATGTCCGGGTGTGCCTTCTCGATTTCATCGAGCAGCAGCACGCAGTGCGGCTTCTTGGTGATGGCCTCGGTCAGCAGGCCGCCCTGGTCAAAGCCCACATAGCCCGGAGGCGCGCCGATCAGGCGGCTGACGGCGTGGCGCTCCATGTACTCCGACATGTCAAAGCGCAGCAGGTCGATGCCCATGATGTAGGCGAGCTGCTTGGCCGCTTCGGTCTTGCCGACGCCGGTGGGGCCGCTGAAGAGGAAGGCGCCGATCGGCTTGTCGGCCTTGCCCAGACCCGAACGGGCCATCTTGACGCTGGCGGCCAGCACTTCCAGTGCCTTGTCCTGGCCGAACACCACGCTCTTGAGATCGCGTTCGAGCGTCTGGAGCTTGCCGCGGTCGTCGTTGGACACGTTCGCGGGCGGGATGCGCGCGATCTTGGCCACGATTTCTTCGATCTCGGTCTTGCCGATGGTCTTCTTGCGTTTGGAAGGCGTGAGGATGCGCTGGGCCGCACCGGCCTCGTCGATCACATCGATGGCCTTGTCCGGCAGATGGCGGTCGTTGATGTACTTGGCGCTCAGTTCCGCAGCGGCCTGCAGCGCAGCCACGGCGTACTTGACGCTGTGGTGCTCTTCGAAGCGGCTCTTGAGACCCTTGAGAATGTCAACCGTCTGCTCGACGGTCGGCTCGACCACGTCCACCTTCTGGAAGCGGCGGCTCAACGCGGCGTCTTTCTCGAAGATGCCCCGGTACTCGGTGAAGGTGGTCGCACCGATGCACTTCATCTGCCCGCTGGACAGCGCCGGCTTGAGCAGGTTGGAGGCGTCCAGCGTGCCGCCCGAGGCCGCACCGGCGCCGATCAGGGTGTGGATCTCATCGATGAACAGGATCGCGTTGGGCTTGTCTTTGAGCGACTTGAGCACGCCCTTGAGGCGCTGTTCGAAATCGCCGCGGTACTTGGTGCCCGCCAGCAACGCGCCCATGTCCAGCGAGTACACGACAGACTCGGCCAGGATTTCGGGCACGTCGTTTTGTGTGATGCGCCAGGCCAGACCTTCGGCGATCGCCGTCTTGCCCACGCCCGCTTCACCCACCAGCAGGGGGTTGTTCTTGCGCCGGCGGCACAGGATCTGGATCACGCGCTCGACTTCGTAGTCGCGCCCGATCAGCGGATCGATCTTGCCGTCCTTGGCCATCTGGTTGAGGTTCTGGGTGAACTGTTCCAGCGGCGACTGCTTCTCGTTGCTTTTCGCTTCCGCGCCCTGCTCTTCGTTCTCGGCGGCACTCTCGCCACCCTTTGCAGGTTCCGGCGGATCGCTCTTGCGGATGCCGTGCGCGATGAAATTCACCACATCCAGGCGCGTCACGCCTTGCTGGTGCAGGTAGTACACAGCGTGCGAGTCCTTCTCGCCGAAGATCGCCACGAGCACGTTCGCCCCTGTCACTTCCTTCTTGCCATTCCCGGTGGACTGCACGTGCATGATCGCGCGCTGAATCACACGCTGGAAACCCAGCGTGGGTTGCGTGTCGACCTCGTCGGTGCCGGCGACCTGCGGCGTGTTGTCCTTGATGAAATTCGTCAGGGATTTGCGCAGGTCATCGATGTTGGCCGAACAGGCCCGCAGCACTTCGGCTGCGCTGGGGTTGTCGAGCAGCGCGAGCAACAGGTGCTCCACCGTGATGAATTCGTGTCGCTGTTGCCGGGCCTCGACAAAGGCCATATGCAAGCTGACTTCAAGTTCCTGGGCAATCATGGACACTTCCTTTGGGCTTGGGGTGATCTGAAGAGCGGTGGTCCGTATGGAACAGTATGCGGAAGATGACCATCACGTGGGGCAGGTTCCCACTTATTCAATTGGTTCACTCAAACATTGCAAGGGGTGACCCGCCTGGCGGGCCGCCTGGGTGACCTGGTCCACCTTGGTGCTGGCCACGTCGCGGGTGTAGATGCCGCACACGCCTTTGCCCTCCAGGTGGATCTTGAGCATGATCTGCGTGGCGGTTTCCCGGTCCTTGCTGAAAAACTCCTGGATCACGTGCACGACGAACTCCATGGGTGTGAAGTCGTCGTTGAGCAGCACGACCTGGAACATCTGGGGCGGTTTGATGCGCTGCGTGCGCCGCTCAAGCACCACCGAATCGTCGCTGCCCACGCTGGGCGGCGCGACCGGGGTGGACGGCTTTTTCGGGATCTCGGTAGGCATGAAAATGATTCTAGCGGTCCGTGCGCGACCCCGAGGACGCCGGGGGATAGGAAATACCCATGAAAGTCCCAAGAGCGTGACAACAGCTTGACCATGACCCATTGTGGCGGGGGGTGGCCCAACAAAAACCGCCGATGAAGCAGGCTTCAACGGCGGTTTTTGGAGCTTCGGCTGCAAACCGGTGACACCGGCAGGCCGATGTCACATGTTGTCGATCATCACTTGCCCAAAACCCGAGCAGCTGACCTGGGTCGCCCCTTCCATCAGCCGGGCGAAGTCGTAGGTCACCTTTTTAGACAGGATGGACTTTTCCATGCTGGAGATGATGAGGTCGGCCGCTTCCTTCCAGCCCATGTGGCGCAACATCATTTCGGCCGACAGGATTTCGGAACCAGGGTTCACATAGTCCTTGCCAGCGTATTTGGGCGCCGTGCCGTGGGTCGCCTCGAAACAGGCCACCGAGTCGGACAGATTGGCACCCGGGGCGATACCGATGCCTCCCACCTGCGCGGCCAGCGCGTCGGAGATGTAGTCGCCATTGAGGTTGAGGGTGGCGATCACCGAATACTCGGCGGGTCGCAGCAGGATCTGCTGCAGGAAAGCATCGGCGATGCTGTCCTTGATCATGATGTCCTTGCCGGTCCTGGGATTCTTGAACTTGCACCACGGGCCGCCGTCGATCAGCTCGGCGCCGAACTCCTTCTGCGCCAGGCCATAGGCCCAGTCGCGGAAGCCGCCCTCGGTGTACTTCATGATGTTGCCCTTGTGCACGATGGTCACGCTGGGCTTGTCGTTGTCGATGGCGTACTGGATGGCTTTGCGCACCAGGCGCTCCGTACCCTCTCGGCTGACCGGCTTGATGCCGATGCCTGAGGTGTTCGGGAACCGGATCTTGGTCACGCCCATTTCTTCGGTCAGGAACCTGATGAGCTTCTTGGCTTTGTCCGACTCGGCTTCGTACTCGATACCGGCGTAGATATCCTCCGAGTTCTCACGGAAGATGACCATGTTGGTCTTGTGGGGCTCCTTCACCGGCGAGGGCACACCCTTGAAATACTGCACCGGGCGCAGGCAGACGTAGAGGTCGAGCTCTTGACGCAGCGCCACGTTCAACGAACGGATTCCACCGCCCACCGGCGTGGTCAAAGGTCCCTTGATCGAGACCACGTACTCGCGCAGCGCCTGCAGCGTTTCTTCGGGCAGCCACACATCCGGCCCATACACCTGGGTGGACTTCTCGCCCGCGTACACCTCCATCCAGTGGATCTTGCGGCGGCCGCCATAGGCTTTTTCAACGGCGGCATCGACCACCTTGAGCATCACCGGCGTGATGTCCAGACCCGTGCCATCGCCTTCGATGTACGGCACGATGGGCTCGTCCGGCACGTTCAGCGACATGTCGGCGTTGACGGTGATCTTCTGGCCCTGGGCGGGCACCTGGATGTGCTGGTACATGGATTCGGGTCTCCGGTGGTGAGCTTGTTTTGAGACGTTTTCGACCCTGCAGTGGAGATCACGCCACAGGTGAAAGCGAACAAATTCTAGTCCCGATTGAACCGCCAACCCGATGGGTTCGCGAAGGATGAATAAGGGACAATCGCCGCATTTCCGTCGTCACGAGCGCGCCCCATGAAACGTCTGATCGCACCCCTGATAGGCCTCCTGGCCGCCCTGAATGGGCTGGCCTGGGGACAGGACTCACCTCAGCTCCAGTTGCCCCGCGTCACCCTTACAGCGGGCATGCACCTGATCCAGGCGCAGGTGGCCAGCACCCCGGAGCAGCGGGCCACAGGCCTGATGCACCGCAAGGAAATGCCCGCCAACGAAGGCATGCTGTTTGTGTTCGAGCAGCGCGCGGGCCAGTGTTTCTGGATGAAGAACACGCTGCTGCCACTCACCGCGGCCTTCGTCGCCGACGATGGCACCATCGTCAACCTCGCCGACATGAAGCCGCAGACACTGGACTCGCACTGCTCCGCCGAGCCGGTGCGCTATGTGTTGGAGATGAACCAGGGCTGGTTTGCCAAGCGTGGCATCCAGGCGGGCGCCAAGCTGAGCGGGTCACCCTTCACCGCCGGAAAGAAATCCAACTGAACCCAGCCTGTTGCAGGCGACAAAAAAGCCCGCCGGCTCGCGCCGGCGGGCTTTTTTTCTGCGCAGCGAACGAATCCGTCAGGCCACCACGGACCCCAGAATGGCGTTGAGCGTCTGGCTCGGCCGCATCGCGGTGGAGAGCTTCTCGGTGTCGGGCTTGTAGTAACCACCAATGTCCACTGGCTGACCCTGCACCGCGGCCAGCTCGGCCACGATGGTCTGCTCGTTGGCGGTCAGTTGCTCGGCCAAAGGCGCAAAGTGCGCAGCCAGCGCAGCGTCTTCGGTCTGCGCGGCCAGTTCCTGGGCCCAGTACATCGCGAGGTAGAACTGGCTGCCGCGGTTGTCCAGCTGGCCGGTCTTGGGAGACGGGTTCTTGTTGTTGTCCAGCAGCTTGCCGGTGGCCGCGTCCAGGGCCTTGGCCACGATCTTGGCCTTGGCGTTGCCGGTCTTGATGCCCAGGTCTTCCAGCGACACCGCCAGCGCCAGGAACTCGCCCAGCGAATCCCAGCGCAGGTGGTTTTCTTCCACCAGCTGCTGCACGTGCTTGGGTGCGGAGCCGCCGGCACCGGTTTCGTACATACCGCCACCGGCCATCAGCGGCACGATGGACAGCATCTTGGCCGAGGTGCCCAGTTCCATGATCGGGAACAGGTCGGTCAGGTAGTCGCGCAGGATGTTGCCGGTGGCGCTGATGGTGTCCAGGCCGCGGATCACGCGCTCCAGCGTGTAACGCATCGCACGCACCTGGCTCATGATCTGGATGTCCAGACCGGCCGTGTTGTGCTCGTGCAGGTACATCTTGACCTTGGTGATCAGCTGCGCCTCGTGCGGGCGGTACTGGTCGAGCCAGAACACCACCGGCATGCCGGAGTTGCGGGCGCGATTGACGGCCAGCTTGACCCAGTCGCGGATGGCGGCGTCCTTGACCTGGCACATGCGCCAGATGTCGCCCTGCTCCACGTTCTGGCTCAGCAGCACCTCGCCGGTGTTGAGATCGGTGATGTTGGCCACGCCGTCTTCGGGGATCTCGAAGGTCTTGTCGTGCGAGCCGTACTCTTCGGCCTGCTGGGCCATCAGGCCCACGTTGGGCACCGTGCCCATGGTCTTGGGGTCGAAAGCGCCGTGCCACTTGCAGAAGTTGATCATCTCCTGGTAGATGCGGGCGAAGGTCGACTCCGGCATCACGGCCTTGACGTCCTTGAGGCGGCCGTTGGCGTCCCACATCTTGCCGCCGTTGCGGATCATGGCGGGCATGGAGGCGTCCACGATCACGTCGTTGGGCGAGTGGAAGTTGGTGATGCCCTTGGCCGAATCGACCATGGCCAGCTCGGGGCGGTGTTCGTGGCAGGCGTGCAGGTCGCGCTTGATCTCGTCCTGCTTGCTCTGCGGCAGCGTGGCGATCTTGGCGTACAGGTCGGCCATGCCGTTGTTGACGTTGACGCCCAGCTCCTTGAACAGGTCACCGTGCTTGGTGAACGCTTCCTTGTAGAAGATCTTCACGCAGTGACCGAACACGATCGGGTGCGAGACCTTCATCATCGTGGCCTTGACGTGCAGCGAGAACATCACGCCGGTCTTGCGGGCATCTTCGATCTCGCGCTCGTAGAACTCCAGCAGCGCCTTCTTGCTCATGAACATGCTGTCGATGACCTCGCGGTCCAGCAGCGAAACCTTGGGCTTGAGCACGATTGTCTTGCCGCTCTGGGTGATCAGCTCCATCTTGACGTCGCGTGCCTTGTCCAGCGTCATCGACTTTTCGCCGTGGTAGAAGTCGCCGTGGTGCATGTGCGAGACGTGGCTGCGCGAAGCCTGGCTCCACTCGGCCATGCTGTGCGGGTTCTTGCGGGCGAATTCCTTCACGGCACGCGGTGCACGGCGGTCGGAGTTGCCCTCGCGCAGCACCGGGTTCACCGCCGAGCCCGTGCACTTGGCGTACAGCGCGCGGATGGCTTTTTCTTCATCCGTCTTCGGGTCTTCCGGGTAATCCGGCAGGGCGTAGCCCTTGGCTTGCAGCTCGCGCACACAGGCGATCAGCTGCCCCACCGACGCACTGATGTTGGGCAGCTTGATGATGTTGGCTGCGGGCTTGAGGGTCAGCTGGCCGAGTTCGGTCAGCGCATCGGGCACGCGTTGCTCCGGCTTGAGGTAGTCGGCAAAGGTTGCCAGCACACGCGCTGCCACCGAAATGTCGCTGGTGGCCACTTGCACGCCCGCCGGCGCAGCGAACGTGCGCACGATGGGCAGGAAAGCGCTGGTGGCCAGCAGCGGGGCTTCGTCGGTCAGTGTGTAGATGATGGTGGAAGACGATGTCATCGCGTTGCTCCTGTGTGGTTGTCTGCTCCCCACCGACCGATCAGGTGCTCGGTGAAGGCGCCGGGGATCGTCCGGGATTTTGCTTTCAAGCCTCTGACCCGGACTTCATTTTTTGAACTGGTTTACCGCAATGCGGAAAGTCCAGCGATTTTTTTCAATTTTTTTCGCATCTGGACAGAAAAAAAGCCCGGAAGCAAAGCCTCCGGGCTTGGGATCGGTGCCGCTGTGACGGCCTGCACCATCGGATCGATCAGGCGAAGTTGGCTTCGGCAAACGACCAGTTGACCAGCTTGTCCAGGAAGGTCTCGACGAACTTGGGACGCAGGTTGCGGTAGTCGATGTAGTAGGCGTGTTCCCACACGTCCACGGTCAGCAGCGCCTTGTCAGCAGTGGTCAGCGGGGTGCCGGCAGCGCCCATGTTGACGATGTCCACCGAGCCGTCGGCCTTCTTGACCAGCCAGGTCCAGCCAGAACCGAAGTTGCCCACGGCGCTCTTGACGAAGGCTTCCTTGAAGGCGGCGTAGCTGCCCCACTTGGCGTTGATGGCCGCGGCCAGCGCGCCGGACGGCTCACCACCGCCGTTGGGCTTCATGCAGTTCCAGAAGAAGGTGTGGTTCCAGATCTGCGCCGCGTTGTTGTAGACGCCACCGCTGGACTTCTTGACGATGGACTCCAGGTCCATGGCTTCGAATTCGGTGCCCTTTTGCAGGTTGTTCAGGTTCACCACATAGGCGTTGTGGTGCTTGCCGTGGTGGAACTCCAGCGTTTCCTTGGAGTAATGCGGCGTCAGGGCGTCGATGGCGTACGGCAGTGCGGGCAGGGTGTGTTCCATGGGGTTCCTCGTGCGGTTGGTGTTGTGAACGGAGGGCGGTACAGCGGCGCTGCAGACCCCCCACCGAGCCCGGATTGTAGGCACGGCCTGCAATCCTTGTGCGGCCGGGTTTATCGCTTGGGAGTGGTGCTGTTGACCGTCAGGTCCAGCGTGCCGTCGGCCAGGGTGGCCGCCAGACCCTGCCCCGCCTGTACCTGGCCCACGCCGGTCACGGCGAGGCCCTGAGCATCGGCCAGCCAGGCGTAGCCGCGCTGCAGCACCAGTTGGGGGTCCAGCAGCGATAGGGCATGCTCGCTGCGCTGCAAGCGCAGGCGCTGTTGTTCCTGCGCGCGCCGAAAGGCCTGCGGCAAGGCCTGCGCCACCGCGGTGCAGCGGTTGCGGTGGGCGGCAACCGCCAGTTGCACGCCGCTGTGCAGGCGGTGCTGCAGGCTCAGCAGTTGCTGGCGGCTGTCGTGCAACCGGACCGAAGGGCGGCCCAGGCGCTGGGTCAGCCGGTCCAGCCCCTGCGCCCGTTCGTCCACACCGGCCCAAACCCCGGTCTGCAGCCGCTCCTGCAGGTACTGCAACTCACCCAGGCGCTGATCGCGGGCCGGCGCACACAGCTCGGCCGCCGCCGTGGGCGTGGGTGCACGCAGGTCGGCGACAAAATCGGCCAGGGTGAAGTCGGTTTCGTGTCCCACCCCGCACACCACCGGCATGGGCGCCTCGGCCAGCATGCGCACCAGGGATTCATCGTTGAACGACCAGAGGTCTTCCAACGATCCCCCACCGCGCACTAGCAACAGCACGTCACACTCGCCACGCTCGGCATGGCGGCGGTATGCGGTCTGGAGCGCCGCGCGCAACTCGGCCGGTGCCTGCACACCTTGCACAGCCGCCGGGTAAACCACCACGGGCAGATGCGGTACCCGCCGGCGCAGTGCCGTGACCACGTCGCGCAAGGCTGCGGCCCCCAGTGAGGTCACCACGCCGATGCTGCGCGGCTGTGCCGGGAGGGGGCGTTTGCGGGCCGGATCGAACAAGCCTTCAGCCTCGAGCTGTGCTTTCAGACGCAGGAACCGCTCGAACAGGTTGCCCTGCCCCGACGGCTTGAGGCGGTCCACGATCAGCTGCAGGTCGCCCCGCGGGCCGTACACGTCCAGCTTGCCCAACGCCTCGACGACCATGCCGTCGCGCGGGGCGAAATTCAACTGCTCGGCCGATCGCCGGAACAGCGCGCAGCGCAACTGGCCAGTTTCATCCTTGAGAGTGAAGTAACAGTGCCCGCTGGCCGCGCGCGAAAAGCCCGAAAGCTCCCCGCGCACCGCGACCGGGTTGAAGCGCGCGGACAGGGTGTCAGCGATGGCGCGCATGAGCGGCCCAACCGCCCAGACAGGCTGCGCCGCAGCAGTCTGCGCAGGAGCGAACGGCTCAGACACGGGCATCTCCGGGGCAAATGTGTCCACACACCGCGCCGTTGCAGGGTTTCGGGTTCGCACCACGAGCTTGCGCAAGGCGCAGCGGACAAGCCCTTGATTTCAAAGCGTTTTGCACTGCCTGTTTTGTCATCGAAGTGTTGGAAGCAAGATTCCGTGCGGCCCGGCGCGCATTGCACACCCGGTTCTTCACAAAGTTATCCACAGAATCTGTGCACCGCTGCAAGCGGCTCGGGGGTGACGCGGAAGAGGCGCACGGAGGCCTGCGCCATAATCCCGGCATCGCACCGCGCCGCCAGCTGGCGGCCCTCGTCTGGAGCCCTGATTTGCTTTCCATCATACAAGCGGCCGGCTGGCCGATCTGGCCCCTGATCGCCTGCTCCGTGCTGGGTCTGGCGCTGGTCATCGAGCGTTTCATCAGCCTCAAGACCGCCAAAATTGTGCCACCCAAGCTGCTGGACGAAGCCATCATGGTGTCCCGCAATGGCGTGCCTGGGCCGGACGTGGTCAAGCAACTGGAACAGAACTCGGTGCTCGGCGAGGTGCTGGCGACCGGCTTTCGCACCCTCAGCAGCAACCCGCGCGCCAGCGACGAGGACCTGCGGGCCAACCTCGAAGGTGCGGGCCGCCAGGCAGCGGCCAAATTGCAGCGCTACCTGGGCGCCCTGGCCACCATCGCCTCGGCCGCGCCCTTGCTGGGTCTGCTGGGCACGGTCATCGGCATGATCGAGATTTTCGGTTCACAGGGCGTGGACGGCGGCATGGGCACCGTCTCGGGCGGCGGCAACCCGTCCCAGCTGGCTCATGGCATTTCGATCGCGCTCTACAACACCGCCTTCGGTCTGATCGTCGCCATCCCGGCGTTGATCTTCTGGCGCTACTTCCGCGCCCGGGTGGACGACTACCTGCTGTCCATGGAGCTGGCGGCCGAGCGCTTTGCCCGCCATCTGGTCACCCTGCGCCGCTGATGGGGCGAGAGGACACCACCATGAACTTCCGCCCCGGAAACCGCGATGAGCCCGAGATCAACCTGATCCCGTTCATCGACGTACTGCTGGTGATCCTGATCTTCCTGATGCTCACCACCACCTACAGCAAATTCACCGAACTGCAGGTCAACCTGCCGGTGGCCGACGCCGAGCAACAGCGCAGCAACCCCAAGGAAGTGGTGGTGGCCGTCGGCAGCGATGGGCGCTACGCGATCAACAAGGAAGTGCTCGAAGGCGCTGGCGTCGACACGCTGACCAATGCGCTCGCACGCGCCGCGCAGGACAACAAGGAAGTCGTGGTGATCATCAGCGCCGATGCGGCCGCGACGCACCAGTCGGTCATCAACGTGATGGACGCGGCACGTCGTGCCGGCCTGGTCCAGGTGACTTTCGCCACCCAGCAGGCGGGCGGCAAGCCCTGACCGCCCGGTCCATCCCAGGCCTATGAGCCCGGACCGTTGGCAAGCTGTGTGGTCGCGGCGAGGTCTCCTCGCGTGGCTGCTCTGGCCTGTTTCCCTGCTGTATGGCGCCCTGGGGGCGCTGCGCCGAAGCCTGTACCGAGCGGGATGGCTGACCGTGCACCGCTTGCCCGTGCCGGTCGTGGTCGTCGGCAACGTCATCGTGGGTGGGGCTGGCAAGACACCCACCGTGATCGCCCTGGTCCGCCATCTGCAGTCCCGCGGCTGGCGCCCGGGCGTGGTCTCGCGAGGCTACGGCCGTGAAGGCGACGGGGTGGTGGCGGTCACGGACGGCACGCCCGCCAACGACTCCGGCGACGAACCCGCCCTGATCCACCGCAGCACCCAGGTGCCGGTGTTCGTGGCCGCGCGTCGCGTGGAGGCAGCCCGGGCGCTGCTCGCAGCGCACCCGCAGGTCAACCTGCTGCTGTGCGACGACGGTCTGCAGCATCTGGCGCTGGGCAGAGATCTGTCCATCGCAGTGTTCGACGAACGCGGCAGTGGCAACGGTTGGCAATTGCCGGCAGGGCTGTTGCGCGAGCCCTGGCCACCCGCTGCTGGTGACCCGTTTGCGCCCGATCTGCTGCTGCGCCAGCGGCGCGACGAGGTGGCGGGCGCTCCTATGACATTTCCGCCCGGCACGCCCGTCTTCGAGGCCCGGCGCCGTCTCGCGGCCCAGGCGATCGACCGAGAGGGGCAACGCCTGGCCCTGACCGACCTGGCCGCGCGCCCATTGACCGCCGTGGCCGGCATCGCCCGACCCGAGGTGTTCTTCGACATGCTGCGCGAATGCGGTCTGCAGCTTCAGCGCACCCTGCCCCTGGCCGACCACGCCCAGGCGCAGGACTACGCGGCGCTGGCGCTGTCACCCGGCGAGACCGTGGTTTGCACCGAAAAAGACGCGGTCAAGCTGTTTGAACAATTGCCGCTGGGCGTGCAGGCCTGGGCCGTGCCACTGGACATGACACCGGAGCCGGCCTTCTGGACCACGTTCGACAGCTTGCTGGCCACCAAAGTGGCCCGCCGCTGACCCTTGCCGCACTATCATCGCCCGCATGGACACCAAACTGCTCGAACTGCTGGTCTGCCCCGTCACCAAAGGCCCGCTGATCTACCAACGCGACACCCAGGAACTGCTCTCGCGGAGCGCGCGTCTGGCCTACCCCATCCGCGATGGCATCCCCATCTTGCTGGAACACGAGGCTCGGCCACTGACCGAGGAAGAAGCCGCCCGTCCGCCCGCGCCTCCCGCCGCCCCATGAGCCAGGGCTTCACCGTCCTGATACCGGCCCGCCTGGCCTCCAGCCGCCTGCCCGACAAACCACTGGCCGACATCGCCGGCCTGCCCATGGTCGTGCGCGTGGCCCAACGCGCCGCTCAAAGCCTCGCCAGCCGCTGCGTGGTGGCGGCCGACGACGTGCGCATCTTGCAGGCCTGTGAAGCCCACGGCGTGCCGGTGCTGCTCACCCGCACCGACCATGCTTCGGGCAGCGACCGCCTGGCCGAGGCGTGCACCCTGCTCGGCTTGCCCGACGATGCTGTGGTCGTCAACGTGCAGGGGGACGAGCCCCTGATCGAACCAGCGCTGATCGACGCCGTGGCCGACGAACTGACGCAACGCCCGGATTGCGTGATGAGCACCGCGGCCCATGCGATCGATCAGATGGACGACTTCCTCAACCCCAACGTGGTCAAGGTGGTGCTGGACCGGCAAAACACCGCGCTGTACTTCAGCCGCGCGCCCATCGCGTGGTGGCGCGATGGCATGGCCGATCCGGCGCGGCGGGACACGCTGCCGACACCCGCACCGTTGCGCCACATCGGCATCTATGGGTATCGGGCTGGCTTCTTGCGTCAATTCCCGGCGCTGGCTGTGGCGCCCCTGGAGCAGAGCGAATCGCTGGAGCAGTTGCGCGTCCTCTGGCACGGCCAGCGCATTGCCGTGCACCTGAGCGCGCAAGCGCCCGGAGCCGGTGTGGACACCCCCGAAGACCTGGCCCGTGTGCGGACATTGCTGTCTGCCGCCTGAGCCGATAGGCGCCCCGGCGGCGCCCCGCCTGTAAGGATGGGGCCGGGAGACGCATGCTATCCTCAAACGAAGCTTTCACGCCCCTGCGGCGCTGCAGCCGCCGAGACAAGCGGCCCATCCATTGAAACTCTGAAACAAGGACAACGATGCGACTGATTCTCCTGGGTGCTCCCGGTGCTGGCAAAGGCACGCAAGCCACCTTCATTTGCCAGAAATTCGGCATTCCACAAATCTCGACCGGCGACATGCTGCGCGCAGCTGTCAAGGCCGGTACACCGCTGGGCCTGCAGGCCAAGGCCGTGATGGAAGCCGGCGGTCTGGTCAGTGACGACCTGATCATCAACCTGGTCAAAGAACGCATCACCCAGGCCGACTGCGCCAATGGTTTCCTGTTCGACGGCTTCCCGCGAACCATTCCGCAGGCCGATGCCATGAAGGCCGCCGGGGTGAAGCTGGACTACGTCCTGGAAATCGATGTGCCGTTCGACGCCATCATCGAACGCATGAGCGGTCGCCGCTCGCACCCGGCCTCGGGCCGCACCTACCACGTCAAGTTCAA
>CALRYD010000074.1:0-13885 GCA_943372305.1 Hydrogenophaga intermedia | reverse complement strand
TCCTGCAAACCAATCAACACGATGAACGCGAAGAAAGCATACAAGGGGGCGGCACTGGCGGCCCGGCAAAGCCGGTTCCGCGGTGCCCTGGAACAACTTCCCCTCCGGCCCGAAGTGTTTGCATCGAGGATGCGGTGGAACCGGCTTTGCCGGGCCACTCGCATCGCCCCCTGGGGGGTGACGCCGCAGGCGGCGCGGGGGGAGCTTATTCAACCGTGCAAATCATCGCGGCGCGCGATCTCCAGCAGGCGCTCCAGCTCTACGCCGTGTACGCGCTGGTTGTGCTGGTGCCATTTCATGATCAGCCACATGAAGCCGGCCACGATCAGGCCGAAGGCGGTGATGGCGGCAAAGGCCGACACGCCCATGCCGGTGGAGAAGCTGTAGAGCGCGCCCAGGCCCAGGATGCAGGCCTGTTCGTTGAAGTTCTGCACGGCGATCGAGCGTCCGGCGCCCATGAGGTTGTGGCCGCGGTGCTGCAGCAGCGCGTTCATGGGCACCACCAGGAAGCCGCCCAGGCCGCCCAGCAGCACCAGGAAAGGCGCCGCGACCCAGACGTTGTCGATGAAATTCATCGCGATCACCAGCACCCCCATGGCCACGCCCAGTGGCATGACGCGGGTGGCCTGGTCCAGCTTCATGCGCAGCGAGGCGACCACGGCACCCACCGCCGTGCCCAGCGCCACCACACCCACCAGGCTGGACGCCTGGGTGGTGCTGTAGCCCAGTGCGGCGCCGGCCCATGCCAGCACGATGTAGCGCAGGTTGCCGCTCACGCCCCAGAACAGTGTGGTGGTGGACAGCGAGATCTGGCCCAGGTGGTCGCGCCAGAGCCGGCTGTTGCAGAGCCAGAAGTCCTGCAGCAGGAACAACGGGTTGCGCGGCATGGGGCGCGGCGTCACGCCGGTCAGGGGGATGCGCAGGTTGAACGCGGCGGCCAGCGCGTACACGCCCACCAGCACGGCGATGGCGGCCTCGGCCGGGCGGTCGATGCCGGTGTGCAGGCCCGGCAGGTCGATGGACAGCAATGCCGCCGACAGGTACGGCCCCACCAGCTGGCCGCCCAGCAGCACGCCCAGGATGATGGACGCGATGGTCAAGCCCTCGATCCAGCCGTTGGCCTTGACCAGCTGCGACGGCGGCAGCAGTTCGGTGAGGATGCCGTACTTCGCCGGCGAATAGGCCGCCGCGCCCAGGCCCACCAATGTGTAGGCCAGCAGGGGGTGCACGCCCACCAGCATCAGCAGGCAGCCCACCACCTTGATGGCGTTGCTGATGAACATGACCTGGCCTTTGGGTCGCGCGTCGGCGAAGGCGCCCACGAACGGGGCCAGCACCACATAGAACAGGGCAAACAGGGGCACCAGGGCCGCGCTCTGCCACTCGGGCGCGTGCCGGCTGCGCAGCAGTTCGATGGCGGCCACAAACAGCGCGTTGTCAGCCAGAGAGCTGAAAAACTGCGCCGTCATGATGGTGTAGAAGCCGCGCTTCATGGGGATGATTCTGGCGACCGGACGGGCTCAGCAAGGGCTGATGAGCGGGCCGTTGACGGTCTTTTTATGCGAAAGTCGGCGCTTGTCTCCAAGGATGCCGGGTTATAGCACGCGCCCCTGAAGCGCCCTGGAGGCCGACCAAATCGTCTCGCCATGCCCCGTCCCATCCTCGCCACCGTTCACCCCGCCGCCCTGCAACACAACCTCGCACAGGCCCGCGTGCGCGCGCCCGACGCCCGCGTCTGGGCGGTGGTCAAGGCCAACGCCTACGGCCACGGCATCGAGCGCGTGTTCGACGCGCTGCGAGGTGCCGACGGCTTTGCCCTGCTGGACCTGGCCGAGGCGCAGCGCCTGCGTGCGCTGGACTGGCGCGGCCCGATCCTGCTGCTCGAAGGCGTGTTCGATCCGCGCGACCTCGAACTCTGTTCGCGCCTGCACCTCTGGCACGCGGTGCACTGCACCGAACAGATCGACTGGCTGGCCGCGCACAAGACCCAGGTGCCGCACCGCGTCTTCCTCAAGCTCAACAGCGGCATGAACCGGCTGGGCTTCACGCCGCACGCCTTCCGCGCCGCCTGGGCGCGGCTGAACGCGCTGCCACAGGTCGAAGAGATCTCGCTCATGACCCACTTCAGCGACGCCGACGGCCCGCGCGGCATCGCCCACCAGGTGGCCGCCTTCGAGGCCGCCACTGCCGACCTGCCGGGCGAACGCAGCCTGTGCAACAGCGCCGCCATCCTGCGCCACGCCAGCAGCCCGCTGCGCGGCGAGGGGGTCACCACGCTGGCGGCCGACTGGGTGCGCGAAGGCATCGCGCTCTACGGCGGCGCGCCCGACCACCCCGAGCACACCGCGGCCGGCTGGGACCTGCTGCCCACCCTGAGCCTGACCACCCAGATCATCGGCACGCAGCAGCTGCAGACCGGCGACACCGTGGGCTACGGCTCGACCTTCACCGCCGACGCCCCCATGCGCATCGGCGTCATCGCCTGTGGCTACGCCGACGGCTACCCGCGCCACGCGCCCACCGGCACGCCGGTGCTGGTGGGCGGCGTGCGCACGCGCATCGTCGGCCGCGTAAGCATGGACATGATCACCGTGGACCTGGCGCCGCTGGACGCCGCCGGCGCGCCGGCCGGTATCGGCAGCGAGGTGCTGCTCTGGGGCGTCTCGCCGTCCACGGGCGCCCAGCTGCCGGTGGACGAGGTGGCGCACGCGGCGGGCACCATCTCCTACGAACTGCTGTGCGCGGTGGCGCCGCGCGTGCCTTTCCAGTAACCCCCGCGCCGCCTTCGGCGTCACCCCCCGGGGAGCGATGCGAGCGGCCCGGCGCAGCCGGGACCAAAGCATCCTGGCCAAAGGCACGGCCTCCGATGTCGCCATCGGCCGGTTACCGGCGGGGTTCTTTTTGGGCAGTGGGTGCACGCACCAGGGGCGAGAGGCAGACAATCGATTGCATTGCCGTCACATCCCCTTCGAAAGTCTTCTGTGAGCCTTGTCTCGTCCGCCCTGGCCGCCCCGCTGAAAACCCTGCGCGGCCTGCCCTATGTCGCCTGGATCATCCTGTACTGCGCCCTGACCTGGGGCGTGTTCGGCGCGCTGCTGGGCGCCGTCACGCCCAACCTGCGCGCGCAGATGGGGGTGAGCTTCCAGCAGATCGGCTGGCTCATGGCCATCTGGAGCGCCGGTGGCGCGGTCGGCTCCCTGCTGGGTGGAGCGATTGCCAAGCGCTTCCCGCCGCGGCGCCTGTTGCGCGTCTACACCTCAGCCGTCATGGTGGCGGTGGTCGGCGTGCTCTGGGCGCCCAGCTTCGCCTGGCTGGCCTTTTTTATGGTGGCGGTGGCCACCTTTGAAACCGCGCTGTTCACCCTGGGTCACGGCCTGCTGGCCGAACTGAGCGACGAGCCCGAGCAGCGCACCCGCATCATCAGCCTGGTGGACGTGGGCTACAGCACCGGTTCGCTGCTCTCGCCGCTGATGGCGGCCGCTGCGCTGGCGTTCAACCCCAGCTGGCGCAGCCCCTATGTGGTGTTCGCGCTGCTGGCGCTGGTGCTGCTGTTGCTGGCGCTGCAGCGGCGGCACCTGCGGGACGTGGAGTTCCGCCCCGACCACCCGCACGACGCCGCCGCACCCGATGCGCCGGGCCGCGCGCCCCTGGGTTACGCCGGCCTGCTGCGCCAGCCGCTGGTGCGCTGGGTGTTGCTGGCCGGGCTGTGCAGCGGTCTGAGTGAATGGGGGCAGTACTTCTGGTTCGTCAGCTTTGCCACCGAAGCCCTGGGCCAGCACGAGCAGACCGCGCGCCTGGCGCTGGGTTTTCTCATGGCCGGCATGGTCACCGGCCGCGTCTGGCAAGCCTTCGTGCACAGCCGCTGGAGCATGGAACAGAAGATCCAGGGCCTGGGCGCGCTGGCCGCACTGGCACTGGCCGGAGTCTGGCTCAGCCCGGCCGATCCGCCCTTTGTGTGGCTGGCGCTGTGCAACTTCTTCACCGGGCTGGGCGTGTCGGTGGGTTTCCCCATCCTGCTGGGCATCGCGCTGCGCGGTTTTCCGCACGAGGCGCCGCGCCTGTCCGCCCTGCTGATGATCGTGTTTTCCGCTGGCGCGCAAATCGCGGCGGTGTTGATGGGCCAAATGGCCGAACAATGGGGCCTGCGCGCGGCCTACGCCGTCCTGGTGGCGGCGGCCGTGGGTTTCGTGGTCTGTGCCTGGCGCCTGGGCAAGGGTGTGCCCGTGAGGAGCTGAGCAGACGCAGGCTTGTACCCCTGGGGGTATGCATGTATACTGCAGCCCGTATAGGAGTCTGCCATGCCTGCTCGTGCTTTCACCGGGTCCGTTGCCCGTCTTTCCGTTCCCATGCGCGCCGCCAGCCAGGCGCTGGCCCCGCTGCCCCCGGCCCAGCGCCAGCTGGTGATCGGCGCGCTCTCGCTCGGCCTGCTCGGCGGCGCGGCCCTGTTCGCCAGCGCACGGGTGTCGGCCGCCGATGCACCGGCGGCGTCTGCCGGCCCGCGCGTGGCGGTGCTGACCCTGGGTCAGACCGCCGTGGGCGCCGCGGCCGAGTTCGACGGCAACCTGCAGGCGGTGCGCCAGAGCCTGCTCTCGGCTCAGGCCAGCGGCCGCATCGCGACCCTCTCCGTCAAGGCGGGTGACCGCGTCAAGGCCGGCCAGGTGCTGGCCGTCATCGACGACCGCGCCACCCAGGCCGGCGTGGCCCAGGCCCAGGCTGGCGTGGCCCAGGCCGACGCCAACCTCGCCAACGCCAAAGCTGCCTACGAGCGCACGAAAGAGCTGCGCGCGCAAGGCTTCATCGCCCAGGCCGCGCTCGACACGGCGCTGGCCCAGTACAAGGCCGCCCAGGCCGGGACCGCCGCCGCCCGCGCCGGTCAGACCCAGGCCAGCGTGGCCCAGGGCTTCACCCGCCTGACCGCCCCCTGGGACGGCTGGGTGCTGGCCACCCACGCCGAAGCCGGTGCCCTGGCCATGCCCGGTGCGCCCATCCTCACGGTGTACGCGCCGCAACCCATGCGCGCCGTGGTCTATGTGCCGGCGTCGCAGCAGCCGCTGGCGCTGTCGGCCCAGAAGATCGAGGTGCAACTGCCCGGCACCGACCGCTGGGTCGTGCCCGCGGCCAAGACCAGCGTGCCCGCGGCCGACCCCGTGTCGCAAACGGTGGAATGGCGCCTGAACCTGAGCGAGGCCGACGGCGCCGGCCAGGTGCCCGGCCGCCAGGTGAAGGTGCGCTTCGTCGGCAGCACCGCACAGGCCGCACCGCAGCGCCTGGTGGTGCCGGCCACGGCCCTGCTGCGCCGCGGCGAACTGACCGGCGTCTACGTGGTGACCGCCAAAGCCGAAGGAGCCCAGGGCTTTGCGCTGCGCGCGGTGCGCACCGGCGCCGCGCACGGCGACGGCGTCGAGGTGCTGGCCGGCCTGAAGGCGGGTGACCAGGTGGCGCTAGATCCCGTCCGTGCGGGTTTGTCCGGCGCGCAGCCGGCCACCAAGTAAGAGACTGCCGCCATGAGCCACCCCAACGAACCCTCCAGGACGGAGAAGCTGGGCTTCTCCGGTTCGGTGGCGCGGGCCTTCCAGGCCAACGCCATCACACCGCTGCTGGCGCTGGTCGCGCTGCTGCTGGGCCTGTTCGCCGTGCTGGTCACGCCGCGCGAGGAAGAGCCGCAGATCAACGTGACCATGGCCAACGTGATCATCCCGTTCCCCGGCGCCTCCAGTGCCGACGTGGAGAAGATGGTCGCCGCCCCGGCCGAACACGTGCTCTCGCAGATCCAGGGCATCGAACACACCTACTCGGTCGCGCGCCCCGGCGTGGCCGTGCTGACGGTGCAGTTCAAGGTTGGCGTGCCGCGGACCGAGGCGCTGGTGCGCCTGTACGACGTGCTCAACGCCAACCAGGACTGGCTGCCCCAGGGACTGGGCGTGCTCGCGCCCATCGTCAAACCCAAGGGCATCGACGACGTGCCGGTGCTGGCCGCCACGCTGTGGACGGCCGACGCCCAGAGCGCCCACGATCTGGAGCGCGTGGCGCACGCGGTCGAGACCGAGCTCAAGCGCGTGCCCGGCACGCGCGAGGTGGTCACCATCGGCGGCCCGGGCCGTGCGGTGCACGTGTGGCTGGACCCAAACAAGCTGCGCGAGCGCGGTGTGAGCGTGCAGCAGTTGCAGGGCGCCATCAACGCCGCCAACTATGGCCTCCCCTCGGGCTCGGTGATCAACCCCAACCCGGCCCCCGGCGAGCCCGGCATGCTGTCGGTGGAAACCGGTGAATTCCTGCAGAACGCGCAGGACGTGGGCGACATCGTGGTCGGCGTGAACGCGGGCCGCCCGGTCTACCTGCGCGAGGTGGCGCGGGTGGAAGCCGGTGCGCAGCTGCCGCAGCGCTATGTGTGGTTCACCCCCGGCGCGGCCGACACCGCGCACCCTGGCCAGCAGGGCCAGAACCACCCGGCCGTGACCATCACCGTCACCAAGAAACCCGGCGAGAACGCGGTGGACGTGGCGCGCGGCGCCGCCGAGCGGCTGGAGAACCTCAAGAACACGGTCATCCCCGACGACGTGCAGGTCAGCATCACCCGCGACTACGGCCAGACCGCGGCCGACAAGGCCAACAAGCTGATCCAGAAACTGATCTTCGCCACCGCCAGCGTGATCGTGCTGGTCGGTCTGGCACTGGGCCGTCGCGAAGCGGTCATCGTCGGCGCGGCCGTGATCCTCACGCTCACCGCCACGCTGTTCGCCAGCTGGGCCTGGGGCTTCACGCTCAACCGCGTCTCGCTGTTCGCGCTGATCTTCTCCATCGGTATCCTGGTGGACGACGCCATCGTGGTGGTGGAAAACATCCACCGCCACCGGATGCTCACGCCCGACGATCCGCTGCACATCATCATCCCGCGCGCGGTCGACGAAGTGGGCGGCCCCACCATCCTGGCCACCTTCACCGTCATCGCGGCGCTGCTGCCCATGGCCTTCGTGAGCGGTCTGATGGGCCCGTACATGAGTCCGATCCCGATCAACGCCAGCATGGGCATGGCGATCTCGCTGGCCATCGCGTTCACCGTCACGCCCTGGCTCGCGCTCAAGCTGACCAAGACCGGTGAAGGCCACGCCGCGCACGGCCCCGGCAAGCTCACCAGCGCGCTGCAGAACACCTTCACCAAGATCCTCACGCCCTTCCTGCAGAGCGCGCGCAAGCGCTGGTTGCTGCTGGCCGGCATCATCGCGGCGCTGCTGCTGTCGGTCGGTCTGGCCGTGGTTCAGTGGGTGGTGCTGAAGATGCTGCCGTTCGACAACAAGAGCGAGTACCAGGTGGTGGTGGACATGCCCGCCGGCACACCGCTGGAAAGCACCACCGCCGCGCTGCAGGACATGACCGCCTGGGTTGCGCAGCAGCCCGAGGTGGCCAACGTGCAGGGCTACGCCGGTACGGCCAGCCCCATCACCTTCAACGGCCTGGTGCGCCAGTACTACCTGCGCGCCGAAGCCGAAGGCGGCGACCTGCAGGTCAACCTGGTCGGCGCGCACGACCGCAGCGAAAAGAGCCACGCCATCGCGCAGCGCCACCGCCCCGCGCTGGAGAAGATCGCCGCCGTCCACGGCGCGCGCGTCAAGGTGGTGGAAGTGCCGCCCGGCCCGCCGGTGATGTCGCCCATCGTGGCCGAGGTCTATGGCCCCGACCAGGCTGGCCGCGCCGAGCTGGCGCAGCGCGTGGCCAAGGCGTTTGCGGGCACCCCCGACATCGTGGGCGTGGACACCTCGCTCAAGGAGCCCGCACCGCGCGCCTTCCTGCGCATCCAGCGCCAGCGCGCCGAGTCGCTGGGCATCCCGGTGCAGGTGATCGCGCAGACCGTGTACGCCGCGCTCTCGGGCAGCGACGCCGCCTACCTGCACGACGGCCACGCCAAGTTCGCCGTGCCGGTGCGCATCCAGCTGCCGCGCGAAGCGCAGGTCGGTCTGGACGCGCTGCTGGCCCTGCCCATGAAAGCCGTGACACCGGACGGCAAGGGCGCCATGGTGCCGCTGTCCGAGCTGGTCACCGTCGAACGCGGCGTGATCGACCAGCCGCGCTACACCAAGGACATGCTGTCCGTCACCTACGTGTTCGGCGACATGGCCGGTGAACTCGACTCGCCGCTGTACGGCCTGTTCGGCATCCGCTCGTCCATGAAAGAAGCCGCGCTGCCCAACACCGGCGAGCTGGGCGAGTACTGGATCAGCCAGCCCAAGGACCCGTACCGCCAGTACGCCGTCAAGTGGGATGGCGAGTGGCAGATCACGTATGAGACCTTCCGCGACATGGGCGCCGCCTACGGCGTCGGCCTGATCCTGATCTACCTGCTGGTGGTCGCGCAGTTCAAGAGCTACGTCACGCCGCTGATCATCATGGCGCCCATCCCGCTGACCATGATCGGCGTCATGCCCGGCCACGCGCTGCTGCACGCGCAGTTCACCGCCACGTCCATGATCGGCATGATCGCGCTGGCCGGCATCATCGTGCGCAACTCCATCCTGCTGGTGGACTTCATCGAGCTGGAAACCGCGCGCGGTGTGCCGTTCGCGCAGGCTGTCGTGCAATCCGCCGCGGTGCGCGCGCAGCCCATCGCGCTGACCGGTCTGGCCGCGATGATGGGCGCCTTCTTCATCCTCGACGACCCCATCTTCAACGGCCTGGCCATCGCGCTGATCTTCGGCATCGCGGTCTCGACCATGTTGACCCTGGTCGTCATCCCGGTCCTTTATTACGCGGTGTACCGCAAACGGTTCGATGCCGCGGCCGCCTGAGTTTGTCCTCTCTGTTTTCTTTTCATCAAGGAGTCTGAAATGACCGTCGAACGCCTCATCCGCATCATGGCCGGCACCGTCGTGCTGATCTCGCTGGCCCTGGGTTACCACGGCAGCCCCATCTTCGTGAGCGAGTGGTTCCTCGCGCTCACCGCCTTCGCCGGCTTCAACCTGGCGCAGTCCGGCGTCACCGGCTTCTGCCCGCCCGCCATCCTGTTCAAGAAGATGGGTGTGCCGGAAGGTGGCAGCGCCTGCTCGACCGGAAAATGCAATTGATCTGAACCGCTGCGAGCGCCGACAACATGTCCAGTCCCACGCCCCTCAAATTCCTCATGCCCGGCTACTTTTCGGTGGTCATGGGGCTGTCCGGCCTGACGCTGGCCTGGCACAACGCCGCCGGGGTGCTGGGCGACATGGCGACCGGCATCGCCCTCGTGCTGGGGCTGCTCTCGGCCATCGTGTTCGGCGTGCTGCTGGTCGCGTCCTGGCTGCGCTGGCAGCGTTACCCCGCCGCGCTGGCCGACGACCTCAAGCATCCGGTGCGCCACGCCTTCATCGCGGCGCTGCCGGTCTCGCTGCTGCTGCTGGCCACCGTCGGCGTGGCGCTGGGCGGCGCGGCCGAGCCGCTGGGCCCGGTGTGGAACGCGCTGTGGTGGGTGGGCAGCCTCGGGCAGCTCTGGGCCACCGTCTGGGTGCTGGGCCGCTGGCTCGCGCCCGCCGCCGCGGCGCAGCCGGGGGCTGGTGGTGCGGCCGCGCTCTGGCCCACCATCACGCCCGTGCTGCTCATCCCCGTGGTGGGCAACGTCGTCGTGCCGCTGGCCGGCCTGCCGCTGGGCCATGAGTGGTGGTCGTCGCTGCAGTTCGGCATTGGTGCCTTCCTCTGGCCGGTCACCATCGCGCTCATCCTGGCGCGCCGCATCGCGCACAGCCCGCTGCCCGACCGCATCCTGCCCGCCTGGTTCATCACCATCGCGCCGCCGGCCGTCATCGGCGTGGTGCTCACGCAATGGCAGGCGCCGCTGCCGGTGGTGCTGGGCCTCTGGGGCGTGGCGCTGTTCTTCCTGGTCTGGGTCGCGCAGCTGGTGCGCCGCATCGCCACCCAGCCCTTTGGCATCGCCTTCTGGGCGTTCTCGTTCCCGCTCGCGGCCTTCACCGTGCTCACGCTGCGTGTGGCCCAGCTCGGCCAGATCGGCGCGCTGCAGACCGCCGCCGTGCTGCTGCTGGCCATCACCTCCATCGCCGTGCTGTGGCTGGGCTTTGCCACCGTGCGCGGCCTGCGCGACGGCACGCTGCTCGCGCCCGAACCGGTGGCCAACATCATCCCCGCGTCTGCCTGACGCACCGGCCCCGCCACGCGCAGCCGCCACACCCATGAGCGATCCCGGCACCCCCGCAGCGCAGCTGACGGCCGAGCGCAAGGCCGACCTGATGCACCGCCTGCGCCGCGCCGAAGGCCAGGTGCGCGGCCTTCAGAAGCTGCTGGAAGACGGCGCCGACTGCCGCAAGATCGCCCAGCAACTGCTGGCCACACGCCATGCGCTGGACAGCACCTACGTGCGGCTGAACCTGTCGGTCGCAGAACGGGAACTGGCAGCCGGGCAATGCGAAGGCGGCGTCAGTCCGCAGGCCGTGGGCGAAGTGCTGGACCGGCTGCAGACGCGGCTGGGGCGGTCGCGCTGAAGGCGCTTCTTCTGCTCTAGCTGTCCGCTATCGGCCAGGAACGGGCCGTCAGGAGTGATTGAAGCTGACGTTCAACGTTGGCGGCCCGGTCTGCGCTGCCGCAGCGTGTCAGGTTGACCAACCTGTTAGCGGGCATCGCGCCAACTCACCGCTTCCATGTGCACCCGGAACCTCTCCCACGCTATCACAGCGTCGCCCCGACCTTCGATGGTGATGACCGCCACCGCCGCAGTAGGAGAAACAAAGGCGAACTGCAACAGGAACTCCGGCTCACGTGGGCCGCCAATGTGAACGACAGAGGACAGTCTCACCTCTCCATTCGGGAGGGACTGCTCCTTCACTGGCCAGACCGCCCGACCGAACCGTACCTCGGCATCCTCGAACCTGGACCGGAAGCGCTCGATGAGTCGCGGAGTGTGCGCGGCCGCTTGCTCGCGAGTGGGTTGCGGCGAAGGCAAGTGGACGGAAATGATCGCCATCTCGCCATTTGGACCCGCATAGTAGGCCGGCGTGTAGCCCCTCGCATATGTGTAGCCTGGCAGACTCTCGACAATGAAAGCACCTGAGCCGAACGACCACTGCTCGGCGCTTGCAGGCGCCACGAGTAACGCTGCAGTAGATGCTATGACCAGCGCGAGGCGTCTCATTTTTGCCCGCTAACGTCAAAGCTCAGCTGGCGGCGTAGCCGTCCGCTGGAGCGAAGTGCTGAGCAGCACGGGCACCATTTCAAGCTCACTGGGCCACCGCTGCAAAGGGGCAAAGTTGACCTTCCAGATGTCGACCTCGTACAGGCGACCCTCAGCATCAACGTTCAGAACGGCACTAACTGGGATTCCGTCCGAATCAGAGAACTGCACTTCAGCGACAGCACATCCAAGCTTCCTGGGGATGTCTACTTCCCCGATTCGAAAGCTTCCCATTCCACCGTCATTCATTGGCTCGACGAGCAACTGATCCACAACCTCCACCCTCTCGCCAAGGGTGAGGAGGCAGTGCATCAATGGAGCTTCGCAATCAAGCAGTTTCCGCATTTGCTGTTCAACGTTTGACATGAGGGGTGACAAGACGGCGCAGCCGGCTTGGCATCCCCTCGATGGAAAGGTTGGGCGTCATCGTTGCTCCAGCCATTTGCCGACTAGGTAGCCGGCAACCCCCAAGACAACAAAAAGCCCGACGATTGCGTTGCGTATGAGCCTCTGCTCTCGCATTGACCGCACGAGGAGCGCCTTGGAGCGAGCCTCAGCCTCCTTGCGAAGAGGCGCGTCATCGGGATGCCGAAAGGTCTTGTTTGATGTTTTGTATGTTTCCCATTCGTCACCGCGCACTCTTGCGTCGAGGCGGTTGGCGAGGTCAACCATCACTTCAATCTGCCACTTATCGGGGTTCTGTGTCCAGAGTTCACCGTCTTGGTACCACAGCGTGCATGTGCCCTCTTTTCCCTGGAACTCGAACGTCGGTGGGGATGTGAAGTACCGCCACCCTTCCATGCTGCCTGCTGCGTTTGCAGCCTCCTCCAGGGTGATTGGGATTTGCGTCCCCTTGCTGCGGATGATCGTGACGTGATAGCTCATGCTGACGGCCTATGACGCCCAACGTAATGTATCCCGCAGATCCTGCGGGATAAACTGGACGATGCGGGATATTCTGGTCACGTCAATCTCCCAAAAATTCAATCAGATCAAAGAGTTGGGCACCAAGACCTGATTTTTATACAGGTATAAGTAAATCACGAAACCCGGCATCCACTGCTACCCTGTGACCGCTTTGATTTGGGTCCGTGCAGGACCACTACGGGTCGTCCGCAGTCGTTCGCCCGATCCACTGCGGGCTACAAACCAGCCCGAAATTTAACCCCTCTGGACCCGCCCAGCCGCCGAGGCCTGCTCTCACCGCCCCTGCGGCGAGCACGCCGCAAACCCATACCGCTCACAGAACGGATTGCCCAGCAGGGGCAGCCAGGGCGGGATCTGGTGGAACTCCTGCGCGATCTTGGCCAGCACCTGATCGCGGTAGGGCTCGAAGCGGAAGCCGGCGCCGTCCACCAGCCAGAAGTCCACGCCCTCGATCACCACCTTCTTTTTGCTGACCTGCGCGAAGAAGGGCTGGAAGTCGGCCAGGTCAGGTTCGTCGTAATCGAACACGCGCAGGGCTTTGCCGTCGTAGGTGCGGAAGTCGACGATCTGGTCGTCTTGCCGGGCGTGGTGGCGACCGACGCCGAACACCGGCACGTACTGGCCGTAGGAGAACGCGAGCACCGCGGCCGGGTTGTAGGTGCGGGCCATCAGCGTGGCGCCGGCGGGCAGGTCGGCCTTGAGGGCGGCGGCCAGGGCCGGGGTTTCGCGGGTGAAGACCAGGCGGTCGTAGAGCTTGGTGGGTTGCCACAGCGACAGCGGTGCCCAGGCCACGGCGGCCACCGCGATCAGGTGCGGCAGCGACAGGGCCAGCGTGGCCTTGAAGCTGGTGCGCAGCCCGCGCACCGGCACCCGCAGGCCGGCCCACACCACGAACAGCGGCACAAAGCCCAGCACCCAGTGCAGGCCGATGGTGCGTTTGAAGCTGATGAAGGCGAACAGCGCGATGGGGAACAGCCACAGCGCGGTGGCGGCCGTGCGCATGGCGGGGCTCACGCTGTGGGCCCAGTGGCCTTTGAGGCCCTGCCACAGCAGCCAGGGCGTGAGCAGATAGGCCGTCATGGCGAAGTAGACCGACGGGGTCGTGAGGTTCCAGTGCGAGCCTTCGTTGCGGTTGAAGACGTTGAACATGATGTTGGACCAGCCGTGCGTGGCGTTGAACCCCACGTTGACGCCGATGGAGGGCAGGGCGAGCAAGAACATGAGCGGCAGCGCCCACCAGCGCGCACGCCGCCAGCCCAGGATGTGCACCGCGTAGGCAAAGCCCAGCAGGGCCGCGAAGTATTTGGACAGGAAGGCCAGGCCCACGAACAGGCCGGCCAGCGCGTACCAGCCGGCGCTGCTTTCACCGGCGTCAGCGTCAGCCGCGTTGGCGCGCAGGTAGCACCAGGCCGACAGCGCCATGAACAGGATGAGCGGCGTGTCGGTGGTCACCAGCACGAACATCCACGACCAGGGCAGCACCAGGTAGACCGCGCCGGCCAGCCAGGCGCCGGCTTCGCGTTCGGCGGGCAGGTGGCGCATGAGCACGTCGACGATGCCCAGCGCGATGACGCTGGTGATCAGCAGGGTGACGCTGCGCAGCACCAGGGGCGCGTCGCTGATGCCGTGCAGCATGGCCAGCAGCCAGCCCACCATGGGCGGGTGGTCCGAATAGCCCCAGGCCGGGAACACGCCCCACTGGTAGAAGAAGGCCTCGTCGCCGGTGAAGGGGAAGCCGGCGGCCAGCACCACCTTGAGCAGCAGGGTGCCGAAGAAGGTGGTCCAGAACAGGCGCCGGGCGGCGCCGATGGA
>CALRYD010000073.1:0-13891 GCA_943372305.1 Hydrogenophaga intermedia | reverse complement strand
GTGTCGTCACCGGGGAAGTCGTACTTGGAGAGCAGCTCGCGCACTTCCATTTCGACCAGCTCCAGCAGCTCGGCGTCGTCCACCATGTCGCACTTGTTCAGGAACACGATGATGTAGGGCACGCCCACCTGGCGGGCCAGCAGGATGTGCTCGCGGGTCTGGGGCATCGGGCCGTCAGCGGCCGAGCACACCAGGATGGCGCCGTCCATCTGGGCGGCACCGGTGATCATGTTCTTGACGTAGTCGGCGTGGCCGGGGCAGTCGACGTGGGCGTAGTGGCGGTTGGCCGTTTCGTATTCCACGTGGGCGGTGTTGATCGTGATGCCGCGGGCCTTCTCTTCGGGCGCTGCGTCGATCTGGTCGTAGGCCTTGGCGGCGCCACCGAACTTGGCAGCCAGCACCGTGGTGATGGCAGCCGTCAAGGTCGTCTTGCCGTGGTCCACGTGACCAATGGTGCCCACGTTCACGTGCGGCTTGGTCCGCTCAAATTTCTCTTTTGCCATTGCAAATACCTCTGTTGAAAGAACAAAACCCGTGAGTGTTTAAGGTTTCCAGCACTGGTCCGCCACGGGCAGCCGACCAACCGCTTGCGCGGCGCCAAAGACCATGAAAGGGGTAACCCTGCGCAGCGTTCGCCGCACAGGGTCGTGAATCACTTGGCGCGAGCGGCAACGATGGCTTCTGCCACGTTGCGCGGTGCTTCGGCGTAGTGCTTGAACTCCATCGTGTAGGTGGCGCGGCCTTGCGTTGCAGAGCGCAGCGAGGTCGAGTAGCCGAACATTTCCGACAGGGGCACTTCGGCCTTGATGGCCTTGCCGCCACCGACCATGTCGTCCATGCCCTGCACCATGCCACGACGGCTGGACAGGTCGCCCATCACCGTACCGGCGTAGTCTTCCGGCGTTTCCACTTCCACGGCCATCATGGGTTCGAGGATGACCGGCTGGGCCTTGCGGCAGCCTTCCTTGAAACCGAAGATGGCGGCCATCTTGAACGCCAGTTCGTTCGAGTCCACATCGTGGTACGAACCGAAGTGCAGCGTGACCTTGACGTCCACAACCGGGTAGCCGGCTAGCACGCCTTGGCCCAGGGCTTCGTTGATGCCCTTTTCCACTGCGGGAATGAATTCGCGCGGCACCACACCGCCCTTGATCGCATCGACGAACTCGAAGCCCTTGCCGGCTTCTTGCGGCTCGATCTTGAGCACGACGTGGCCGTACTGACCCTTACCACCGGACTGGCGCACGAACTTGCCTTCGGCTTCTTCCACGGTGCCGCGAATGGTTTCGCGGTAGGCCACCTGCGGCTTGCCGACGTTGGCTTCCACGCCGAATTCGCGCTTCATGCGGTCAACGATGATTTCCAGGTGCAGCTCGCCCATGCCGGCGATGATGGTCTGACCGGATTCTTCGTCGGTGCGCACGCGGAACGACGGATCTTCCGCGGCCAGGCGGTTCAGGGCGATGCCCATCTTTTCCTGGTCGGTCTTGGTCTTGGGCTCGACGGCCTGGGCAATCACCGGCTCCGGGAACACCATGCGTTCCAGGGTGATGATGGCAGACGGATCGCACAGGGTTTCGCCCGTGGTCACTTCCTTCAGGCCCACGCAGGCGGCGATGTCGCCGGCGCGGATTTCTTCTACTTCCTGGCGGTTGTTCGCGTGCATCTGCACGATACGGCCGATACGCTCTTTCTTGTTCTTGACCGCGTTGTAGACGGTGTCGCCCTTCTTGAGCACGCCCGAATAGACGCGCACGAAGGTCAGCTGGCCCACGAACGGATCGGTCATCAGCTTGAACGCCAGAGCGGACAGCTTCTCTTCGTCATCGGCCTTGCGGCTGATCGGCTGTTCGTCTTCGTCGGTGCCGCCGACCGGGGGAATGTCCACCGGGGAGGGCAGCAGTTCGACCACGGCGTCCAGCATGCGCTGCACACCCTTGTTCTTGAAGGCGGTGCCGCACAGCATGGGCTGGATTTCGCAAGCCAGCGTGCGGGCACGCAGACCAGCGGTGATCTCTGCTTCGGTCAGATCACCTTCTTCCAGGTACTTGTTCATCAGCTCTTCGGAGGCTTCGGCCGCGGCTTCCACCATCTTCTCGCGCCATTCCTTGGCCTGCTCGACCAGGTTCGCGGGAATCTCTTCGAAGGTGAACTTCATGCCCTGGGAAGCTTCGTCCCAGATGATGGCCTTCATCTTGCGCAGGTCGACCACGCCGGTGAAGTTGTCTTCCGCACCGATCGGGATCACGATGGCCACGGGGTTGGCCTTCAGGCGCAGCTTCATCTGGTCGTAGACCTTGAAGAAGTTGGCACCGGTGCGATCCATCTTGTTCACAAAGGCCAGACGCGGCACCTTGTACTTGTTGGCCTGGCGCCAGACCGTTTCGGACTGGGGCTGCACGCCACCCACGGCGCAGTACACCATGCAGGCGCCGTCCAGCACGCGCATGGAACGCTCCACCTCGATGGTGAAGTCCACGTGGCCGGGGGTGTCGATGATGTTGAAACGGTGCTCGGGGAACGAGTTGTCCATGCCCTTCCAGAAGCAGGTCGTGGCGGCGGAGGTGATCGTGATGCCACGCTCCTGCTCCTGCTCCATCCAGTCCATGGTGGCGGCGCCGTCGTGCACTTCACCGATCTTGTGGTTCACACCCGTGTAGAACAGGATGCGCTCGGTGGTGGTGGTCTTGCCGGCGTCGATGTGGGCCGAGATACCGATGTTGCGATAACGCTCAAGAGGCGTATTGCGTGCCATGAAAATTCTCCAATGATGATGTACTAAAGCCCGCCACCCCGGGTGCGGGGTTGCGGGCTCGCTTCTGACAAGCTAGCGGGCGAGCATGACGCCCGCGTGAATCAGAAGCGGAAGTGGCTGAAGGCCTTGTTGGCCTCGGCCATGCGGTGCACTTCGTCACGCTTCTTCATGGCACCGCCACGGCCTTCGGTGGCTTCCACCAGCTCGTTGGCCAGGCGCATGGCCATGGACTTCTCGCTGCGCTTGCGGGCAGCTTCCTTGATCCAGCGCATCGACAGCGCCAGACGGCGCACGGGGCGCACTTCAACGGGCACCTGGTAGTTGGCACCACCCACGCGGCGGGACTTGACTTCCACCATGGGCTTGACGTTGTTGATGGCCACCGAGAAGATTTCGACCGGGTCTTTGCCAGTCTTCTTTTCGATCTGCTCCAGGGCACCGTAGATGATGCGCTCGGCGACAGCTTTCTTGCCGCCTTCCATGATCACGTTCATGAACTTGGAGAGCTCGACGTTGCCGAACTTGGGATCCGGCAGGATTTCACGTTTAGGGACTTCGCGACGACGTGGCATGTTTCACCTCAAATTTGCTTCAGTTGGCGCCTTTTCAGACACCGCGAGAACCCAGCAAGGCCCTCACTTACTCGACCCGACGCCGACATGGCGCTTTGGGGTCACTACGTTCAGCACGGCTTGCCGGCCGGCCAAACACCGAAAAACCAGAATTACTTGGCCTTGGGCTTCTTCGCACCGTACTTGGAGCGCGACTGCTTGCGGTCTTTCACGCCTTGCAGGTCCAGCGAACCGCGGACGATGTGGTAACGCACACCGGGCAAGTCCTTGACACGACCGCCGCGAACCAGCACCACGCTGTGTTCCTGCAGGTTGTGGCCTTCACCGCCGATGTAGGAGATGACCTCAAAACCGTTGGTCAGGCGCACCTTGGCGACCTTACGCAGAGCGGAGTTGGGCTTCTTGGGGGTCGTGGTGTACACACGGGTGCACACGCCACGACGCTGAGGCGAGTTTTCCATGGCCGGGCTCTTGGATTTGGTCTTTTCGACCTCCCGGCCGTGGCGCACGAGTTGGTTGATGGTTGGCATTGAAAACGTCCCTAAACGTTTGAAAAAAGCGAATACGAAAACCCCTCGGAAAATTCCGAAGAGCCTTCGACTATAACACGCGGTCTGTTTTTCACCAAACAGAAGGTGGGCCGGGCGGGCCGAGGCCGCAGCACAGGCCCGTCAACTCACTGGATCCAGAGGCGCAGCGCGTCCCAGGCACGGCCCAGCAGGCCACTTTCTTCCACGGTTTCCAGCACCGTCAGTGGCACTTCGGCCACCAACGCACCGTTGGCCTGCGACACGCGCAGCGTGCCGACGGCCTGGCCTCGCACCAGCGGCGCAACCAGCGGATCGGGGCGGGCAATTTCGGTCTTGAGCTTGCTGCCTTCGCCAGCCGGAACGGCCACGACCACGCCGTCGGGGCGGCCCAGCTGCACGGTTGCCGCTTTGCCTTTCCAGACCCGCGGGCTGGCCACCGGCTGGCCGGCCGCCACCAGGCGCACCGCATCAAAGGCGGTGTAGCCCCAGTTCAGCAACTTCTGGCTTTCGGCCGCACGGGCGTTCTCGCTGGACGCGCCCAGCACCACGCTGAGCAAACGGCGCTGGCCTTGAGCGCCGGAGCCCAACGCCGGCACCGGACGGCGCGCAGTGGCCACCAGGCAATAGCCCGCCGCGTCGGTGTGCCCGGTCTTGAGCCCGTCCACGCTGGGATCACGGAACAGGAGCAGGTTGCGATTCGTGTCGTTGGCCGCGGGCGTGCCGGGATAGCGGTAGCGTTGGATCGCGTAATAGCCCACGTAACTGGGAAAATCGCTCATCAGCCGCGTGGCCAGCGTGGCCAGGTCGCGCGCGGTCGTGACATGCCCCGCCACCGTCAGCCCCTCGGGGTTCTTGAAGCTGCTGGACTGCATGCCCAGCGCCCGGGCCTGCTCGTTCATCATCTGCACAAAGCGCTCGGCCGTGCCGCCCACGCCCTCGGCCAGCGCCATGGTCGCATCGTTGCCCGACTGCACGATCATGCCCTTGATGAGATCCTCCACCGGGACCTGCATCTTGGGGTCGATGAACATGCGCGAGCCCGGCATTTTCCAGGCGCGCTCGCTCACGGGGAAGGTCTGTGTGAGGCTGATCTTGCCGGCCTTGAGCGCATCGAACACGATGTAGGCGGTCATCAGCTTGGTCAGCGATGCCGGCTCGACGGGCTTGTCGGCGTCCTTGGCGGCCAGCACCTGACCGGCGGTCACATCGAGCAGCAAGTAAGCACGTGCCGCGATTTCGGGGGGCTGCGGCGCCTGGGCCGCCACAGAAAAGGCCGCCACCACAGCCCACACACTCATCACCAAGGAGAACCAACGACGCAAAGACATCTGAAACCTGATCGGAAAAAGAAAAAACTGCGCCCCTCAGGCGCGCAGATGACGCAAGACCAGCTCCCGCAGCAGCGGCAGCTGACCATGAAAGAAATGTCCGCCACCGGGGACCACCAGCACCGGCAGGTTCTGGGGTCTGGCCCAGTCCATCACCGCAGCCAGGGGAACGGTGTCGTCCTGCTCGCCATGGATGACCAGGCTGCGCAGGTGGAGTTCCGGGGGCACGGGCGCCACCGTAAAACGGCTGGCCGCCGTACCCACCAGCACCAGGCGCTGAATGTCGCGCTGAGCCTGCAGTTGGGCGGCGGCGTGGCTGGTAACGAAGGCGCCGAACGAAAACCCGGAGAGACACAAAGGCCCGTCGGGCGCCTGGGTGCGCACGACTGACAGCAGGTCGTCCAGCTCGCCGCGGCCTTCGTCGTAAACACCTTCGCTGCGCCCGATGCCTCGGAAGTTGAAACGCACCGCTGTCCAGCCCGCCAACACAAAGGCACGCGCCAGCGTCTGCACCACCTTGTTGGTGAGCGTTCCGCCGTGCAACGGATGGGGGTGGGCGATGACGGCCACGCCCAGCGACGATCCGTCGGGTTGGTCGATGGCGACTTCGATCTGTCCGGCGGGGCCGTCTTGCAACAGGTATTCGGTCTGGGCATTCATGCGCTCGCTCCGGGCAGGGCCACGCTCGGTGGCCGGTGTTGGTGGCGCACTCAGCGCCCGACGTCGGGCGGTGTCTGCAAGCGCTGCACCACCACACCATCGCGCAGATGGGAGGTGACGATCTCGTCGATATCGCTCGCATCGACGAAGCTGTACCAGACGGCCTCGGGGTAGACAACGGCGATCGGGCCACCCGCACAGCGGTCGAGGCAGCCCGCCTTGTTCACGCGCACCTTGCCCGCCCCGGCGAGCCCCAGGGCTTTGACCTGCGACTTGCAGCGGTCGAACGCTTCTTGCGCCTTGTGCTGCGCACAACAGTCTTGGCCGTTGTCGCGCTGGTTCAGGCAAAAGAAGATGTGCCGCTCGTAATAAGAATTGTTGTCAGCCATGTCGCGATTTTAGTCGGCGCGCCCTGACGGCCTGGCCAATGCGCGCACACCCAGCCAGAGCGCCGCGAATGGCCACAACCAGCCCAGCCACTGAGACAGACCATGAAAGCGGATGAACTGCCCCTGCTCCCATACCTGGAGCGACTGCGCGAAGTAAGGGCTGACCGGCGCCCGGTTGAGCAGGCTCAGCGACACCGCCAGGCTCAGCAGAAGTCCCACGTGGCACAGCCGAGCGGGCAACATCAACACAAGCGATCCCAACAGCAGCGCCAGACCCATGCCGAGACCCGCCTGTGGCGTGATCCACGACCAAGCATGCGATGGCCCGTAAGTGAGTGCTGACGACAGACCCGATACACCCAGGGCACAAGAGAACAACAGCACCAGAAACACGCCACGGCGGCCCACCGAGCGCAGGTCGGCGTACCCGATGAGCAGTGGCGCCAGCAGCCCCAGTGCGATGCAGAAAGCCTCGGCCAAAGGGCTGAGGGGCACTGCCGCGTCGGCGCGCAGGGGAACCCAGGCCAGAAACGGCGTGTCGGCCAGCAGCCGCACCAGCCCGGCCTCCAGGCGCTCCGACACCTGGCCCAACCCGAACGGCACCGAAGCCGGGTACAGCAGCGCTGCGGGCCAGAGCGCCAGCAACACCAGACCACCGTGGGCCTGCGGAATGAACCAGTCCGCCCGGAACTGGCTCCAGCGCCGCAAGGCACCCAGCCGCTGCAGCACCCAGGCGACGCTGGCACCCAACATCGCACCAGCAGCGTTGAGGCCGAGGTCCACGTTCGAAGGTACGCGCATGGGCAGAAAGTTCTGCACGGTTTCGACCAGCAGCGTCAGCAGCAGCGACCACAACACCGCCAGCGGCCAAGACCACGCGCCCCAGCCGGCGCGCATCATGCCCAAAGCGAGCAAAAAGCCCAGTGGCACGTAGCCCACCAGGTTGGACCAGAGGTCAAAGCCCGTCCAGTACTGGGGCCAGGGCGCCCACAAAAAAGCCAACGGTGAAACGCCCTGCGCACGCCAGCCCTCAAAGGGGTAAAGGCTGGCGTACACCACCAGCCCGGTGAAGATCAGTGCCAGGGTCCAGGCAGACGAGCGCGCTTGCACAGCCGTCTGCTCCCCCTCAGAACGGCTTGACCACCACCAACGCCACCACGATGACCATCATGATCACGGGCGCTTCGTTGAACCAGCGGTACCAGACATGGTTGCGCCGGTTCTGGCCGTTGCGGAATTTGCGCAACATGACCCAGCACGCATGGTGATAACCCAGCAGCAAGACGACGAACAGCAGCTTGGCGTGCATCCAGCCGTTGCCCGGCCCCATGCCAATGCCGTATCCCAGCCAGAGCCACAGGCCCAGCGCCAGCGCCGGCACGGCCAGCAGGGTCATGAACCGCAACAGCTTGCCGGCCATGAGCATCAGGCGCTCGCGCTCGGCCACGCTTTCGGGCGGCACCATGGCGAGGTTCACAAAGATGCGCGGCAGGTAGAACAGGCCGGCGAACCAGCTGGCGATGAAAACGATGTGGAAGGTTTTGACCCAGAGCATGCCGGCAGTGTAGTGCCCAGCATCGCAGCCAAGACCCGCAGCGCCGGCGCCACCGGCCGCGCGCAGACGAAAAAAAACCCGACCCACAAGGGCCGGGTGGATAAGCCTTTTTGCTGTCACACACTAAGGCACCCGCTCAGGGAGGAAAAGCGGGGGACATGCCTTTCGGCTCGTCCGATAAGAATGTTACAACATAATTCAGCGGGCTTTCAAGCAAAACCTGTCAGATCTGACAGGGGTCGCCTTACATTTCCGCTATTTCAGCGATAGCGAATACCAAGGTGTTACATCATCTTAGCCAGTTCGAACATCACAGCAGTGCCCAGGGCTTCGCGGATGTTGCCGCGGCCGACCTTGGCCATGGAAAACTCCCCAAAGCCGGACATGTCGAACGAGCTGTCATCGGGAGAAATTTCCACGAACGGGAACTCGAACACCTCCCGCAACAGGTCGCGCCGGAAGGAATCGAAGGCGTCGTCCTTGATTTCGGAATCGACCACGATCAGGTTGGGCATGCGGCCCTTGATCGCATCGCGCGCCTGGTGGAAGTCCACCACACTGTCGGACGAGATACCGATCTCGCGCAACGAATCGCGCACATCGGCCCGGATCTGCAGACTGGGCGAGATGGTGAGCACATAGGTGCCCGAGAGCGACTTGAACATGGAGGACTGCTCGTCCGACAGATCCACCGCCGAAATGCCGTCCACCGCCTGCACGGTACGGGTGAACAAGGCGGTGAAGCCCACACCCTCTTCGTCCATCTCGCGATCGATCTCGATACCGCCGGCCGTCAAGGCGATCTGGCGGATCAACATCCAGCTGAGGTTGTCGGGGCTGGCGGCACTGGAGGGCGGCACACCGTCATTGGACACGCGCACCTGCAGGCGCGCGTGCTGCGGCCAGGCATTGAGGTCCATACGCACATCCACCCGGTTGCCGAACGGCAGACCCCAGTCCAGCACGGCGTTCACGAACGTGTGCGCCACCGTGGGGTCGATCAGCACCTCCACCGGCTTGAGCTTGCGGCGCAGCGCGATGCCCAGAATGCCCAGCTCCTGCTTGCGCTCTTGCAACACCCCCTCCACCAGCACCGACATGTCCACCTTCTCGTGGGTCTGGCGGATCCGCCCGCTGTAGAAACGGGTAATCTGCTGGGCGCTGACGCCGGCCATCTTGATGCGCTCGGCCGGAATGCTCAACGTGCGGTGTTCGACCTTGCTGATGCGGCCGCGGGCCAGCAACTGGTCGATCTGGTTTTGCAACGCGCTGACGCCTTCGGTGATCTGGTCGGCCAGTCCCGAGATTAGGTGGGGCCAATGGTCGTCCAGCGACCACGCATCGGTCTCGCTGCTTCCCCCCGATTTGGCAGACCCCGACGGTCCCGCGCTGATTCTTCTGTTTTGCGGCATGAAAAGCTTCTGATGAGATGTCGACGACCTGACGCAACCCTGCAGGGAAAGGCGGGCCAGCCTGCTGCCGGGTGGGCCTTGACGGCAGGTCCGTCACCACAAAGCAACGGCAAGTTCTTTGAAAATAGCACCAACGGGTACGTCACAGATGCTGTTATTTTCAGCGCTCCGTGGAGTTCAACACAAACTTACGCGTTTTTCAATCCGCCAACGAAGCTGACGAACCCCGCTTCAAAGTCGCGCCAATGCTGCGTTTCGGTCCTGCGCTCGCCTGGCTTTGCCACAATCGCCCCATGCACACCCACGCTCCTTACCCTCTCGCCCGCCCACGCCGCCTGCGCCGTGATGCTTTCACACGCGATCTGGTGCGAGAGCACCGACTCAGCCCGGCCGATTTCATCTACCCGGTGTTCGTGCTGGACGGCGCCCAGCGCAGTGAAGCCGTGGGCTCCATGCCCGGCGTGGAACGGCTGAGCCTGGACCTGATGCTGCCGGTGGCCGAAGACTGCGTGAAGCTGGGCATCCCGTACATGGCGCTGTTCCCGGTGATCGACCCGTCGCTCAAGACGCCAGACGGGCAGGAGGCCATGAACCCCGACGGCCTGGTGCCGCGCGTGGTGCGCAAGCTCAAGCAGGAATTCCCCGGTCTGGGCGTGATGACCGATGTGGCCCTGGACCCGTACACCAGCCACGGCCAGGACGGCGTGCTGGACGAGCACAACTACATCCTCAACGACCCGACGGTGAAGATCCTGGTGCAGCAGGCGCTGACCCAGGCCGCCGCGGGCGTGGACATGGTCGCGCCCAGCGACATGATGGACGGCAGGATCGGAGCGATTCGAGCAGCGCTCGAATCGAGCGGCGCTGTGCACACGCGCATCATGGCCTACAGCGCCAAGTACGCCAGCGCCTTCTACGGCCCCTTCCGCGACGCGGTGGGCTCGGCCGCCAACCTGGGCAAGGCCGACAAGAAGGTCTACCAGATGGACCCGGGCAACAGCGACGAGGCGCTGCGCGAGGTGGCGCTGGACATCGCCGAGGGCGCCGACATGGTGATGGTCAAGCCCGGCATGCCCTACCTGGACATAGTGCGCCGGGTCAAGGACGAGTTCCACATGCCGACCTTTGCCTACCAGGTCAGCGGCGAATACGCCATGCTCAAGGCAGCGGCCATCAATGGCTGGCTGGACCACGACGCGGTGATGATGGAAAGCCTGATGGCCTTCAAGCGGGCGGGTTGCGACGGCATTCTGACCTACTTCGCCCGCGACGCGGCGCGTCTGCTGCGCGGTTGAGCGCAGGGCAGCCGATGCGTGTCTTTCACATCCTGCCGGGGTCGGTGCTCGAGACCGACACGCTGCCGACGCAGCCGCTGGCCGAGGGCTTTTTTTGGATCGCCTGCGGCCGGCGCGAGTTCGAGCTGGAGCAGGCCCGCATCCAGACCACGATGCAGCTGCTGCACGGCACCTCGCTGGTGGATCTGCACATCTCGGACCTGCTGAACAACCAGTTGCCCTCGCACTTCGACTACACCTCGCAGTACGACATCCTGGTGTTCAGGCGTCTGGCCGCCGGCCACAGCGAAACCGACATGGCCCACCCCGGGCAGCCCCTGACGCAGGCCCCGCGGCGCGGTGGTCCACCAGTGCTGCGCCGCATCGACACCAGCCCGGTGGGCTTTGCAGTGTTCGACCGCGTGCTGCTCACGGTGCACCCGGCCGGCTGCACCGTGCTGGACCACTACGCCACGCGTCTGCTGGGGGCCGGCAGCAGCGCGGCCCGCGCCGCTGGCGTGAACCTGCCCAGCGGCCCGGCCGATCTGATGTTGCGCATCGTCAACCAGATGGTGGACGGTTACCTGGAGCTGCGGCGCGAGCTCACCCGCCAGCTGGACCACTGGCAGGCCGAGCTGCTGCACCCCTCCACCCGCTTCAACAACTGGAGCTCGCTGCTGGACGCGCGCATTTCGCTGCACCAGCTCGACGAGATCTGCGAGGACCAGCGCTCGGCGATCCAGGACTGGATCGAGGCGCTGGCCGGGTGGGAAGTGATCGAGGGGGCCAGCGACCACTTCGGTGGTCACAAAGGGCTGGAACTGCTCAAGGTGCGCAGCCGCGACGTGCTGGAGCACATCGAGCGCGTGATCCACCACGTGCGGCGGCTGGAACAGAACGCCGAAACCGCGGTGCAGATGCACTTTTCGGCGCAGAGCAACCGCACCAACGACATCATGCGCACGCTCACAGCGCTCACGGCCATCTTCCTGCCGCTGAACCTGATCGCGGGCATCTTCGGCATGAACTTCGAGTTCATCCCGCTGCTGCACCACAGCGCCGGTTTCTGGTGGGTGATGGGCTCGATGGTGGCGACTGCGGTGCTGCTGGGCGTGGTGTTCTGGCGCAAGCGCTACCTGGCCCGCAGCGGACGCTGAGCCTCAGCCTCTCAGACGAAGGGCGGCTCCAGTGCCTCGCTGGCCAGGGCCCGTTGCAAGGCAGGGCGTTCCAGCATGCGCTGCAGGTAAGGGCCCAGGTGGGGCAGCGTGCGGGCCTGGTGATCGTCGAAGTTGCGCGTCCAGCGGCAGAGCGTGAACACGAAGGGGTCGAGGGCGCTGTATGGCGCGCCCATGAACCAGGGACCGCCGTGGCGCGCCAGCTCGGCGTCCAGCTGGTCGATCAGATCGTTCACCTTGCGCTGCGCCTGCCGCCGCACCTGTTCGGCGCCGGCCGCGTTGTCCAGGGCCACCCAGCGCCAGGGGTAGAAATAGACGATCAGCGTGGCTTGCAGCGTGTTGGTCAGCCACGCCATCCATTTGTAGAAATGGGCACGCTCGGGCGTGCCCAGCGCCGGCGCCAGACCCGCCTGCGGGTGCGTGTCGCACAGGTGCAAACAGATGGCCGCGGTCTCGTAAAGCACGAGGTCACCGTCCACCAGCACCGGGATCAGGCCGTTGGGGTTCAGGCGCAGGAAGTCGGGTGACTTCTGCTGGTCGCGCATGCGGTCCACCAGCACCAGTTCGAAAGGCTCGCCCAGCTCTTCGAGCAGGATGTGGGGCGCCATGCTGGCGGTGCTGGGGTAATGGTGCAGCTGGATCATCGGTTCGCGGGGGTCAGGCCAAACAGGCGGGCGCCATTGTTCCACGCAATGCGGCGCGCCACGTCGGCCGGCAGGCCGCCCAGCCACGCGCGGTAGCCCTGCATGAGGTCGTCGTAGTACAGCCAGCGCTGGTTGACCCAGGTGTCGGAGCCGATGAGGAAGCGGTCGGGGTACTTCAGCAGCAGCGCGCGCCACTCGGGGCAGAGCTGGCCACCGTCGCAGGTCAGCCCCGGGCGGTAGGAGAGTTCGCCCATGAGCTGCGGGTAACGTGCCAGCAACTCATCCACGCGCGCCACCGGCGTACCGCCGATGCCGGTGTGCGCCCAGACCAGCTTGAGCTTGCGGCCTTTGGAGGGCGCGCTCGCCATCAGCAGGTCGATGGCCACGTCGTCCACGTGCGCCAGAACGGCCAGATCCTTCTGTTCGGCCAGCGCCATCAGCGCCTGCGCCACCGGTCCGTTGGCGTTCGCGCTGTCGTAGAGGTGGAACTCGCCCAGGCCGCGGTAGGGGCCGCTGGCGGTGCCGCGCGCCAGTTCGGTCTGCACCAGCTCCGCGATGCTGGGGTCGCGGAACCAGCTGTTGTAGTCCGCCCGGTCGCGGTAGAGGCGCACGAAAGGCACCACCGTCACGCCGGCGGCCTGGGTCTGCGCACGCGCCTGCGCCAGCGCCCGGGTGCCGTCGTTGGGCCGCGAATTGGCGACGATGGCGCGCACACCGTTGCGCTGCATGCGCGCGAGCACGTCTTCCAGCGGGTGCGGGCAGGCGGGCTCGGGCGTGGCGTGCACGCAGGCCTCGTCGTTGTAGTGCAGGTGGGCGTCGAACAGCGGACCGGCGTAGGGTATCTGCGCCTGGGCTGCCGTGGCCCAGGCAGCGGCCAACAGACCCAGCAGCCGCACGGCGGGTGCCATGGCTCTCAGCCCAGGTGTTGGGCCAGGAAGGCGAGGGTGCGCTCGCGCGCCAGGCGGGCGGCGTCGGCGTTCCAGCTGGCCCGCTGGTCGCAGTTGAAGCCGTGGTGCGCCGGGTAGGTGTGCACCGTCACGCCGGGGTGGGCCTGTCGAAAGGCCTGCACACTGTCCAGCGGAATCCACTTGTCTTCTTCGGCAAAGTGGGCCAGCACCGGCACCTGGGGTTGGCGCGCCACCTCGGCCGGGGTGGTCATGCCACCGCCGTAGTAGGGCACGGCAGCGCTCAGGCCCACCAGTTCGCAAGCGCTGCGCCAGGTGAGCAGGCCACCCCAGCAGTAGCCCAAAATGCCGACCTTGCCACCCTGCGCGGCGTGGCGAATGGCGGCCTGGATGTCGGCCAGCACGCCGGGCGCGGGCAAGGCTTCCACCGCGGTCTTGAGCTCAAAACCGGCGCCCATGTCGGCCTCGGTGTAGCCCAGCTCGACGCCGGCCTTGACGCGGTGGAAGGTGGACGGCGCGACGACGAAATAACCCTCGGCGGCATAGCCGTCGGCCACGGCCTGGATGTGGCTGTTGACGCCAAAAATCTCCTGCAACACCACCAGCCCGCCCTTGGACTGCACGGCGGGCTGGGCCACGTAGGCGGGAAATTGAACGCCGTCGGCGGCGGTGAGCTGGACGAAAGTACCCAT
>CALRYD010000072.1:0-14048 GCA_943372305.1 Hydrogenophaga intermedia | reverse complement strand
CAGCTCGCCGTCGTTGCAGTCGAGGTTGCCTTCCACGCGCACCGTCACCGTTCGGCCATCTTGCTGGAAGTACCAGCCGCGTTGCTGACCCCCTTGCAGATTGAAGGCCAGGCAGTTGTGGTGTTTGAGGTCGTCCAGCGTCTGCGGTTTGCCGTGTTTACGGAAATAGGCCGGTGTGCCGCAGACCACGCGCTGGTTGGTCGCCAGCTTGATGGCCACGAAATTCGGGTCGATGACGCCGCCGATGCGGATGCCCATGTCGTAGCCCTCGCGCACGAGGTCCACCACGCGGTCGGTCAGGTTGAACGAAAGCTTGACCTCCGGATTGGCCTTGAGGAAGGCGGCGGCGTGGGGCGCCACGTGCAATCGGCCAAACGCGGCCGGCGCCGACACGATCAGGTGGCCGCTGGCACGGTGTCGCTGGGCCGAGACCGTGGCCTCGGCCTGCGCCCACTGCGCGAGCAGCGCGCGGCATTCGTCCAGAAAGCCCGCGCCCTGCTCGGTCAGTGCCAGCCGGCGCGTGGAGCGGTGGATCAGCTGGGTGCCCAGGCGCTTTTCCAGCGCATCGATGCGCCGACCCATCATCACCGGGGTGATGCCGGCGTGCAGCGCGGCCGCAGCCAGGCTGCCGTGTTCCATCACCTGCACGAAGGCCTCGATTTCCTTGTAGCGGTCCATGGGCAGATGTTAGCTGCAATGCGGTGATTCCATACCAAAAGTATCGAATCGAGTGACACCGGGTGTCATTCTCAAAACGGATTGGGCTCCCTAGCATCGGCCTCAGTGATTCAAACCCAACGGAGACTGACATGGCCAAGATGAAAGCCGCGATGGCGGCGGTGCTCGTGATGGAGAAGGAAGGCATCACCCAGGCCTTCGGTGTGCCGGGTGCCGCCATCAACCCGCTGTACGCCCAGCTGCGCGAGCGCCAGACGATTGCCCATGTGCTGGCGCGGCATGTGGAAGGCGCTTCGCACATGGCCGAGGGCTACACCCGGGCGCGGGCCGGCAACATCGGCGTGTGCATCGGCACCAGCGGCCCGGCGGGCACCGACATGATCACCGGCCTGTACTCGGCCAGCGCCGATTCGATTCCGATCCTCTGCGTCACCGGCCAGGCGCCGCGCGCCCGGCTCTACAAGGAAGACTTCCAGGCGGTGGACATCGAGGCCATCAGCAAGCCGGTCACGAAATGGAGCGTGACGGTGCGCGAGCCCGCGCTGGTGCCGCGCGTGTTCCAGCAGGCGTTCCACCTGATGCGCTCGGGCCGCCCCGGACCTGTGCTCATCGACCTGCCGATCGACGTGCAGATGGCCGAGATCGAATTCGACATCGAGACCTACGAACCGTTGCCGGTCTACAAGCCCGCCGCCACGCGCAAGCAGATCGAGCGCGCGCTGGATATGTTGGCTTCCGCGGAGAAGCCGCTGATCGTCGCTGGTGGCGGCATCATCAACGCCGACGCGTCCGACCTGCTGGTCGAGCTGGCCGAACTCACCGGTGTGCCGGTCATCCCCACCCTCATGGCCTGGGGCGCGATCCCCGACGACCACCCGCTCATGGCCGGCATGTGCGGCCTGCAGACCAGCCACCGGTACGGCAACGCCACCCTGCTGGCCAGCGACTTCGTGCTCGGCATCGGCAACCGCTGGGCGAACCGCCACACGGGTTCGGTTGATGTCTACACAAAAGGCAGAACCTTTGTCCATGTGGATATCGAGCCGACCCAGATCGGAAGGGTGTTCAACCCCGACCTTGGCATCGTTTCCGACGCCAAGATCGCGCTCGAACTCTTTGTGCAGGTGGCGCGCGAACGCCAGGCTGCGAAGGCATTGAAGGATTTCAGCACCTGGGCAGCCCGTTGCGCCGAACGCAAGAAGCTCATGCAGCGCAAGACGCATTTCGACAACGTGCCGATCAAGCCGCAGCGGGTCTACGAAGAGATGAACGCCGCCTTCGGCCGCGACACGGTCTACGTGTCCACCATCGGCCTCAGTCAGATCGCTGGTGCGCAGTTCCTGCACGTGTACGGCCCGCGTCAGTGGATCAACTGCGGCCAGGCCGGTCCGCTGGGCTGGACCATCCCCGCTGCGCTCGGCGTGGCCGCTGCCGATCCGACCAAGACCGTGGTCGGCCTCTCTGGCGACTACGACTTCCAGTTCCTCGTGGAAGAGCTGGCGGTGGGCGCGCAGTTCCGCATTCCCTACGTGCAGGTGCTGGTGAACAACAGCTACCTGGGGCTGATCCGCCAGGCGCAGCGCGGCTTCGAGATGGACTATTGCGTGCAGCTGGCGTTCGAGAACCAGAACGTCGACGACCCCACGCTCAAGGGCTACGGCGTGGACCACCAGGCCGTGGTCGAAGGCCTGGGCTGCAAGGCGCTGCGGGTGATCGATCCGGCGAAGATCCAAGCCGCTCTGCGCGAAGCCCAGGCGATGGCGCGCCAGTACAGTGTGCCGGTGGTCGTCGAGGTGATCCTGGAGAAAGTGACCAACATCGCCATGGGCACCGAGATCAACGCCATCAACGAATTTGAAGATATCGAGTGCCTGCACCCGGAAGGCCGCGAAGGTCTCATCGCAGCCGGGTTGTTGGAATGAACTGAAAGAGAACAAACATGCCCCGCTTCGCCGCCAACCTCACCATGCTCTGGAACGAGCTGCCGTTCCTCGACCGTTTCGAAGCCGCCGCCAAGGCCGGTTTCAAGGCTGTGGAGTTCCTGTTCCCCTACGACCACCCAGCCGAGACCATTGCGCACTTGCTGAAGCAGCACGGGCTCGAACTGGTGTTGCACAACCTCCCACCGGGTGACTGGGCCGCCGGCGAGCGCGGCATCGCCTGCATTCCCGGCCGCGAAGACGAGTTCCGCGCCGGCGTGGCCAAGGCGGCTGCGTACGCACCGGTGATCGGCGTGCAACGCTGGCACTGCATGGCCGGGCTGATGCCCGCCGGCGTGAGCGAGGCACAGGCGCGCGCCACCTGGGTCGGCAACGTGCGCTTCGCAGCGGCCGAGGCGAAGAAGCTGGGCCTGCCGCTGCTGATCGAGCCGATCAACACCTTCGACATGCCGGGCTACTACGTCAGCCGTCCGCGCCAGGCCATCGGGCTCATGGACGAGGTCGGGGCCGACAACGTGTTCCTGCAGTACGACATCTACCACGCGCAGCGCATGGAAGGCGAGCTGTGCAACACCCTCCGGGACCTGCTGCCGCGCATCGCCCACATGCAGCTGGCCGACACGCCCGGCCGCCACGAGCCGGGCACCGGCGAGATCCACCACCGCAACCTGTTCGACCACATTGACGCGCTGGGCTACACCGGATGGATCGGGTGTGAATACAGGCCGAAGGACAGCACGCCTGGCGGTACCGACCGTGGCCTGGGCTGGGTCGCGGCGCACCACCAGAAGCTCTGACAAGAACCACAAGGAGACACCACATGACCAAGAGCGGAACCAGAGTCGGCTTCATCGGCCTGGGCATCATGGGCACGCCCATGGCGCTGAACCTGATCAAGGCGGGGCACATGCTGTTCGTGTCCAGCCGCAGCAAGATCCCCGCCGAGCTGGCCGAGGCGGGCGCCACCGTCTGCACCAACGCCACCGAGGTGGCCAAGCGTGCGGACGTCATCATCACCATGGTGCTCGACACGTCGAATGTGCAGGACGTGCTGTTCGGCGAGACCGGTGTGGCCAAGGGGTTGTCGGCTGGAAAAACCATGGTCGACATGAGTTCCATCAGCCCGATGGCCACCAAGCAGTTCGCGAAAGCGATCAACGCCCTGGGCTGCGACTACCTGGACGCGCCCGTCAGCGGTGGCGAGGTGGGTGCCAAGGCGGGCAGCCTGACCATCATGGTCGGTGGGCCGGAGGCGGCGTTCGAGCGGGTCAAGCCGCTGTTCGAGGCCATGGGCAAGAACATCACCCTGGTCGGCGGCAACGGTGACGGCCAGACCACCAAGGTGGCCAACCAGATCGTCGTGGCGCTGAACATCGAAGCGGTCGCCGAAGCCCTGCTGTTCGCCAGCAAGGCGGGCGCCGACCCGGCCAAGGTGCGCCAGGCGCTGATGGGCGGCTTCGCGGCCAGCCGTATCCTGGAGGTGCACGGTGAGCGCATGGTCAAACGCACGTTCAATCCGGGCTTTCGCATCGAACTGCACCAGAAGGATTTGAACCTGGCGCTGCAGGGCGCCAAGGAGCTGGGCGTGAGCCTGCCGAACACGGCCAGCGCCGCGCAGCTGATGCAGAGCTGCGCGGCGCATGGCATGGCGGGGCTGGACCATTCCGCGCTATGCCGGAGTCTGGAGATCATGTCCCATCATGAAATCGTTGCTGCACCCGCGGCCTGAGGCATCGCTAGACTGCCTGCATGACCGCCATCCAGCCGCCCACACTTGAACACCCCCGCGCCCTGCTGCGCCACCTGTACGACGTGGCGGTGCAGCGCGCGCTGCCGTTGCACAACACCGCTGCGCACCTGCCGCCGCCGCCCAAGGGGCGCACGCTGGTGCTGGGCGCGGGCAAAGCCGGGGGTGCGATGGCCCAGGCGGTCGAAGCCCTGTGGCCGCAGGACGCGCCGCTGTCGGGTCTGGTCGTCACGCGCTACGGCCACACGCCACCCAGGCCGCAAGGTCTGGCACAGCGCATCGAAGTCGTCGAGGCCGCACACCCGGTGCCCGATGCGGCCGGTCTCGACGCGGCACAGCGCATCCTCGCGCTCACGCAGGGTCTGACCGCGGACGATCTCGTGCTGTGCCTCATCTCGGGTGGCGGCTCGTCGCTGCTGACCCTGCCGTGCGAGGGCCTGACGCTGGAAGACAAGCAGCGCATCAACCGTCAGCTGCTGGAGAGCGGCGCGCACATCGGCGAGATGAACACGGTGCGCAAGCACCTTTCCGCCATCAAGGGCGGGCGCCTGGCCGCGGCCTGCGCGCCCGCGCGCGTCGTCACCCTCACCATCAGCGACGTGCCCGGTGACGATGTCAGCGTGATCGCCAGCGGGCCGACGGTGGCCGACGCCAGCACCTGCGCCGACGCGCTGGACATCCTGCGCCGCTATGGCATCGACGTGCCCGATGCCGTCCGGAAGCGGCTGGACAGCGGCGCGCTGGAAACCCCCAAGCCCGGCGATGCGGCGCTCGCGGGCATCCAGACCCACCTCATCGCCACCCCGCAGCAAAGCCTGGACGCCGCCGCCGCCGCCGCCCGCGCGCTCGGCCTGAACGTGTACGTGCTCAGCGACGAGATCGAAGGCGAGTCGCGCGAGGTCGGCAAGGTGCACGCGGCGCTGGCGCGTTCCACCGCGCTGGGGCGCAGCAGTTTGACCAAGCCGTGTGTCATCCTGAGCGGTGGCGAAACCACCGTCACCGTGCGCTCGCGCGCCGAAGGCCAGCCCAAAGGGCGGGGTGGCCGCGCTGGTGAGTTCTGTCTCGGTCTGGCCCAGGCGCTGGGCGGGCAGGGCGGTGTGTGGGCGCTGGCCGCCGACACCGACGGTATCGACGGCGTGGAAGACAACGCGGGCGCCCTGGTGACACCCGACACCCTGGCCCGCGCCGCCGCGTTGGGTCTGAAAGTTAGTGACCACTTGTCTCGAAACGACGCCTACGGCTACTTCCAGCCACTGGGCGACCTGGTCTTCACCGGTCCCACGCACACCAATGTCAACGACTTTCGCGCTGTGCTCGTGACCTGAGGCTGCGTTGCGGTTTGCACGTTTGTGCACGAAACAATCTTGTTTGTGCACGTTATCATGCGGGCATGTCCAACGACCTTCCGCTCGCCCGCCGCGACCAGATCGCGGACCGGCTGGCTCATGGCGAGTCGGTGGTAGCCGCTGCTCTGGCCGCTGAATTCCAGGTGTCGGAAGACGCCATCCGGCGCGACCTGCGCGCGCTCGCCGCCGATGGCCTGTGCCGCCGCGTCTACGGCGGTGCGCTGCCGCCCCTGCCCGGCGCCGTGCCCATGGCGGTGCGCATGGACGCCGCCCGCGAACGCAAGGCCGCGCTGGCGCACGCAGCGCTGGCCACCATCGAGGCCGGTGACTTTCTGTTCCTCGACAGCAGCAGCACCAATCTGGCCCTGGCGGCGGTGTTGCCCGAGGACCACGCTCTCACCGTGGCCACCAACTCGGTGGACATCGCCGCCACCCTGCTGCGCCGGCACGATGTGCGCCTGGTCATGGTGGGCGGTGCGGTGGATCCGCTGGTGGGCGGCTGCATCGACGCCACCGCCGTGCTCGCGGTCGGGCAGATGAACATCCAGCGCTGTTTCCTGGGCGTCTGCGCCATCACGGTCGAAGCCGGCGTCTGCACCGTGGACGCAGGCGACGCCGCCTTCAAGCGCGCGTTGCGCACCGCCAGCCGCCACTGCGTGGCCCTGGCCACCAACGACAAGCTGGGCCTGCAGTCGCCGCACCGCGTGGCCACCATGCGCGACCTGGACCAGCTGGTGGTCGAACATGACGCGCCGTTCGCCACCCTCAAGGCGCTGGCGCAGCAGGGCACGCAGATCCTCAAGGCCCTGCCGCCCCGGTCCGACACCGGTGTGGCCGGCGCCTGAAACCGCCACCCGCCCGGCGGTGCCGGGCCGCCCGGCCGGATCGTTTCTAATATCGCCCTCCCACCGGCCCCGTTGCCGGTCTGGCGCCAGAGCCCGGTTCGGGCCGGCCCAACCCCCTGTTGTCGAGTCCGCACGGGTGCCTTCCGGGGCACCGTGGTCCTGTTTTGCGCCCCAGCTTCCAACACGCCCCGCCCACCGCCCTGGTGCGCCAGCTCAACCGCTGGCTGCCGCCAGGCGCTGACGCGCCCCGGCAGGACGTGGCCGAGCGCCTGGGCCAGTGGCTCAACGTCAAGGAAGCGATTGCCCTGCACACCGTGCGGGCCAGCGTGGACGCCGCCGGCGTGGCGGCCACCCGCCGCGCCCGGCTGGCCGACGCGGGCGCTCTGCACACCAGCTTGCACGCCAGCCTGCAGGCCGAGCTGCAGCGCGTGCGCCGCTTGCTCAGCCAGTCCATCCTGGCGCGCGACCCCGCCCACAAGCCCGACCCGAACGACCTCGACACCGAATTCGCCTTCTTCCACCAGCGCCTGAACGACCAGCAGCGCCGCATGGAACTGAGCGTGGACGCGCTGCGCGGCCACGTGCGCCAGCGGCTGGCCCAGTCCATCCCGGTGCACGCCCAGCTGGCCGTGCTGGACCAGCAGATGGAACAGCTTTTTGGCGGGCGCGAACAACGCCTGCTCAGCCAGCTGCCCGCCTTTCTGAAAGCGCGCTACCAGGCGCTGCGCCGGGCGGCCGCGGCCGCCAGCACCCCCGACAGCCCGCCCGACCTGGCCTGGCTGCGTGGCTTCGAGTCCGACTTCGAGCAGGCCCTGCTCGCCGAACTCGACCTGCGCCTGCAGCCCGTCACCGGCCTGATTGAGTCCCTCGAAACATGACCACAGAAAACCCCCGTTCCCACCGCGCCCTGTCCGTCGGCGCCTTCGTCATCGGCCTGGCCGTGCTGCTCTGGGTGGGCAGCGGTTTCGCCGGGGTCGACGCGTTCGCCCTGGGCATGACGGTGCTGATCGGCGCCGTCTACCTGGGCGGCGCCTGGGAGCTGCGCCGCTTCGGCCAGACCACCGCCGCGCTCAACGCCGCCATGGCCAGCGTGCCGCAGCCCCTGGCCCAGCTGTCCGACTGGTTGCCCAGCGTGCCCGCGCCGCTGCGCAACGCGGTGCGCCAGCGCATCGAGGGCGAACGCAGCGCCTTCCCCGGCCTGGCCCTCACGCCCTATCTGGTGGGCTTGCTGGTCATGCTGGGCATGCTGGGCACCTTTCTGGGCATGGTGGTCACCTTCAAGGGCGCGGTGTTCGCGCTTGAGGGCTCGGCCGATCTCAACGCCATCCGCGCCGCGCTGGCCGCGCCCATCAAGGGCCTGGGCCTGTCATTCGGCACTTCGGTCGCCGGTGTCGCCACTTCGGCCATGCTCGGCCTCATGGCCACGTTGACGCGGCGCGAGCGCACCCAGGCCCTGCGCGCGCTGGACGTGCTGGCCGCCAGCACCCTGCGCCCCTTTTCTGCCGCGCACCAGCGCCAGCAGAGCTTTGCCGCGCTGCAGCGTCAGGCCGAGGCCCTGCCCGCCGCCGCCCAGCACCTGCAGACCCTGATCGACCAGGTCGAACGCCGCAGCCAGCAGCTCGACGAAGCGCTGCTCGCGCGCCAGGCCGAGTTCCAGCGCGAAGCCGCCGCTGCCTACACCCAGCTCGCGCAGTCGGTGCAACGCTCTTTGAGCGAGAGCCTGGCCGCCAGCGCCCGCGCCGCCACCGACAGCCTGCAGCCCGTGGTGCAGCAGGCCATGGCCGGCATCGCCGCTGAATCCAGCCGCCTGCACGAAGGCGTGAGCCACGCGGTGCAGGCGCAGCTTGAAGGCCTCTCGGCCCGCTTCGCCAGCACCACCGCCACCGTGGCCGACACCTGGACCCAGGCCCTGGCCCAGCACCAGCAGGGCGGGCAGCAGCTGCTGCAAGGCCTGGGCGATTCGCTCGCCGCCTTCAACACCGGATTTGAACAGCGCAGCACCCAGCTGCTGGCCAGCGTGCAGGCCGCGCAGACCGAAGCCCAGGCCCAGCGTGCCCAGGCCGAACAGGTCCAGCAGCAGGCCCTGGCCGGTGCGCTGGAGGCCATGGCCGTGCGCCTGCGCACCGAGTGGTCGCAGGCCGGCGAGCAGACGCTGCACCAGCAGCGCGCCGTGCTGCAGGCCCTGGCCGACACGGCCACCACCATCACCGAACGCAGCGGCGAACACCTGGGCCGCAGCCTGGACGGCATCGCCCGCCTGATCGGCCAGACCGAGGCGCTGGTGCAGTCCCGCGCCGCCAGCGAAGCCGCGTGGACCGAGCAGCACGGCCAGCGCATGGACCAGCTCGCCGCCCTGTGGCGCAGCGAACTGGCTGCCCTGCGCAACGAAGAAGCCCTGCGCAGCGACGCCGCCGCCCAGCGCGCGGCCGACCTGTCCGAGGGCGTGAGCCGCCAGCTGGCCAGCCTGCAGGCCGGCGCGGTGCAGCAGCTGGCCACACTGCAGACCGAAGCCGCCCAGCAGATCGCTGCCCTGCAGACCGGTGTGGTCCAGCGCCTGGACGCGCTGCACAGCTCCGAAGCCACCCGCCAGCAGGCCCAGACCGAACAGCACAGCCAGGCGTTCACCGCCCTGGCGCAGCAGCTGCAGACCCTGCGCGACGAAGAGGCCGCGCGCCAGCAGGCCGCCGCCGAACGCCAGGCCGGCGTGCAAGCCGCACTGGCCGAGCAGCTGGCCAGCTTGCGCGAGGCCGAAGCCGCCCGCGCCCAGGCCGCCGCCGAGCGCCAGGCCGCGCTGCAAGCCAGCGTGGGCCAGCAGCTGCAGACCCTGCGCGACGAAGCCGCCAACCACCAGCAGGCCGCCATCGCGCAGCAGGCCGCCGCCATCGGCACCCTGGCCCAGCAGCTGGCCGCCCTGCGCAGCGACGAAGCCGCGCGCGGCGACGCCGCCGTGCAGCGCCTGACCGAGCTGCAGGCCGCGCTGGCCACCCAGCTGGCCACGCTGGGCACCGCGCTCGAAGCGCCCATGGCCCGTCTGATGCAGACCGCGTCCGAAGCGCCCAAGGCCGCGGCCGAGGTGATCGCCCAGCTGCGCGAACAGATGAGCCGCCTGGCCGAACGCGACAACGCCACCCTGGGCGAGCGCGCTGAGCTGGTGGGCCAGATCGGCAGCCTGCTGCAGCAGGTGCAGCAGACCACCGGCGAGCAGCGAGCCGCCATCGAACACCTGGTCGGCTCCGCCACCAGCGTGCTCGACCGCGTGGGCCAGCAGTTCGCCGACACCGTGGGTGCCCAAGCCGGCCGCGCCGAAGCCATGGCCGAGCAAGCCGCCACCAGCGCGGCCCAGCTCGCCAGCCTGGGCGAAGCCTTCCGGCAAGGCACGCAGGAACTGGCCGCCAGCCACGAACAGCTGGTGCAGAGCCTGCAGCGCGTCGAAGGCGCCATCGGCCAGTCGCTCGCGCGCAGCGACGAACAGCTGGCCTACTACGTGGCGCAAGCGCGCGAGGTCATCGACCTGTCCATCAGCGCGCAGCAGGGCATCATCGAAGATCTGCGCAAGCTGCGCGGCAAGGCATGAGCCCCCACGCTCCACCGCTGCGCGGGTCGCTGCCCCCCGAGGGGGCTGATCCGGCTTGGGGCGGCCCGGCGCCGGATCGCCCTCACACGGAGCAGAGACATCGCATGGAGAATTTTGTATGAGCGCCTTCCACGACGCCAGCGAAGACCTGCAGGCCGAGGGTGACGACAGCGCCGAGATCACCGCGCCCGCCTGGGTCGTGTTCGGCGACCTCATGGCCGGCCTGGTGGGGGCCTTCGTGCTGGTCTTCATCGGCGTGTTGCTCTCGCAGATCGAGCTGGTCAACAACCTGCAGAGCGAGATCGCCAAACGGCAGCAGGAAGAAGCCCGCCGCATGGCGCTGGAAAAAGCGCTCGCCGTGCCCCTGGCCAGCGGACGCGTCACGCTCAACAACGGCCGCATCGGCATCAGCGGCAGCGTGCTGTTCGACCTCAGTTCCGACCAGTTGCGCCCCGAAGGCGAACAGCTGCTCAAGGCCCTGGTGCCGCCGCTGCAGGTCTACCTGGGCGAGCGCGACGAAATGCTCATGGTCAGCGGCTTCACCGACAACGTTCCCGTGCCCCGCAACAACGGCCAGTTCCAGGACAACCTTGAACTCTCGGCCCTGCGCGCCCTCAACGTGACGCGCGCGCTGGTCAAGGCCGGCATGCCACGCTCGCGCGTGTTCAGCGCCGCCTTCGGTGCCGAGCAGCCGGTGGCCAGCAACGCCGACGAAAAGGGCCGCGCGCTCAACCGCCGGGTGGAGATGGCCCCTGTGCCGCGCTCGCGCAATGCAGCGCCCGCAGGCGCACCCACGTCAACGCCCGTTGCTGCGCCGGCCACCGAGCCCGCCCGCTGACCGCTGCCGCGCGACCTACGTCCATGAGCCCCCGCAGCCCCCGTTCCCCGCTGGCCGATCTGAACGTCCACATCGAACAGGCGTCGGCTGCAGCACGCGCCGGCCTGCCCGCCGGCGGTGGCGACTGGCCCGACCTGCGCAGCGCCCAGCGCTTCCGCGAAACCTGGGAACGCATCGGTGCCGAAGTGCAGGTGCAGCAGGCCCGCGACCGCGCGCCACAGAACGCCGGCCCGCTCAACCCCCAGCGGCTGATGCTGGAGACCCTGGCCCGCATGGGCGAACTCTCTCCCCACTACCTGCGCCGCTTCCTGGCGCACACCGAAACCCTGCTGTGGCTGGAGCAGGCTCAGGTGCAGCTCAAGCAGGGTGTCGTGGGTAAGGGGGCTGCTGCGAAACCAGCCAAGGCGGGGCGTCAGAAAAGCTGACACATCGTTCTGGAGGCTGCGATGACTGCGCTGCGGGGAGTGGTCAGGTTCGGCCGTGAACGGCCTGCGCTCAAGCTGTACAACGGGCAGTCAGAGATTCGAGCGTTCCTCGACTTGCTGAAGCCAACCGGTGAACCAGTCTGTGGGCAGGCGAACAACCGTGAAATCGAGCTGTTGTAGTTCAGATAGCGAATAGGTATTCGCGAGGAACAGGTCCCACTGGCATTCGATATCCGCCGAAACAGGCAGCAGTCGCTCTATCTCAGGTGTAGCGTCAACATCCGAGAAATGATTCCAGAAGCGCTCACACCAATGAGCGATGTCTTGGTGGCAGTAAGGCGATGTATCGGGTGAGACGCCCATGCGCAAAACCTGCACTACTGACTCAGGTGTGAAGGGAAGGTCCAGGCGCGTAGATACGGATTCGCTCCAGCTCCCGGTGTAGTGGATCTTTCGCGGCATGAGGGGCCTGATGTGAAGGTGAGCGGTCGCATTAGGGGCCGCCCGAATGACGGCGTGAATCCTCAAAGAACTCAGCTGAACAGTCTACCGGCGGGTTGTGTTCTGGAGCAGTGGGAACCGCCGCACCGTGCAGTCGCAGCGGAGGCTGGTTGCGTTGAGGCTTAAGCCCGCTCAGGTAGTCGAGCCCAAGCTCTTACCCGGCGTTATCACCCCTCAAACGCCACCACCCGATTGGCCTCCAGCTTGGCCATGGCCCGGGTGAACAGGTCGTGCGCCAGCCACCCGCGCAGCCATCCCTGCAGCGCGGGCAGGGGCAGGGCGTCGAACCACGTCGGTTCCACCGCGGCGAACTGGCGCACGAAGGGGAAGAGGGCGATGTCGGTGGCGCAGGGCGTGGCGCCGCCCAGCTGGGGGCTGTGCTGCAGCCGGGCGTCCAGCGGCTGCAGCAGCACCTGCACCGCCTGCTCGTGGTGCTGGGTTTTCACGTCCGCGATCTCGCCGAAACGCTCGGGGTACTTGGTGCGGTCCAGGTGGTGTTTGAACGGGCCGTCGCAGGTGGCGAGCAGGGCCAGGTTGTCTGCGCTCTGCGCGCGGGCCCACCAGCCATCCATGTCGCTGGTGGATGTGAAGGCCCAGCGCACGATGTCCAGGCTCTGTTCCAGCACCGTGCCGTCCGGCAGGCGGAGCACCGGCACCGTGCCCTTGGGCGACAGGGTCAGCAGTTCGGCGGGTTTGTCGCGCAGCACGATCTCGTGCGCGTCAAACGCCACGCCGGCCTGCAGCAGGGCCATGCGGGCGCGCATGGCGTAGGGGCAGCGGCGGTAGGTGTAGAGCAGCGGGGCGGTGGTCATGGCCCGGCATTACAGCGCAAAGCGGGCTGGCCGTGCGGGCGGGCGGCTACCATCACCCCATGACCCAAGACACCCAGGACCCCATCCACGAAGACCGCGTGTGGAGCGACGAGCGCTGGACGGCGCGCGTGATCAAGAACGAAGACGACGACGGCTGGGCGGTGGCCATGTTCCTGCACGGGCAGTCCGAACCGGCGCTGGTGGGCCCCTGGACCATGGGGCGCGACAAGAAGAACCCCAAGCCGCTGGACGTGAACGCCTTCAACACGCTGGTGAAAACGGCGGGCGAGTTCATCCGCCGTTCCGAACAGCAGCGCCATGCGGAGCTGAACAAGAACGTGAACGTCACGGTGGATGGACGGCGCGTGCGCGTGGCGCTGGCCATCGTGCCCGACGAAGAGGGCGCGACCGCCACATTGCGCGCCACCGACGAATACGACGAGGAACTGGCCGTGGTGCCGGTGCCGCCCACCTTCAAGCTGAACGTGGCCAGTGCCGAGGCCTGGGTGGCTTCGGGTTTTGCAAAGCCGCGACCATGATCGACGGACTGGTGGCCGGCCGGCTGATGGGCGATGCCTCGCGCCGAGTGGACAAGACGGGGCGCACGTACATGGTGGCGCGGGTGCTGGCGCGCAACAAGGCGGATGAAGAATTCATCGTCAACGTGATCGCGTTCGACGACGCGGCCTGTGCGGCGCTGCTGGCGCTGGCCGACGGCGACGCGCTGTCGCTGGCGGGTGCGCTCACGCCCAAGGTGTGGACCGACAAGCAGGGCGTGGTGCGCCCCAGCCTGGACATGGTGGCCACGCGGGTGTTGACGGCGCACCACGCTGCGCCGCCATCGAACGACGGGAAACCGCCGTTTTAGGGCTTTTGCGCGTCTGGGGCGCATAATGCGTGTTGCGCGGGTCAACAAGTCCGCGCATTTCCAAGTGATCGGTCAGTTTCGCGTGCCACGGTGCACTTTCGGGTTTGTTGTGCTTTCGGGACCCCATCGCTTTTCGTTTCTGCTTTCTTAGGAGTCCTCCATGGGCAACAAACTTTACGTCGGCAACCTGCCGTACACCGTGCGCGACGACGACCTGCAACAGGCCTTCAGCGAATTCGGCTCTGTCTCCAGCGCCAAGGTCATGATGGAGCGCGACACCGGCCGCTCCAAGGGTTTCGGCTTTGTCGAAATGGGCAGCGATGCCGAAGCGCAAGCCGCCATCAACGGCATGAACGGTCAGTCCCTGGGTGGCCGCAGCGTCACCGTGAACGAAGCCCGTCCGATGGAAGCCCGTCCCCCCCGCACCGGCGGCTTCGGCGGCGGTGACCGTTCGGGCGGCGGCGGCTACGGCGG
>CALRYD010000071.1:0-16075 GCA_943372305.1 Hydrogenophaga intermedia | reverse complement strand
GGCATGATGCTGACCGGCGGTGGCGCCCTGCTGCGCGACCTGGACCGCCTGCTGGCCGAAGAAACCGGCCTGCCGGTGCTGGTGGCCGAAGAGCCGCTGACCTGCGTGGTGCGCGGCTGCGGCATGGCCCTGGAGCGCATGGAGCGCCTCGGCACCATCTTCACCAGCGAATAAGCGCGCGCCGGTTTTCCGGCCCCGTCGAGAGCCCAACCCGTCATGCCACTGGGCACCCTGGACCGCACACCGCCCCCGTTTTTCAAACAGGGGCCGTCGGCGCTGTCCAAACTGATGGTGTTCAGCGCCGTGGCGCTGTTCCTGATGGTGGCCGACACGCGGTTTGCGATCGTCAAGCCGCTGCGCGCCGCACTGGCCACCGCGCTGTATCCCGTGCAGTGGCTGGTGCTGCAGCCGGTGCAGGGTGCGAGCGAGGCGGGCAGCTATTTCAACGCGCTGAGCACGGCACAGCAGAACGAAGCGACCGCGCGGCAACGCCTGGCCAGTCAGGCCGTGCGCGCCCAGCAGGTGGAGCAGCTGACGCTGGAGAACCAGCGCCTGCGCGAATTGCTGGCCATGCGGGAGCGCATCGGCACCTCTGCCACCGGCGCCCAGGTGATCTACGACGCCGCCGACCCGTACGCACGCAAGGTGGTGATCGATCGTGGCCAGACGCATGGCATCGTGGCCGGCTCGCCCGTCATCGACGACAGTGGGGTGGTCGGACAGGTCACGCGCGTGTACCCGCTGGTGTCGGAGGTGACGCTGCTGATCGACCGCGACCAGGCCATTCCCGTGCTGAACGTGCGCACCGGCGTGCGCAGCGTGGCCTACGGCCAGCCGTCGACCGGGGGCGATGCGCTGGAACTGCGCTACACGCTGGCCAACGCCGACATCAACCAGGGTGACCTGCTGACCACCAGCGGCGTGGACGGCGTGTACCCACCGGGTCTGCCGGTGGCACGCGTAACGCAGGTGGAGCGGCGCGCCGAGTCGTCGTTCACCCGCATCGTGTGCGAGCCGCTGGCGCGCGTGCAGGGCGCACTGCACGTGCTGGTGCTGGCCCCGGTGGGCGCCAGTCTGCCACCCTCGCCCCTGCCGGAGCCGGCGACGCCGTCGCGCCGCCTGGCCACCGACACCGCCCGAGCCCGGAGCGCCGCCCCATGATCATGCGTCCGGGCCAGCAGCTGCTGCTGCCGGCCAACCCCGTCTTCATCTGGTTCAGTCTGCTCGGCGCGCTGGCGCTGAACATGCTCATGAACATGGGCCTGTGGGGGCGCTCGGCCTGGGTGCCCGACCTGCTGGCCCTCGTGCTGGTTTTCTGGAGCGTGCACCAGCCGCTGCGCATCGGCGTGGGCACGGCCTTCTTCTTCGGTCTGGCAATGGACGTGCACCAGGGCGCCCTGCTCGGCCAGCACGCCCTGGCCTACACCGCGCTGGGCTTTCTGGCGATCGCCATGCACCGGCGACTGCTGTGGTTCCCGGTGCCGACGCAGGCGGTGCAGTTGCTGCCGCTGTTCGCCGCCGCGCGTCTGCTGGAGCTGCTGGTGCGCCTGGCCGCCGGCAGCGGTTTCCCGGGTTGGTCCTACCTGCTGGCGCCGTTGATCGAGGCCGCGCTGTGGCCCGTGGTCAGCGTGCTGCTGCTGGCGCCACAGCGCCGTGCGCCCAACCCCGACGACAACCGGCCTCTGTGATGAACACCCCCCGCGCCGCCTCCGGCGTCACCCCCCTGGGAGGGGGGGCGATGCGAGTGGCCCGGCAGAGCCGGTTCCACCGCATCCTGGTGCCCAGACACTTCGCGCCGGAAAGAAGTCGGCTGCCCGGCTCCACATCGTCTCCCGTTGCCTGCAGAACTGAGCAGCCCAAATGACTGAACTGCGCAACGTCGAAGCCGACCTGGCGCAGTTCCGCACCCGGGTGGTGGTGGCCGGGCTGGCGGTGGTGTTTGCGTTCGGTCTGCTGGCCGCGCGCATGGTGTACCTGCAGGTGGTGCGCCACGACGACCTGGACGCGCAGGCCGAGAGCAACCGCACGGCGGTGCTGCCGGTGGTGCCCAACCGGGGGCAGATCCTGGACCGCAAGGGCCGCGTGCTGGCCTCCAACTACTCGGCCTACACGCTGGAGATCACGCCATCCAAGGTGGAGGACTTGGACGCCACCATCGAGGCGCTCGGTCAGCTCGTGACCATCGAGGCGCGCGACAAGCGGCGCTTTCGCAAGCTGCTGGAGGAATCGCGCAGCTTCGATTCGCTGCCGCTTCGCACCCGCCTGAGCGACGAAGAGGTCGCGCGCTTCACCGCGCAGCGCTACCGCTTCCCGGGGGTGGACGTGCGCGCGCGCCTGTTTCGCCAATACCCCAACGGCGAGGTCGCCAGCCACGTGATCGGCTACATCGGCCGCATCAACCAGCGCGAAAAGGAGCAGATGGAGGACTGGCCGGAGGAAGAGCAGGCCAATTACCGCGGCACCGACTACATCGGCAAGCTCGGCGCCGAACAGAGCTACGAACGCGAACTGCACGGTCTGACCGGCTTCGACCGCGTCGAAACCTCGGCCGGGGGCCGCGCCGTGCGTTCGCTGGCCAACACACCGGCCACCCCTGGTAACACGGTGGTGCTGACGATCGACATCCAGCTGCAGAAGCTGGTGGAAGACATGTTCGGCGAACGGCGCGGCGCGCTGGTGGCCATCGACCCGCGCAACGGCGAGGTGCTGGCCTTCGTGTCCAAACCCACCTTCGACCCCAACCTCTTCGTCGAAGGCATCGACGTGGAGAACTGGAAAGCGCTCAACGAGTCGGTGGAGAAACCCCTGCTCAACCGCGCCCTGCGCGGCACCTATCCGCCGGGCTCCACCTACAAGCCGTTCATGGCCCTGGGCGCGCTGGAAACCGGCACGCGCAGCGCCGGCACGGTCATCAACGACCCCGGCTACTGGATGTTCGGCAACCACCGCTTCCGCAGCCACGGCGACGGCGGCCTGGGCGCGGTGAACATGTACCGCAGCATCGTCAAGTCCAGCAACACTTACTACTACTCGCTGGCCAACGAGATGGGCGTGGAAGCCATGCACGACTTCATGGCGCCGCTGGGTTTTGGCCAGATCACCGGCATCGACCTCAAGGGTGAGGTGCGCGGCGTGCTGCCTAACCAGGAATGGAAACGCCGCACCTACAAGCGGCCCGAGCAGCAGAAGTGGTACTCGGGCGAGACCATCTCGCTGGGCATCGGCCAGGGCTACAACAACTTCACCATGCTGCAGCTGGCGCACGCCATGGCCACCCTGGCCAACGGCGGCCTCAAGCACAAACCCCACCTGACGCTGGCGACTGAAAACGTGGTCACGCGCGAGCGCACGCCGCTGGCCCAGGAACCGCCCGTTAACTTGGGCTACAAGCCCGAGAACATCGAGGTCGTGCTGCGCGCCATGCACGGCGTGACCACCGAGGGCACCGGCGCCGGGGTGTTCGGCGGCGCGGGCTACGCCAGTGGCGGCAAGACCGGCACCGCGCAGGCTGTGACCATCGGCCAGAAAGACCGCTACGACGCGCGCAAGCTCGAAGAACACCAGCGCGACCACTCGCTCTACGTGGCCTTCGCACCGCTGGATCAACCCACCGTGGTGATCGCGGTGGTGGTGGAGAACGCCGGCTTCGGTGCGGCCAGCGCGGCGCCCATCGCGCGCCGCGTGTTCGACTACCTGCTGCTCGACCAGTACCCCAACCCGCAGGACCTGGAAGCGGTCAGCAAAGGCCAAGCCGGTCGGCCGATCGGCACGCCGCTCAAGGCGAGCGCACTCCCATGGCCGCCGGAGGCCGCGGCCACCCCCGCGCCGCTTCGCGTCACCCCCTGAAAGGGGGCGGCACTGGCGGCCCGGCAAAGCCGGTTCCGCGGTGCCCTGGAGCCGACTCCCCTTCCGGCGCGACGTGACTTCTATCGAGGATGCGGTGGAACCGGCTTTGCCGGGCCACTCGCATCGCCCCCTTGAGGGGGACGCGCGCAGCGCGGCGGGGGTGGACCTACCTCATCCAGGCGTCGTAAGACGTCTTCAGGATCAACGCGCTGACCACCATGATGAACGCGATGCGCACGAAGCCGCTGCCGTGCTTGAGCGCCAGGCGCGTGCCCAGTAGGCTGCCGATCACGTTGGCCGCCGCCAGCGGCAACACGAAATGCCACCAGATGTGGCCCTTGCTGGTGAACAGGATCAGCGCCGCGAGGTTGGACGCGGTGTTGAGCAGCTTGGCGCTGGCGCTGGCGTGCAGGAAGTCATAGCCCAGCCAGCGCACGAACAGGAAGACGAAGAAGCTGCCGGTGCCGGGGCCGAAGAAGCCGTCGTAGAAGCCGATCACCCCGCCGAGGGTGCAGGCGGCCAGCGTCTCGGCGCGGGCCGTCATGGTGGGCATGTGGTGCCGCCCCAGGTCCTTGCGCATCAGGGTGTAGCCCAGCACCAGCAGCAAGATCAATGGCAGCGCCTTGCGCAGGAATTCGGGCGAGATCACGGTCACCGTCCAGGCGCCGGCCATGGCGCCCGCGAAGCAGACCGCCACCGCGGGCAGCAGCGCGTGCCAGGGCATCGTGACCCGCTGCGCGTACTGGAAGGCGGCCGCACCCGTGCCCCAGATGGACGCGCTTTTGTTGACGCCGAACAGCGTCGCCGGGTGGGTGTGGGGGAAGACCGCGAACAGCGTCGGCGCCAGGATCAGCCCGCCACCGCCCACGATCGAATCGACGAAGCCGGCGAACAGCGAGGCCAGCGAAACAAGCAACAAATCCATCGCCGGATTGTCACCGCTGCGCGACCTCAGGCCCCGGGCAGCTCCAGCACGAACTCGGCCCCACCGCCCTCGGCGTTGCGCGCGCTCAGGTGGCCACCGTGCTGCTCGACGATGCCGTAGCTGATCGACAGCCCCAAGCCCGTGCCCTTGCCCACCGGCTTGGTGGTGAAGAAGGGGTCGAAGATGCGCAGCAGGTGCTCGACCGGGATGCCGGGGCCGTTGTCGCGCACCGTCACCCGCACCATCGGCTGGTCCGGCTCGCCGGCACAGACCATCTCAATCCACACCATGGGTTCGGCCACCGACGACAGCGCATCGAAGGCGTTCTGCAGCAGGTTCATCATCACCTGCTGCAGCTGGCCGGCGCTGCCCGTCACGGTGCAGGCCTGCTGCGGCAGCCAGCGCACCTCCACCGGCGTGGGCCGACCCTTCTGCACCCAGTGGATGGCGCGGTCGATCACCTCGGCCAGCGGGACTGGAGAACGCTCCTCCGGGTCCATGGCCGAGAAGCGTTTGAGCCCATGCACGATGTCGGCCGTGCGCTGCGCGCCTTCGAGCGTGCCCTCGATCAGCGAAGGCAGGTCGGCCAGCAGGTGTTCGATGCGCAGCTTCTGCCGCAGCGCCTGCAGCACCGGCTCGGGCTCGTGGGCGTGCAGTGCGGCCATGTAGGTCTGCAGCCGCTCGCTGTATTTGCGCAGCGCGTGCACATTGCCCAGCACGAAGCTGATCGGGTTGTTCAGTTCGTGCGCCACGCCGGCCACCAGCTGGCCCAGCGAAGCCATTTTTTCGGAGTGCAGCAGCTGCTGCTGCGTGCGTTTCAAGGCCTCGTGGGCCGTGCGCATCTCCTGGTAGGCACGCTTGAGTTCGGCCGTGGGCCGCCCGACCCACACCGTGCCGACGCGTTTGCCGTTGGCGCCGATGCGCGGCGTGCAGTTCGCGTCCACCGGCACCGGCTGGCCCTGTCGGTCCAGCAGGTTCAGCTCGATGCCCTGGCCAGACCGCGGCGCGTCGCTGCGGTCCATGGCCGTGCGCGCAACGGCCACGCTGGCGGCGTCGGCCAGCAGGTCGGCCAGGCTGCTGCCGCGCAGCCGCTCTTCGCTGCGACCCACCAGCTCGCACAGCGCGGCGTTGGCCTGCTCGATCAGGCCACGCTCGTCACACACCACCAGCACGTCCGACATGGAGGTGAGCACGCTGAAGATGAACTGCTGCGACTGCTCCAGCTCGCTGTTCTTCTTCTCCAGCTCGACCTCGTCATCGATCAGCCGCGTGTACACCTCGTCCATCTTCTGGATCACATCCAGCCAGGTCGATTCGTCCACGCCCTCCATGGGCACGGCGGGTAGCGGGCTGGGCGCGCGGTCTTTGCTCATGCTGGAACAGCAGCTGCGGAGCACGTGAACCCGCATCCTCCAAGGGCGCCGTGCAACCGGCTTGGCCGGGGCACAGGCGCCGTCCCCCTGCCCAGCGCCGAAGGCGCGCCAGAGCGGGGGGAAGACGCGAAGCGGCGCAGGGGGGTGTTCATCAATGCACCGTGCAGACCATGCAGGGGTCGAAGGACCGCACGATGTGTTGAACGGCGACCGGGGTCTTCTCCCCATCCTTCACCGGCGCATCCACCAGCGCCTTTTCCAGCGCGCCCGGCGTGCCCTGCGCGTCGCGGGGCGAGAAGTTCCAGCTGGTGGGCGCCACGATCTGGTAGTTGGCGATGCGCCCACCACGCACCACCAGCCAGTGGCCCAGCGCGCCACGCGCAGCCTCCGACAGGCCCACGCCGTGGCCTTCGTCGGGCAACTCTGTGGGCACACAGAAGGCCTCTGTCGGGCGGATCGCCAGCAGCCAGTCCTCCATCATGGGCAGCACGCGCGCCAGCTCCAGCACGCGGGCCAGCACCCGTGTGAACACGGTCCCGCCGTGGCGGGCCACCGCATCGCGCACCAGTGGGTGCCCACTGGCGAGCTGGCGGGCGATGGCCCCGGTCTCGACCACCTCGCCGCCCAGGCGCGGCGCCTTGTTCCAGGTGTAAGCCCCGGCCTTGTCGGGCTCGGGCCGGGTCAGGCCGTGCAGCGGGTGCAACGGCTCCCTGGCCTGTGCCAGCCAGGTGTGGGTGGCGTCTTCGGTGATCGCGTGGGTGTCCAGCGCTTCGAGCCGCGAGGCATCACCGCGCCACAGACCCTGCGCCAGCGCGTGACCGCCACCGGGCTGTGCGTAGGCGCCAAAGCTCAGGTAACGCCCCGGTCCGGGACCCAGCGCCTGCAACGACAGGTCCTGCACGAGCGTGAGGAAAAAGCGCAGGTCGCTGCCCAGCGGCGACTGTGCATGCCAGGCCCAGAGCGCGTCCTCGCTGTCCAGCGCTGTGAAGGCTTCGAGGCTGTCACCGATCAGCTGGCGCTCCACGAACGCACGGAATTCGCGCAGCTTGGCCAGCAGGCGCACACGCTCGGCGGCGTCGATCGGGCGCGTGGACCCACCCGGCTCGACCGACTGCGTGTGCGGCCACTTGCCGCCCAGCGTGCCCAGCAGCGTGAACCACCGCTGGCGCGCCGCCGTGGCCGCACGCACCTGCTCGCCGCGGTCTGGCGCAAAGCGGCACACGGCCTCGGCGTGCCAGGGCCGGTGTGCATAGACCGGGCGCACGAAGTCGGGCATGAAGAACAGATAGAAGTGCGTCAGGTGGTCGGCCAGGTTCTCGGTGGCCAGGATCAGGTTGGTCGCGTGCTGCCCGTTGGGCGGCATCGTGATGGCGCCCAGGTCGGCCAGCGCGCGCGCCGATGCAACCGACTGCGAGACCGAGCAGATGCCGCAGATGCGCGGTACGAACACCAGCGCGTCGTGCGGCGCCTTGCCCTGCAGGATCTGCTCGAAGCCGCGGTACATGGTGGCGTTGACCTGGGCCGAGCGGACACGGTCGCCCTCGATCTCCAGCGCGACTTCAAGATCGCCCTCGACGCGGTTGAACGGACCTACGAGCAAGCGACTCATACAAGCCCTCGCAAACCGTGACCGAGACCAGGGACACCGCGGAACCGGCTTCGCCGGGCCGCAGGTGTCGCCCCCTTGAGGGGGTCGCGCGCAGCGCGGCGGGGGTGTCTCATAAGCCCTTTCATTTCAGGCGGGTCCTCCGGATGGCGGGCTTTTCCACCAAGTGGTCGGCCACCGCGTTGTGTTTCACCCGCTTGGGCGTCGCGCTCTTGGACAGCGAGGCCAGCGCGACGAACCAGGCCTTGGGCATGTCGGTCGGCAGGCCTACCGGGATCCCGGCGATCTTGGGCGTCTGGTGGAAGGGATGGCCGGGTTCCTGGAAACCCGGCTCGGTGCAGGCGATGCAGGCGTAGCCGCCGCGGGTGCAGCTGCCCTCACCGTTCCAGGGGCGGATGTTGCAGTCGGCGTGCACTTGCGTGCCCTTGCAGCCCATGTGTTCCATCATGCAGCCCAGGTCGGACGGCTTCTCGGCGCTGGCCTTGAACTCGTAGTACTCGTTGCGCGTGCAGCCGTGGTGCACCAGCTGGTCGGCGTAGAAGCGCGGGCGCGCCAGCGGGTCCAGGTCGTCTTCGGTGAAGGCGTCGGCGGCCAGCGCCATCAGCGTGTCGATCACCCAACTCGGGTGCGTCGGGCAGCCGGCCACGTTGATCACCGGCAGGCCGCTGGCGCTGCGGAAGTCGGCGCCCAGCAGGCCGCCGATGCGGTCGTCCTCGTACTGCAGACCGCAGGCGTCGGTGGGGTTGTCGCCGCCAGCCGTGACGCCGCCCCAGGCCGCGCAACTGCCGATGGCGAGCACGTGATGGGCCTTCGCGGCCAGTTCGCGCACCCAGTGGATCATGGGCAGGCCGGTGCCGGCCAGCATGTGGAAGCGCCCGGTGCCGTTCGGGCCCCGCAACAGCGAGCCTTCGACGCACAGCGCGTCGAGTTTCGTGGTGCCGTCAATGACCGACCGCAGCAGGTTCAGCACGTCTTCACCACTGGCCAGCGACAGCGACGGATGCCAGAGCATGTGAATGCCGGCATCCCGCAGATGGCCCTGGAAGTCGGTCGTGTCGGCGCAGAGCAGCGACATGCTGCAGCCGCCACACCCGCCCGATTGCAGCCACAGGACGTTCATGCGGGAACCTCCTCGGTGACGGGCTCGCCAGCCAACCAGCCGCGCGCCCAGGCGATGGCCTGTTCCAGATCGGCCAGCGCATCGGCGCTGGGGGCGGTGCCCAGCTCGAAGGCCTTGGCGCGGATGCCCAGCAGGGTCGAGGGTGGTGGCGACTGGCCGTGCAAGTCCTCGTACACCTGCAGCACCGCTTCGGGTGCCAGCGCGTGGCTGCCGATGCCGCCGCCGCGCGCGGCTTGCACGGCATGCACGGTGAACGGCTCAGCGAGGTCCAGCGCCGCGTCGACGAACAGGATGCGCTCGCGACCCACCAGGTCCAGCGCGTGTTCGACCTGCAGCTGGAAGTCGGTCAGCACCTCTACACGGCCGGCCCAAGAAGCCTTCTCGACATGCTCCAGCAACCGCTCGGCCAGCAGCGGCCCGAGCGCGTCGTCGCCCCGGCTGGGGTTGCCCCAGGCCAGCACGAGCAGAGGGGGCACCACAGCGCTCATTGCGCGCGCTCCATCGGGTGCGGCGTGGCGCCGCGCTGCGTCTCGCCGGTGGACGAGCGCAGCACATGGTCCAGCACCTCGCCACTCGCGTCGCGCAGCGTCACCGACAGCGGCATCTGACCCAGCGCGTGCGTGGCGCAGGACAGGCAGGGGTCGTAGGCGCGGATGGCGACTTCGAGGTGGTTGAGCAGCGGCTCGGTGATGGTCTGGCCGTCGAGGTACTGCAGCGCGACTGAACGCACCGCCTCGTTCATGGCCTGGTTGTTGTGGGTGGTCGAGACGATCAGGTTGCAGCTAGTCACCAGATCGTCGTCGCCCACCGCGTACTCGTGGATCAGCGTGCCGCGCGGCGCCTCGATGATGCCGACGCCGCTGCGCTGGCGCTCGCCCGCGGCCTGCAGCGGGCCGCCGAGGATGGCCGGGTCGCCCAGCAGCTGCGCGATCACCTCCACGCCGTGCAGCAACTCGATCATGCGCGCCCAGTGCGTGGCCAGCACCGCGTGCACCGGCCGGCCGCCGTGCGCGGCCATGAAGCCCTGGCGCCGTGCTTCGGCGCGCGGGGACGGGATGTGGTCGCAGTTCTGCAGCCGCGCCAGCGGGCCGACGCGGTACCAGCCGGCCTCGGGTCCGAGGGCCAACCGATAAGGGAACTTCATGTAGGTCCAGGGCTTGACCGCCTCGCCGATCAGCTCGCGGTAGCGCTGGTCTTCGAAGCCATCGACGGCGATGCGGCCGTCGGCCTCGCGCAAGCGCAGAGCACCGTCGTACAGCTCCATCGCACCGCCGGGGCCGATGAGCGACATCATGGCCGCGGGCGTCTCGCCGAAGTGTTCGTAGGCGGGCGGCAGGCCGGTGTGCAGGCGCTCGGCCAGGTCCACCGCGGCTTCGGCCCAGGCCAGCACCTCGGGCAGTTGTGTGTGCAGCGTGTCGCGGTCCTCGCGCGACACGGCGCGGTTCATGCCGCCCGGCACCGAGCCCGTGCCGTGCACCCGCTTGCCCGAGGTGATGCGGATCACCTCCTGGCCGAACTTGCGCAGCATCACGCCCTGGCGCGCCGCCTCGGGGTGCGCTATCGCCACGCCGACGATGTTGCGCCGCGCGACGTCGGCATCGAAGCCGAACAGCAGGTCGGGCGACGACAGGTGGAAAAAGTGCAGCGCGTGGCTCTGCACGATCTGCCCGTAGTGCATCAGGCGGCGGATGCGGTCGGCCGCCTCGGGCACCGGCCAACCACCGACCACACGGTCCAGCGCCTTGGACGCCGCCAGGTGGTGCGAAACCGGGCAGATGCCACACAGGCGCTGCACCAGGACCGGTACTTCCCAGTAAGGCCGGCCGACGATGAACTGCTCGAAGCCGCGGAACTCGACGATGTGCAGCCGCACCTGCTTCAGGCGCTGCTGATCGTCCAGCAGCAGCGTGACCTTGCCGTGGCCTTCGACGCGCGAGACCGGGTCGATCACGATGCGGCGCAGGCCTTGCGGGTCGGCTGCGGTTTCGAGGGAGCGGTTGGACTCAGTCATAGCGAATGAGACCTTTGTTGAGTTGCGGTTCCCGCCCGGCCATCAGGTCCTGCAGCAGCTGCCAGAAGGCGTCGGCCGGCGGCGGGCAGCCCGGCAGCGCGTGGTCGATCTGCACCACCTCGTGGATCGGCAGCACGCGGTTGAGCGGCAGCGGCAACTCGGGGTCGTTGGGCACCTCGCCGTAGACGGCCTTCATCATGTCGCCCACGTTCAGGTGGTTGCGCAGCGCCGGCAAGCCGCCGGTGATGGCGCAGGCGCCCACGGCCACGAGCACGCGGCACTGGTCGCGGAAGGCGCGCAGCACCTCGACGTTCTCGGCGTTGCACAGCCCACCTTCGACCAGGCCGATGTCGCAAGGGCCGACGGTCTTGATGTCGGTCAGCGGCGAGCGGTCGAACTCGATGAGTTCGACCAGGTCGAACAGGCGCTCGTCGATGTCCAGGAAGGACATGTGGCAGCCGAAGCAGCCGGCCAGAGAGACCGTGGCCACACGCCACTTGCGGGATGGCGTTGTCGCGTTCATCCGCGCGTCTCCGCATCGTCGAATGTGCGCTGGCCGTAGGGCTGTGCAAAGCCGACGCGCTTGGGCAGCAGCGCACCCACCGGGCAGATGTGGGCGGCGCGGTCGTCCACCGACAGGGCGCTGTCGCCGAGCCTGCCGCTTTCGCTGTCAATCAGCAGCTTCGCACCGATACCGTGGCCGCCGATGGCGAACACGCGCTTGCCGTCGAGTTCGTCGCTGGCGCGCACGCACAGCTGGCAGAGGATGCAGCGGTTGGGTTCGAACCAGACGTCGGGGTGGCTGGCGTCGACCGGGCGTTCGGGGTTGAGCGGCTCGTAATGCAGGTCGGTCATGCCGGCGCGTTCGGCCTGGTGCTGCAGCTGGCAATGGCCGCTTTTTTCGCAGCCGGGGCAGAAGTGGTTGCCCTCGACGAACAGCATCTGCAGCAGGTGCCGGCGACGGGTCTTCAGGGCCTCGGTGTGGCATTCCACCCGCTGGCCTACGACCGCGGGCGTGACGCAGGCGGCCACCGGACGGCCATCGGCCACCACGGTGCACAGCCGGCAGGAGGCGCTGGCCGAGACACCTTCGTGCCAACACAGGTGCGGCACCTCGTGGCCGGCGCGCTGTGCAGCCTGCAAGAGGGTATCGCCCGGTTGCAGCGGTACCGCGTGGCCGTCGAAGTCGAAGGTTTCGCTCATGCCTGATGCTCGGTGGAAAGGTGCGCGCCTGCGTCGGTCCGCCCGGTCACGCGGCGCGCGGACGAGAGTTCGGCGTCGAGGTCGATGTCGGGCTGGAACTGCGCCGCCGTACTGCGTTGCGCATAGGCCTGGCCGAAGTGCGCCAGCGTGTCGCGCAGCGGGTTGCAGGCCGACACGCCCAGGCCACAGTGGGTGCCGCTGTGCAGCAGCTCGTCCAGCTCGTGCAGGCGCGCAATGTCGAAGGCCGAACCCCGGCCGGCGCCGCGTTCGTGGGCCAGCTTGTCCAGCCGGCGCACCACCAGCTCGGTGCCGACGCGGCAGGGCGTGCACAGGCCGCAGCTTTCGTGGGCGAAGAAACGCGCGAAATGACGTGCGACCTCGAACAGGTCGCGGGTCTGGTCGAACACCATCAGGGCGCCCGCGCTGGGCAGGTCTTCGAAGGCGATGGCGCGGCCGAAGCCGCTGGCCGGCACGCAGCTGCCCGAGGGACCACCCACTTGCACCGCCTGCGGGTTGCGCGCGCCGCAGTCGGCCAGGATCTGCGCCAGCGGCGTGCCCAGCGGGTACTCGTAGAGACCGGGGCGCTCGCAGTCGCCCGAGACCGAGTGGATCTTGGTTCCGGTGGAGCCGGACGTCCCGAGGCCGGCCCACCAGGCGCCGCCGCGGCGCGCGATGTGGGTCACAGCCACAAAGGTCTCGACGTTGTTGACCACGGTCGGCCGACCAAGGTAACCGCGCTGCACCGGAAACGGCGGGCGGATGCGCGGCGTGCCGCGTTGGCCTTCCAGCGACTCGATCAGCGCCGACTCCTCACCGCAAACGTAGGCGCCGGCGCCGAGGTGGATGGCGATGTCGAAATCAAAACCGGCCACGCCGCCCACATCTCGCCCCAGCAGGCCTTGGGCTCGGCGTCGTTCCAGCACCGATGCGAGGTGGTCCAGCAGGAAGCGGTACTCGCCGCGCAGATAGACCAGGCCGGTCTGCGCGCCGATGGCGCGCGCGGCCACGGTCATGCCGTCGAACAGTTCGTCGGCGTGGCGATTGAGCAGCACGCGGTCCTTGAAGGTGCCGGGCTCGCCTTCGTCGGCGTTGCAGACCACGCAACGCTGGCCACCGGGCGCGTCGGCCTCGGCACACAAACGCCATTTGCGCGCGGTCGGGAAGCCAGCGCCACCGCGGCCTCGCAGGCCCGAGCGGTCGACCTCGGCCAGCAATTGAGAGGGGGCCCGGGCCAGCACGGTGGACAGGTCCGGCGCATCGGCGGGCAGGCCCTGCAGCAGTACATCCGCGCGGTGGATGTTGTCCTGCACCGCAAACCACTCGGCCGGCCAGTCGGCGGGCTGCACATCGGCCAGCAACAACTCGGCCAGCTGGTCCACACGCGCAGCGTCCAGCCGCGTGACCACCTGGTGGTGGTCCACCAGCAGGGCCGGCCCCTGGTCGCACAGGCCGGTGCAGGAGCAACGGTCCAAGCTGAAGCGGTCCTGCGCATCGGCCTCGCCAGTTGCCACGCCCAGGCGTTCGCACAGCCGCGCCATCAGCGCGTCGCTGCCGGCCATGCGGTCGGTGATGTTGTCGGAGAACAGCACACGCACCCGGCCCACCGGCCGCAGGTGGAAGAAGCGGTAGAAGCTGGCCACGCCTTCGACATGGGCCAGCGTCAGGCCCAGCGCGTGACCGATGTGGGCCAGCAGCTTGCGTGGCAACCAATGCGTCTGCGCCTGCGTCTCGCGCAGCACCTGCACCAGCGCGTGCGGGTCGTGGTGCCAGCGGGCCATCGCGTCATCGGCCGCCTGAAGATACGCGGAGGGAGCACGATCCGGCGCCGGGCCGCCCCAAGCCGGATCAGCCCCCACACCCGGCAAGGACCGGGTCCCATCCCTGTCCTGGGGCAGCGACCCGCGCAGCGGTGGAGCGTGGGGGCCTTTAGATGTCATGGTTTGTCCAGACCGAAGCGTTGCATCTTGGCCCTGAGCCCGACGCGCGAAAGGCCCAGCTCCGCGGCCGCTTTGGTCTTGTTCCAGCGGTGGCGCAGCAGGGTTTCGCGCAGCACCATGGCCTCGATCACGTCCAGCCGGTCGGTGAGGCTGCCGCTGGCGGGCAGCGCGGCCGTCAGTTCGTCGGCGCCGCCAGCGGCTCGGCCCTGCAGCACGCGAGGCGAAAACGCACCCGGCGGCAGCTGGCTGCCCTCGTGCAGCGCCATGGCCCGGCCAATCTCGTTGCGCAGTTCTCGGATGTTGCCGGGCCAGGCGTAGGCCAGCAGGCAGGCCAGGGTCTCGTCGGGCAGACTGGCGCCAGGGTGGCCCAGTTCGGCGGCCACGTCCAGCGCGATCTGGCGCGCGATCGGCGGGATGTCGGCCAGCCGTTCGCGCAGCGGCGGCACCGTGAGGGCCACCGCCGACAGCCGGTAGTACAGGTCTTCGCGGAACAGGCCCTCGCGCACGCGCTGCTCCAGGTCGCGGTGGGTGGCGGCGATGACGCGCACATCCACCGGCACCGGCCGCGCAGCGCCCACGGGTCGCACCTCGCCCTCCTGCAGCACGCGCAGCAGCTTGACCTGGAAGGCCGGCGAGGTTTCGCCGATTTCGTCCAGGAACACGGTACCTCCGTCGGCGCGCTGGAACAGGCCCAGGTGGTCCTCGAAGGCGCCGGTGAAGGCGCCGCGCTTGTGGCCGAACAACTCGGATTCGAGCAGGGTGTCGGGGATGGCGGCGCAGTTTTCCACCACGAAGGGGCCGCTCAGGCGCGGGCTCGCGTAGTGGATGGCACGCGCCAGCAGCTCCTTGCCGGTGCCCGATTCGCCCAGCACCAGCACCGGGATGTCGTAACGCGCTGCGCGTTCGGCCATGCGGCAGATGTGGTCCAGGGGACTGCCCGGCGCGCGCACGATGCGGTCAAAGCCGAAGTGGCTGCGCGCCTGCGCCATCTGCGTGGCAGTGCGCTGGCGCAGCACGCGGGTGCTGGTGCGCAGCTCCAGGTCGAGCCGGCTGGTCTGCTGCTGCAGCACCTGCGCTTCCACGGCGTTGCGCACCGAGTCGAGCAGGTGGTCGGGCGACCAGGGCTTGAGGATGTACTGGAAGATGCCGGCTTCGTTGATGCCGGCGATGATGTCTTCGCTGTCGGTGTAACCCGAGATCACGATGCGCACGATGTCGGGCCACTGCTCGCGCACTTCCTTGAGGAAGGTCACGCCGGTCATGCCGGGCATGCGCTGGTCGCACAGGATCACGCTGACCGGCTGGCGCTGCAGCAGGCCGCGGGCCTCGTCGGAGCTGCTGGCGGTGAACACGGTGAAGTCCTCGTCCAGCGTGCGGCGCAGCGCGTCCTGCGAACGCACCTCGTCGTCCACCACCAGCACGGTGGGCATCACGTCATGGAGGGGTGGTGGGGTCACGTTGGGTGGCTTCGGGGTACGCGGGTCATTGTAGGAGCGGCCATGCCATTTCAGGCGCCGTGTCGCAAGGCCTGGACCTCACGAGCCGCCTGCCGGCGGCCCATGTAAATGGCCAGCTTGACCTCGACGGCATCGAGGGCGGCGTGGTAGTCGGCCAGGCAGCGGGCGGCCAGCAGGGCCTGCGCCACGGTGGGCGTGTCGGGGCCGAAGTGGGGCTGCAAGGTCTGGACCGCGCGGCGCTGCAGCGCCAGCAGCCGCTGCGGGTCTTCGGGTGGTAGCGGCTGAGCCGGTGCCACCGCCCCGGTGGGCGGCGGCGCGGCCGGCCTGACCACCGGCACCGGCTCGATCAGCTTCAGCGACCACAAGGTGTCCAGGTGCGCGCGCACATCGCCCAGGCCCTTGGCCAGCAAGGCCTGCACGCTGTCCGCGCCGTTGACCATGATGAGCAGCTGCCGCGTGGCCGGCGTCAGCCCGGCCCGGCGCTGCGCGATCTCGGCCCGGCCGGCGTCGGTTTTCCGGAACATCGCACTCGACATCTCGCATCTCCTCGTCTTTAGGCCAGAAGTGCCTGCTTCCAGTGGCACCGAGGAACCGGCT
>CALRYD010000070.1:0-17046 GCA_943372305.1 Hydrogenophaga intermedia | reverse complement strand
GAAGCGCAAGCCGCCATCAACGGCATGAACGGTCAGTCCCTGGGTGGCCGCAGCGTCACCGTGAACGAAGCCCGTCCGATGGAAGCCCGTCCCCCCCGCACCGGCGGCTTCGGCGGCGGTGACCGTTCGGGCGGCGGCGGCTACGGCGGCGGTGGCAACCGCTCCGGTGGCGGCGGCTACGGCCGCGGCGGCTACTGAGCCCTGCAGATCGGTTGAACCGGCTTCGCGCCGGGTCCAATCAAAAAGCCCCGGAGCTTCGGCCACGGGGCTTTTTTCATGGGCGGCCGTCGGGGTGGCCGCGCAGGCGGTTTCAGCGGCGGATGCGGTGGCCGGTCTTGAACACCCACCAGACCACCGCCAGACAGACGCTCATGAAGGCCAGCGTCATGCCGGTGCTGACGGCGATGTGCACGTCGGCCTGGCCATAGAAGGCCCAGCGCAGGCCGCTGATGAGGTAGACCACCGGGTTGAACAGCGAGATGGTCTGCCACGGCTCGGGCAGCATGCTGATGCTGTAGAACGCGCCGCCCAGGAAGGTGAGCGGTGTGATCACCAGCAGTGGCACCACCTGCAGCTTCTGGAAGCTGTCGGCCCACAGGCCGATGATGAAACCGAACAGGCAGAACGAGACCACGGTCAGCAACAGGAAGCCGACCATCCACACCGGGTGGGCGATGGAGTAAGGCACGAAGGCGCGCGCGGTCAGCAGGATCAGCGAGCCCAGCAACAGGCTTTTGCTGGCGGCGGCGCCCACGTAGCCCAGCAGCACCTCGACCCAGTTCACCGGGGCGGACAGCAGTTCGTAGATGGTGCCCGACCATTTGGGCATGTAGATGCCGAAAGACGCGTTGGAAATGCTCTCGCTGAGCAGCGAGAGCATGAGCAGGCCCGGGATGATGTAGGCGCCGTAGTCGACACCGCCGATGTCGCCCATGCGCGAGCCGATGGCCGAGCCGAAGACGATGAAGTACAGCGAGGTGGTGAGCACCGGCGCGATAATGCTTTGCGCCCAGGTGCGGAAGGCACGGTTCATCTCGAACCGGTAGATGGCCTTGACGGCGTGCAGGTTCAAACCGGTCATGTTCAAGCCTCGGCTTTCTGTTCGTGGACGAGGCTGACGAAGATGTCTTCGAGCGAGCTTTCGCTGGTGCGCAGGTCTTTGTAGGCGATGCCCTGCGTGGCCAGCGCGGCCAGCAGTTCGGCTATGCCGGTGTCGTCCCGGGTGGTGTCGAAGGTGTAGCTCAGCGTCATCCGGTCGGTCGACAGCGTGAGCGGCCAGCGCGCCAGCGCATCGGGCACGGTGGCCAGCGGCTGCTGCAGGCTCAGGGCCAGTTCCTTGCGGCCGAGCTGGCGCATCAGCACAGCCTTGTCTTCCACCACGATCAGCTCGCCCTTGCGGATGACGCCGATGCGGTCGGCCATGTCCTCGGCTTCTTCGATGTAGTGCGTGGTCAGGATGATGGTGGTGCCGGCGTCGCGCAGCTGGCGCACCAGCCGCCACATGTCGTGTCGCAGTTCCACGTCCACGCCCGCGCTGGGTTCGTCCAGGAACAGGATTTTGGGCTCGTGCGAGAGCGCCTTGGCGATCAGCACGCGGCGCTTCATGCCGCCCGAGAGCGTCATGATCTTGTTGTCCTTCTTGTCCCAGAGCGACAGGTCCTTGAGGATCTGCTCGATCAGCGCCGGGTTCGGCGCCTTGCCGAACAGGCCGCGGCTGAAGTTGACCGTGGCCCAGACGGTCTCGAACGCGTCGGTGTGCAACTCTTGCGGCACCAGGCCGATCAGGCCGCGCGCCCGGCGGTAGTCGCGCACGACGTCGTGGCCGTCGGCGGTGATGTGACCTTCGGTGGGCGTGGTCAGGCCGCAGACGGTGCTGATGAGCGTGGTTTTGCCGGCGCCGTTGGGGCCGAGCAGGGCAAAGATCTCGCCGCGGTGGATGTCCAGGTGGACGTTCTTGAGGGCCTGGAAGCCGCCAGCGTAGGTTTTGCCTACGCCGCGGATGCTGAGGATGGTGTCGCGGGTCGGGAGGGGAGGAGGCATCGGTCGATTGTGGGGGCCTGGCCAGGCCCCGTGTGTCGGGAAGGTTGCAGGTTGCGTTGCAATTCATTGAAAACTGTATGAATATACAGTTCATGACCCACGATGTGTTCATTCCGCTGCAGGCGCTCAAAGGGCGCGGTGTGGCGCACCGCCAGCCCCACCGCTTCGAGCGCGACCAGCGCGCCGCCTTCGACGACGGCTGGGGCACGCTCGACGCTGCGGCGGACGAGGGCGCTGCGCCGCCGGCCACCGAGGTGACCTGGGAAGACTGCAAGAGCGCCATCACCCGCAACGATTCGCCCGACATCGGCTTCCACCTCGGCCTCAACCCCTACCGCGGTTGCGAGCACGGCTGCGTCTATTGCTACGCCCGGCCCAGCCACAGCTACCTCAACCTCTCGCCCGGGCTGGACTTTGAAACGAAGATCATTGCCAAGCGCGGCATCGCCGACGCGCTGCGGCGCGAGCTGCTGGGCCCGCGCCACGTCCCGGAGGTGATCGCCATCGGCACCGTGACCGACGCCTACCAGCCGGTCGAGCGCGAGCTGCGGCTCACGCGCAGCGTGATCGAACTGCTGGCCCAGGCGCAGCACCCGCTGGGCATCGTCACCAAGGGCAGCGGGGTGGAACGCGACCTGGACCTGCTCGCGCCCATGGGGCGGCATGGGCTGGCCGCGGTGTACGTGACCATCACCACGCTCGACGCCAAACTCGCGCGCATCCTGGAGCCGCGCGCCGCCGCGCCGCACCGGCGGCTGCGCACCTTGCGCGCGCTGGCCGACGCGGGCGTGCCCACCGGCGTGAGCGTGTCGCCGCAGATCCCGTTCATCAACGACGACATGGAGCAGGTGCTGGAGGCGGCATACGAGGCCGGTGCCCGGCGCGCCTTCTACCAGGTGCTGCGCCTGCCCTGGGAGTTGTCGCCGATGTTCCGCCAGTGGCTGGACCTGCACTACCCCGACCGTGCCGCACGCGTCATGGGCCGGGTACACGACCTGCGTGGCGGCAAGGACTACGACGCCGAATTCGCTACCCGCATGAAAGGTCAGGGCATCTGGGCCGACCTGCTGCGCCAGCGCTTTGTGAAAACCTGCGACCGCCTGGGCTTCAACCGCGACCGCCAGCCGATGGACACCAGCCGCTTCAGGCCCGCGGCGCTGCGCGGGCAGGGCGACTTGTTCTGACGTCCGAGGCAATTGCTACCGCACACCAGCCCCGAGGGGCATCCGCTGTCATGGCTGGACCATGCAGTGGATAGTCATCGGGCAGTGTCTCGCTCCCACCTCGGGGGCTGGGCCTCTTTGGCCAGTGAGCTGGGCCCTTCGATCGGCAGCCAGACACGCATGGCTGTGCCTGAACCCTCGGTCGACTGGACCTGGATAGCTCCACCGTGCTTCTGAACGATGGAAAACGACAGCGACATACCCAGCCCGGTGCCCTTGCCCACATCTTTGGTGGTGAAGAATGGTTCGAACATGCGCCGTTGAACCTCGGCGCTCATGCCGCAGCCCGTGTCTTCCACCTGCACCCAGACCCATTCCTGCTCCACACCGGACAGCAGGGTGATGATGCCCTGGTCTTTGATCGCGTGTGCCGCGTTCACGATCAGGTTCATGAACACCTGGTTGAGCTGCGCCGCGAGGCAGGTGACCGGCGGAAGGGGTGCGAGTTTTTTGACCACTTCGGCCTTGTACTTCACCTCGTGACGCACGACATTGAGTGTGGATTCCAGGCCCACGTTCAAATCGGCCTGAGCCCAGTCGGAATGATCGACGCGCGAAAAATCCTTGAGGTCCTGAACGATCTTCTTGACACGACTCAATCCGTCGGCGCACTCGTCCAGCAGAAGGGGAAGGTCTTCGCGCAGGAAGTCGATTTCGATGTCCTCGCGCTTTCGGGTGAGTGCACCGATCGCGTCAGCATCGCCTGGCGTGGACAACACGGCGTCGCAGGCTTCGCTGAGCTCCAAGAGGCCCGTGACGTACTGACGCAAGGTATTGAGGTTGGATCCGACGAAGCCGACCGGGTTGTTGATTTCGTGCGCGACACCCGCGGCCAGCTGCCCGATGGATGCCATCTTGTCTTGTTGCAGCAGCTGGTTCTGGGCTTCTTCCAGCCGGTGGTTCATCGCATCGAGCTCGTTGATTCGCGCTTGCAGCTGTGCCTGCGCTTCGCGGATTTCAGACCGGTCTTGCATCATCCACCAGGTACCACGGCCTGTGTCGCGGATATCCGCGACGTAGGCGTCCACCTGAATCCAGATCGGATGGCCATCGGCGTGGCGCAGCCACATTTCGCAATGGGTCGGCTCGCCCCTGGACAATTGCGGTCCCACTTCGTGGCCGAAACGGGCGTACTCGTCATCACCGAGGTGGATTGCACTGCCTGGCATACCGATCATCTCGGTTTCAGCGTATCCAAATATGTCGGCCATCGCGGGATTGACCCGCTGGATGGTCCCATTACTCGAATAGGCCACACCGATGGGCGAGTGCGCGATGAACAGTTCAAGGTTGCGCGCCGTCGCAGCCAATTCGGCAGAACGTTGCTGGACCGTGGCTTCCAGTTCGTTCCGGTGTCTGAGCAGGGCTTCTTCCGATGTGCGGCGGGCGGTGACGTCTTGCAGGGTTTCGATGGCGCCGATCACATGACCTTGCGCGTCGTACAACGGCGCTGCAGTGAAGAAAAGCCACTTGCCGGACGCGCCGAAGCGGGGAAAGAAAGCCTCGACTTCAACCCCGCCAGCGATGGTGGTCGACAGTCTCATGTTGCCGCCGTAGAACGCCTTGAGCGAGGCCTCGTCAACCCCGTCGACGATCATTTCTGCGAGCAAGGGGCGTTTTTCAGGGTAAAAAGCCTTCCAGCCATCCCGGGAACCCAGCATTTCGCTGCGCTTGATGCCGGTCATGCTTTCGCAGGCTGCGTTCCAGTGCGTGACCCGGTGCTCCTGGTCGATCACGAAAGATGGAACCGAAGCCCCGTCGATGATCTGTGACAGCAGCGTGGTCATCGCCTGCAGGCTGCTTTGCACGTGCATCACGTCGCTGAGATCGACACAGGTGACGAGCACCTGCGCCGCATCGCCAAAAGATACCTGGCGCGCGTGAATCTCCACCGGGCGCAAGCCACCGTCGAGCGTCACGATCGAGCTCGACACCGCCGGGGGCGGATATTCGTGTTCAGCGCATGACTGCAAAGCAGCCAGCACCTGGGGGCGCGAGGCCGCATCCACCAGATCCACCAGAGCCTTGCCGACCAGCTCTGCCGGGCTGCGCGAGCACAGCCTGCACAGTGCGTCGTTGGCACTCAGAATATGGTCCGCTTGCAGCAGCGCCGCAGGCACGGCCACCGCCTGCACCAGATCCTTGGACATGTTGGCAATGCGTGCGCTGGAAAGCTGGCTTTCGGGGGTTTCGATCATGACGGCTGCGCTGCAGGCGCTTCGATGCACTTCACGTCGGGTGGCAACGTCTCGCCCTTGACCCACAAGGTGAGCCGTACGCCCTCGCGCGAGGCAAACGACGTGACCTGTTTGACCACCCGCTCATCGAACACATAGCCAGCAGCCAGCAACGTGGCGCCTTTGGCGGACAGCACGGCGCGCGCCAGCACCATGCCGGGGCGCAGGTCGTGCGCATCGATCTGTACATCGTTTCTGGCGGCCGCGGCCAGATCCAGGGAAACCTTGAGCAATGTCTCGACGACATCCGGGTCATAGTGTGTGCCGACCGCGCCGGTGAGCACTCCGTGTGCCCGCTCCTCCGACAGGTTGAGTTCGCCCATGGCCCCGTGCGTCAGCTCGTCCAGGTCGCTCGCCGCGCCCACGATGCGTGCGCCGATCGAGATGCCGTTGCCCGCCAGTCCATCGGGGAAGCCCTTGCCATCGACCCGTTCGTGGTGCTGGCGCACGATCTTCGCCACACCTTGAAGCTGCGACAGTGCCATCAAGGCGGTTTCTCCCTCGATGGTGTGACGCCGATAGCGCTGGTGTTCCTCGGCAGAGTAGGTCGATAGTGGTTTGTGCAGCATGGCGTCGGGGAAACCAATGGTGCCAATGTCGTGGACCAGTGCGGCCAGATAGACATCGCGGACATCGCGGTCCGACAAACCCAGGCGCCTGGCGGTCTCACGGCTCAGATCGGCCACGCGACGCGCGTGTCCCGAATGACCCCCCCGCATTTCCATCAGGCTGGAAAACACATTCACCGCGAGCACGAAAGTGTTGTCCAGGTCTTCGTAGGCGGCATCCAGCATGCCGTTGATCTGCTCGAGCTCTGCGGTTCGTGCGACCACCCGGGACTCCAGCGTCCGATTTGCTTCCTGCAGTTGTTCGTTCTGGTGCTGGGTCAGCGCGGTCAGTTCTGCGTTCTGCTTCTCCAGTTTGCGACGAACCAGGGCTTCGCGCACCACCAGCACCAGATCCTGATCGTCCCAGGGTTTGGCAATGTAGCGGTGGATGGCGCCTCGGTTGATGGCTGCGATCGTGGCCGATATGTCGGCGTAGCCCGTCAGCAGCACTCTCACGATGCTCTCATCGTGGTTCTTCACCCTTTCCAGAAATTGCGCACCGTCCATCAGCGGCATGCGCATGTCTGAAATCACCATGTCAACGCGATGCGATTTCAGCAGTTCAAGGCCCTCTGCGGCGGATGTGGCCTGAAGGGTCTGGACGCCTTGCGCGCGAAAGACCCGGCGCAGTGCGTTGAGCACCGCTGGCTCGTCATCGACGGTGAGAACCGTTGGCATGCCGGTCGGCACTGAGACCTCTTCGGTGGGCAACGGGGCACTGAACTCGGCGGTGGTCATTTGTTCGTTGAAAACTGATGGGTACATCAACGATTTCGACACCCCGAGCGGACACTTGAGCCAGCGCGGAAGGTCGGCTCAGCCGCATGACGGGTTCAACCGGCCGTTGGTCAACTGGCTTGGTGCACAGGAAGGCGTGTGCTGATCATCTCCAGCGCATCGACCCGCCAGTGGTGCAGCGCCTCGTAAAAACCTTCCCACACACAGCCGTTGCAGCCGCGGCCACAGCAGCTGTCGGGTTCGGGCGGTGGCGGGCGCAGGGCGCTGTCGAGGTCGATGCCGCGTTCCCGCTGCGCCCGGCCGCGCAGGTGGGCGATCAGAGCGCGGGCGGTGGCCAGGTCGCCCAGCGGCACCAGGGCCGGATCGTGCGGGGTGAAGCGCGGTTGTTCCTTGCCCTCGAACACGCCGTGCTCGGCGAACATGGCCGCCGGCCGCACCCACAGGCCGAAGCCACCGTACAACGCGCGGTACAGCGTCATGCCCTGCAGGGTTTCGCTGCAGCGCACGGTGTCGATCACGTCATACCAGCCGCCCTTGTAGTGGCGGTACAGGCCGGGCGGCGTGGCGTTCAGCGGGGGCAGGTCGTGGTCGGTGGGGGCGGTCATGGGTGTGTCGTGTGCAAAGGCCCCCGAGTGTGCCAAACCGCTGGCGTGCGGCCGCGTCAGGGCCCGAGGCGCAGCGAACGGCGCCACCGCCAGAGCAACCACAGCGTGACCGCGACCAGCGCGCTGTAGTTCAGCCACTGGAAGTCCGGCCGGTTCCAGGCGATGCCGTCGAACCCTTGGTAGGTCAGCGGGTACAGGACCGGCGACGGGTAGAAGTCGGCCGAGTGCGTGAAGACATCGATCACGATGTGTGACCACCAGCCCAGCAATGGGAGCCACCACTGCCCCAACACGACCCGGAGCACCAGCGTCACCACCGCGGCCACCACTGCGCTGTGCAGGATGCAGTGCAGGTGGTGCGAGAACCATTCCACCCTGGCCGACATCGGCGGCTCGGCACCGGGCACGGCCAGAGCGTAGTCGCTCAAGGTGCCCACGCTCCCGGTGGCCTGCAGCTCGCCGATGGCCACCGGCAGCAGGTGCACCAGATCGGGCGCCACGCTCAACCCCAGCACCAGCCCGACTGTGCGCCGGTTCGGTGGCGCGTGTCCGGCCAGGGCGGCCACGCCCATGCCCACGCCCACCCACCAGCCATGCGCCACGATATCCATGTCGAGCCATCCTTGCGATCCGGCACCCATCATGGGCCGGCCGGTGCGGACCGTCAAACCGCTCAGAGCGTCGGGTGGGGCAGTGCGGGCACCGCGGCGGGTGCCCGGGTCGCACAGCCGGTCCGCCAGGCGGCCAGCCAGGCGGGCAGGGTTTCGGACGGCTCAGTCCCCAGCCCGCGCACCACACAGCCGCCGGCCGCGCCGGCCGCTGCCACAGCCTGCAATTGCGCGGGTTCGAGGATGCCGCCGATGCCCACCACCGGTGCCGGCGCCATGTGGGCCCACCAGGCCAGGTTGTCCAGCCCCTGCGGGCGCCAGGGCATGTTCTTGGTGGTGGTGGACCAGACCGGGCCGCAGGCGATCAGGTCGGGCTGCAGCGCCGCGGCGCGGCACAGTTCCCACAGGCTGTGCGAGCTGATGCCCAGCTGCACGCCCTTGGCCCGCGCGGCGGCCAGCCGGGTGTGGTCGGTTGGCGTGAGGGCCAGCAGGTCCTCCTGGCCCAGGTGCAGCGCGCGTGCGCCGGCCACCAGCGCGGCCTGCCAGTGGTCGTTGATTACCAGTTGCACGCCCGCTGCATCGGCTGCGCGCTGGCTGCGTCCGATGGCATCGGTCAGGCGCGCGCTCCAGGCTGCGTCTTCCAGCCCGTCGGGCCGCTTCATGCGCAGCTGCAGCGTGTCCACCGTGGGCGCGGCGCGCAGCACGGCTTCGGCCCGCTCGGCACTGTCCACGATGGCGTAGACGCCCGGTGCGCGGCCCCGCACCCGGGTGGTCCAGACGGTCGGCGCCTGTTCGTCCAGCGACAGCTGGGGCAGCAGCGAGGGCTCGGTGGCGAAGCCCTGGCGTGCGATCACCGGCCCCACGCCGCGGCCCACCGCGCGCGCGTGGCGCAGCGCGAAGGTGGCGGCCATCTTGGCCAGCACCGCTGCGTCGGCCAGCACCCAGCCCAGCGCCAGAGCCGACGCCAGGGCCGATGCGAAGGTGCAGCCGGTGCCGTGGTTGTGCGGTGTGCGCTCGCGCGGCAGGGCCAGCCAGCCGCTGGCCTGCGGCGTGTCCAGCCAGTCCAGCGACAGACCGGACAGGGGGCCAGTGGCGCCCGCGTCGCCCCCGGTGATGACCACCGCTGCGCAGCCCAGCGCGCGCAACGCCCGCGCCTGCGAAGGGATGTCGCGCGGAGACGGCTCCCCCAGCAGCGCGACGGCTTCGGCCTGGTTGGGCGTGATCACGGTGGCGCGGGGCAGCAGCAGCTCGCGGTAGGCGGCGCGCAGTTCGGCGTCGGCCAGGGCCGCGCCGGTGCTGGCGCGCAGCACCGGGTCCACCACCAGGGCCAGCGGGCGCAACGCGCGCTGGCGGTCGATGAAGTCGGCCAGCACGCGCACGTTGGCGGCGCTGCCCAGCAGCCCGGTCTTGATCACGCGCGGCGGCATGTCGATCGCCAGCGTGTCGAGCTGTGCCTGCAGCACGGCTGGCGGCGTGGCCTCGATGTGCGTCACCTCGGTGGTGCTCTGCGCGGTGATGCCGGCCACCACGGTGCAGCAGTGCACGCCCAGGGCGTCGGCTGCTCGCTGGTCGGCCGCCAGTCCGGCGCCGCCACCGCTGTCGGTGCCGGCGATGCTCCAGATGATGGGGGTGCTCATGGTGTCATCCGATCAAGAAAGGGTGGCCCGAAACGGGTGTCGAGGCGACGGCCATGTCCTGCGGCGCCATCACGCCGGCTTCGAAGGCGGCGCGGCCAGCTTCGATGGCCAGGCCGAAGGCGCGGGCCATGCGCACCGGGTCCACGGCCTGCGAGACGGCGGAGTTCAGCAGCACGGCGTCAAAGCCCAGTTCCATGGCCTGCGCGGCGTGGCTGGGCGCGCCGATACCGGCGTCCACCACCAGCGGCACGCCGGGCAGGCGCGCGCGCAGCGTGCGCAGCGCGAACGGGTTGATCAGGCCCTGGCCCGAGCCGATGGGCGCGCCCCAGGGCATGAGGACCTCGCAGCCCGCGTCCAGCAGGCGCTGGCAGGTCACCAGGTCGTCGGTGCAGTAGGGGAACACCGCGAAGCCGTCGCGGGTAAGTTGGGCTGCCGCCTCCACCGTGCCCCAGGGGTCGGGCTGCAGCGTGTGTTCGTCGCCCACCACTTCGAGCTTGATCCAGTGCGTGCCGTACAGCTCGCGCGCCATGTGCGCCAGGGTGATGGCCTCGCGCGCGGTGCGGCAGCCGGCGGTGTTGGGCAGCAGACGTACGCCGCTATCGACGATGCCTTGGACGAAGCCATTGTCGCCCGCCGCGGCCAGCGTGCGTTTGAGGCCGACGGTCACCACCTGCGTGCCGCTGGCGGCGATGCTGTCGGCCAGCACCTGCGGCGAGGGGTAGCCCGCGCTGCCGAGCAGGAAACGGCTGTTGAGTGTGACGCCGTACGGCGCCCAGTGAGATGAGGTCATGGGTTCAGCCTCCAACGATGGCTTGAAAAGTCAGCACGGTGTCGCCCGGGTTCAGCACGGTGGTGTCTCGCTGGTGGCGGGGCACGAACGCGCCGTTGACAGCGGTGGCGACTTGCTCGGCATTCACACCGTGTTCGGTCAGCAGTGCTGACAGCGTTAGCCCTTCCGGGCAAGGCAAGGTCTGGTCGTTGAAGCGCACGTTCTCAGGCATGGGCCGACTCCGTCGTCGGGGTGTTGAGTCCGGTGGCGCACATGGCGTCCTGCACCAGAGCAGGCGCCAGAAGCCAGCCATGGCGGAACAGGCCGTTGATGCGCAGCAGGCCAGGTTCGACGTCGGTGCAGGGTTCGTTGTCGGGCAGGGCAGGGCGCAGGTTGGCCTCCAGGTGCACGATGCGCGCCTCGGCCAGTTCGGGCACGGCGCTGTGCGCGGCGGCCATCAGCTCCACGCCCGTGCGCAGGCTCACGGGCGAGCGGTCCTCGCTCTCGATCTCGCTGGCACCGACCACGAACAGGTCGCCCGGACGCGGCACGATGTAGACGCGGTGGCGCGGGTGCAGCAGGCGCACCGGGCGTTGCAGCCGCACACCGGGTGCGTGCAGCCAGACCACTTCGCCGCGCACGCCGCGCACGGCCATGTCCGGGCGGGCACCGATGCCCCGGGTGTCGATGGCCAGATCGAACGCCAGCGCCTCGCCATCGGCCAGGGTGATGCGTCCCGGTTCGACGCGCGCCACTCGTTCACCCCAGCACCAGTGAACGTTCGGCGCGTGCACCGCCAGCGCAGCCAGCATGTCGCGCGACATGACCTGGGCTTCGTCGGGCAGCAGCCAGGCGTGCAGGCCGGGCGCCAGCGCCGGTTCCAGCGCGGCCAGCGCCGCGCGGTCCAGCGGCTGCGGTTTGGGCAACTCGGCCGCCAGCGCGGGGGCCGACTGCAGCCGAGCCAGCGCGCGGCGTGCGGCGCCCAGGTCGGCGCCGTGCGTCACCAGAAGGCTGCCGCGCTGCGCGAACAGTGGCGCGCTACAGCCATCGTCGCGCAGTGCCTCGGCGATGCCGCGCCACAGCGCCAGCGAACGCCAGCCCAGGCGCGCGACCTCGGGGCCGGCGTTGTCCAGCTCCGCGATGGGGCTGAGCATGCCGGCGGCGGTGAACCCGGCCGCATGGGCTGGCCGTTGTGTCAGCACGCCGGTGGCTGGGGCCTGCGGGCCGGGCGCCGGGTCGAACACCGTGACCGCGTGGCCTGCGCGACCGAGCTGCCAGGCCAGCAGGCGCCCGAGCACACCGGCCCCGGCAATACCGATGCGGGCCATGGCTCAGCCCTTTTTCGACGTCAGTGAATCCACCGGCACATAGAACTCGCCGCCCACGGCCTTGAACTCTTCGCTCTTGCGCGCCATGCCATCGGCCAGGGCCTGTTCCTCGCTCAGGCCTTTGGCGGCGGCGTAGTCGCGCACGTCCTGCGTGATCTTCATGCTGCAGAACTTGGGGCCGCACATGCTGCAGAAATGCGCCTCTTTCGACGAGTCCTTGGGCAGGGTTTCGTCGTGGTAGGCCTCTGCGGTCTGCGGGTCCAGGCCGAGCGCGAACTGGTCGCGCCAGCGGAACTCGAAACGCGCCTTGCTCATCGCGTCGTCGCGCGCCCGGGAACCGGGGTGGCCCTTGGCGTTGTTCGCCGCGTGCGCTGCGATCTTGTAGGCAATGATCCCCTGCTTGACGTCGTCCCGGTCGGGCAGGCCCAGGTGTTCCTTGGGCGTGACGTAGCACAGCATGGCGGTGCCCATCCAGCCGATCATGGCCGCACCGATGGCGCTGGCGATGTGGTCGTATCCCGGCGCGATGTCGATGGTCAGCGGGCCGAGCGTGTAGAACGGCGCTTCGTGGCAGTGCTTGATCTGCTCGTCCATGTTGGCCTGGATCATGTGTATGGGCACGTGGCCGGGGCCTTCGATCATGGTCTGCACATCGTGCTTCCAGGCGATCTGGGTCAGCTCGCCCAGGGTGCGCAATTCGGCGAACTGCGCTTCGTCGTTGGCGTCGGCCGAACTGCCCGGGCGCAAGCCGTCGCCCAGCGAGAAGGTCACGTCGTAGGCCTTCATGATTTCGCAGATCTCTTCGAAGTGCGTGTACAGGAAGTTCTCTTTGTGGTGGGTGATGCACCACTTGGCCAATATGGAGCCGCCGCGCGAGACGATGCCGGTGCGGCGCTGCGTGGTGAGGGGGATGAAGGGCAGGCGCACGCCGGCGTGGATGGTGAAGTAGTCGATGCCCTGCTCGGCCTGCTCGATCAGCGTGTCGCGGAAGATCGCCCAGGTCAGGTCCTCGGCCACGCCGCCCACTTTTTCGAGTGCCTGGTAGATCGGCACCGTGCCGATGGGCACGGGCGAGTTGCGCACGATCCAGTCGCGCGTGGTGTGGATGTTCTTGCCGGTGGACAGGTCCATCACCGTGTCGCCGCCCCAGCGGATCGACCACACGAGTTTTTCCACTTCCTCTTCGATGGACGAGGTGACCGCCGAGTTGCCGATGTTGGCGTTGATCTTCACCAGGAAGTTGCGGCCGATAATCATCGGCTCCACCTCGGGGTGGTTGATGTTGGCCGGGATCACCGCACGGCCGCGCGCTACCTCGTCGCGCACGAACTCGGGCGTGATGATGTCGGGAATGCTCGCGCCCATCGGGTTGCCGCCCAGGCGTGCCTCGCGCTCGGCACTCCCCAGGTATTCCTTCATCCATTCGCGCTTGCCGTTCTCGCGGATGGCGATGTATTCCATCTCGGGCGTCACGACGCCTTTGCGCGCGTAGTGCATCTGCGTCACGTTTTGGCCGGCCTTGGCGCGCAGCGGCTGGCGCTGCAGCCCGGCGGCTTCGGCGCGAAGGGCTTCGATGCGTGCGTCCGCCACCTCACCGTGCTTGCCACCATCGTCCTGCGCCACACGGCTGCGGCCCTCGTAGCGCTCGGTGTCGCCGCGCGCGGCCACCCATTCGCTGCGCACAGGTTTGAGGCCCTGGCGGATGTTGATGTCGGCGGCCGGGTCGGTGTAAGGCCCCGAGGTGTCGTAGACGGTGACCGTCTCGCCGTTGGTCAGCGCGATCTCGCGCATGGGCACCTGCACGCCGGGCTGGGCGCCGGGCACGCAGACCTTGCGCGATTGCGGGAACGGCTCGCGGGTGAGGCTAAGCAGTTGCTGGAGCTTGTCGGGGGCGTTCATGGGGCGGTCTCCTGATTGAAAAAGCTGTTGCCAAAACGAACAACTCCGGAGGACCGCCTGGCGGGACCGGTGGACCGTGTGCCGGGGCGCCGATGGCCCGCAGCCGACACCCATCTCGGGTGTGGTCGGTTCCATCAGCACACCCGGTGACCCGTCCACGGGTCCCTCAAGGCATGCGCTCTTCTTTCGCCGGTACTAGCCGGATCAAGTTCACGGGTTCGGTCTTTCAACCATCTCAGCGCCGGGCCTTGGCAGGCCCGTGCTCCCCGGAGCAGGCGCGCAGTGTAGCGCGGAAATACCAGGGGTCTGGCCCATGCCCCTGCGGCATGCGGGTGCGTCAGCGCACCGACGCGGGCCGCACCCTGTGTACGCTCAGCAGCATGATCTGGCTGTATGGAACGCTGTTGTTCGGGGGCGCGCTGGCGCTCGTGGTGTGGGCACTGGGGGCCGCCGGCGGGCGGCACTGGGCGCGCGCCACGCAGCGCATCCACACGCGCCTGCAGGCGCAGCGCCTGCCCGCCCTGCGCTCGCATTACGACCCCGCCGAGATCGCCGGCTTGCCCGCGCCCGTGCAGCGCTACTTCCGCGCCGTGCTCACGCCGGGCCAGCCCATGGTGACGGCGCTCACGCTGGAACACACCGGGCGCTTCAACCTCTCACCCAACGGCGAGCAATGGCGGCCGTTCACCTCGCACCAGCGGGTGGTCGTGCAGCGGCCCGGTTTCCTGTGGGACGCCCGCATCGCCCTGGCGCCCGGCGTGGCGGTGCGCGTGCACGACAGCTACTCGGACGGGCAGGGCCTGTTGCACGCAGCCGTGTTCGGGCTGTTCCCCGTCGCGCACCTGGAAGGCGGTGGCGAACTGGCGCGGGGCGAACTGATGCGCTTCTTCGCCGAAGCCGCCTGGTACCCCACGGCCTTGCTGCCCAGCCAGGGCGTGCGCTGGTTCGCCGTGGACGACCACAGCGCCCACGCCACGCTGAGCGACGGCGCGCTCTCGCTCACGTTGCTGTTCCGGTTTGACGACGCGGGCCTGATGCGTTCGGTGCACGCGCCAGCGCGTGGCCGCCTGCTGGGCAAACGGGTGGACATGGCGCCGTGGGAGGGCCGCTGGTCCGACCACCAGCGCATCGACGGCATGACCGTGCCGATGACCGGCGAGGTGGCCTGGCTGCTGCCCGAGGGCCGCAAGACCTACTGGCGCGGCACCGTGCGTTCACTGGCCTTCGAGTGGTCGCCCTGAAGCGGCGCGGGTTCTTTGAACCCACTTGATGGCCTCGAACCAGAACACGCTCAACAAGCCCAGCGCGCAGGCGGCGGCCAGTTCGTGCGCCGGCAGGGGCGCAAAGCGCAGCACACCGACGGCCCAGGGCACATAGAGCGCGGCCAGCAGCAGCGCCAGCGCCAGCCCGGCCACCGCCCACAGCACCGTGTTGGGCGTGCGCAGCGTGACCCAGATCGGCCGCGTGGCCGAGCGGTTGGAGAAGATCAGCGCCAGGTTGCCCACCACCAGGGTGACAAACGCAAAGGCCCGGGCCTCGTCTTCGGGCAGGCGCGGCGCCGCCCACGCAAACGCGCCCAGCACGGCGGCCAGCACGCCCAGCCCCTGCAGCAGCGCCAGCCACAGGGTGACGCCGGCGAACAGTGGCGCGCTGGCGTCGCGCGGCGGGCGTTCCATCGCATCGGCCTCGGCCGGTTCGTTTTCGAACGCGATCGAGCAGGCCGGGTCGATGATGAGTTCGAGCAGGGCGATGTGCATCGGGAACAGCAGGGAAGGCCAGCCCAGCAGCACCGGCAGCAGCGCCATGCCCGCAATGGGCACGTGCACCGCCAGGACGTAGGACATCGCCTTGCGCAGGTTGTCGAAGATGCGCCGTCCCAGCCGCACCGCGCGCACGATGGCGGCGAAGTCGTCGTCCACCAGCACCAGCGCGGCCGACTCGCGCGCCACGTCGGTGCCGCGCTGGCCCATGGCCACGCCCACGTGCGCGGCGCGCAGGGCCGGGGCGTCGTTCACGCCGTCGCCGGTCATGGCGACGATGTCGCCGCGCGCCTTGAGCGCCTGCACGATGCGCAGCTTCTGCTCGGGCGCGATGCGGGCGCAGACGTTGACCGTCGCCAGCCGTTCGCCCAGCGCCGCGTCGTCGAGCGCGGCCATCTCGTCGCCCGACAGCAACCCAGCCTCGGGGCCCGCCAGGCCGGCCTGCTGCGCGATGGCCCGCGCGGTGGCCGGGTAGTCGCCGGTGATCATCACCACGCGGATGCCGGCGGTGCGGCATTCGGCAATGGCCGCGGGCACCTGCGGGCGCACCGGGTCGGCCAAGCCGAGCAGGCCGACGAACGTGAAGTCGAAGTCGTGTTCGTTCGCGGGCCAGTCCTGCCCTTCAAACCGGCCGCTGGCCACCGCCAGCACGCGCAGGCCTTGTGCGGCCAGTCCGTCCACCGCACCCGCGATGTGCGCGCGTTGCGCCGCATCTAGGTGGCACAGGTCCATCACCGCTTCGGGCGCGCCCTTCGCAGCCACCGTCTGCGTGGCGCCTTCCGACGCAGCCCACACGTGCGACATGGCGCGCAGCGCCGGGCTCAACGCGTAGGTCTGCACCAGCCGCCAGTCGCGGTGGAGGTGTTCGGTGTCGGCCAGGAAGCGCTCGCCCAGCCGGTGGAAGGCTTGCTCCATCGGGTCGAACGGGTCGACCACGCTCGCCAGGATCGAGAACTCCACCAGCGTGTGGAAGGACTCGGGCAACGGCTGCTCGGCCAGCGTGTCCAGCGCCAGCCGGTCCGGCAGCGTCGGGCCACCGGCGGCCAGGTGCGTCACCGCCATGCGGTTGCCGGTGAGGGTGCCGGTCTTGTCGCTGCACAGCACGGTGGTGGCGCCCAGCGTCTCGATGGCGTTGATGCGCCGCGTGAGCACGCCTTCCTTTGAAAGCCGGCGCGCGCCCAGCGCCGGGAACACGGTCATCACCACCGGGTATTCCTCGGGCAGCATTGCCATGGCCAGGGCAATGCCGGCCAGCACCGCCTGCAGCCAGTCGCCGCGCACCAGCCCCTGCACCACCACCAGCGCCAGGCTCAGCACCAGCGCCAGCAGGGCCAGGTGGCGCACCAGTCGGGTGGTCTGTTTCTGCAGCGGCGAGGCTTCGTTGACCAGGCCGCCCAGCGCGGTGCCGATGCGCCCGATCTCGCTGCGCGCGCCGGTGGCGGTGACGCGCGCCAGCGCATGCCCCTGCACGATCAGCGTGCCGGCGTAGACCGTGGGCAGGTCGTCGCCCCCCGGGCGGGTGCGGCCGGTCGGTCCGTCCGGTGCCGCCGTGTCGGCGGGCAGGGCGGCGCGTTTGCCCACCGGCACCGGCTCG
>CALRYD010000069.1:0-17959 GCA_943372305.1 Hydrogenophaga intermedia | reverse complement strand
GTTGGCGAACAGCATCTCGTCGCTGCCCAGCGGCGCGACCGACACCGCCGAGTCCAGCGACTCCAGCACGGTGGTGAAGCGTTCATACGAAGCCGAGAGTTCCTCGCGGATGCGCTTGGGCTCGGTAATGTCGGTCATGGAGGTCATCCAGCCGGTCTGGTGGCCCTTGGGGTCGATCAGGGGCGAAACGTACATGCGGGCGTCGAAGATGGTGCCATCGCGGCGCTGCACGCGGACTTCGAAGCCGCCGGGGGTGGAGCGGCCGCTGATCTCGTCGTCCAGGCGCGCGGCGAGCAGTTCGTGGTCGTCTTCGGGCCAGTAAGGGAACGGTGCTGTGCGGCCCACGAGTTCCGCCTCGGTCCAGCCCGTCATGGAGCAGAAGGCCGGGTTGACGTAGCTGATGCGCCCCTGCATGTCCAGGGCGCGCATGCCGGTGAGCATGGAGTTCTCCATCGCGCGGCGGAAGTTGGTTTCGGCCACCAGCGCCTGCTGGGCCTGCACACGCCTGCGCGTGTGGCGCCAGGTACCCAGCAGCATCCAGACCGTCAGGGCCGAGAGTGCGCCGATGACCCAGAAGAAACTGGAGCCGACGATGTCCTGCGAGGTGCGATAACCCTGGGCTTTGAGCAGCAGGCCGTTGCCCACGGGTGAGACCGGCACCTCATGTTCCATCGACTGGATGGACCAGGGCAGCAGTCGCAGCACACCTCCCGTGGTCTGCAGGCTGCCGGCGAGCACCCGGCCGCGGTCGTCTATCAGCGCCACCGCATAGCGCGCCATGATCTCGGGCGGCATGCCAAAGCGCATCAGCCCGTCGACCGAGTATTCGCCCATGACGGTGCCCGCAAAACGGCCCTGTTCGGTCAGCGGCACTTGCAACATCAGCGTGGCCTGACGTGGGTCATCGCCCAGTGGCCGCGAATAGATGGGCTGCCGGAGGTCGCGCGCCAGTTCAAACGAACCGTCGCCTTCGGCCGCTGGCATGGTGCCGCCGACCACGCGCATCAGCGCCGTCGGTGCACTGGGCGACGCATAGGTGGACACGACGACGCGCCGGCCATCGACCCACGAGATCGCCAGCAACTCCGGGAACTGGCTGATCAGGGTCTCGGCCTGGAAGGCGAATTCCTCGACGCTGATTTCCTTGTTGTCCACCTCTCGGGCCAGTCGCATCAGCTGTTCCTGCCGCTCTAGCAGCCGCAGCCGCAGACGCTGTTGGGCGTACTCTACGTCGCGTGTCACGGCCTCCTGTTCGCGTTCGAGTTCTTCAAAGCGCAGGTAGGTGATGGCGACGACGATGGCGGCCAGAAAAAGAAGCACCGACAGCAGCGGTGCGAGGGTTGCAAAGCGGTCCTGCCGCGAGGGCGGGAGCTTGCGCCACCAGTGCCGCCACCACGCGATGGGCGAGCGGGCGGCCGTGGGGTTGGCGGGACGGTCCGGGGTGGGCATCATGGTCGTGCGAGTCTACGTGAGCACTGCGGTGGCCTGGCTGGCCCACGGTGTTCGATGGCCTTGCTAAAAGTTCATAATATGGAATGAGTGGGCACATATTGAAATTTTGACGGTGTTGTGGAACAATTCACGGCGCCCGGGGGGATGACCGTCGTCGCCCCGAAAATCAACCGACAGGAGACAAACATGTCAGCGTCAGACGCTCTCAATGGCCGTGGTGTGGGGGATGTGGATTCCCAGGAAACCCGCGAATGGATGGAGGCGCTGGCCGCCGTGATCGAGCGGGAGGGGCCGGAGCGTGCGCACTTTCTGCTGGAGCAGCTGCTGGAAGAAGCCCGCCAGAACAGCGTGGACATGCCGTTCTCGGCCAACACCGGCTATGTCAACACCATCGAACCTTCTCAGGAAGCGCGGTCGCCGGGCAATCTGGAGATCGAGCAACGCCTGCGCGCCTACATGCGCTGGAACGCCATGGCCATGGTGGTCAAGGCCAACCGCCTCAACCCGGCCGACGGCGGCGACTTGGGCGGTCACATCGGTTCGTTCGCCTCGCTGGCCAGCCTTTTTGGCGCTGGCTTCAACCATTTCTGGCACGCGGAGAGCGAGAACCACGGCGGCGATTGCCTCTACATCCAGGGCCATGTGTCGCCCGGCGTGTACGCCCGAGCCTTCCTCGAAGGCCGACTGAGCGAAGAGCAATTGCTCAACTTCCGCCAGGAAGTGGACGGCAAGGGCCTCTCGAGCTACCCGCACCCCAAGCTCATGCCCGAGTTCTGGCAGTTCCCGACCGTGTCGATGGGCCTGGGGCCGCTGATGGCCATTTACCAGGCGCGTTTCCTTAAGTACCTGCACGCCCGCGGCATCGCCAACACCGAGAACCGCAAGGTCTGGGTGTTCTGCGGTGACGGCGAAATGGACGAGGTCGAGTCGCTGGGCGCGATCGGTCTGGCGGCGCGCGAGAAGCTCGACAACCTGATCTTCGTCATCAACTGCAACCTGCAGCGCCTGGACGGCCCGGTGCGCGGCAACGGCAAGATCATCCAGGAGCTTGAAGGCGAGTTCCGTGGCTCCGGCTGGAACGTCATCAAGCTGATCTGGGGCAGCCAGTGGGATCGGCTGCTCGCCGCTGACAAAGACGGCGCGCTGCGCAAGATCATGATGGAGTGCAACGACGGCGACTACCAGGCGTTCAAGGCCAACGACGGTGCCTACGTTCGCAAGCACTTCTTCGGCCGCGACCCGCGCACGCTGGAAATGGTCGCGCACATGAGCGACGAAGAAATCGGCAACCTGCGCCGAGGTGGTCACGACTCCAAGAAGGTCTATGCGGCCTTCGATGCGGCGGTGAAGACCCAGGGTCAGCCAACCGTGTTGCTGATCAAGACCGTCAAGGGTTTTGGCATGGGCAAGATCGGCGAAGGCAAGAACACGGTGCACCAGACCAAGAAGCTGAGCGACGAAGACATCAAGGCTTTCCGCGACCGCTTCAACATCCCAATCCCCGACAGCGAGCTGCCCAGCATTCCTTTCTACAAGCCGGCCGACGACACCCCGGAAATGAAGTATCTGCACGAGCGCCGCAAGGCCCTCGGTGGCTACCTGCCGCACCGCCGCACCAAGGCCGACGAAAGCTTCACTGTGCCTTCGCTCGACACCTTCAAGAGCGTGATGGAACCCACCGCAGAAGGCCGTGAAATCTCCACGACCCAGGCGTACGTGCGCTTCCTCACCCAGTTGCTGCGCGACCAGGCCCTGGGCCCGCGCGTGGTGCCCATTCTTGTGGACGAGGCCCGCACCTTCGGCATGGAAGGCCTGTTCCGCCAGATCGGCATCTACAACCCGGCTGGCCAGCAGTACACCCCGGTGGATAAAGACCAGGTCATGTACTACAAGGAAGACAAGGCCGGTCAGATCCTGCAGGAGGGGATCAACGAAGCCGGCGGCATGAGCAGCTGGATCGCGGCGGCCACGTCGTACAGCACCAGCAACCGCATCATGGTGCCGTTCTACGTGTACTACTCGATGTTCGGCTTCCAGCGCATCGGCGACCTGGCCTGGGCGGCCGGCGACATGCAGGCGCGCGGCTTCCTGCTGGGCGGCACCTCGGGTCGCACGACCCTGAACGGTGAAGGCCTGCAGCACGAAGACGGTCACAGCCACATCCTGGCCGGCACGATCCCGAACTGCATCTCGTACGACCCGACCTTCGCGCACGAAGTTGGCGTGATCCTGCACCACGGCTTGAAGCGCATGGTGGAGAAGCAGGACAACGTCTTTTACTACCTGACGCTGCTGAACGAAAATTACGCCATGCCCGGCCTGACCGCCGGCACGGAAGAGCAGATCATCAAAGGCATGTACCTGTGCAAGCCGGGCGCCGAAGGCGACAAGCGTGTGCAGCTGCTGGGTTCCGGCACCATCCTGCGCGAGTCGATCGCCGCCCAGGTCCTGCTGGCCACCGACTGGGGCGTGCAGGCCGACGTGTGGAGCTGCCCGAGCTTCAACGAACTGACCCGCGACGGTCAGGACGCCGAGCGCTGGAACATGCTGCACCCGACCGAGCCGCAGCGAGTGAGCTTCGTGGCCCAGCAGCTGGAGAGGCACGCCGGCCCGGTGGTCGCTTCGACCGACTACATGAAGAACTACGCCGAGCAGATCCGCCCCTTCATCCCCAAGGGCCGCGAGTACAAGGTGCTGGGCACCGACGGCTTTGGCCGCAGCGACTTCCGCAGCAAGCTGCGCGAGCACTTCGAGATCAACCGCCACTACATCGTGGTCGCCGCCCTGCGCGCGCTGGCCGACGAGGGCAAGCTGCCGCTGGCCAAGGTGGCCGAGGCGATCCAGAAGTACGGCATCAAGACCGACAAGGTCAACCCGCTCTACGCGTAAACATCCGGAGACAAGAACATGGCACTGGTAGAAGTGAAGGTCCCGGACATCGGCGACTTCGACGAAGTGGCGGTCATTGAACTGCTGGTCAAGGTGGGCGACACGGTCAAGGCCGAGCAGTCGCTGATCACGGTCGAGTCCGACAAGGCCTCGATGGAAATCCCGTCGAGCACGGCGGGCGTGGTGAAAGAACTGCGCGTGGCGCTGGGCGACAAGGTCAAAGAGGGCTCGGTGGTGCTGCTGGTGGAAGCCGCTGGCGAGGCCGCTGCTCCCGCACCCGCGGCGGCCCCGGCCGCTGCTGCGCCTGCACCGGTTGCCGTGGCGCCGGTGGCAGCACCAGTGGTCGCACCGGCCGCGGCCGGCCCGGTGGAAGTGCACGTGCCCGACATCGGCGACTTCAAGGACGTCGCGGTGATCGAGGTGTTCGTCAAGCCTGGCGACACCATCAAGGTCGAGCAGAGCCTGATCACCGTCGAGTCCGACAAGGCCTCGATGGAGATCCCGTCCTCGCACGCGGGCGTGCTCAAGGAGCTCAAGGTCAAGGTGGGCGACAAGGTCAACATCGGTGACCTCCTGGCCGTTCTGGAAGGCGCCGCTGGCGCCGCCGCTCCGGCACCCGTTGCCGCTGCACTCGCTCAGGCCGCTACGCCCGCCGCAGCAGCTGCTGCTGTGGCCGCTCCCGCAGCTGCCACCGCTTCGGTGGAAGCCGCACCCGCTCACAACCCCACCGCCACCCCGGCCCTGGGGCTGCCCCACGCTTCGCCCTCGGTGCGCAAGTTCGCCCGCGAACTCGGCGTGCCGCTGACCGAAGTGCAGGGCAAGGGCCCCAAGGGCCGCATCACGCTGGAAGACGTGCAGTCCTTCACCCAGTCGGTCATGTCCGGTGCGGTGCAGACCGCTGCCCAGAAAGCCAAAGCGCCTGCTGCATCAGCTGGCGGTGGTGGCTCCGAGCTGGGCCTGATCCCCTGGCCCAAGGTGGACTTCGCCAAGTTCGGCCCCATCGAGCGCAAGGAGCTGGGCCGCATCAAGAAGATCAGCGGCGCCAACCTGCTGCGCAACGCCGTGATGATCCCGGCCGTCACCAACCACGACGACGCCGACATCACCGATCTCGAAGCCTTCCGCGTCTCCACCAACAAGGAGAACGAGAAGAGCGGCGTCAAGGTGACCATGCTCGCGTTCCTGATCAAGGCGTCCGTCGCCGCGCTCAAGAAGTTCCCCGAGTTCAACAGCTCGCTGGACGGCGACGCACTGGTCTACAAGCAGTACTACCACATCGGTTTTGCGGCCGACACACCCAACGGCCTGGTCGTGCCCGTCATCAAGGATGCCGACAAGAAGGGCGTGCTGCAGATCAGCCAGGAAATGGGTGAGCTGGCCAAGAAGGCGCGCGACGGCAAGCTCGGCCCGGCCGACATGTCCGGCGCCACCTTCACCATCTCCAGTCTGGGCGGCATCGGTGGCCGTTACTTCACGCCCATCATCAACGCACCCGAAGTCGCCATCCTCGGCGTCTGCAAGAGCCAGATGGAGCCGGTGTGGGACGGCAAGCAGTTCGTGCCGCGCCTGATGCTGCCGCTGTCGCTGACCTGGGACCACCGCGTGATCGACGGCGCTGCGGCGGCCCGCTTCAACGCCTACTTCGGCCAGATCCTCGGCGACTTCCGTCGCGTTCTTCTCTAAGGAATCGCGATGGCACTGATCGATATTCAAGTTCCCGACATTGGCGACTTCGACGAAGTGGCCGTGATCGAGCTGCTGGTCAAACCCGGCGACACCGTCAAGGGCGAGCAATCGCTCATCACCGTCGAGTCCGACAAGGCCTCGATGGAGATCCCCTCGTCGCACGCCGGCTTGGTGAAAGAGCTCAAGGTCGCGCTGGGCGACAAGGTCAAGCAAGGCTCGGTGGTGCTGGTGCTGGAAGGTGAGGGCGCTGCGGCGGCCCCGGCTCCGGCCGCGGCTCCCGCGCCCGCAGCCGCTCCTGTGGCAGCACCTGTCGCTGCTCCGGTGGTGGCGCCGACCGCCGCCAGCTTCGGCGGCTCGGCCGACATCGAATGCGACCTGCTGGTGCTGGGCGCAGGCCCTGGCGGCTACTCGGCTGCCTTCCGCGCGGCCGACCTGGGCCTGAAGGTCGTGATCGTCGAGCGTTACGCGCAGCTGGGCGGTGTCTGCCTGAACGTGGGCTGCATCCCGTCAAAGGCGCTGCTGCACGTGGCCGCCGTGATGGACGAGGTCTCGCACCTGGGCGACCTGGGTGTGGAGTTCGGCAAGCCCACGGTGAGCGTGGACAAGCTGCGCGCGCACAAGGAAAAGGTCATCGGCAAACTGACCGGCGGCCTGGCGGCGATGGCCAAGATGCGCAAGGTCACCACCGTGCGCGGCTACGGCGCCTTCGTCGGCCCCAACCACGTCGAAGTGGAAGAGACCACCGGCACCGGCCAGGAGAAGACAGGTTCCAAGAGGATCGTGGCCTTCAAGAAGTGCATCATCGCCGCCGGTTCGCAGGCGGTGCGCCTGCCCTTCATGCCCAACGACCCGCGCGTGGTGGACTCCACCGGCGCGCTGGCGCTGCAGGGCGTACCCAAGAAGATGCTCATCGTCGGCGGCGGCATCATCGGCCTGGAAATGGGCACGGTGTACAGCACGCTGGGTGCGCGCCTGGACGTGGTCGAGATGATGGACGGCCTGATGCAAGGCGCCGACCGTGACCTGGTCAAAGTCTGGGAGAAGATGAACAAGGGTCGCTTCGACAACATCATGCTCAAGACCAAGACGGTCGGGGCCGAAGCGACACCCGAGGGCATCAAGGTGCAGTTCGAGGGCCTGGACGGCACCAAGAGCGAAGGCACCTACGACCTGGTGCTCCAGGCCGTGGGCCGCACGCCCAACGGCAAGAAGATCGCCGCCGACAAGGCCGGCGTGGCGGTGACCGACCGCGGCTTCATCAACGTCGACATCCAGATGCGCACCAACGTGCCGCACATCTTCGCCATCGGCGACATCGTGGGCCAGCCCATGCTGGCGCACAAGGCGGTGCACGAGGCGCACGTGGCGGCGGAAGTCATCGCCGGGGAACTGCAGGGCAACAAGGAACTGGCCGCGGCCGCCTTCAACGCCCGCGTGATCCCCAGCGTGGCCTACACCGACCCCGAGGTGGCCTGGGTCGGCCTCACCGAAGACCAGGCCAAGGCGCAAGGCATCAAGGTCAAGAAGGGACTGTTCCCCTGGACGGCCTCGGGCCGGGCGATTGCCAACGGCCGGGACGAAGGCTTCACCAAGCTGCTGTTCGACGACTCGCCCGAGGCCCATGGCCACGGCAAGATCCTGGGCGGGGGCATGGTCGGCACGCACGCGGGCGACATGATCGGCGAGATCGCGCTGGCGATCGAGATGGGCGCCGACGCCGTGGACATCGGCAAGACCATCCACCCCCACCCCACGCTGGGCGAAAGCATCGGCATGGCGGCGGAGGTGGCGCACGGGTCTTGTACCGATCTGCCGCCAAGCAAGAAGTAAACGCCTTCAGCGCTGTCCAAACGAAAACCCCGAACCGGCACCGGTTCGGGTTTTTTTCGTAAGTCTATGCCGGCTGTTGGGGGGCGGGTCAAAGTAGGCCGCGGCCTTTTTTTCAGGATGTCGCGCTCCATCTTGAGCTTGGCAACCTCCATGCGCAGCCGCGCTATCTCCGCGTCCTGGGCCCTCTACTTGCCGTTGCCAGGGAGCGCATCCTGGGGCTCCTCTCGCAGCTCACGAACCCATTTGCGCAGCACGTTCTCGTGAACGTCCAGGTCCTTGGCCGCCTGGGCCACAGCCTCGCCACGCTCGGTGACCAGCCTGACCGCCTCGAGCTTGAACTCGCGGCTGAATGTCCTTATTCTCTCCATGAACCACCTGCGGCTTCATCTTCCACCTTAACAAAGGTGTCTTTGAAACCGGCAGCAGCCCACTGGGCCAACGCGCCGCCTGGGAGGTATCCGGCGCGGGCGTTCACTGCGGCAGCTGGTGCACGTCTCGACTTCAGGCAAAAAAAAGCCCGAACCATAAGTTCGGGCTTTTTGGTCTACCGCCGCAATCTGTGCGTATCAGGCAGACTTTTTGGCCTTGGCGCGTGCAGCGCCCAAGCCGGCAAGTGCCACGCCCAGCAGCGCGAGGCTGGCAGGTTCGGGGATCGGGTTAGGATCGATCGGGTTGCCGGCGATAGTAATACCGTCGAAGGCCAAACCAGAATCAAATGCGGTGTCTGACCAGTTCACCACACCGAATTCTAGGAAGTAGTTACCAGCATTGGCGATGCTGTAATTCATTTCAATCCAGCCAGTTTGACCGCAGCCTTGGGTCGGACCTTGGTAGCAATTGCCGCTGGAGCTGCCCAGAGCACTCCAGTTCGTCAGGCTGGGTTGGATCGTGGTGCTGCCAGGGTTCAGCGTGACCCCAAGAGCCAAGGGAGGAAGGCCGAAGCCTGGGACTGTGTTGCCCGTAGGCGTCGTGCGCGCAGTGAACAGGACGGTTTCGTCGGCAGTGGCCGCGTTGATCAGCTTGACCCACGAGTACTCAATGAAGCCAGAGCCGTCGGAAGTGACGTAATTGAAGAAGAACTCGAGCGCATCGCCACCCAGCGAGGCGAAGACCGGGGTCTTAGCTACAGAACTGTTGGTTTCGGCGCCGATGTTGAGGTCGCCATTGTTACCAGCAGCTCCCGCGGTGGACACGTAGCCGTAGTCGCCTCCCTGCGGAGAAACCGTCACGTTGCCGTCAGCCCCCAAGGTGCCGCAAACGCTGGTACCTACACAGGTGTAGCCGGCGGGTAGCGGCGCCGCGCTGGCTTGCGAGGCAAAACCCAGAGCGCCAAGCGCAAGGCTAGACGCTAGAACCGACAGCTTGGTATTGAAGTTCATCTTTGGTACCTTTGAAGGACATGTTGAATGGTTCGATCGCTGACGAGTCGTGCGCGGCGGCGATCTCCGTAACAACTTAAGCATTTGGCATGCCAGATCAGCTGGTGAAAAAAAACTCATCGATTCAACGGCTTATGAGCAAACTTCGCAGCTGTGCTTGATCTGTGTAAAAAAAATCGACGAAAACTCAAGTGAGGGCAATCCGATGTCGCCGAGCCACGGATGCTTCTGCCAGCGCCGTTTCTACCCGCTGGATGAAGTACTGGTAGTCCGGGTGTCGGTCGTATTCGGCGATGCCAATGCAGACGGTGGGGCTCACCGGCGTCCAGCGGCCTTGCACATTGCCGGTGTTCACGGCGTTTCGCAGCTTTTCGGTCACGCTGGCGGCCAGGTCACCGGCCTTCCTGCGGTCGCATTCCACCGCCACCAGCAGCAGGCGGTGTTCGTTGTAGCGGAACAGGTGATCGGTGGTGCGCGTGCATTCGGCCACCGCCTCCACCGCGGCTTGAAGCAGGCGGTGGTGGGTACCGCTGCTCTGGTGCTCCTTGCGCAACGGGAAATGCACCTCGATCAGCAGCAGGCAGAAAGGCCGTCCGCTGTCGAGGTGGGCTCGCATCTCGCGCCTGAGGATGGCGGGCAGGTAGCGCCGGTCGGGTAGTTGGGTTTCCTGGTCCAGCCCGTCGTCCTTGCCCAGGTTGCTTTCAAACAGATCGTTGAGCTTGTAGCGGATCAGATCCAGCAGTTGTTTGATGGCGCTGATACTGGCGTCGGTGCGTTCGCGGTCGTCGCGGGCCTCGCGCAGCCGCGGCAGCAACTGGTGGTCCATGGTGTCGATCGCGTCCACGATGTCGCGGAAGTCCGCTGTGTCCTCGAACATCACGGCGCCTTTGTGGTGCATCCAGATGCCGAACTCGGAGTCGCGCAAACCCGCGCCCGCACTGGGGTGCTGCTGCGTCCAGACGGAGATGAGCAGCGCCTCGGCCCATTCGGACAACGCCGCCCGCTGACGTGCCCGCTCGAACGACGCGCTGCGCTTGTGCGCCATCAGGCGGTAGGCTTCATCGTTGCGTACCACCTCCTGCGTGTCGTGGAAGTAAGCCAGGTTCATCAAACCGTCTGCGAGGTGCAGCAGGTCTGACACGTAGATCTGTGCGATCAGCCGGTCCGACGTATCCAGAGGGGTGAAGTCGATGCGGCGGCGGATGCCGCGTTTGAGCAGTCGGATACCCGAAGGAATCAGGTCGATCGGCAGTCGGATGCGCGCATGCACGGCGCCCACCTCGATCTGACGGCGGATCGACGGCAGGATCTGTTCGACTTCCAGCGTGCCGAAAAGGTCGATCATCCACTGGCGCAGCGACGCTCGCAGCCGGCGTTGCACGCGTTCCTGCTCCAGGAGGCTGGCGGCGCGCGCATGGGTTTGCATGCGGCTGTAGAAGTCTTCCGTGAGGGTGTCGGCGCCTTCGCGAACCACGTGGGCGACCGCTTCGCGGATCGGTTGGGCGGTGACGGAAAACAGTTCGCGCCAGGCGCGGATGGCTTCGTTTTCCATGTCGGCGAGTGCCGCATCAGGCCGGTTGGGGGGTGACTTCATGTGTTGTGTGTTGGGGTGGGCCTCACCTGAACCGCATAGGCTAGTGACTACATACCGAAAGATCCATGCTTTTGGTGCCGGATGTGCGGTGGTTCACAGGCCACGTCACAGAGACATGGATGGGGTGCGACGGACTGCCTGGGCCCGAACGCTTTGCAGAGGGTTTTTCAGATGCGAGCGATTCTCAATGGATAGCCATGCACGGGGCTCGTCGCCACAACCGTTCTTCATCAGCCATAGGCCCGCACAAGGCGTTTCTTTTGCCAAAAAGACGGACGCGCCTTGAGTCGGTGAGGAGCCGGCGGTGCGTGACTTCGTTGATGCGGTTGAGAATGAATCGCAAAAAATGGCCGTTTTTCGGCCATGAGGTGCTGTTGCGTGCCTGCGACGTGGTCAGGGCTTGCGTGACGTCTCCGCGGGGCCTGTGCCTTGCCATTCGCCCGCGATGCGCCAGCCGCCATCCTCGCGCAGCAGCCGCAACGTCTTGGGTTGGGCGTTCTCCTGGTAGCGACCTGACAGGTAGGTCTGCCGAAAGCGCACCCGTGCTTCCTGCTCGTTGGGATAGTCAATGTTCAGGTCAGCCACTTCCACTCGAATGGCTGGCCTTTGGAGGATGGCCTGGCGGCGCTTCGCCTCCCATTCGGCGCGTGCGATGCCTTCCGCAGGCTCAAACCGGTCACTGTAGTGGGCCAGGTAGGCGGGCACGTCGCGTCGCGACCAGTCCAGGCGCCAACGTTCCAGCGTATCTCGGATGGCGTCGTCCTCAGATGGCTTGGTGGCAGGTGCCAGAGCGGCCGGCACCACAACCGCGGGCGAGCCCCGTGTGGTCTGCGGGGCCTCGACGGGCGGGCGTTCAGCCGTTTCAGACGCCACCCTCTGGCGCTGGCTCAAGGCGGCCGTTACGAGCCCGAGCAGGAGCAGTCCCCCCATCAGGAGCACGGGCTGGGTGATCCAGCGCTTGTTGAGTGCGTCGTTTGTGCCCGTGCTGGTACCGCCGAGCGGTTGCATTGCCTGTGCACCGGCGGCGGCACACATGGGCACCGGAGCGTTGGCTTCGCTACCCATGGCGGTGTGGAGTTGCGCCAGGCGGCGCTGCATGGCGGGTTGAACATCGCCTCGGGCGCCTTCCGGCCGTGTTGAAAAGGACATCGACGGTTCTCCCTTCAAGTGTCCCGGTGATATCCGGAGCCTGCTGCTTTCGTTTCATTTTGAACGATGGTGTGAACAGGCCGCTACAAAGCACTCCGTGACCTGAGGATTTGGTCACGCCCACTGACCGTAGGTCCCGGCAGTCGCTAGTTTGATGTGTGATGGAAGTGTGGCAACTGCAGCTTCGGGGCAGTAGGCCATTGCTGGCGTGTGCGATGGCATGTGACGAGGGCCAAGGCTCACCATGCTCCGCAAACCGTCGCCTCGCCCCGGGTGCCACTTCAAGCAAAGCCGTGAGCGAGCAGGGCAGCCCCCGCAAAGGGCAGCCAGTCACTGCGTCAATTCACAGTCGTGCCGGATGAGACGTTGATGGCGGTGTTGGCTGCCGCACCAGCAAGGTGTCGGCCCAAGGTCTACGTCAGGGAGCGCGCCACGATGTCCTTGCTCAATAGACCCAGCGCGCGTGCGGTGCGTCCTGACCACGGTGATCGGGAGGCTGCGGGGCAACCCCAATAGGTACTGTCGGCGTGGAAAGGACGGATCAGTTACCGATGACCGGCATGGCAGGGGCAACGGCCGTCCCGTCTGCCAATGGTGCCACCCGGCGTGCGCCGTTGAAACGCGTCTGCCAGTACGCCTGGCGCATGTCTTCAACACGCACCGACGAACCGGCCCGCGGGGCGTGGATGAACTTGCCTTCGCCTATGTAGATGCCCACGTGGCTGAAGGCCCGCTTCATGGTGTTGAAGAACACGAGGTCGCCGGGTTTGAGCTCGCTGCGGTCGATGACTTGTGTGGCGGCGGCCTGCTCGCTGGCGCGGCGCGGCAGCACCTTGCCGATGGACTGTTCGTAGACCGCACGCACGAAGCCGCTGCAGTCAAAACCACCCGTTTCGACACTATTCCCACCGTATTTGTAGGGAACCCCCAGAAACCCCATGGCATTGACCACCAGTTGGGACGCCTTTTCTCCCACGCTGTCTCTGGCCTGCTGCAGCTGGCCGGTCAGACGCGACATCAAGCCTTTGTCGGCCAGTGCGGTGCTCGTTGCTTCTTCGCCGGCGTCGTTGGGGGCCGCATGGGCAACCACGGCGGCACAGCTCAACAACACGGCGCATATCCAAATTCTCATGCTCCGACCATAACGGACGGCGTCAGGGCCCGTCAAGTGTGCGAGTTCATGCAAAGTCTTGATTTTTCTGAAGAAAGTGTGAAGCAGGGGCATGTGGGGCGGTTCAGATGACGGCTGCCGGCAGCACCTCGGCTCGCCTCGGTTTGTCACAATCGGCGTCTTCATTTGTTGACCGAAAGACTTTGCCATGCTGCTGGATTCGAGTGATTCCCAACTGGTCCTGGTGGACTACCAGAGCCGCCTGATGCCCGCCATTCATGAAGGCGGACTGGTGTTGGCCAATGCGGTGCGTCTGGCCCGCATGGCGCGCCTGCTGCAGGTGCCGGTGTGGGGCACCGAACAGAACCCCGAGAAGCTGGGGCCCAACGATGCCGCTGTTCGCGAGCATTGCCTGAGGACGCTCGCCAAGATGGATTTCAGCGCCGTTGGCGCCGGGTTGATGGATTGTCTGCGTCCGCCCGTTCGGCCTGCGGGTGGCAACGCACGCAGCCTGCCGCGCCACCTGCAAAAGCCTGCAGCACCCGCCGCGCCGGAACGTGCCACGGTGGTGATCGCCGGTTGCGAAGCACATGTGTGCCTGCTGCAGACCACGCTGGAACTGATCGAGCAAGAGGTGGAAGTGTGGGTGGTCACCGACGCCTGTGGTTCGCGCACTGAGCGCAACCGCGATGCTGCGTTCGACCGCCTAGCCGGTGCCGGTGCCGAACTGGTGACGACCGAGATGGTGGCTTTCGAATGGCTGCGTAGCGCCGAACATCCTGCGTTCCGCGAGGTGCAGGCGTTGATCAAATAAGAAGCTGGCCAGGCGGCCCGGAGCGGTGTGCCCGGGTGTTGGCCAAGCCTCGGCGTGGCGGGGTGTCAGACTCTCGCAAGTCTGGTTCTCATAATTATGAATTCAGTTTGACGTGAGCAGCTTACCCGGTCTTCGTGTGACCCAGGGGCTGTCCGTTCTGCATTTGCACAACCACCCGCAGGAGACTTGCATGAGCAACGCACAGGGCTACGCCGAATTCCACCGCCGCTCCATCGAAGACCGCGACGCTTTCTGGTCCGAACAGGCCGCGCTGGTGGACTGGCACAAACCTTTTGATCGCGTCTGCAACTACGACAACCCGCCGTTCGCCCGCTGGTTCGAAGGTGGCCTGACCAACCTGTGCCACAACGCGGTGGATCGCCACCTGAAAGACCGCGCCGACCAGAACGCGCTGATCTTTGTGTCGACCGAAACCGACACTGAAAAAACCTACAGCTTCCGCGAACTGCACGCCGAGGTGCAACGCATGGCCGCCATCCTGCAGGCGCAGGGCGTGAAGAAGGGTGACCGCGTCCTGATCTACATGCCCATGATCCCCGAGGCGGCGTTCGCCATGCTGGCCTGCGTGCGCATCGGCGCCATCCACTCGGTGGTGTTTGGCGGGTTTGCCAGCCACGCGCTGGCCAGCCGCATCGAAGACGCCTCGCCGGTGGCCATCGTCAGTGCAGACGCGGGTTCGCGAGGTGGCAAGGTGGTCGAATACAAGCCGCTGCTGGACGAGGCCATCAAGCTCTCGTCGCACAAGCCCGCCAAGGTGGTGATGGTCAACCGGGGCCTGGCCGCTTTCACCGCCGTCGAAGGCCGTGATGTGGACTATGCCCTGGCGCGTTCCCAGGTCATGGACACGGTCGTCCCTTGCGAGTGGGTCGATGCCACGCACCCCAGCTACACCCTCTACACCAGCGGCACCACCGGCAAGCCCAAGGGTGTGCAGCGCGACACCGGTGGCTACACTGTGGCCCTGGCCGCGTCCATGAAGCACATCTACATGGGCAATCCCGGCGAGACCTACTTCTCCACCAGCGACATCGGCTGGGTGGTGGGGCACAGCTACATCATCTACGGCCCCCTCATCGGCGGCATGGCCACCATCATGTACGAAGGCCTGCCCATTCGTCCGCACGCCGGCATCTGGTGGAGCCTGGTCGAGAAGTACAAGGTCACGGTCATGTTCAGTGCGCCCACTGCGGTGCGCGTGCTCAAGAAATACGACCCGTCCTTCATCAAGAAGTACGACCTGTCCAGCCTCAAGGCGCTGTTCCTGGCCGGCGAGCCGCTTGACGAGCCGACCGCGCAGTGGATTGCGGGCGAACTGGGCAAGCCCATCGTCGACAACTACTGGCAGACCGAGACCGGCTGGCCGATCCTGGCGATCTGCAACGGTGTGGAAAAGGCGCCGAGCAAGTTCGGCTCGCCCGGCAAGGCGGTGTACGGCTACAACGTCAAGCTGCTGGACGATCAGACCGGCGCCGAGTTGCAGGGCGGGAACCAGAAGGGTGTGGTGGCCGTGGAAGGCCCGCTGCCCCCCGGCTGCATGCAGACGATCTGGGGCGACGATGCGCGCTTCGTGAAAACCTATTGGTCCAGCGTACCGGGCAAGGTGGTGTACAGCACCTTCGACTGGGGCATTCGCGACGAGGATGGTTACTACTTCATCCTGGGTCGCACCGATGACGTGATCAACGTGGCCGGGCACCGCCTGGGCACCCGCGAGATCGAAGAGAGCATCTCCAGCCACCCGCGCATCGCCGAAGTGGCGGTGGTCGGTGTGGCCGACCAGCTCAAGGGACAGGTCGCCATGGCGTTTGCGGTGGTGAAAGACGCCAGCCTGATCACCGACGAAGCGTCGCGACTGAAACTGGAGGGCGAGGTCATGAAGCTGGTGGACGAGCAGCTGGGCGCTGTTGCGCGACCTGCCCGTGTGCGCTTCGTGAACGTTCTGCCCAAGACACGCAGCGGCAAACTGCTGCGCCGCGCCATTCAGGCCGTGTGCGAGGGCCGGGACCCCGGTGACCTGACCACCATGGACGATCCGGCCGCGCTGCAGCAAATCAAGGACCTGCAGGCCTGATCGGTCGCCCCTGAAGACGGCCCCATGCGTCGGAATGACGCGTGGGGCCGTTTGTTTTGGTGGACGCTGTCCGTCACGCGTCAAAAACCCATGGGCATGGTCAAGCTTTCTGCGTATCATCCATGCTTATATTGACAAAAATGTGGCCACCATGGACCAAATGATCGATTCCGGAACCAGCGTCGAAAAAGTTCGTGTGTTCGAAATGGCGGCCGAGCTGTTTGGTGTGCTGGCCACCCCGATGCGACTGCGCATCCTCAGTGCCCTGTGCGACAAGGAAAAGTCCGTGTCGCAGTTGCTGCAGGAAATCGACACCACGCAGCCCAACCTGTCTCAGCACCTGAACCTGCTGTATCGCGCAGGGGTGCTGGCCAAACGCAAGGAAGGCACGCAGGTCATTTACCGCGTCCAGAGCGAGAAGGCCGTCACGCTGTGCCGCACCGTGTGCACCCAGATCGCCATCGAAATGGACGAGCCCAGCGCGGTGCCGGCGTCTGAGCGCTTGTCGCCCCGCATCGTCACCTGATATCCCGCCATCGCACAGGCTGACACCAGCCTGTCGTATCGCCCCGACGCAACAGAGCTTCGCGTTCTGTGACGCCGTCGGGGCGTTTTGCATTTTTTGCTCGCCCAGCGGGGCCGCTGGTGGCACAATCGCGCCCGCAGTCAGGTCCTTCCACAGTCACTGTCGCATCCGCCAATCGGTCCAGCCGTGTCGCGGGAGGTTTCTTCAACCAGCTAATGTTTCCCTCAGGGAAGCGGAGGTCAGCGAATCCATGAGCAATTCCCCATCGAACGGGGGCAACGTCTACGTCGCCTACCAATCCAATTCGTACCTCTTCGGCGGCAACGCGCCGTATGTGGAAGAGATGTACGAGAAGTACCTGGAAAACCCAGGCAGCGTGCCCGAGAACTGGCGCAGCTACTTCGACGCCCTGCAGCACGTGCCCGCCGTTGACGGGACCGATGCCCGCGACGTCCCCCACCTGCCCGTCATCAACGCCTTCGCCGAGCGCGCCAAGCAGGGCGGCACCAAAGTCGTCGTGGCCGCTGGCGCCGATTCCGACCTGGGCCGCAAGCGTGTTGCCGTCCAGCAGCTGATCGCCGCCTACCGCAACGTGGGTGCCCGCTGGGCCGATCTGGACCCCCTCAAGCGCACCGAGCGCGACCACATTCCCGAACTCGACCCATCGTTCTACGGCTTCTCCGATGCCGACTACGAGACCGTGTTCAACACCAGCAACACCTTCTTCGGCAAGGAGGTCATGAGCCTGCGTGACCTGCTGAACGCGTTGCGCGAGACCTACTGCAGCAGCATCGGCGCCGAGTACATGTTCATCAGCGACCAGACGCAAAAGCGCTGGTGGCAAGAGAAGCTGGAGACGATCCGCTCCAAGCCGGCTTTCAACGCCGAGAAGAAAAAGCACATCCTCGACCGTCTGACCGCGGCCGAAGGCCTGGAGCGTTTCCTGCACACCAAGTACGTGGGCCAGAAGCGCTTCTCCCTCGAAGGTGGCGAGAGCTTCATCGCCGCCATGGACGAAGTCATCCAGCAGGCCGGCGCCCAAGGCGTGCAGGAAATCGTGATCGGCATGGCCCACCGCGGCCGCCTGAACGTGCTGGTCAACACCCTGGGCAAGATGCCCAAGGATCTGTTCGCCGAGTTCGATCACACCGCCCCCGAAGACCTGCCCGCCGGTGACGTGAAGTACCACCAGGGCTTCAGCTCCGACGTGAGCACCCCGGGCGGTCCGGTCCACCTGTCGCTGGCGTTCAACCCGTCGCACCTGGAAATCGTGAACCCGGTGGTTGAAGGCTCGGTGCGCGCCCGCATGGACCGCCGTGGCGACACGCTGGGCAAGCAGGTGCTGCCTGTGCTGGTGCACGGCGATGCCGCTTTCGCCGGCCAGGGTGTGAACCAGGAAACCCTGGCACTGGCCGCCACCCGTGGTTACACCACCGG
>CALRYD010000068.1:0-18515 GCA_943372305.1 Hydrogenophaga intermedia | reverse complement strand
AAGGTCAAGGCGGTCACCGTGAAGTCCGACCTGATCGCCGAGGCCATCATCGCCGCGGCCAAACGCAACAAGGTGGACCTGATCGTCATGGCCTCGCATGGCCGCAAGGGCATCAAGCGCCTGCTGCTGGGCAGCGAGACGCAGCAGGTGCTGACGCACTCCCACATCCCTGTGTTGGTCTTGAGGTAAACCTCAACACAGGTACTTTCTCCGTAGCGCGTGTCTGTGTCCGGGGTACCCATGGAACCGGCTTCGCCGGGCCATTGGGTGCGTCCCGCTCGAAGCGCCGAAGGCGCGCTACGGAGGGGGAAGCCGCGTCAGCCGCGCAGGGGGTGCTTCAAAACTCGCCCTTGTACTGCTCGCGCAGCAGGTTTTTCTGCACCTTGCCCATGGTGTTGCGGGGCAGTTCGGCCACCACCACGCAGCGCTTGGGGATCTTGAAGTTGGCCAGCCGGGCTTTGAGATCAGCAATGACGCGCTCCGGGTCCACCTTGGCGCCCGGCTTGGCGATGATCACCGCCACCCCCACCTCGCCAAAGTCCGGGTGCGGCACGCCGATCACCGCGCTCTCGGCCACACCGGGCATCTCGTTGACATAGCCCTCAATCTCGGCCGGGTAGACGTTGTAGCCGCCGGAGATGATCAGGTCCTTGCTGCGGCCGACGATGGTCACGTAGCCACGCTCGTCCACCCGGCCCACGTCGCCGGTCTTGAAGAAGCCGTCGGCGGTGAATTCTTCGGCCGTCTTCTCGGGCATGCGCCAGTAGCCCTTGAACACGTTCGGGCCTTGGACCTGAATGCCGCCGATGTCGCCCGGCGCCACGGGTTTTCCTTCGTCTTCCATCACCCGCAAGGTCACACCCGGCAGCGGGAAGCCCACCGTGCCACCGCGGCGCTCGGTCGCGCCGCCGTAGCGCGCATCGGCGCCACAGGGGTTGGAGGTGAGCATCACCGTCTCGCTCATGCCGTAACGCTCCAGGATGGTGTGGCCGGTGCGCTGCTGCCACTCGGTGAAGGTCTCAATCAGCAGCGGAGCCGAACCCGAGATGAACAGGCGCATGTGCGCGGCCTGCGCCTTCGTGAGCGTGGGCTCGGACAGCATGCGCACGTACAGCGTGGGCACGCCCATGAAGACCGTGGCCTCGGGGAACTTGGCGATCGCCAGCTTCGGGTCGAACTTCGACAGCCAGATCATCTTGCTGCCGTTGATGAGCGCGCCGTGGATGGCCACGAACAGGCCGTGCACGTGGAAGATGGGCAGCGCGTGGATCAGCACATCATTCTTCTGCCACTGCCAGTAAACGCGCAGCACCAGGGCGTTGCTGCGCATGTTGCCGTGCGTGAGCATCGCGCCCTTGCTGCGGCCGGTGGTGCCGCTGGTGTAGAGGATGGCGGCGAGGTCGTCGTCCTGCCGCACGGCGGGTGAGTGGCGGTCGCTGTGGTGGGCCGCGCGTTCAAGCAGGCTGCCGGTGCGGTCGTCGCCCAGGGTGAAGACGTGTTGCGTGCCGGCGGTGAACGCGATCTTGCTGACCCAGCCATGGTTCTTGGGGCTGCAGACCACCACCGCAGGCTCGGCGTTACCGATGAAGTACTCGATCTCGGCGCTCTGGTAGGCGGTGTTGAGCGGCAGGAAGACATGGCCCGCGCGCAGCGTGGCCAGGTACAGCACCATGGCCTCGACCGACTTCTCCACCTGCACCGCGATGCGCGAGGCCGGTGGCAGGTCCAGCGCGTCCAGCAGGTTGGCCATCATGGCGGTGGCGCGGTCCAGGTCGCGCCAGGAGTAGGTCAGTCCGTTGTCGGTCTCCACGGCGCAGCGGTCGAGGTCGGCAGGAAAGGCGTCGCGCAGCGCGACGAACAGGTTCTGGTTGCTCATGGTGTGGCGTGAGACAGGATGAGGGGTAGGTTCAAAAGTTCGGTGGCCGTTTGGCCAGGAAAGCCGCGATACCTTCACGGTGTTCGGCGCTGTCGGCGTAGTCGTAGGCAGTGGGCAGCAGGTCCGCAGCGCCCTGCCCGCCCGCCAGAGCACGCAAAGCCTGCTTGTTCAGCCGGGCCGCCTGTGGCGCCAGGCGCGTGATGCGCCAGGCGCGTTGCTGCGCCTCGGCTGGCACGTCTGCATCGCGCAGCACGGTGTGCAGGAAACCGCGGGCCAGCAGGGTCGGCGCGTCCAGCACCGCCGCTTCCAGCAACATCTGCCGCGCCGTGGCCAGTCCGGCTTCGCGTGCCACCAGTTCGGCCTCGCGCGGCGCCATCGGGAAACCCAGCTTGGCAATCGGTGCGCCAAAGCGGGCGCCCTGCCCTGCCAGACGGATGTCGCAGCAGCTGGCGATTTCCACGCCCGCACCCATGCAGTTGCCTTCGATCTGCGCGACGACCGGCAGGTCGCAGGCCAGCATGGCCGAGAGCCCGCCCCAGACGTCGTTCTCGTGGAAGTCGCGCAGGCTCTCGGGGTGGAACCGGAAATCGGTGTACTCGGCAATGTCGCCGCCTGCACAAAAGTGCCCGCCTTCGCCGGCCACCACCACCGCACGCACGTCACTGCACTGCTGCAGTTGGGAGAACACCTGCCGAAGCTCGCGCCACATCGCGCGGGACATGGCGTTGAACTTCGACGGGTTGCTCAGGGTGACGCGGGCGATGGCGTCTTCGACGTGCAGGTGGATGTGACCGGACATGGGCGCGCGACTGGATGGCGATCAGTCGAGTTTCGCACCCGATGCCTTGACCACCTGCGCCCACTTCTTGATCTCGGCCTTGACGAAGCCGTCGAACTGCGCACCGGTGAGGTTGGGGAACTCGGCGCCCTGCGCCGCCCAGACCGCCTTGGCCTCGTCGGTCTGCACGGCCTTGCGGATCTCTTCGATGGCCCGGGCTTGCGCATCGGCCGGCGTACCCTTGGGCGCCCACACACCGTACCAGGTGGTCACGGTGTAGTCGGGCAAGCCCAGCTCGGCGGCGCAAGGCACATCGGGAAACGCCGGGCTGCGCTTACTGCCAGAGACCATCAGCGCCTTGATGCGACCACCCTTGATGTGGCTGGCCGACGAGCCCAGGCCGTCGAACATCATGTCTACGTTACCCGCGATCAGGTCGTTGAGCGCAGGCCCCGCACCACGGTAAGGAATGTGCGTGATGAAGGTCTTGCTCTGCTGCTTGAACAGTTCACCCGCGAGGTGGTGCGACGTGCCACCGCCGGCCGAGCCGTAGTTGAGCTTGCCGGGGCTGGACTTGACCTTGGCCAGGAAGGCCTTGAAGTCCATGTTGGCGTAGGCCTTGGCATTGACCACCAGCACCTGCGGCACGTTGGCCACCAGGATCAGCGGCACCAGGTCTTTCTCGATGTCGTAGTCCAGCTTGGGGTACATGCTGGGCGCGATGGTGTGGTGCACCGCCCCCATGAACAGGGTGTAGCCATCGGGCGCAGCCTTCGCCGCGATGCCGGCACCCAGCGTGCCACCGGCACCGCCGCGGTTGTCGATCACCAGCGCCTTGCCGCTGAGCTTGGTGAACTGCGCGGCCAGGGGGCGAGCGAACGCGTCGGTGCCACCGCCGGCCGGGAACGGCACGATCATGGTGACCGGCTTGGCGGGCCAGGTGCCTTGGGCATGGCCGACCGTGCCGTACACCGCGGCGCTGGCCGCTGCGGCGCGCAGCACGTCGCGCCGGTTGAATCCGTTGGCTTGCATGGTTTTGTCTCCGTTTGTGGTTGTGAAAAGGGTCTTCTTCAGGGGAGCAGGTCCTTGATCGCCGGCGCGATCGGGATCTTGCCTTGCGCAAGGGCAGCCCGGTTTTTGTCGAGCTTCTTGAGGTCGTAGAGGTAGTTCACCATCAGTCCATAAGACTGCTTGAAGCCTTTGGGCGACGGGTCAGCAGCCCAGTTCAGGCGCTCGACGCGGGCGCCGTTGCCCAGGTGGAAGCGCGCCACCGCGTCCAGCGGCTTGCCTTCCTGCACTTCCTGGGCGAGGTATCGCGCCGCCCACTGCTTGAGGGCCATGCGCGGAGGTGACTTTTCGGCCAGTTCCGGCATCGCCTCCCAGATCTGCAGCAGATCGGCGGGTGCGTTCTTGGTCAACCAGGCGCGCAGACCGGGAATGGGCGAGAGCGTTGCAAAGGTCTTGAGGCGCGGAAACTCCTCGTGCAGGCTCTCGACCACCCGCTTGATCAGCGAATCGCCAAAGCTCACACCGCGCAGCCCAGTCTGGGTGTTGCTGATGGAATAGAAGATGGCCGTGGTGGCGCGATCGAGATCGACGGGCGCGGCGGCCTCGTCCAGCAGGGGCGTGATGCTGGCGGCGATCTCGTTGATCAACGCCACCTCCACGAAGATCAGCGGCTCGCCCGGCAGGCGCGGGTGGAAGAAGCCATAGCAGCGGCGGTCGCTGTCAAGGCGGTTCTTCACATCGTCCCAGCTGCGGATGTCGTGCACCGCTTCGTACTTGATGAGCTTCTCCACCAGCGATGCGGGCGAGTCCCAGCTGATGCGGCGCAGCTCCAGAAAGCCGACGTCGAACCAGGTGGAGAACATGTACTCCATTTCCACGTCCAGCGCGAGCAGGCGCTTGTCGGCTTTGAGGTGCGGCTGCATCTCGGCCCGCAGGTTCACCAGGAAAGGGATGCCGTCCGGGTGCGCGCTGAAGCGCTGCAGCAGACGCCTGCGCGGCGACACGGTGGCGCGGCGGAACAGCACCTCGGCCGCGGGCTGGTCGGGTGTGCCGACCGCTTTGAGGTACTGAGCCTGCGCCGCCTGAACCTGCTCGGGGTCGGCCACAAACCGTTCACTCATGAGCAACCACAGATCGCGCCGGTGGGCAGGTGTGGCGCTGGCGTACCAGTCGATCAGCACGCCCGCACGCCGGCCACCTTCGACCTCGCTGACCAGCGGGTCGACGATGGCCTTGAGCTCATCGAGCTTGTGGCGCAAGGCGCTGGGCGACAGGGCCTCCTCGCCCTGGCGCAGCCGGGCTTTCAGGCGCTCCTGGGTGGAACGCACCGCAGCCGGCGCCGGTTTGCGCAGCCGGGTCACTTGTTCGGTCAGCCATTCGCGGGTATTCATGCCGAGATCCTCGAGGTCTGGTGACGGGCCAGGTCGCGCAGCGCCACGCGCTGGCGGGTGAGGTGGGTGCGCATGGCGGCTTCGGCGCCTTCGGCGTCGCGCGCCTTCAGCGCCGCGTACACCGCCATGTGCTCCGACAGGCTTTGCTCCAGCCGGCCGGGCGCGTGCAACTGCTGCAGCCGCGCGAGCTTGACGATCTTGCGCAGATCACCAATCACCTGCGCCAGCCAGCGGTTGTTGGCCAGCACGATGATGGCCTCGTGGATGGCGAAGTTGGCTTCGTAGTAGTCGGTGATGCGTTTGGCTTTGGCACTGCGCTGCAGGCGGTCGTGCAGCTGCTCCAGCGCGGCCAGGTCGGCGTCGGTCGCGTTGCGCGCCGCTTCGAAGGCGCAGCGCCCTTCCAGCAGCGCGATCACCGGAAAGATCTCGTCGAGATCCTGCTCGGTGATCTGGCTGACGAAACAGCCCCGGCGCGGCTCGTGGCGCAACAGGCCCTCGGCGGTGAGCACCTTGAGCGCCTCGCGCAACGGCGTGCGCGAGATCGACAGTTCTGCGCACAGCGCTGGCTCATCCACAAAGCTCCCGGGCGCCAGGGCGCCCGCGAAGATGCGCTCGCGCAGCTTCGCGGCCACTTCGTCGTGCAGGGAGTTGAGCACCAGGCGCATGTGTTCGGATCTGTGATTACCTGTAATTACAGATAATTTTCAACACAAAGCTGACCGGGGGCACCGGTGTTTACCCTTGCACAGAAAGCCCGGCAGACGAGCGGGAGGAACGCCGACGCGCGGCGTTCGTCAGGACCGGCTCAGGCCGAGCGCCGACCGAACCACCACCACAAGCCAGCGCCACCCACGATCATGGGCACACACAGCCACTGGCCCATGCTCATGCCCAGCGACAACAGGCCCAGATGTGCATCGGGCTCGCGGAAAAACTCGGCGATAAAGCGGAACACGCCGTAGCCGAACAGGAAGGCCGCCCCCACCTGCCCTGTAGCGCGGGGCTTGCGCGCGTACAGCCACAGCAGCACGAACAGCAGCACCCCCTCCATCAGGAACTGGTAGACCTGCGAAGGGTGACGCGGCAGATCGCCGGCGCCACGGAACACCATGCCCCAGGGCAAGGACGGATCGGCCACACGCCCCCAGAGTTCGCCATTGATGAAGTTGCCCACCCGGCCGGCCGCCAGACCGGTGGGAACGCACGGAGCAACAAAGTCCATCACCTGCAACCAGGGCCGCTGCCGGCTGCGTGCGTACCAGACCATGGCCACCAGCACGCCCAGCATGCCGCCGTGAAAGCTCATGCCGCCCTGCCAGACCGCGAAGATCTCCAGCGGATGGCTCAGGTAGTAGGCGGGCTTGTAAAACAGGCAGTAACCGATACGCCCGCCCACCACCACACCCATGACCCCGAGGAACAGGATGTCCTCCACATCACGTGCGGTCCAGGGTGCTGGCTGGCGGATGGAGGCAAAGGGTTCATGCTTGAGGCGTGCCCTGCCGAGCAGCACAAACAGCGCAAAGGCGGCGAGGTAGGTCAGGCCGTACCAATGGATGGCAAGGGGCCCAAGCTGCAGGGCGACGGGATCGATCTGGGGGTGCATCAACATAGGCGGGGATTGTGCCTGTTGCGCGCCGCCCGACCGACATCACCAGGTTGCAAGACCACAAAATCAAACAGCCTCCGAAGAGGCTGTTTTCAGGGAGCGCTGAGCAGGATCAATCGCCCAGCTTCGACAAGTCGCGCACAGCGCCCTTGTCAGCCGACGTGGCCAGCAAGGCGTAGGCCTTGAGCGCAGCCGACACCTTGCGCGCGCGCGGCTTGGCTGGCTTCCAGCCCTTGGCGTCCTGCTCGGTCCGGCGCCGAGCCAGCTCTTCATCGCTGACCAGCAAGTTGATGCTGCGCTGGGGGATGTCGATGCGGATGCGGTCGCCGTGGCGCACCAGACCGATCGCGCCCCCAGCGGCCGCCTCGGGCGAGACGTGGCCGATCGACAAACCCGAGGTGCCACCGGAGAAGCGGCCATCGGTGAGCAGCGCACAGGCCTTGCCCAGGCCCTTGGACTTGATGTAGCTGGTGGGGTACAGCATTTCCTGCATGCCTGGGCCGCCCTTGGGGCCTTCATAGCGCACCACCACCACATCCCCGGCCTTGACCTTGTCGGCCAGGATGTCGGCCACCGCCTCGTCCTGCGATTCGGTCACATAGGCCGAACCTTCAAACACCAGGATGGACTCGTCCACACCGGCGGTTTTCACCACGCAGCCGTCCAGCGCGATGTTGCCGCGCAGCACGGCCAGACCGCCTTCCTGGGAAAAGGCGTGTTCGCCGGAGCGGATGCAGCCTTCGGCACGGTCGGTGTCCAGGCTGGGCCAGCGGGTCGCCTGGCTGAAGGGAGTCTGCGTCGGGATGCCGGCCGGACCGGCCATGTAGAAGGTCTTGACCTCGTCCGTGGGCGCGCGCGCGATGTCCCACTGGTCCAGCGCGTCCTTCATCGTCTTGGCGTGGATGGTCGGCACGTCGGTGTGCAGCTTGCCCGCGCGGTCGAGCTCGCCCAGGATGGCCATGATGCCGCCGGCACGGTGCACGTCTTCGATGTGGTACCTGTTGGTGTTGGGCGCCACCTTGCACAGCTGCGGCACGACCCGCGAGAGGCGGTCGATATCGGCCATGGTGAAGTCGATCTCGGCTTCCTGCGCGATGGCCAGCAGGTGCAGGATGGTATTGGTCGAGCCGCCCATGGCGATGTCCAGCGTGATGGCGTTCTCAAAGGCCTTGAAGCCCATGGAACGCGGCAGCACCGACTCATCCTCTTGCTCGTAATAGCGTTGGCACAGGTCCACCGCCATGCGGCCAGCGCGCTTGAACAACTGTTCGCGGTCGGCGTGGGTGGCCAGCACCGTGCCGTTGCCCGGCAGGGCCAGCCCCAATGCTTCGGCCAGGCAGTTCATGGAATTGGCGGTGAACATGCCCGAGCACGAGCCGCAGGTGGGGCAGGCCGAGCGTTCCACCTCGGCCAGATCGGCCTCGCTGACCTTGTCGTCCACGGCCATCACCATCGCGTCCACCAGGTCGAGCTTCTTGAACTCGATCTTCTGGGTGCCGGGGTTGGCCAGCCGCACCTTGCCGGCCTCCATCGGACCACCCGAAACGAACACCACGGGGATGTTCAGCCGCATGGCGGCCATCAGCATGCCGGGGGTGATCTTGTCGCAGTTGGAAATGCACACCAGCGCATCGGCGCAATGGGCATTGACCATGTACTCCACGGCGTCGGCGATCAGCTCGCGGCTGGGCAGCGAATACAGCATGCCGTCATGCCCCATGGCGATGCCGTCGTCCACCGCGATGGTGTTGAACTCCTTGGCCACGCCGCCAGCGGCCTCGATCTCGCGCGCCACCAGTTGCCCCAGGTCCTTGAGGTGCACATGACCCGGCACAAACTGCGTGAAGCTGTTGGCGACCGCGATGATGGGCTTTGCGAAGTCACCGTCTTTCATGCCGGTGGCACGCCACAGCGCGCGGGCACCGGCCATGTTGCGACCGGCGGTGGAAGTCTTGGAACGGTATGCGGGCATGGTGGAAAAGGTTCGGTAAAGGGGTCTGGAAGCGCGGTGGGATTATCCTGCAGCGGCCCGAGCCTCGGAGGCCACACCCACGGCACGGTCAAGGGCTCTGATTCGACGGGTTGTCGCCTGGCTGTCGGTCAGCGGCGCCTGGGTTTGACACCCAGGGACTCGCGCTGTTTCTCGATGCGCTCACGTTTTTTCTGATCCATCTTCTCCATTTCCTTGCGTTTGGTGTAGCCCGTGGCGTCGGCCCAGGCCCACCAGACGACCGCCAACGCAAACGGGGACAGCACCCACCACCAGGACCAGTCGGCCACAAAACCGATCTGCAGATACTTCAGAAGCAACAGGGCCACGCCTGCGACGAGGAAATACATCACACCCTCCGGTAAAGGACTCATGAAGCCCGCAAGAAACTGTAACCACGCGTATCAGGCGGTCGGCGCTGGGTAAAATCGGTCTGGCGAGCTTTTCGCTTTCACCCACGAGGAAACATCCATGAAACGCGCTCTGATGATTATGGCCGCTGTGGCCGCTGTCTCCGCCCCTGCCATGGCCGACGAAGCCCTGGCCAAGAGCAAGAACTGCATGGCCTGCCACGCAGCCGACAAGAAGCTGGTGGGCCCGGCCTACAAGGACGTGGCCAAGAAATACGCTGGCGACGCCAAGGCTGCGGACAAGCTGGCCGAGAAAATCGTCAAGGGCGGTTCCGGTGTCTGGGGCGCGATTCCCATGCCCGCCAACCCCCAGGTCAATGCCGCCGACGCCAAGAAGCTGGCCACCTGGGTGCTGGGCATGAAGTAATCCACTTCACGCCTTGCACAACAAAAAACCCGCTGGGCAACCAGCGGGTTTTTTGTTTTCTGGCGCCCGAAGACGCCAGACGGATGAACTCACGAATCAGTTGTTTTCCGACAGCTGATCCAGGATAGCCGGGTTCTCCAGCGTCGAGGTGTCCTGGGTAATGGCTTCGCCTTTGGCGATCGAGCGCAGCAGGCGGCGCATGATCTTGCCCGAGCGGGTCTTGGGCAGGTTGTCGCCGAAGCGGATGTCCTTGGGCTTGGCGATCGGACCGATCTCCTTGCCCACCCAGTCGCGCAGCTCTTTGGCAATCGCCTTGGCTTCGTCACCGGTGGGGCGCGAACGCTTAAGCACCACGAAGGCCACGATGGCTTCGCCGGTGAGGTCGTCCGGACGGCCCACCACGGCGGCTTCGGCCACCAGGTCGCTCTTGCCGACCAGCGCCGATTCGATTTCCATGGTGCCCATGCGGTGGCCCGAGACGTTCAGCACGTCATCGATACGACCGGTGATGCGGAAGTAACCACGATCGGCACTGCGCACCGCTCCGTCGCCGGCCAGGTAGTAGCCCTTGAGCTCTTCTGGGAAGTAGCTCTTCTTGAAACGCTCCGGGTCGCCCCAGATGGTGCGGATCATCGACGGCCAGGGCTTCTTGACGACCAGGATGCCGCCCGAACCGTTGGGCACATCGTTGCCGGTTTCGTCCACGATGGCGGTGGTGATGCCCGGCAGCGGCAGCGTGCAGGAGCCCGGCACCAGCGGCGTGGCGCCCGGCAGCGGAGTGATCATGTGGCCGCCGGTTTCTGTCTGCCAGAAGGTATCCACGATCGGGCAGCGCTCGCCACCCACGTGCTTGTAGTACCACATCCAGGCTTCGGGGTTGATGGGCTCGCCCACCGAACCGAGGATGCGCAGGCTGCTCAGGTCCGAACGGGCCGGGTGCACCTTTTCGTTGCCTTCGGCGGCCTTGATCAGCGAGCGGATCGCCGTCGGTGCCGTGTAGAAGATGGTGCACTTGTGGCGCTCGATCATCTGCCAGAAACGTCCGGCATCCGGGTAGGTCGGCACGCCTTCAAAGACGATCTGCGTCGCGCCGGCGGCGAGCGGGCCGTAGGCCACGTAGCTGTGGCCGGTGATCCAGCCGATGTCGGCCGTGCACCAGAAGATGTCGGAATCCTTCAGATCGAAGGTCCAGTTCATGGTCAGGTTGGCCCACAGCAGGTAGCCGCCGGTGCTGTGCTGCACGCCCTTGGGCTTGCCAGTGGAGCCCGAGGTGTAGAGCACGAACAGCGGGTGCTCGGCACCAACCATTTCAGCCGGGCAGTCGGTGGACTGGCTGGCCATCACTTCGTGCATCAGGCTGTCGCGACCGGCGACCATGTTGCAGGCGGTGGGCGTGCGCTGGAAGACGATGACGTCCTTGATGCACTCGCAGCCGCCCATGGCGATACCTTCGTCCACAATGGACTTGAGCGGCAGCTCCTTGCCGCCGCGCAGCTGGTAGTTGGCGGTGATGACGGCCACGGCGCCAGCGTCCTGGATGCGCTCTTGCAGGGCCTTGGCCGAGAAGCCGCCGAACACCACGCTGTGGGTCGCGCCGATGCGGGCGCAGGCCTGCATGGCCACCACGCCTTCGATGGTCATGGGCATGTAGATGACGACGCGGTCACCCTTCTTCACGCCACGGGCCTTCAAAGCATTCGCAAATTGCGACACCTTGTTCAGCAGTTCACGGTAGGTGACCTTGGTCACTTCGCCACCATCGGCTTCAAAAATGATGGCGGTCTTGTTCTCGACCGGCGTGCCCATGTGGCGGTCCAGGCAGTTGTAAGAAGCGTTCAGCTCGCCGTCTTCGAACCACTTGTAGAAAGGCTTGTGGGACTCGTCCAGCACCTTGGTGAAGGGCTTGTGCCAGGTCAGGGTCTCGCGGGCACGTTTGGCCCAGAAGCCTTCGAAGTCTTGTTCGGCTTCAGCGCAGAGGGCGTTGTAAGCAGCCATGCCGGAGATGCGAGCGGCCTGGACCGTGGCTGCACTGGGTTCGAAAACGCGGTTTTCAACCAGGGTGGATTCGATGGCCGATGAGGGCGTGGACATGAGCAGTCTCCTCAGGTGTTGTGGGAACAATAGGACCCGGCGAATGTGCGCAAGGGCTCTTACGAGCCACTTACATGAAACAGCTCTGGGCAAGAGTGCCGCGGCTCCCGGCACACTGAGGGTGCGCACCTACAATACCGCCTGCTCCTGATGCGCTTGCACAGGCCTCGAACATTCTTTTCCGTCATGAGCCCACCCGTCAGAAAACCGGGCACCGTGCGTGCGCTGCCGAACCTGATCTTTGCCAGCCGCTGGCTGCAACTGCCGCTGTACATCGGCCTGATCGCCGCCCAGGGCATCTACGTGTTCCACTTCTGGGTGGAGCTGGTGCACCTGGTCGAGGCGGCCTTCGGCAACAAAGAAGCGCTGGCCGCGCTGGTCAAAAGCATCGGCTACAAGGACAGCCTGGACATCACGTCCTTAAACGAAACCATCATCATGCTGGTGGTGCTGGCGCTGATCGACGTGGTGATGATTTCCAACCTGCTCATCATGGTGATCGTCGGTGGCTACGAAACCTTCGTCAGCCGCATGCATCTGGAAGACCACCCCGACCAGCCCGAATGGCTCAGCCACGTCAACGCCTCGGTGCTCAAGGTCAAGCTGGCCACGGCCATCATCGGCATCAGCTCCATCCACCTGCTCAAGACCTTCATCAACGCCGCCAATTACGACGAAAAAGTGCTGATGTGGCAGACCATCATCCACGTGGTGTTCCTGCTCAGCGCCATGGCCATTGCCGCGACGGACCGTCTCATGCACCCCGTGGCCGACAAGCCAGATCACTGACCCCTCACGACAACTGGCCCGGCGGCTGGTGGCTGCCGGGTCCCTTTCCCGGAGCCACCCCATGACCACCCTGATCCGCCAGAACGACCTGATCGAATCCGTCGCTGCTGCTCTGCAGTACATCAGCTACTACCACCCGGCCGACTACATCGCCCACCTGGCCCGCGCCTACGAGCGCGAACAGAGTGCCGCCGCCAAGGACGCGATCGCCCAGATCCTGACCAACAGCAAGATGAGCGCAACGGGGCACCGCCCGATCTGCCAGGACACCGGCATCGTCAACGTGTTCCTCAAGATCGGCATGGACGTGAAGCTCGAAGGCTTCAGCGGCAGCCTGGACGACGCCATCAACGAAGGCGTGCGCCGCGGCTACAACCACCCCGACAACACGCTGCGCGCCAGCGTCGTGGCCGACCCGCAATTCGCCCGCAAGAACACCAAGGACAACACCCCCGCCGTGATCTTCACCGAGATCGTGCCCGGCAACACCGTGGAAGTTACGGTGGCGGCCAAGGGCGGTGGCTCCGAGAACAAGTCCAAGATGGTCATGCTCAACCCCGGTGACAACGTGGTCGACTGGGTGCTCAAGACCGTACCCACCATGGGCGCCGGCTGGTGCCCGCCGGGCATGCTGGGCATCGGCATCGGCGGCACCGCCGAGAAGGCCGTGCTGATGGCCAAAGAGAGCCTCATGGACGACATCGACATGTACGAGCTGCAGGCCAAGGCGTCCAAGGGCGAGGAGCTCAGCCAGCTCGAAGAGATGCGCCTGGAGCTGTACGAGAAGGTCAACGCGCTGGGCATTGGCGCACAAGGCCTGGGCGGCCTGACGACCGTGCTCGACATCAAGATCAAGATGTACCCCACCCACGCGGCCAGCAAGCCCGTGGCAATGATCCCCAATTGCGCCGCCACGCGCCACGCGCACTTCGTGCTCGACGGCAGCGGCCCGGCCTACATCGATCCGCCGAGTCTGGACCTCTGGCCCGATGTGGCCTGGACGCCCGACTACGTCAAGAGCAAGAAGGTCGACCTCAACACCCTCACCGCCGCCGAAGTGGCAAGCTGGAAGCCCGGCGACACGCTTCTGCTCAACGGCAAGATGCTGACCGGCCGCGACGCCGCGCACAAGCGCATCCAGGACATGCTGGCCAAGGGCGAGCCGCTGCCGGTGGACTTCACCAACCGAGTCATCTACTACGTCGGTCCGGTTGATCCGGTCAAGGGTGAAGCGGTCGGCCCGGCCGGCCCGACCACCGCCACGCGCATGGATGGTTTCACCGAAATGATGCTGGCCCAAACCGGCCTGATCGCCATGGTTGGCAAGGCCGAGCGTGGCCCGGTCGCCATCGAAGCCATCAAGAAGCACAAGAGCGCCTACCTGATGGCCGTGGGCGGCGCCGCCTACCTGGTGTCCAAAGCCATCAAGACCGCCAAGGTCGTGGGCTTTGCCGACCTGGGCATGGAAGCCATCTACGAATTCGACGTGGTCGACATGCCAGTCACCGTTGCGGTGGACGCCGGCGGTACCAGTGCGCACATCACCGGCCCGGCCGAGTGGAGCAAGCGCATCGCCACCGGTGAATTCAAGGGCATCAACGTCGCCAGCGCTTGAGTCAGCACGGCCACACCGTCGGCGTTTTCGACAGCGGGGTCGGCGGCCTGAGCGTGCTCCGGGCCTTGCTGACCGAGCTGCCACACGCCCGGTTTGTATACGTGGCTGACCGTGCCTACGCCCCCTACGGTGAACGCACAGCCGACGAGGTGACCGAGCGCTCGCAACGCATCGTGGCGCAGCTGCGCCACGAGTACCCGCTGGACACCCTGGTGGTGGCCTGCAACACGGCCACAGCACAGTCCATCGACGCATTGCGCCACACCCACCCCGATCTGCCCTTCGTGGGCGTGGAGCCGGCCATCAAGCCCGCAGCTGCGCTGAGCCAGACGCGGCACATCGGCGTCATGGCCACCCGCGGCACATTGGCCAGCGGCCGGTATCGCAAGCTGCAGGAACGGCTGGAACACGGAGGGGGCGAGACCCACCGGCCGCACTTTCACAACCAGCCTTGCGACGGTCTGGCCGACGCCATCGAGCGGGGTGACAAAGACCTGACCCGCACGCTTTGTGAGCACTACGTGGACGCATTGCAGCGGCAGGTTCCCGCCGACACCGCGATCGACACCCTGGTACTGGGCTGCACGCACTACCCGTTCGAGGCTGGACTGCTGCAAAGTCTGTGTGGCCCTTCGGTGCGGCTGGTGGAAACCGGGGCGCCGGTGGCCCGCCGCACGCGCGAAGTGCTGCACGATCGGCCACCGCTGACCAACGATCCCCTGCCCCGCCTGACATTGCTGTCGACCAGCCAGCCCGAAGGGCTCAGCGATGTGGCGCAGCGCTGGCTGGGCAGTGCGACGCCCGCCGCCCTCTGGACTTGCTGAACTTCTTCTGTCTGCCCGTCAGCGCCCTGCGCTGGCCTGCAAGGCCCTTTCGCGGCCACGAGCCATGTCTACCGGCCACAGCAAGATCAGACCCAGCAGGAACAGCACGGCCGTCGCAGCAATCGCCACCCGCTGGTTGCCACCGGTGGCCCAGGTGATGGCGCCGTAGCTCAACGGCCCGAGGATGGTCGCCAGTCGCGTGGCGAAGGTCCAGAGGCCATAGAACTCGGCCAACTGTGTCGGTGGGGCCAGCAACCCCGCTATGGCCCGTCCGGCCGACTGGCTGGACCCCATGCACAACCCGGCGATGGCCGCGGCGTACCAGAAGCCTCCTTTGGTGGTGGTCAGGGCGGCCATCACACAGGTCGCGATCCACCCCAATAGGGTGATGCCCAGCGCCCGTTTGTGGCCGAGCCAGTCCTGCCCATAGCCAAAGGCGAAAGCGCCCAAGGCTGCGGCGATATTGAGCACAAAGATCAACACCATGGTTTCCTGCTGGACGAAGCCGATCACCTGCTCGGCATAGATCGCCGCCAAGGCAATGGTGACCGCCACGCCCCCCTGGTAGGCCACGGCACACCCCAGCAGCCACATGAAGTCGCGATGGTCTTTTGCCTTTTCAAAGGTGCTGCGCAACTGGTGCAGCACGGTGGTCGTGCCGGGCAACCGGGCTTCAGGCACGGCCGCCGGCACCGCAGGCCGCTCGCGCAGCAGCGAAAAGGTCACCAGCGCAGCAGCGCCGAACAACACCGCCGTGATCCCCATGGTCACAGGCACGAAATCGGCCGCCTGCTGCCCCCGTGACTGCCCCCACAGCACATACGCCAGGCTCAGGCCCAGCGCCAGCATGCCCCCCAGATAGCCAAAACTCCACCCCCAGCCGCTGACCTTGCCCATCGCTTCTGGACGCGCTAATTCCGGGAGAAACGCTGCGGCGAGAGCCTCGCCCCAGGCAAAAAACATGTTCGAAAGGGCCACCAGGATCATGCCCAGCAGCACAGCTCCCGGGCCCACGGTTGCCAGGGCAGCCGTAGCCAGCACGCAACCCACGGTCGAGAACACCAGGAGGCGCTTCTTGGCGCCATGCCGATCGGCCCAGGCGCCGATCACCGGCATGCTGAACATCACGATCGCGTTCGAGATGCCCAGCGCCAGTGTCCAGGCAAAGGTTGCCCAGTCGGCCCCGCCAGCGACCGCACCGACAAAGTAAGCGGCAAAGACCGCCGTGAGCACCACCGTGGTGTAGCCCGAGTTGGCAAAGTCGTACATCGCCCAACCGAACACCTCGCGCGCGCGCACGCCAGGGTTCAAGGCACCAGATGAAAACATGACCATGAGCGCTCCAGCAGCGCCGCGGATCGGCGCTCGTCGCGGCAGTCTAGAGCCTGGCGCAGAAAAGCGCCCGGACTTCAGTGCAAATGCCGGGGTTTGCGCGGACCACCATGACCAGACGGGCCGCCATAACCGCGCGGTGGCTTGCCCAGTTGCATGGAGTTGACCAGGGCATCAAAACGCTGGTTGAACAGCTTGTCGATGGCCCCCACCACCTCGCCCAGTTCGGACGCGTCGAAGTGCCGCTCCATCATGTGCACAACGTCCTGCACCAGCAGGTCGCGCTGCACCTGCATGATGGCCGCCGGCGTCGGACCGACGAAGCACATCATGAAATCGTCGCGTGCCTCTTCGTCTTCGGGAGCCTCTTCTTCGTCGAACTCGGTGTCATAAAACGAGATTTCCAGCGGCGCACCCGCCGAGGCGATGTCGTTGAGACCCATGCAGGCCTCTTCGATCACCTGGCGAAAATCCTCGTCACCAGGAACCGTCCAGCACATCTGCAGCACATGCGCTTCGGCGTCGAAACGGATGCCCGGTTCGTCTTCATAGGCGCTCTCGGCCGCCGCAGCCAGCGAGCGAGCCCCGGCGTACTGCCACAGGGGTTTGAGCGCGTCCTGGATCTGGGTGTACACCACGTCATCCCGCAGCGGCACATCTCCATGCACATGGATTTCGAAGGGCGCGTTGTATCGTGTCATGGAAACTCACTGTACCGGCGACGCCGGGAAAAGCCTAGGGCCTGCTGGTGCCTCGAACCGGACTTGAACCGGTACAGCCCGTTAAGGCCGGCGGATTTTAAGTCCGCTGTGTCTACCCATTTCACCATCGAGGCGAGCGAACCATTGTCGCAGGTTCACCGGAGGGCCAAACCCGGCTGCGGCAGGCCTGCCAAGGTCAGAAAGACAAACGGGAAGCCAAGCTTCCCGTTTGTGGAGTGTGGAGCGGGAAACGAGATTCGAACTCGCGACCTCAACCTTGGCAAGGTTGCGCTCTACCAACTGAGCTATTCCCGCAAAAACCGACCAGCATGACTGGAGGCGCGACCCGGAGTCGAACCGGGCTAGACGGATTTGCAATCCGTTGCATAACCGATTTGCTATCGCGCCCGATTCGAAAGCACGTTGACCGGGCCTTCTCTTTCGACAAAAAAGGGAAGCTCGGCTTCCCTTTTTTCAAACTGGAGCGGGAAACGAGATTCGAACTCGCGACCTCAACCTTGGCAAGGTTGCGCTCTACCAACTGAGCTATTCCCGCATGTTTCTGACGTTTGGTGAAGTTCGTCAGAAGCTGGAATTCTAGCGCAAAAAATGCAGGTTTTTCAAGTGGCCTGCATTTTTTGCTCAGTGCTTCACCGCGTCCGGTGCGGGCGCAGGTGTGCGTCCCGCTGCCGCTGCCAACTGGGCCGCCACCTCTTCGTCGGTCAGTGGCACGGGCTGGCGCTCCAGAGCAATGGACAGCACCTTGTCGATCCATTTCACCGGCACGATCTCCAGACCTTGCTTCACGTTGTCCGGAATATCGGCCAGATCCTTGACGTTCTCTTCCGGAATGATCACGGACTTGATGCCGCCACGCAGGGCCGCCAGCAGTTTTTCCTTGAGCCCTCCGATGGCGGTGACTTCACCGCGCAAGGTGATCTCTCCGGTCATCGCCACGTCGGCACGGATGGGGATACCTGTGAGCGAGGACACCAGTGCGGTCGTCATGGCAGCACCTGCGCTCGGACCATCCTTGGGTGTGGCGCCGTCCGGAACGTGGATGTGGATGTCGCGCTTCTCGAACATTTCGTCCTTGATACCCAGCACGCGGGCGCGGCTGCGCACCACCGTGCGGGCGGCTTCCACCGACTCCTTCATCACATCGCCCAGCGAGCCGGTTCGGGTGATGACGCCCTTGCCGGGCATGATCGCGACTTCGATGGTCAGCAGATCGCCACCCACCTCGGTCCACGCCAGACCGACCACCTGGCCCACCTGGTTCTGCTGTTCGGCACGACCGTAGGTGTACTTGCGCACACCCAGGAAGTCGCTGAGGTTCTCGGCCGTGACCTTCACGGTAGGCGTGTACTTTTTGAGCAGCAGGCCCTTGACCACCTTGCGGCAGATCTTGGAGAGCTCACGCTCCAGCGAGCGCACGCCGGCTTCACGGGTGTAGTAGCGCACGATGTCGCGCACCGCCTCGTCGCTGACCTCCATCTCGCCGTCGCGGATGCCGTTGTTCTTGACCTGCTTGGGCAGAAGGTAGCGAATGGCGATGTTGGTTTTCTCGTCTTCGGTGTAACCCGAAAGGCGGATCACTTCCATCCGGTCCAGCAGAGCCGGCGGGATGTTCATCGAGTTTGAGGTTGCCACGAACATCACATCCGACAGGTCGAAATCGACCTCGACGTAATGATCGGCAAAGGTGTGGTTCTGCTCAGGGTCCAGCACCTC
>CALRYD010000067.1:0-18687 GCA_943372305.1 Hydrogenophaga intermedia | reverse complement strand
CGACGCGAACTTCAGGAACGAAAGCCGGTTCTCGATCTGTCGCTCGATCTGCTGGCGCTGGTACTCGTCCACCGCATCCCATTTGTTGATGGCGATCACCACGCCACGCCCGCTTTCGAGGATGTAGCCGGCGATGTGGGCATCCTGGTCGGTCACGCCCTGCGTCGCATCGAGCAGCAAAAGCACCACATGGGCGCCCTCGATGGCCTGCAGGGTCTTGACCACCGAGAACTTCTCGATGGCTTCAAACACTTTGCCCTTGCGGCGCAGGCCGGCGGTGTCGATCAGCTCGAATTTCTGTCCGTCTTTCTCGAACGGCACCGAAATCGCGTCCCGCGTCGTCCCCGGCATGTCGAATGCCACCAGGCGCTCCTCGCCCAGCCAGCAGTTGATCAGGGTCGACTTGCCCACGTTCGGACGACCTGCCACCGCCAGGCGAATCACGCTGGCGTCTTCTTCGACCGCGTCTTCGTCTTCGTCAGTCAGACCGGGAATGGCTTCCAGCGCCGATTCGAGCATCGAGCGCACGCCCTGCCCGTGGGCGCCCGAAACGGGCATCACATCGCCCAGGCCCAGTTCGTAGAACTCGACCAGTTGGGCGCCCTCCTTCATGCCTTCAGCCTTGTTGGCCACCAGCAATGTGGGCTTGCCCAGACGGCGCAGGTACTGCGCAATGTCATGGTCTTGCGCGCTCAGACCGCCGCGCGCATCCACGACGAAGATGACCACGTCGGCTTCGGCCACGGCCTGACGCGTCTGCTTGGCCATTTCTTTGTAGATGCCCGATTCGGCCGTGGGCTCGAAGCCACCGGTATCGATGACGATGAATTCACGACGGCCCAAGTGGCCGTTGCCGTAATGGCGGTCACGGGTGAGGCCGGCAAAATCGGCCACGATGGCGTCGCGAGAACTCGTCAGGCGGTTGAACAGGGTGGACTTGCCCACGTTGGGGCGGCCCACCAGGGCGATGACGGGTTTCACGAAACTCAACCTTTCAAATGCGGGACCCAGGATGGGTCCACGCCACTACTGCGGACGCCAGGCGAACACACCGCCGTTGCGGGTCTGCACCACCAGCGAAGGCCCCACCAGCAAGGGGGCGCCCACGATGGCCGAACCATCGGTGCTCAGGCGGGCCATCTCGGCCCCGTCTTCGCGCGATATCAGGTGCACCAGACCCGTGCCATCGCCCACGGCGACCACGCGCCCCAACGCCACCGGCGCCGTCAGCTCGCGGTACTTGAGTCGGTCCATGCTCCAGGCGGCATCGCCACTGCTGCGCTGCCAGGCCTGCACGCGCCCATCGGACTCGCTGCCAAAGACCAGGCGGTCGTCGCCTCCCAGGCCTTGGAAACCCGAGGCGGGCTTGGTCCAGGTCACACGACCGTTGGTCGCGTCGACACAGCCCACCGCGCTGGCGTAGGCGCGCGCACAGATGCTGTTGCCCACCCGGCTGACTGGACCCACGATGTCCACCAGTCGCTCCACTTCGTTCGTGCCACGGGCGGTGGCGATCGAAGCCTCCCAGCGGACCGAGCCGTTGAGCGGGTTCAGTCCCACCAGACGCCCCCCCAGACCCGCGACCAGTGTGTCACCCACCGCCAGCAGGGTGCCGGGCTGGTTCAGCACGAGGGGCTCGCCGGTGCGGGCCTGCGTCCACAGGCGCTTGCCCGTCTGGCCATCAAAGGCCGTCACGCTGCGGTCTGCAGCGAGCACGAACACGCGACGCCCCGCCACCAGCGGAGCCGTCTGCGCACTGGCACCCAAGCGCATGCGCCACAGTTGTTGTCCGGCGGCCATGGCCACCAGATCGTTGTCCTGTGTGACCACGGCAACCGTGTCACCGTCTGTCCCAATGCCGGCCATGACCGGTGAGGCCAGCGCCAGGCGCCAGAGCTCCTTGCCCGATTCGGCGGCCAGCGCGACAACGCTGTTGCCCGCACCCGCCACAAACAAGCGGTCGGCAACAGCCCGCGGCGCCACCTTCGCCGGTCCCCCGCCCACCTGCGCCGACCACACCAGCTGGGTACCCATGACGGCTGCCGGCGGCGGCAGATCCGCAGGCCGCGGCTTGTTCGGGCTGGACGAGCAGGCGGCCAGAGCCGCCAGCGCCAGACCGGTCAGCCACAGACGCGGCATGCGATGGACAGCGGGCTTCAACGCGAGACCTCCGCGGGCGGTGTCAGGCTGGCGGCATCGACACCGAGCGACGCCAGCTTGACTTCGACCAGATTGCGGTAGTCGGCTCGCTGGCTGAAGCCACGCCATGCGGCTTCGTATTGCTGGCGCGCCTCATCGGCCTTGCCTTGTGCCAGATAAACGTCGCCACGGCGATCGGCAGCCAGTGCCTCAAAGGCCTTGGGCATGGGGGCTTCAAGGGTCTTGAGCGCCTGATCGTAAGCCTTGGCTTCGAGATCCAGACCGGCCAGGCGCAGGCGGGCAACGGCCTGGTAGGCCTCGTCCGACGATTTTTCGCTCACCCAGCCCAGGGCGGCCCGCGCCTCATCGGGCTTGCCGGCCTCGAACAGCGTCTTGCTGGCGAGCAAAGCCCCCTGCGTGGCAAAGGTGCTGCCACCAAATCGCTCCTGCATCTCGGACAGACTGCGCGCCATCTTGTCGGCATCGCGCGCCGTGGCTGCGCGATCGATCTCGTCGAAGAGTGCGGCGGCCTTGACGGACTGGGTGCGCTGCCAGTAATTCCAGCCATTCCATGCAGCGAAGCTACCGAACACGGCGATCAGCACCCAGGTGATGAGGTTGCCGTGCTGGGCCCAGAAGTGTTTGATCTGGTCGAGCTGTTCCTGCTCTTCTAGGTCGAGGTGTTTGGCCATGTGCTTGAGGGAAATACAGAACAGAGGATTGTAGGCGGGTGGCTGCGAGGCATCATGCGCCGCGCAGCGCGGACGCCCAGGCGGCAGGGTCGGCCAGCGGCTGCAGGGTCTGAGCCGCCGGTGCCTGCCCTTCAACGGGCGCCCGCAGCGGCTTGACCGCCACCATACCCTGTGACAGCTCCTGCTCGCCGAAGATGAGCGCAAAGCGGGCGCCGCTGCCATCGGCCTTCTTGAACTGGGACTTCATGCTGCCCATGCCCTCGGCACCGCCGGCGTGCATCTGCACATTCACACACTGGCGGCGTAGCTCGCGCAAAAGCTTCATGACCTGCGGCAACGCCGCGGCATCGGGCACCACGGCGTAGGCATCGGGCACCGGCTGCGCGGGCAGTTTGCCCTGCTCTTTGAGCAACTCCAGGATGCGCTCCATGCCCAGGGCCCAGCCCACCGCCGGCGCGGCCTTGCCACCGATCTGTTCGAACAGGCCGTCGTAACGGCCACCGGCGCAGACCGTGCCCTGCGAGCCCAGCTGCGTGGTGACGAACTCGAACACCGACAGGTTGTAGTAGTCCATGCCGCGCACCAGGCGCGGGTTGATGCGGTAGGCCACCCCTTGCGCGTCCAGCAGGGCGCGCAGGCGGTTGAAATGGTCCAGCGACTCGGCCCCCAGAAAATCCATCAGGTGCGGGGCACCGTTCACCATCGTCTGCATGGCGGGGTTCTTCGTGTCCAGGATGCGCAGCGGGTTGCTGTGCAGGCGGCGCTTGGCGTCTTCGTCCAGCAGGTCGGCGTGCGACTCCAGGTAGGCGATCAGCGCTGCACGGTGCGCCAGGCGCTCGGCCTGCTGGCCCAGGCTGTTGATTTCCAGCTCGATGCCTTCCAGGCCCAGCTCGGCCCAGAGGTCGCAGGCCAGCACGATCAGTTCGGCGTCCACATCGGGCCCGGCAAAGCCCAGCGCCTCGGCGCCAAACTGGTGGAACTGCCGGTAGCGGCCACGCTGGGGGCGCTCGTGGCGGAACATGGGGCCCATGTAGTACAGGCGCTTGCCACCGTCGTAGATCAGCGAATGCTCGACTGCGGCGCGCACCACACCGGCTGTGTTTTCCGGGCGCAGGGTCAGCTGCTCGCCGTTGAGACGGTCTTCGAAGGAATACATCTCCTTCTCGACGATGTCGGTGACCTCACCGAGGCCGCGGATGAACAGCGCGGTCGGCTCCACGATGGGCGTGCGCAGGTTGCGGTAGCCGTAGCGTTGCATCAGAGTGCGCAGCTTGTCTTCCAGCCACTCCCAGTGGGCGGACACGGGAGGCGCAATGTCGTTCATGCCTTTGACGGCACTGAGTTTTTCTGCCATGGATCTGTCTGTCGGTGATCGGTCGGTGGCGGCGAGCGCCGCGCATCAGGCTGCGGAGCCGAACCGTTTCTGGATGTATTGGTCGACGATGGTCTGGAACTCGGTTGCGATGCCTTCGCCGCGCAAGGTCATGGCCTTCTGGCCGTCGATGAACACCGGCGCGGCCGGTGTCTCGCCGGTGCCGGGCAGGCTGATGCCGATGTCGGCGTGCTTGCTCTCGCCGGGACCGTTGACGATGCAGCCCATGACCGCCACCTTCAGCCCTTCGACACCGGGGTATTTGCTGCGCCAGACCGGCATGGAGGCGCGCAGGTAGTCGTCGATCTGCTTGGCCAGTTCCTGGAAAGTGGTGCTGGTGGTGCGACCACAGCCCGGGCAGGCGGTGACGCTGGGCACGAACACGCGCAGGCCCAGCGACTGCAGGATTTCGGAAGCGATCACCACCTCTTGCGTGCGAGCTTCGCCCGGTTGCGGCGTGAGCGAGACGCGGATGGTGTCGCCAATGCCCTGCTGCAGCAGCACCGACAGCGCCGCGGCCGAGGCCACGGTGCCCTTGGTGCCCATGCCAGCCTCGGTCAGGCCTAGGTGCAGCGGGTTGTCGCAGCGCTGCGCGAGTTCCTGGTACACGGCGATCAGGTCCTGCACGCCACTGACCTTACAGGACAGCGTGATCTGTTCGCGCCGCAGGCCCAGTGACTCGGCGTGCGCCGCCGATTCGAGTGCCGAAGTGATCAGCGCCTCGTACATGACCTGGCGCGCCTCCCAGGGCTGGGCGCGCTGGGAGTTTTCATCCATCAGGCGTGCCAGCAGTTCCTGGTCCAGGCTGCCCCAGTTCACGCCGATGCGGATGTGCTTGTCCAGTCGCGCGGCGATCTCCACCATCTGTGCGAACTGCCGGTCACCCTTCTCGCCCTTGCCCACGTTGCCGGGGTTGATGCGGTACTTGGACAGCGCCTCGGCGCAAGCCGGGTGGTCGCTCAGCAGCTTGTGGCCGTTGTAGTGGAAGTCACCGATCAGCGGCACGTTGATGCCCATGCGGTCCAGCTGCTCGCGGATGTGCGGCACGGCGGCGGCGGCTTCGTCGTTGTTGACGGTGATACGCACCAACTCGGAACCAGCCAGGGCCAGTTCTTTGACCTGGATGGCGGTGCCGATGGCGTCGGCCGTGTCGGTGTTGGTCATGGACTGCACACGCACCGGCGCGTTGCCACCAACGGTGACGCGGTTCGAACCCCACACCACCACGCCCTGGCGCGAGCGTCTCGGCAAGGCCTCACCCAGCGCAATGGGCGTGGCCGACGAGAACGGTTTGACAGCGATGTCCATGGTCATTTCACCTCGAAACGGGCCACGCTGTTGCGGGCGTAGGGCGCTGTGTCAAACGGCTTGCCGCGCACGGCCACCTGAACCGCATCGGCGCGGCCGAGCACCACCGTGTAAGGCGGTGCGGTCGAAAAATCGATCACATCCCCGTTCTTGAGCATGCGCTTCATGACCACGCTGCCGGCGCCGTTGACCACTTCCACCCAGGAGTCACCGGTGGCGGTGATGCTCAGCAAACTGCCCGCCGCGCCGCCAGCCGCCACGGCGGTGGGCGAAACCGGTACAGGATTGGTGGACGTGACGGTCTGGACCATGGAGGTTGAAGAGGCCACAGCGGATGCGCTCACCGCAGGCACTGCAGCCGAGGGCGATGCCGTCTCGGGCGCCGTTGCGGCGGCAGGCGCAACGGCAGGCAGCACCGGGGTGGTGGTGTTGTCCACCGGCGCCACCGATGCAGATGAGGTCTCTGCTGCCGGTGTCGGAACAGGCGCATCGGCACCGGCGCCCGGCGGGGGCATGACCGTGTCGGTCTGCGGCACGACCTGTCGCTGGGGCAGGAAGACCAGCACCAGCGCACCCAGCAGCAACGCGATCGCGGCCAGCACGGCGGGGCGCGACAACCAGCCCATGGCATTGAGCGGCGCAGGATCGCCCACGCCCTTGAATGGGGTGTTGATCGTCTGCGCCGAATCGCCCAGCTGTGGTCGGTGCCCCAGGGGAATCTGCGCCAGCACCGGCGCCGGATCCACCTTGAGCTGGCGGCAGGCACTGGAGGCCAGCGCGCGAGCAAACGTCATGTCGGGCAACTCGTCGTAGCGCCCAGCCTCCAGCGCCTCGAGCTTCTTGACCGGCACCTTCAAGGCGGCGGCCAGTGCGGCGATGTGCAGACCTGCGGCCTCGCGTGCTTCGCGCAGCAACACCGGGCGGTCGACGGTCACCGTGGGTTCAACGACGGAAGAATTCAAAGGATCACTCATCAAATGCTCCGCGCTGGTACGAGGTCCATTCGCGCGACTTGGGATAACGGCGCGAAAGCTGCTGGGCCAGTTGCTTCTCCACCTCGGTATTGCGCAGGCGGTGCTCGACCTTGATGCCCAGCCACAGCGTCTCGGCGTTAGCCAGCTCGGAATTGTTCAGTCGGCGGATGTAGAACTGGGCGCGGGTGAACTCGCCGCGGCGGTACAGCAGCGAGGCCAGGTTGTAGCCGGTGATGGGGTTGGCAGCATCGAGCTCATACGAGCGAGAAAAACTGCCCTCGGCCTCGGCCAGCTGGCCCATGCGGGTCTGGCAGATGCCTTTGGCCATCAAGGTCTTGGCCTGACCACCGTAGAGCGGGCTGGCCAGGGCACGCTGAAAGAAGCCGATGGCTTCGGCATGGCGCCCTTGCTGGCAGGCAAACCAGCCATAGTTGTGCAAGGCGTCGGCGTCGCGCGGGTTCAGCTGCAACGCACGGCGAAAGCTGTCTTCGGCCAGGCCGGCTTCGTTCATGCGCATGTACACCAGGCCCCGCAACACAAAGGCCGGGGCGTAGCTGGGGTCGGCCACCAGCGCCTGCTTGATTTCGTCCAGCGCGACGGTGGTCTGGCCGTTCTCGAAATAGTTGGACGCCAGTTCCAGACGGATGCGGGCGCGCTTGCGGGCTTCCGGCTCATCGGACTCGGTCACCGGTTCACTGGACGCCGATGCGGCCGACGGCGCTCCGGCGCCGCCCGCACAGCCCGACAAGCCCATCGCCACCACCCAGCCGCCCACGGCCAGGAGCAACCACCGGCCCCAGCGGTATTGGGACGGGTTCGCGGCGACCGAACGGAATGTCTTCGTCATGGCTGCTGGTCCTTGGTTGTGCCCGGGGCGGTGGCCACGAAGCGGATGGGTTGCTCGCTGACGCGTCGCTGCGACAGGCGGCGCGCGGCGTCGGTGCGGTCGAGCACGTCACCGGCCAGCTGTCCACAGGCGGCGTCGATGTCGTCCCCACGCGTCTTGCGCACCGTGGTGACCACCCCACCCTCGTTGAGAATGCGGCCGAAGGCCAGCACCACCGGGCGCGGCGAACACTTCAGGCCTGAATCCGGGAAGGGGTTGAACGGAATCAGGTTGATCTTGCAAGGTACACCACGGCCGCCGTGGGTCTTGACCAGTTTGAGCAGTTGCTGCGCGTGCTCGGGCTGGTCGTTCACGCCGTCGAGCATGCAGTACTCGAAGGTGATGAAGTCGCGCGGGGCGGCGGGCAGGTAGCGCAGACAAGCGTCGAGCAACTCGGCCAGCGGGTACTTGCGGTTGAGGGGCACCAGCGGGTCGCGCAAAGCATCGTTGGGCGCGTGCAGCGACACGGCCAGCGCCACCGGGCAGTCTTTGGCCAGGCGGTCGATCATGGGCACCACGCCAGAAGTGGACACCGTCACACGGCGGCGCGAGAGGCCGTAACCGTGGTCGTCCAGCATCACGCGCAGCGCGGGCACCAGCGCGTTGTAGTTCTGCAGCGGCTCGCCCATGCCCATCATCACCACGTTGGTGATGACGCGCTCGGTGGTTTTCAGGTGCTTGCGCAGGAAATGTTCGGCGTGCCAGAGCTGCGCCAGTATCTCACCCGTGGTGAGGTTGCGCGAGAAGCCCTGGTGGCCGGTCGAACAGAACCGGCAACCCACGGCACAGCCGGCCTGCGAAGAAATGCAGAGCGTGCCGCGGTCGTCTTCGGGGATGAACACGGTCTCGACGGCGTTGCCGTCGCGCACATCGAACAGCCACTTGATGGTGCCGTCGGCCGAGTCCTGGCGCGAGAGCACGGGCAGATCGTCGATGCTGCAAACCGCGGGGAGCTTCTCGCGCAGGCTCTTGGCGAGATCGGTCATCTCGTCGAATCGCGCAGCACCCTTTTGATGGATCCAGCGAAAAAGCTGGACGGCGCGGAAGCGCTTTTCGCCCAGCTGTTCGCAATAGGCGGCCAAGCCCTCGAGATCGAAGTCGAGCAGATTGACCGTCATGTCATGGTGTTCGCGCGGATCAGCGCGAGTACACGTTCATGCCGGGGAAGAAGAAGGCAACTTCCACAGCGGCGGTTTCAGGAGCGTCGGAGCCGTGCACGGCGTTGGCGTCGATGCTGTCGGCGAAGTCGGCGCGGATCGTGCCGGGGGCAGCCTTCTTGGGATCGGTGGCGCCCATCAGGTCGCGGTTCTTGGCGATCGCGCCTTCACCTTCCAGGGCTTGGATCATCACGGGGCCGGAGATCATGAAGCTCACCAGGTCCTTGAAGAAAGGACGCTCTTTGTGCACAGCGTAGAACTGCTCGGCTTCGCGCTGCGACAGGTGGGCCATCTTTGCGGCCACAACCTTCAGGCCGGCGGCTTCGAAACGGGCGTAGATCTGGCCGATCACGTTCTTGGCGACGGCGTCGGGCTTGATGATGGAGAGGGTGCGTTCGATGGCCATGGTATTCCTTGAATTGTTGGAGAAAAACAGTTTCTTGCAGCGGGCCGCAAAGCCTTTGATTCTACATTGACCGGGCGAAACTCAGAGCCTGGAAAGCTCTGCCGGGTTCCCCGCGCCTGGAAGCGGGGGACAGGGCGTCAGCGCCCACCCGAGCGGCGACGCGGCGCACCGGCCGGCCGTTTGCCCGCCTGCTCGCGCTGGCGCTGCAGGGCGTCCTGGCCGATGTAACCCAAGGACGTCTTCATCGGATCGGGCTGCTGCGTACCCGCCCCGCCTCGCCCTGCTCCGCCTTTGGCCGGCCGGGCCTTGTTGTCGCTGGGTGCAAACATGCTGCTGCGCCGCACATCGGGCGCATCACCTCGACTACCGGCCGGGTTGCCGTAGGTGCGGCCACCGCTCTTGGCGGCCGGCTTGGGCGCAGCCTTGCCACGCAACGGCCCCGGGCGACCGGTGGGACGCGGCGCACGCTCGGCAGCGGCAGGCATGCCAGCGGCCGAGGTCAGCCGCTCGATGTCGCGCTGATCCAGCTCCAACCACACACCGCGCTTGAGGCCGCGCGGTAGCATCATGGCACCGTAGCGGATGCGGATCAGGCGGCTGACGGCATGTCCGACCGCCTCGAACATGCGACGCACCTCTCGGTTGCGGCCTTCGCCGATGGTGACGCGGTACCAGCAGTTGGCGCCTTCGCCACCACCGTCTTCGATGCTGGCGAATTGCGCCATGCCGTCGTCCAGCCGGACGCCGTCGAGCAGGCGCTGCTTTTCATCGTTGGACAAAGCGCCGAGCACCCGCACCGCGTATTCGCGCTGCAAGCCAAAGCGCGGGTGCATCAGCCGGTTGGCAAGTTCACCCGAATCGGTGAGCAGCAACAAGCCCTCGGTGTTCAGGTCCAGCCGCCCGACCGACTGCCATTTGCCCTGGTACAGGCGCGGCAGGCGGCGGAACACGGTGGGACGGTTCTGCGGATCGTCGTGAGAGACCACTTCGCCCGCGGGCTTGTGGTAAGCCAGTACACGCGGCGGCGGAGGTGTCATCCGCACGCGCACCGGCTTGCCATTGACCTTGATCACGTCACCGTACTGGATGCGCTGGCCCACGTGGGCCGGCTCCCCGTTGACCGAAATGCGGCCTTCAAGGATCAGCTGCTCCATCTCAAGCCGCGAACCCATGCCGGCCTGGGCCAGCACTTTGTGCAGTTTGGGCGACTCGGCTTGAGGCGCGAGCACGCGCTTGGTGGGCGCGGGCAGGTCCTGCGCCTGCTCGGCATCGAACGCGCCACTGACGACGTCATCGAACCGCAGATCGGACGTTTCGTCCGCCTGCGGCGCCTGTGCGGGCTGGTCTGTCGCGCCGGACAGGTCAGGCTTTGTTTTCTTCGGGTGCGGCACCGTTGTCATGGGAGTCCTGTGGCGCCGCGTCGGGCGATGGTTCGTCAAAAGGAATGGCCTGGGTGTGCGGGTCGGCCTCGGCAGCGCTCACCGCCGGCGCGTCAGCGACCTCGGCAGCGTCGGCCTGCAGGCTGCCCGCGAGGGCTTCAAAGTCCAGCCGGCCCAGGGCCGACTCCTGCACGTCGCTGCTGTCCAGGGGCGGCAACTGGTCCAGCGAGGCCAGGCCCAGATCGTCCAGGAACTGGCGGGTGGTTGCAAACAGGGCAGGACGACCGACCGTTTCGCGGTGACCGATCACCTCGATCCAGCCCCGGTCTTCCAGCTGCTTGAGCAGCAGCGAGTTGATGGTGACGCCGCGGATGTCTTCCATGTCGCCCCGCGTGACCGGCTGGCGGTACGCAATGATGGCCAGGGTTTCCAGCGTGGCGCGCGTGTAGCGCGGTGGCTTTTCGGGGTGCAGACGGTCCAGGAAGGTCCGCATCTCGGGCCGGCTCTGGAAACGCCAGCCGCTGGCCACCTGCACCAGTTCGACGCCACGCCCTGTCCACTCCTGCTGCAGCTCGCCCAGCAAGGTCTTGAGCGTGTCCGGCGCGAGTTCGCCATCGAACAGCACGCCCATGTCCCGCACCGACAGCGGTTGGGGCGCGCAGATCAGGGCCGTCTCGAGGACGCGGCGGGCATCCGTGGTGTTCATCGAATAAGGGGGTCAATGACCGGAGCGACCGGTACTGGCAGATCGTTGGAGCGAAGGGCCGCTGCATGCACAGCGGGGGCAGCAAGGAGGCCGCTCATGGGATCGTGCAACAGGCGGCACAGAAACCGGGCCGGTCGGGTCATCGCCGCTGCGGGGCAGACCGGTCGGGATTGCAAGCATCCCAAAACCCTTGATTGTAACGGAGGCCCGCCAGCGCCACGCCTTGCAGCAGGTCGGGCGGTGGATCGGCCACAAAAGCCAGGCGCTCACCGCTGATCGGATGCGCCAGCTGCAGGCGCGTGGCGTGCAGGGCCTGACGGGTCAGGCCCTGCTGGGGTTTGCCGCCGTAGACCACATCCCCCACCAGCGGGTGCCCCAGCCACGCCATGTGCACGCGGATCTGGTGCGTACGCCCGGTGTGCAGCTTGCAGGCGACCAAAGTGAATGCGTCGTTCCCATCCAGCACCCGCACCGTGGTCTGCGCCACTTTGGCACCGGTGGCTTCGGGCTTGAGCACCGCCATGCGCAGGCGGTTGTGGGGGTCGCGCCCCATGGGCTGGTCCACCAGCACTTCTTCGGAGCCGGTCCAGCGACCCTGTGCCAGCGCCAGGTAATCGCGCTGCACTTCGCGCGCGGCGATGGCGCGCACCAGCGCGTCCATGGCGGGACGGCTCTTGGCGACCAGCATCAGGCCCGACGTGTCCTTGTCCAGGCGGTGCACGATGCCGGCGCGCGGCAAACTGGCCGCGGCGGCATGGTGGGCCAGCAGTCCGTTGAGCAGGGTACCGCTCCAGTGGCCGGGGGCCGGGTGCACCACCAGGCCGGCCGGCTTGTGGATCACCAACAAATGGGGGTCTTCGTGCAGCACCACCAGTGACATGGGCTGGGGCACGAAGGCCATCGCCTGCGGCGTGGGCTTCAACTCCACCTGCAAGGCCTGACCCACCTGCACCTTCGCAGCGGGCTTGAGCACGGGCTGTCCGCACACCTGTACCGAGCCATCGGCCATGAGCTGCTGCAAGTAGGACCGGGAAAACTCCGGGATCAGTTGCGCCAGCGCCTTGTCGATGCGCCAGCCGTGCATCTCGGGCGGCACCTCGCAGGTGCGGATTTCGGCCTCGCTGGCCCAGTCATCCTGAGCGGCCGCCAGCGCCACGTCACCCTCAGGTAAAGAAGCCGTTCGGGCGGCGGGCACGACACCCCCCGTCGATATAATTTCTGCGGTCAATCCCGTGATCCTGTTGTAAAGGTATGCCTCGATGCTTGGTTCCAGATTATCGGTCGTGCCACTGAGTGCGTTGTGCGTGGCACTGGCCCTGACCGGCTGCAACACCACACCGGTTGACCAGACCGCTGGCTGGAGCCCCAACCGCCTCTACAGCGAGGCCACCGACGAGCGCAACGCGGGCGCCTACGAAAAGGCGATCGCCCTGTACGAGAAGCTCGAAGGCCGGGCCGCCGGAACGCCGCTGGCCCAGCAGGCCCAGCTGGACAAGGCATACGCGCAGTACAAATCGGGTGAGCAGGCCCAGGCGCTGGCCACCCTCACCCGCTTCGTGCGCCTGCACCCCGCCAGCCCCGCCATGGACTACGCGCTGTACCTGCGGGGCCTGGTCAACTTCAACGACAACCTCGGTCTCTTCGGCTCCATCGCGCGTCAGGACCTCTCCGAGCGCGACCAGAAAGCGGCCAAGGAGTCGTTTGAAGCCTTCCGCGAGCTGGCCACCCGCTTCCCGGATTCACGCTACACCCCTGATGCGCGCAGCCGCATGGCGTACATCGTCAATTCGCTTGCCCAGTACGAAGTGCACGTGGCGAGGTACTACCACAGCCGCGGGGCCCACGTGGCGGCCATCAACCGCGCGCAACTGGCGGTGAGCGACTACCCCCAGTCGCCGGCGCGTGAGGAAGCCCTGTTCATCCTGATGCAGTCCTACGAGGCCCTCGGGATGACACAGCTGCGTGACGACACGCGTCGCGTGATGCTGGCCAACTACCCCAAGAGCGACTTCCTATCGCAAGGCTTCAAGAGCGCCAACAGCGCTTGGTGGAAGCTCTGGTGAGCGGTTGCGCCATGGGCGCACGATCGGCCATTGGGGTTTTGCTTTTTTGGTGAGGTGCCCACGCCGTGTAGTCATTCATGGTTACCATTGAACGCGTTTTTGCACGACACCGCCGCCCGTTCGCCCCATGTCCAAAGGCTACCGCATCCACGCATCCACCGGCATCCACCGGGGGGATCGCGACTACCAGCAAGACCAGGTCTGTCTGCTGCACCATCCGCGCCAGGCCGGCTGCTTGCTGGCCGTTGTGGCCGACGGCATGGGTGGCCGCAGCGGGGGACGCAAGGCCTCTGACCAGGTGATGCTCACCGCGCGCCAGCTGTTCGAACGCTACGACCCGGAAACCGACGACGCCTCTGCCGTTCTGAGGCAAATCGTCGAAGAATCGCACCTCGTGATCAAACTCACCGCGGTGTCGGCCGAACAGGAGCCGCACAGCACCATCGCCGCGTTTCTGATCAATCCGGGCGGTGACAGCCACTGGATCCACGCGGGCGACTCGCGCATCTACCACTTCCGCAACGGCAAGATGGTGTTCCGCACCATGGACCACTCTTACGTCCAGACGCTGGTGAACCAGGGCGAGATCAGCGAGGAAGAGGCCCTGGACCACCCGCACTCGAACATCCTGATGGGTTGCCTGGGCACCGACAACGACCCGCCGGTGGACATCCACGTGGTGCCGCAGGCCGGGACGGGCGACGCGCTCATGGCCTGCAGCGACGGTGTGTGGCACTACTTCTCGCCCGACGAACTGGCCAGCACCATTGCCATGCTCTCGCCGCGCGAGGCATGCGAATTCCTGATCCAGAAGGCGCGTTCGCGCGCCAAAGGCATGGGCGACAACCTGTCGATGGTGATCGTCAAGTTCGACCCGCTCACCTGACCCCAGGCTTGTCCGCTGCGCTGGCGGCAGCGCCCCAAGCGGGTCCGATCTGCCCCGGTACGACCCGATGGCAGATCCGATTCATCGTCGTACTCAGGTCAGACCGGTGTCGACGGTGCGGTGTTCCAGCGCGAGGTATTCGGCCGATTGCATCTCTCCCAGGCGCGACACGGTGCGCGGGAACTCGTGCGACATCGGTCCTTCCAGGTACAGCTGCTCGGGTTGCACGGCGGCCGACATCACCAGCGTGACGCGGCGGTCGTACAGCACGTCCACCAGCCAGGTGAAGCGCCGGGCTTCCGACGCCTGGCGCACCGCCATCTGCGGCACGTTGGACAGCAGCACGGTGTGGAACTGGGTGGCGATTTCCAGGTAATCGTTCTGTGATCGCGGCCCGCCGCACAGCGTGCGGAAGTCGAACCAGATCACGCCACCGGCACGCCGGATCGAACGGATCTGGCGCGACTCGATGTGCATCACCGGGTCTTCGTCGTGCGCCTCAGCGAGCTCGCTGAAGGTCTTCTGCATGGCGGCATCGGCCGCCTCGCTCAGCGGGCAGTGGTAGAGGTCGATGTGCGTCAGCGTGCGCTGGCGGTAATCGGTACCGTTGTCCACGCTGAGCACTTCCAGCTTCTGTTTGAGCAGCTCGATCGCCGGCAGGATGCGGTCGCGGTGCAGGCCGTTGGGGTACAGCCCGTCCGGGTGGAAGTTGGAGGTGGTGACGAAACCCACGCCGGCCTTGAACAGGGCGTCCAGCAGGCGGTGCAGGATCATGGCGTCGGTGACGTCCGCCACGTGGAATTCGTCGAAGCAGATCAGCTTGTAGCGCTTGGCGATGCGCGCGCCCAGCTCGTCCAGCGGGTTGACCGTTCCCTGCAGCTCGCGCAGTTCGCGGTGCACTTCCCGCATGAATTCGTGGAAGTGCAGCCGCGTCTTGCGCCGGATCGGGACCGCGTTGAAGAAGCAGTCCATCAGGAAGCTCTTGCCGCGCCCCACCCCACCGAACATGTAGACCCCGCGGGGGATCTCCGGCTTGACGAACATTTTCTTCAGCGCGTTGGAGCGCTTCTGCTTGTAGTTCGTCCATTCCAGGGCACACCGCTCCAGTGCGTCAATGGCACGCTGCTGGGCGGGATCGGTGGTATAGCCGCGCGCCTTGAGCTCGGCTTCGTAGGTGCTGCGGACCGACAAGAGGCGACCCTGATCAGAAGTTCAGGGTGCGCTTGTCGACCGCCAGCGCGGCTTCCTTGGTCGCTTCCGAGAGCGACGGATGCGCGTGGCAGATGCGGGCGATGTCTTCGGCGCTGGCCTTGAACTCCATGGCGACCACCGCCTCGGAAATCAGCTCGGAAGCCATCGGGCCCACGATGTGCACGCCGAGGATTTCGTCGGTCTTGGCGTCGGCCAGAAACTTGACCATGCCGGTCGTGTCGCCCAGTGCGCGTGCGCGGCCGTTGGCCAGGAACGGGAAGGTGCCCGCCTTGTACGCCACGCCGTCGGCCTTGAGCTGCTGCTCGGTGCGGCCGACCCAGGCGATTTCAGGGCTGGTGTAGATCACCCAGGGAATGGTGTTGAAGTTGACGTGACCGTGCTGGCCGGCCATGCGCTCGGCCACGGCAACGCCCTCTTCTTCCGCCTTGTGCGCCAGCATCGGGCCGCGCACCACGTCGCCCACTGCCCAGACGCCGGGCAGGTTGGTCTTGCAATCGCCGTCGACGACGATGGCGCCGCGCTCGTCCAGCTGCAGGCCCACCGCCTCGGCGTTCAGGCCGATGGTGTTGGGCACGCGGCCGATGGAGACGATCAGCTTGTCCGCGTCCAGCGTCAGGGCTTCGCCCTTGGCGTTGGTGTAGGCGACACTCACGCCCTTCTTGGTGGTCTTGATCTCGCCGACTTTCGCGCCCAGCTCAATCTTCAGGCCCTGCTTGTCAAAGGCCTTCTTGGCTTCCTTGGCGATCTGCTCGTCCACCGCGCCCAGGAAGGTCGGCAGACCTTCGAGGATGGTGACGTCCGCGCCCAGGCGGCGCCAGACCGAGCCCATCTCCAGGCCGATCACACCGGAGCCGATCAGCACCAGCTTCTTGGGCACGGCGCCGATGCGCAGGGCACCGTCGTTGGACAGCACGGTTTCTTCATCGAACGGCACGCCCGGCAGCGCGCGGGCGTTGGAGCCGGTGGCGATCACGACCTGCTTACCCGTGATCACCTCGTCCTTGGCACCGGTCACCTGGATCTCGTAGGCACCGTCAGCCGCCTTGGCAAACGAACCGCGGCCGTGGAAGAAGGTGACCTTGTTCTTCTTGAACAGGTAGAGGATGCCGTCGTTGTTCTGCTTCACGACGGTGTCCTTGCGACCCACCATCTTGGCCACATCCATCGTCACCTTGCCGGTGCTGATGCCGTGGTCGGCGAAGTGGTGGTTGGCGTGCTCGAAGTGCTCGCTGGACTGCAGCAGCGCCTTGGACGGGATGCAACCGACGTTGGTGCAGGTACCGCCGGGGGCGGGGCCACCAGCGGCGTTCTTCCACTCGTCGAGACAGGCGACCTTGAAGCCCAGCTGGGCTGCGCGGATGGCGGCGATGTAGCCGCCAGGGCCGGCGCCGATCACGACGACGTCAAATGCTTGAGACATGATGTTCTTTCAATGAGGTTCTTCGAACCCCGGAAGGAACGTCAACGCCATCACGCGACGCGAGCGCCTTCCAGAAATCCCGCGGAACCGGCTTTGCCGTGCCGCAGGGATTGCCCCCTTGAGGGGGGATTCGGCTACACGAAGTGAGCAAGAAACGGGGGTGGGTCAAATATCAAACAGCAGGCGGGCCGGATCTTCCAGCGCTTCCTTCATGGCCACCAGACCCAGCACGGCTTCGCGGCCGTCGATGATGCGGTGGTCGTAGGACATGGCGAAGTAGTTCATCGGGCGCACCACGACCTGGCCGTTTTCGACCATGGCGCGGTCCTTGGTGGCGTGCACGCCCAGGATGGCCGACTGCGGCGGGTTGATGATGGGGGTCGACATCATCGAGCCGAAGGTACCGCCGTTGGAAATTGAGAACGTGCCACCGGTCATGTCGTCGATGCCCAGCTTGCCGTCCTTGGCCTTCTGGCCGAATTCAGCGATCTTCTTTTCGATCTCGGCGAAGCTCATCTGGTCGGCGTTGCGCAGGATGGGCACCACCAGGCCGCGCGGCGAACCGACGGCGATACCGATGTCGAAATAGCCGTGGTAGACGATGTCGTTACCGTCGACCGAGGCGTTCAGGATCGGGAACTTCTTGAGGGCGTGCACAGCCGCCTTGACGAAGAAGCTCATGAAGCCCAGCTTGACGCCGTGTTCCTTCTCGAAGCGCTCCTGCATGCGCTTGCGCATCTCCATGACCGGGGCCATGTTGATTTCGTTGAAGGTGGTCAGGATGGCGTTGGTCGACTGCGACTGCAGCAAACGCTCGGCCACGCGGGCACGCAGACGGGTCATCGGCACGCGCTCTTCAGGGCGATCGCCCAGGTCGGGCGCGACCATGGCCACCTGCGGCAGCACCTTGGTCGGTGCGCCGGTGGGGATGGCCACCGGTGCGGCCACAGCGGCCTTGGGCGCGGCGGCAGCGGCCAGCACGTCGCCCTTGGTCACGCGACCGTCCTTGCCGGTGCCGGCCACGGAGCCAGCGGCCATGCCGTTGTCGGCCATCAGCTTGGCGGCGGCGGGCATGGCCACGCCGGCCTTGCTGGTGGACGCGGCAGCGGCGGCAGCCGGCGCTGCGGCCACAGGGGCCGGGGCGGCAACGGCAGCCGGTGCGGCGGCCGGAGCGGCCGCGCCCGCCACAGCGGCGGTGTCGATCTTGGCGATCAGCTGGTCAGCGGCGACAGTGGCGCCGTCGCCTTGCACGATTTCCACCAGCACGCCGGACGACGGCGCCGGGCACTCCAGCACGACCTTGTCGGTCTCGATGTCGATCAGGATTTCATCGGCGGTGACCGAGTCACCGACCTTCTTCTTCCATTGCAGCAGGGTGGCTTCGGCCACGGATTCGGACAGCTGCGGAACTTTGACTTCTACGATTGCCATGTGTCTTCTACCTTGATGTGTTCGATGCGCGCCGGCCGGGCCTGAAGCCCTTCAGGGCCAGGGAGGGCCAGCGCGGGTCCGGGTTACTTGGTGAGGATGAAGCCCTTGAGCTTGCCGAAGGCCGCTTCGATCAGCGTCTTCTGCTGCTCCTGGTGCAGGTGCGCGTACCCCACGGCGGGCGATGCCGAAGCGGCGCGGCCGGCGTAACCCAGCTTCTGCCCGTCGAGCATGTTCTCGTGGATGTAGTGCTGCACGAAGAACCAGGCACCCTGGTTCTGAGGCTCGTCCTGGCACCATACGATGTCGGTGGCGTTCGGGTACTTCTTCAGCTCGGCGCCGAAGGCCTTGTGCGGGAACGGGTAGAGCTGCTCCACACGCAGGATGGCCACGTCGTCGTCGCCACGCTCTTCGCGCTTCTTGACCAGGTCGTAGTACACCTTGCCCGAGCAGCAGATCACGCGCTTGACCTTCTCGGCCTTCTTGATCACCGCCTCGTTGTTCTCCGGGATCACGGTCTGGAAACCGCCCTTGGTGAACTCGGACAGCGGCGAGGTCGCGTCCTTGTTGCGCAGCAGCGATTTGGGCGTGAAGATCACCAGCGGCTTGCGCAGGTTGCGGATGACCTGGCGGCGCAGCAGGTGGAAGATCTGGCTGGC
>CALRYD010000066.1:0-19782 GCA_943372305.1 Hydrogenophaga intermedia | reverse complement strand
GTCGCAGCCCAGGGCCAGGCCGTGGTAGCCGCACACCAGGGTGTCGCCTTCGACAAAACCCAGCGACAGCGGCGCGCCGCGGTGCGGGCAAAAATCGAGCACCGCCGCCACCACGCCCGCGCTGTTGCGGAAGAAAGCCATGGGCTGGTTGCAGATGCGCCGGCCCAGCGGCTTGTCGGCGGGACTCTCTTCGCTGCGCGCAGCGACGTACCAGGTGTTGAGGGGGAACATGGGGCGTCTCCAGTAGTGGGTGGGTGACTTCATTCAGTATGCTGAATGTGGTGGATTGTAGGAACTTGGGAAAGACAACAGAAGGGGGTCAGGCTGCGGGTTTTCCCGCATCCGGGTCTGAGGCCGGATCGGTGGCAGCGGGTTCGTTGAGCAGCACGAACTTGCGCAGCAGGCGCAGGAACTCGGACTGCTCGGCGGGCGCCAGCGGCGCCAGCAACTGGCGGTACATGGGCACCACGCGCGGCAGCATCTCGGCCAGCACCGCTTCGCCTTCGGGTGTGAGGTGCAGCGCGCGCTGGCGGCGTGGCAGCAGCTTGCGCACGATCCAGCCCTTGCTTTCCAGCCGGGTGGCGATGTCGGCGGTGGTCGAGGTGTCGAGCGCCACCTTGTCGGCCAGCGTCACCTGGTCGATGCCCGGCGTGTCCTGCAGCGCGCGCAGGATGGCGTACTGCACCGGCGTGATCTGGCGGCCGTGCGTCTCGTGGAAGGTGGACACCGCCAGCTGGTGCGCGCGGCGGATCAGGTGGCCCGGCTCGGCCTGCAGCGCGATGCCGCTGTCCGGGATGGGACTGGCCGCCACGGCGGGGGGGCTGGCAGGAGCGGCGGCGGGGCGGGGCGGCGTCATCGGTGTGGGTCCACGGCGGGTGCTGAGCCGGACTATATGACACGCCCCAGCACACACGGTGTGCTCCGGCTGCGCTCCCATAATCGGTGCACCGCCTTGGCCCCGAGGTTCTTGCATGCCCGACGTCCCGCAACTGGTGAACCAGCTCAAGCCGCTGCGCGCGCTGTGCGCCGTCGCGGCCACGGGCAGCACCGTGGCCGCGGCCAGCGCGCTGCACCTGTCGCAGTCGTCCGTGGTGCGCGCCGTCCAGACGCTGGAGGCCGATGTGGGCGGCGCCCTGTTCGAACGTTCGGGCCGTGGCATGGTGCCCACGCCTCTGGGTCAGGCGCTCGCCGTGCGCGCTGCGCGCGGCCTGGCGCAACTCGCACAGGCCGATGCGCCCGTCCGTCGCGGCCACACCCCGGACACGCTGGGCTGGACCGGCAGCCGCCTGGCCGGCGGCGTGGGCGCGCGCCACATGGCAGTGCTGCTGTCGCTGTCGCAGACCAGCACCGAAACCGCCAGCGCCCGCGCGCTGGGCATCAGCCAGCCAGCGGTGCACCAGACGCTGGCGCAGCTCGAACACATGGCCGGCGCACCGCTGTTCGTGCGGGCCCGCAAGGGCCTGCGCCTGACCGAAGCCGGCGAGGCCACGCTGCAGGCCTTCAAGCTCGCGCGGGCCGAGCTGCAGCAGGCTGGTGACGAGCTGGCCGCACGGCGTGGCGTCGTGCAGGGCCGGCTGGTTATCGGCACGCTGCCGTTCTCCACCGGGCACCTGCTCTCGCTCGCGGTGGACCGCGTGCTGCAGACCCACCCCGGTGTGGCCATCACCATCGTCGACGGCACCTACGACGCGCTGCTGCACCAGCTGCGCCAGGCCGACATCGACCTCATCGTGGGCGCGCTGCGGCCCGCCTTGCCCGGCGCCGATCTGCAGCAGGAAACCCTGTTCCTCGACCGCCTCGCGGTGGTGGCGCGCGCCGCCCACCCGCTGGCGCAGCGCCCTCGACTGGTCTGGAAAGACCTGCGCGAATCGGCCTGGATCATGCCGATGCCGAACACGCCCGCACAGGTGGCCTTCGAGCAGGCGCTGCAGGTGGCGGGCATCCCCATCCCGGCCGACGCGCTGCGCGTGAACAGCGCGCTGATGATGCAGGCGCTGCTGGCCCGCAGCGACCGCCTGGCGCTGATGTCGCCGCGCCATCTGCAGGACGAGATCCGCGCCGGTTTGCTGGTGGAGCTGCCGGTGCCGGTGCGCCACGAGCCGCGCATGATCGGTCTGGTGCGCCGGTCGGACCACCTGCCCACACCGGCGGCGCAGGCGCTGCTGGATGCGCTGCGACGCGTGTCACGGCAGATCGCCGGCGACACCGCTGCCACCTGAGTGAATAAGCAAACTGCATAGCTGATCCGGCAAAAGCATTGGACCCTGTCGCCTGCGGCGCAGATCATTCGCAACCTGAACAGCCGCCACCGTGCAGTGGCGTGCATACGGGAAAACCCGCAAACACCAGGAGACAGACCATGCAGAAACGCCACTTCATCCGCGCAGCCGCCGCCCTCGCGCTGGCCGGCAGCCTGGGCCACGCCGCGGCCCAGGACAACACCTTCAAGATCGGCCTGATCCTGCCCATGACCGGGCCGTTCGCCTCCACCGGCAAGCAGCTCGAAGCCGCCGCACGCCTGTACGTGGCGCAGAACGGCGACACCGTGGCGGGCAAGAAGGTGCAGCTGATCGTCAAGGACGACACCGGTGCGCCCGACGTGACCAAACGCATCGCGCAGGAGATGGTGATCAACGACAAGGTGCAGGTGCTGGCCGGCTTCGGCCTCACGCCGCTGGCCTTTGCCACCGCACCGGTGGCCACCCAGTCCAAGACCCCGCTGGTGGTGATGGCCGCGGCCACCTCCAGCATCACGCAGGCTTCGCCCTACATCATCCGCACCAGCTTCACCGTGCCGCAAGTGGTGACGGTGCTGGCCGACTGGGCGACCAAGAACAACATCAAGAAGGTGGTGAGCCTGGTGACCGACTACGCCCCCGGCGTGGACTCCGAGAAGTTCTTCAGCCAGCGCTTCCAGGCCAACGGCGGTGTCGTGATCGAGACCCTGCGCGTGCCGCTGCGCAGCCCAGACTTCGCGCCCTTCCTGCAGAAGGTGCGCGACGCCAAGCCCGACGCGTTGTTCACCTTCGTGCCCTCGGGCGCCGGCTCGGCGCTCATGAAACAGTTCGCCGAACGCGGCCTGGACAAGGCCGGCATCCGCATGATCGCCGAAGGCAGCGTGACCGATGACGACATCCTCAACGGCATGGGCGACGTGGCCCTGGGCGTGGTCACCGCGCACCACTACTCGGCCGCGCACAACTCGCCGCTGAACAAGAAGTTCGTTGAAGCCTTCGGCAAGGCCAACAACGGCATGCGGCCCAACTTCATGGCTGTGGGCGCGTACGACGGCATGCGCGTGATCTACGAAGGCGCCAAGAAGACCAAGGGTGAGGGCGGCGAGGCCCTGCTCAACGCGATGAAGGGCCAGGTGTTCGAGAGCCCGCGCGGCCCGATCTACATCGACGCGCAGACCCGCGACGTGGTGCACAACGTCTATGTGCGCAAGGTCGAGCGCATCAACGGCCAGATGTGGAACACCGAGATCCAGACCGTGACCGACGTCAAGGACCCGGGCAAGGCCCAGTGAGGCCAGGCCCCGGCCGCGCCCCTTCTCCCGTCCCTTCCAGACCCTGACGGCGGGTGCTCCGTGCACCCGCCCAGGGGTCCACACGTCCCATGCTGACCATCCTCTTCGACGGCATTGCCTACGGCATGCTCCTGTTCATCCTGGCCGTGGGCCTGTCGGTGACCATGGGGCTGATGAACTTCATCAACCTGGCCCACGGCGCCTTCGCCATGCTCGGCGGCTACCTCACGGTCGCGCTCATGCAGCACCACGGCCTGCCCTTCCTGGCCTGCCTGCCCATCGCGTTCGGCGCTGCGGCGCTGGTGGGGGCGGTGCTCGAACGCACGCTCTACCGGCCCATGTACAAGAAACCGCACCTCGACCAGGTGCTGTTCTCCATCGGCCTGACCTTCATGGCCGTGGCCGCCACCGACTACTTCATGGGCTCGCAGCAGCAGATCATCCAGCTGCCGGAATGGCTGCTCGGCCGCACCGAGTGGTTCGACGGTGCGCTGGGCATGGGGCACTACCGGCTGTTCATCATCGCCATCTGCGCCGCGCTCACCGTGGGCCTGCAGTTCATCCTCTCGCGCACGCGTTTTGGCAGCCGGCTGCGCGCCAGCGTGGACGACCCGCGCGTGGCCGCCAGCCTGGGCATCAACGTCAACCTGGTGTTCGCCGCCACCTTCGCGGTGGGCTCGGGTCTGGCCGGCCTGGGCGGTGCGCTGGGCGCCGAGGTGCTGGGCCTGGACCCGAGCTTCCCGCTCAAGTTCCTGGTCTATTTCCTCATCGTCGTCGCCGTCGGCGGCACCTCGTCCATCACCGGCCCGCTGCTGGCGGCGCTGCTGCTGGGCATCGCCGACGTGGCGGGCAAGTACTACATCCCCAAGCTCGGGGGCTTCATCGTCTACACGCTCATGATCGCCATCCTCATCTGGCGCCCGCACGGCCTGTTCTCACGCTTGGGAGGTGGCAAATGACCGCATCCAATCCCCTGGCCGCGCAGGCCCGCTGGCGACCCTGGGAGCCGCTGCTCTGGCTGGCCGCGCTGGTCACGCCCTGGCTGTTCAAAGAGCACGCGCTCATCATCAACGAGGTCGCCATCGTCGCGCTGTTCGCGGTGTCGCTGGACCTGATCCTGGGCTACACCGGCATCGTCTCGCTGGGGCACGCGGCCTTTTTGGGCTTTGGCGCCTACAGCGCCGCGCTGTTCGCCAAACACGTCATGCCCGACCCGCTGGTGGGCCTGCTGGTGGGCACGGTGGCGGGGGCGCTGCTGGGCGCGCTGTTCTCGCTCACCATCCTGCGCGGCACCGACCTCACCCGCATCATGGTCACGCTGGGGCTGACGCTCATCCTGTTCGAACTGGCCAACAAGCTCGACTGGCTCACCGGCGGCGCCGACGGCCTGCAGGGCGTGACCATCGGTCCGCTGCTCGGCCGCTTCGAGTTCGACCTGTACGGGCAGGTGGCCGCCTGGTATTCGCTGGCCGTGCTGCTGCTGTGTTTTGTGCTGGCGCGGCGGCTGGTGCATTCGCCGTTTGGCGCCACCCTCAAGGCCGTACGCGACAACCGTCTGCGTGCCATGGCCGTCGGCATCCCTGTGCTTTCGCGCCTGTCGGTGGTCTACACCCTGGCCGCTGGCATGGCGGGCGCTGCCGGTGCGCTGCTGGCCCAGACCACCGGCTTCGCTTCGCTCGACGTGTTCTCCATCGAACGCTCGGCCGATGTCGTGATGATGCTGGTGATCGGGGGCGTGGGCTGGCTGTACGGCGGCGTGTTCGGTGCGGTGGTGTTCAAGCTGCTGCACGACGTGGTGGCCGGCATCACCCCGCAGTACTGGAATTTCTGGGTCGGCCTGTTCCTGGTGGTGCTGGTGCTGGTCGGGCGCGAGCGCCTGCTCAAGCCCTGGACCTGGTTCTCTCGAAAGGGCGCGGCATGAACGCTTCCACCACCCACACCGTGCTCAGGACCGAAGGCCTGGTCAAGCGCTTCGGCGGCATCGCCGCCACGCAGGACGTGAGCCTCAACGTGCACCACGGCGCGCGCCACGCGCTCATCGGCCCCAACGGCGCGGGCAAGACCACGCTGATCAACCTGCTGACGGGCGTGCTCGAACCCTCGGCCGGCCGCATCCTGCTCGATGGTGACGACATCACCCACCTCGCACCGCACCAGCGCGTGCGCCGCGGCATGGTGCGCACCTTCCAGATCAACCAGCTGTTCAACAGCCTCACGCCGCAGGAAACCCTGGCCATGGTGGTGGCGCAGCACCTGGGCCTGGGTGGGCGCTGGTGGCAGCCGCTGGGCCGTCAGCCGGCTGTGAACGAACGCTGTGACCGGTTGCTGGAGCAGTTCCACCTGGGCGACGTCCGCCATGTGCGCACCGAACACCTGGCCTACGGCAAGCGTCGCTTGCTGGAGATCGCGATCGCACTGGCCTGCGAACCGCGCGTGCTGCTGCTCGACGAACCGGTGGCAGGCGTGCCCGCGGGCGAGCGCGAAGAACTGCTGCGCACCGTGGCCGCGCTGCCGGCCGATGTGTCGGTGCTGCTGATCGAGCACGACATGGACCTGGTGTTTGAATTCGCCCGCTTCATCACCGTGCTGGTCAACGGCGCGGTGCTGGTCGAGGGCACGCCCGAGGCGATCGCCAACGACCCGCAGGTCAAGGCGGTGTACCTCGGTCATGGGGAGGCCATCCATGGCTGACTTGCTGCAGATTGAAAACCTCAGCGCCGGCTACGGCGAGGCGGTGGTGCTCAACGGCGTACACGCCGCCCTCGCCGAGGGCGAAACCCTGGCGCTGCTGGGCCGCAACGGCACCGGCAAGACCACTCTCATGAACACCCTGGCCGGCGCCACGCGCCAGCATGGCGGGCGCATCGTGCTGGGTGGCGTGGAGCTGCACCGCCTGCCCGCGCACGAGCGCGCGGCCGCCGGCATCGGCTGGGTGCCGCAGGAGCGCAACATCTTCAAGTCGCTCACCGTGCACGAAAACCTGACCGCGGTGGCGCGCCCGGCCCGCACCGGCAGTGGCAACCGGCCCTGGACGCCCGAGCGCGTGTACGAACTGTTCCCGCGCCTGGCCGAGCGCAAGACCAACCTGGGCACCCAGCTCTCGGGCGGCGAACAGCAGATGCTGGCCGTGGGCCGCGCGCTGGTGCTCAACCCGCGCCTGTTGCTGCTGGACGAACCGCTCGAAGGCCTGGCGCCCATCATCGTGGAAGAGCTGCTGCGCGCCATTGCCCGCATCACTCGCGACGAGGGGCTCTCGGCCATCATCGTCGAGCAGCACCCGCAGGCCATCCTGCGCATCAGCCACCGCGCCGTGGTGCTGGACCATGGCAGCGTGGTGCACAGCGGCGCGGCCGACGCACTGGCCGCGCAGCCCGAGCTGCTGGACGGCTTGCTGGGCGTGGTGCGCAAGACCGGAGCCGCCCATGCCGCGTGAACCCCTGTTGCTGGTGCCGGGCCTGATGTGTGACGCCACGGTGTGGCAGCCGCTGCTGCCGGCTTTGCAAGCCGGCGGGCGGGACTGCCGGGTGGTGGACCATGGCGACGCCGACCACCTGCCGCAGATGGCGCAGCAACTGCTGGCCGGCGCACCGCCGCGCTTTGCGCTGGCGGGCCATTCCATGGGCGCCCGCGTGGCGCTGGAGGTGCTGCGCAGCGCGCCCGACCGCGTGAGCCGCGTGGCCCTGCTCGACACCGGTTACCTCGCGCGCGCCGCCGGTGCCCCCGGTGAAGAAGAGGCACGCAAGCGCCATGCCCTGCTGGCCGTGGCGTGCCGCGACGGCGTGCGCGCCATGGCCACGCAGTGGGTGCAGGGCATGGTGCACCCGGACCGCCTGCAGGACGCGCCTCTGATCGGCGCCATCGTGGACATGTTCGCGCGCAAGAGCCCCGACGTGTTCGAACGCCAGATCCGTGCCCTGCTGCAGCGGCCCGACGCCACCGGGGTGCTGTGCGCCGTCCGCGTGCCCACCCTGGTGCTGTGCGGCCGGCAGGACAGCTGGGCCCCCGTGCCGCAGCACGAGGCCATGCACGCGCTGGTGCCCGGCGCCGTGTTCGAGGTGATCGAAGACGCCGGCCACATGGCGCCCATGGAGCGGCCTCACGCCGTGGCCGCTGCGCTGCTGCGCTGGCTGCAGGCGCTCTAAGCCAACGAAAGGAAGCCCATGCCCACAGGCGACTTCAACGACATCCCCGGCACCGTGCTGTTCGACGCGCAGCAGGCGCGCAAGGGCTACGGGCTCAACCAGTTTTGCATGTCGTTGATGAAGGCCGCCAACCGCGAGCGCTTCAAGGCCGACGAAGCGGCCTACCTGGCCGAATGGCCCATGAGCGACAAGCAGCGCCAGGCTGTGCTCGACCGCGACATGAACCGCTGCCTGGCGCTGGGCGGCAACGTGTACTTCCTGGTCAAGATCGCCGCCACCGACGGCATCAGCGTGCAGCAGATGGTGGGCCGCATGACCGGCATGGACGAGGCCGACTACCGCGACATGATGCTGCGCGGCGGTCGCCCGATCGAGGGCAACCGCTACCGGCACGAGTGGTCACACAACCAAACCTAGGGCAACTGACATGAAACAACCCCCACGCTCTCTTCGCTCGCTGCCCCCCGAGGGGGTGCGTCAGCAGCTTCGGGCGGCCGGGCGCCGCTGACATGGCCCAGATCAGCGCCACCGTCTACACCTCGCATGTGCCCGCCATCGGCGCCGCACTGGACCACGGCCGTGCGGCCGAGCCCTACTGGGCGCCGGTGTTCGCCGGCTACGAGGCCTCGCGCGCCTGGCTGCGCGAGAACCCGCCCGATGTGGTCGTGCTGGTTTTCAATGACCACGCCACCGCCTTTGGTCCTGACCTGGTGCCCACCTTCGCCATCGGCACCGGCGAGTCGTACGCACCCGCCGACGAGGGCTGGGGCGCGCGCCCGGTGCCGGTAGTGCAGGGCCACCCTGAGTTGGCCGCGCACATCGCGCAAAGCGTGATCCAGGACGACTTCGATCTCACGCTGGTCAACCGCATGGACGTGGACCACGGGCTGACCGTGCCGCTGTCACTGCTGTTCGGCCAGCCGCCCGCGCACGACTTCCGCTGGCCCTGCCCGGTGATCCCGCTGGCTGTGAACGTGGTCCAGTACCCCGTGCCCAGCGGCCGCCGCTGCCTGGCGCTGGGTCGCGCCATCCGCAAGGCGGTGGAGAGCTACGGCGACGACCTCAACGTGCAGGTCTGGGGCACCGGGGGCATGAGCCACCAGCTGCAAGGCCCGCGCGCGGGGCTGATCAACCCGGTGTTCGACCACGCCTTCATGGACATGCTGACCACCGTGCCCGAAGCGGCCGCCGCCATCCCGCACGTGGACTACGTGCGCGAGGCGGGCAGCGAAGGCATCGAGCTGGTGATGTGGCTGGTCGCGCGCGGCGCCATGCCCGAACGCGCCGACGGCCGCGCGCCCACCTGCGTGCACCGCTTCTACCATGTGCCCGCGTCCAACACCGCCGTGGGCCACCTCGTGCTCACCCCCTGAACCGCCGCCATGAACACTGCCATGGACACCCTGGTGGCCGAAGCCGCCTGCCGCGACCTCGTGCTCGCCGCCGCCGACGCGGTGGACGGCCGTGACTTCCTGGCCTTTGCCGACCTGTTCGAGACGCGGGGCGTGCTGGTGCGGCCCGACGGCACCGAACTGGTCGGGCGCCCGGCCATCGTCGCGGCCTACGCCGCGCGCGATCCAGAGCGCCTCACGCGCCACCTGGTGAGCAACCAGCGCGTGCGGGTGGACCTGACCGCCGGCACCGCGCAGGCGGCCTGCACCGTGCTGCTGTGGAGCGGTCGGCACAGCGACGCAGCCACCCCGCGCGGGCGCCCGGCCGATGCGCAGCAGCAGGTCGGCGAGATCCGCGACCTGCTGGCGAAAACACCCGAGGGCTGGCGCATCCGCCGCCGCGAAGCCTGGTTCACGCTGTTCCGCCAGTAGTCAGCCCGGGCGGCTCGCGTTCCACGGTCACCCGCCACCATGCCGGCAGCAGGCGCCGCACATCGGTGCGCGCAAAGCGGTCGTCCAGCAGCCACACGGTGCCGTGGTCCTGTTCGCTGCGGATCACGCGGCCAGCCGCCTGCACCACCTTCTGCAGGCCGGGGAACAGGTAGGCATCCTCGTAACCGCGGCCAAACCGGGCCTGCAGCCGCGCGCGCATCTGCTCGTTGACCGGGTTCACCTGCGGCAGGCCCAGCGTGGCGATGAACGCGCCGATCAGGCGGCGGCCCGGCAGGTCGATGCCCTCGCCGAACGCCCCGCCCAGCACCGCAAAACCGATGCCCTGGCCGTGTTCGGTGAAGCGGGCGATGAAGGCTTCGCGCTCGGGCTCGCCCATGCCGCGCGACTGCGCCCACACCGGCAGTTCGCGGTGATGTTGCTGCAGCCGGTCCAGCGCCTGCTGCAGGTAGTCGAAGCTGCTGAAGAAGGCCAGGTAGTTGCCGGGTGCGGCCTGGTACTGCGCAGCGATCACCTGCACCACCGCGTCCAATGAGGTCAGGCGGTCGGCCCAGCGTGTGGAGATGTGTGGCGCGATGCGCACCGCCAGCTGGTCGGCGCTGAACGGCGAGGGCGCGTCCAGCCGCAGCGTGTCGGCCGGCAAACCCAGCAGGTCGGCCACGTAGTCCATGGGTGCGAGCGTGGCGGAGAACAACGTGGCGCTGTGCGCCGTGGCCCAGCGCGGCGCCAGCAGCGGGCCGGGCACCACGTTGCGGATGGCCAGTTGCGGGTGGCGGGTGCGACCTTGAGACGCGCGGGTGAGGTCGCACAGCGAGTGGTCACCGAAGGCCTCGGCCACGCGCAGAAAGTGCAGCGCGTCGAACCACCAGCGCTGCAGCGGACCGTCCACCGCGTCCTGCGGATGCTGCGCCAGGTGGTCGCCGATGTCGCTGCACACGCCTTGCAGCGTGGTCACGAATTCACCGGGCACGTCCGGCAGCACTTGGTGATCCTGCGTCTGTTCTTTGCCCAGCGTGCTCCAGCGGCGCTGCAGTTTGTCCAGCGGCTTTTTCAGCGCCGCGGGCGCGCTCTGGCGCAGCGCCTGGAAGGCCGCAGGGTCCATCGTCGCGCTGTGCATCCGCCGCGCGCGCTCGATCAGGTTGTGCGCCTCGTCCACCAGCAGGCCCACCGTCCAGCCGTTGGCCTCGGTCAGCGCGTGCCAGGCGGCGCCGTGGTCGAAAAAGTGGTTGAAGTCGCCTACCGCCACGTCGCTCCAGCGCAGCATTTCCTGGCCCAGGTAGTAGGGGCACACGCTGTGCGCCAGCGCCACCTCGCGCAGCGCGGTCTTGTCCAGCCGGCCGGCCTGCGCCGCGGCTTCGCGGGCGGCGGGCAGGCGGTCGTAGAAGCCGCGCGCGAGCGGGCAGCTCTCGCCGTGGCAGGCCTTGTCCGGGTGCTCGCAGGCCTTGTCGCGCGCCACGCGTTCGAGCACGCGCAGCGGAATCGCGCGCGGGGTGCCGCTCTGCGCGAGCCGGTCCAGCGCGTCCATTGCGAGCTGGCGCCCGGGTGTCTTGGCTGTCAGGTAGAACACCTTGTCGGTCCCGGCGTCCGGGCCGCTGCCGGGCGCGGCCTTGAGCGCCGCGAACAGCGTGGCCAGGGTCTTGCCAATGCCGGTGGGCGCCTGCGCCATCAGCACCCGGCCGTGGCGGTGCGTGCGGTACACCGCCTCGGCCAGCGCGCGCTGGCCGGCGCGGAAGCTGGGGAACGGAAACGCCAGTTCGCGCAGCGCCGCGTCGCGTGCCACGCGGTGCGCGCGCTCGACCCGCGCCCAGCCGGCGTAGCGCGCACACAGGTCTTCAAATTGCGCGCGCAGCTCGGCCGCGTTGTGCCACTGCAGCAGCGGGGTCTCGGTCTGCGTGTCGATGTTGAAGTACACCAGCGCGATCTCCAGCCCCTCCAGCACCAGCTGCTGGCACAGGATGTGGCCGTACACCATGGCCTGTGCGCGGTGCAGGGCGCGGCGGTTGGGGGCGATCAGGGCCACGTCGCCGCGGTGCGTCTTGATTTCCTCCACCCGGCGCGCGTCCGGGTCCCAGCCGTCGGCGCGGCCCTGCACACGCAGGCCGTGGCACACCGTGGCCAGTGGCACCTCGCGCTGGTAGCTGGCAGCCCGGCGCGAGGTCACCTCGCCGTGCCCTTCCACCCCTTCGGCGCCGCTGGGCGAGGGCGTGAACCGCAGGTCCAGATCGCCCGCGCGCGCCGCAAAGTCGCACAGCGCGCGCACCGCCACCACGCCCAGCGGGGCGTCATCGGTGGCGTCATCGACCAGGCGGGTTTCGGTGTTCATGGGGCGTTGGGTCCCGGCATCGTACTGGACATATCATCAGTCCATGAGCGATGCGCCCTTCCTGACCCGGCACCACCACCGCCGCCTGCGCGAGATCTACCGCTCCGCTGGCTGGCCCTGCCACGACATGCTGGAGGTGGAACTGCTCGCCGCCGGGCAGGTGGAGCGCGTGCGCTCGCCCGACGGCCACGAGACCCTGCGCGTGACGGACGCTGGTATCCAGACCCTGGCGCGCGTGTTCGCCACCAACAAGGCCGCGCGCACGCCACACGAGGCGCTGGTGGAGCAGGTGGCGCTGGCCATGGGCCGCGCCGGGCGCCTGGCCTGGCGCGGGCTCATGCTGCGCGCGCGGGTGCCGCTGGCGCTGTTCGGTGTCGATGACGTGGCCGCTCCCGAAGCGCCGCCGCTGATCGCGGGCGAGCCGGACGCAGCGCATGACATGGGCCCGGATCACGCCTGGGTGATGGCCTGTCCGGACGTGTTCTCCATCCGCCGCAGCACGGTGGAGGCTTACCTCGAACCGGTGGTGCACGAGATCAAGGTCAGCCGCGCCGACCTGCTGGGCGACCTGAAGAAGCCCGCCAAACGCGCCGCCTACCTCGACATGGCCAGTGCTTGCTGGTACGTGCTGGGCAACGACGCGCGCGGTCGCCCCGTGGGCGGCCCGCAGGACGTGCCGCCCGAGTGCGGTGTGATGCTGGTGGACGGGGGGCAGCTGGTGGTGGCGCGCGAAGCGCCGCGCCGCGCGGTGGAGCGCCTGCCCCTGCAGGTGTGGATGACGCTGGCCCAGGCCGGGCCGGTGCGGGGCGAGGACGAGCCCGCGCAGCAAGGCTTTTGAATCAGCCCTTGTAGAACGCCTCCACGGCGCCCTTGAGCTTGATGGTCAGCGGGTTGCCCTTGCGGTCCACGGTCTTGCCGGCGGGCACCTTGATCCAGCCTTCGCTGATGCAGTACTCGGTCACGTCAAAGCGCTCTTTGCCGTTGAACAGGATGCCGATGTCGTGTTCGAACACTTCGCGCACGTGGTGCGGGCTGCGGGGGTCGATGGCGAGGTGGTCGGGCAGGGCGGGGCGGGTGTCGGTCATGGCGCGGATTCGGCGGTGCAATGAAAAGCCGTGATTGTCCGGCATGCGTGGCCGGCCCCCACCGCACCGACCTTTGCGAAATGTCAAACCCTGGGCGCTAGCCTGTGCTTATGATGGGAACCATTCTCATTTGCAGGCACTGACCCATGAACAATGCCCTTTCGCTCAACCAAGCCCCGCTGCACCAGTGGCACCGCGTGGCCGCGGCCGGCGCCGGCCACCCGCGCCTGCTGGAGCTGGGTTTTCTGCCGCTGGAAAACGTGCGCGTGCTGCAGCGCAGCTGGTTCCGCGGCGGTGCCCTGGTGGTGCAGGTGGGCGACGCGGTGTTCGGCCTGCGCCCCGAAGAGGCCGCACAGATCCCGGTTCAGCCGTCCGCGGCATGAGCAGCGTCATCGACACCAGCGGCCTCGCGCAGCGCCGCCTGGCCCTGCTGGGCAACCCCAACTGCGGCAAGACCGCGCTGTTCAACCGCCTCACCGGCAGCCAGCAGAAGGTGGGCAACTACGCCGGCGTCACGGTCGAGCTCAAGCGCGGCCTCATGAAAACCGCGGCTGGCCGCAGCGTCACCGTGATCGACCTGCCCGGCACCTACAGCCTGAACGCCGGCAGCCAGGATGAAGCCGTGGCCTGCGCCGTGGTGCTGGGCCACAGCCTGAGCGAGCGCGCGCCCGAACTCACCGTCGTGGTGCTGGACGCCACCCGCCTGCGCCGCGGCCTGCGCCTGGTGGCCGCCCTCCAGCGCCTGCAGGTGCCCATGGTGGTGCTGCTCAACATGATGGACCGCGTGCGCGCCCAGGGTCGCCAGATCGACGCGGCGCAGCTCTCGCAGACGCTGGGCCTGCCGGTGGTCGAAGCCACCGGCATCCACCCCCAGGGCACCGACGCGTTGCGCCAGCTGCTCGATGACGAGGCGCTGTGGCACCAGCCGCACCCGGGCGGGACGGTCACCCAGCCGCTGGAAGGGCAGGCGCGCGCCGACGACGCCCAGGCCCAGGCCTGGCTGGCCGCCGCCGGGCTGGACGCACCGCTGCGCGAGCACGGCTGGTCGCGCCGGCTCGACGCCTGGTTGCTCCAGCCCGTGGTCGGCTCGCTGGTGCTGCTGGCCCTGCTGTTCCTGGTGTTCCAGGCCGTGTTCGCCTGGGCCGAATGGCCCATGGGCCTGATCGAAGGCGCCACCGCCGCCGTGGGCGACGGGATCAGCGCCACGCTGCCCGACGGCCTGCTGCGCAGCCTGCTGGTGGACGGCATCGTCGCCGGCGTCGGCGGTGTGTTGGTCTTTCTGCCGCAGATCCTGATCCTGTTCTTCTTCATCCTCGTGCTCGAAGAGTCGGGCTACCTGCCGCGTGCCGCGCTGCTGCTGGACCGGCTCATGGCCGGCATCGGCCTCTCGGGTCGCGCCTTCATCCCGCTGCTGTCCAGCTTCGCGTGCGCCATCCCCGGCATCATGGCCGCGCGCACCATCGCCGACCGGCGCACCCGCTGGGTCACCGTGTTCATCGCGCCGCTCATGACCTGTTCGGCCCGGCTGCCGGTGTACGCGCTGCTCATCGGCGCCTTCATCCCGCACCGCCGCGTGTGGGGCATGAGCCTGCCCGGCCTGGTGCTGTTCGGCCTGTACGCGCTGGGCATCGCCTCGGCCGTGGCTGTGGCCATGTGCGTCCGGCTCTGGAGCCGCCGCGCCGGCGAACCGGTGCAGCTCATGATGGAACTGCCCGACTACCACTGGCCGCGCGCGAAGGACATCGCCATCGGCCTCTGGCAGCGCGCCAGCATCTTCCTGCGCAACGTCGGCGGCATCATCCTCGCGCTCACCGTCATCCTCTGGGCGCTGTCCACTTTTCCGCAGCCGCCCGCGGGCTACACCGGCAGCGCCATCGAAGTCAGCCTGGCCGGGCGCATCGGCCAGGCGCTGGCCGTGGTGTTCCAGCCCATTGGCTTCAACTGGCAGATCGCCGTTGCCCTCATCCCCAGCCTGGCCGCGCGCGAAGTGGTGGTCAGTGCGCTGGGCACGGTGTACGCGCTCTCGCAGACCGGTGACGACGTGGGCACCGCGCTGGCCCCGCTGATCGGTGCCGACTGGTCGCTTGCCACCGGCCTGTCGCTGCTGGTGTGGTTCGTTTTCGCACCGCAGTGCCTGGCCACACTGGCCGTGGTGCGCAAAGAGATGGGTGGCTGGGCCATGCCCGTCACCATGGCCACCTTCCTGTTCGCGCTGGCCTACGGCGCGTCCTTCATCACTTACCGCCTCGCGGCGGCCTGGGGCTGGGCATGAGCGAAACCGTTCAATTGATGCTGGTGCTGGTCATCGTGGCCGGCGCCGTGGGCTTTGTGGCGCGGCGGGCGTGGTGCAAACATCGGGGCCAGGCACCGGCCTGCGGCGGCTGCGAGAGCTGCCAGAGCAAAAGCGGGTAGCCGGTCGGCACGGGGCGCAGTCCCTTTGGCGAAACGTCGATGGTTGGGCAAACCAGTCGACAGCTGGCTGTTTGCAAGTACGTCTTTGGTAGTAGCCTCTGATGATCAACAACCGATCCCAGGGAGGGAACATGCTTCACAAAGCACTCAAGACGGCCACGCTCGTCGCCACGGCACTGCTCGTGGCGTGTGGCGGCAACGATGAGCCGGCAGCCACGCCAGGACAGCCCGCCGGCGAGACGCCCACGCTGCAAGCGCAGTACGAAGCGCTCCTGACGCAGGCCAACGCCGCCAAGACAGAGGCTGAGGTAAAGGCCAGCGTCGTTTGCTCGTCGAACGAGCAATGCTCCACGCTGTCCTTCCGTTCGCCGCTGGCGCCGTGTTTTGACACCACCACACTCGACTACTCGACCGCCGACAGCGCCAATGCCGCAGAGGTAGAGGCTGCAGCCACTCGGTATGAGACAGCGGCCCAGGTCGCAGAGGCCATCGCGCCACCCTCCAACCTGTCCGGTTCGTGTTTCACCAACGTCGACCTGCGTCCTCTCGCTTGCATCGACAGCCGGTGCCAGCGGGGTGGGTTCGTCTTTGAGGGGGCGTCCGCCAGCGGCACCTGACGCCGCGGCGCGAAGGCGACTTCAGTACAACCGCACCGCCACGTCAAACACCCAGGTGCGGCGGATCTCTATCACGTCGTACTCGTTCGCCAGCACCGGCGAAAACCGCGCATAGGCCGCGTGGCTGCGCACGATGCGCTCCACCGCCGCGTCCACCGCCGGCACGCCGCTGGACTTGACCAGCTTCACCGACTCCACCGTGCCGTCCGCACGGACCGCCACCGTCACCATCGGCGCGGTGTGCGGCTGGGCGGCCAGCTCGCGCACCTGTTCCGGCAGCGTGTTCATGGCGATCTTGCGCGTCATGGCCTCGGCGTAGTCCACCAAGGCCTGGTTGGGGTCGGCCCGCCCGAACAGCCGGCCGCGGCGCAGCGGGCTGTGCTGCGCACTGCGCTCGGCGGCCTCGCGCCGGTCCGCCTCTTCGTTGAGCTGCCGCCCGATCGCCCTCAGCCGTTCTTCGCGCCGGGCTTCTTCGTCGCGCAGGGTGGCCTGGCTTGCCGCTTCCAGACGCGCGGCCTCGGCCTTCGCCGCATCGGCGCGCGCGGTCTCCAGGCGGGCGGCTTCGAGCCGGGCCGTTTCTGCGCGTGCCGCCTCGGCCCGGGCCGCTTCCAGGCGGCTCGCCTCCTGCCGGGCGGTGGCTTCGCGTGCCGCGGTTTCACGCGCTGCGGCCTGGCGCTCGGCCTGCAGCCGGGCCGCCTCCACGCGTGCTGCCTCGGCGCGGGCCGCTTCCGCACGTGCCGCGTCGGCCCTGGCCGCTTCCAGTCGTGCGGCTTCTACACGGGCCGCTTCTGTCTGCGCGGCCTGTGCCCGTGCCTGTTCCACCCGCGCCGCCTCCACCCGTGCCGCTTCCGCCAGGGCAGCCTCAAGGCGTGCCGCCTCAGTGCGGGCCTCGGCCTTCCGCTGCGCCTCCAGCCGCGCGGCTTCATCGCGCGCTGCGGCCTGTCGGGCGGCCTCCTGGCGCGCGGCTTCCAGACGTGCCGCTTCGACGCGCGCCGCGTCGGCTCTGGCCGCCTCTGCTCGGGCCTGGGCCTGCCGCTGCGCTTCCAGCCGCGCGGCCTCCTCGCGGGTCGCGGCTTGACGCGCCATCTCCTGCCGCGCGGCTTCATCCCGTGCGGCGGCCTGTTTCACCGCGTCCTGCCGGGCAGCCTCGGCGCGGGCGGCTTCCTGTCGGGCTGCTTCGGCCCGTGTGGCTTGCGCCTTCTGTGCGGCCTGTCGCAAGGCTTCCTGCTGCTCGGCGGCCAGGCGCGCGGCGGCCTGGCGTTCCGCTTCGGCTTGCGCCGCCTGTTGCTGGCGTTGCAGCTCGGCACGGGCTGCGGCCTGTTGTGCGGCCTCCTGCTCCGCGGCCCGCTGCAGCGCCTCGCGCCGCAGGGCTTCGGTGCGTTCGCTTTCGATCCGCGCCGCCTCGGCCCGCTCCGCCGCTTCGCGCTCGATCGCCAGCCGGGCCAGCGCGGCGCGCTCGGCCGCCTCCCGCTGTGCTTCCACACGCGCCGTTTCGATCCGCACCGCCTCCAGCCGGGCAGCCTCCTGGCGGGCGGCCTCTGTGGCCGCGGCTGCGGTGGCGGCGGCGGTCCGGTCGTCCGTCACCATGGGCGCGGTCGCCGCCACCAAGGCTGGAGCCTCCTGCGGGGGCGCTGTAGAGGGGGCAGGAGGCTGCACCGGCGCCGCTGGCGCTGCCGGGGTGGGCGGCTCCAGGCGCGCGGCGGCTAGCGGCGGCTCTGCTGCGGGCAAGGGCGGTGAAGGCGGTGAAGGCGGTGGCGAGGGCAGGGCCGCGGGCAGCGCAGTCAAGGCGGCGGGTGGGGCCTGTGCCGTGGGTGGCGGCGCCACCCGCGCCTCGGTCATCACCGGCTGGGCGGGCGCGGGCTGTGGCGCGGGCTCCTTCAGCGCCGGCTGAGGGGGTGTGTCCGTCTGCTGTGCGGTTTCCACCGGTGGTGCGGGTACCGCCACCCAGGCCAGCGTCTGCACAGGCAAAGGCACCGGTGCGGGCACCGCCATTGGCAACAGCTCGGGCATGGGCACGGACACAGGCCCCGCGGTCGTCCCGGGCGCTGCAGCGCTCTCGGCCGGTGGCAGCAGGAACACTTGCAGTTCGGGCACTTCCACCCGGCGCTCCTGCCAGGGAAAACCGAAGCCCGGCCGCCCGAAACCCTGGCCACCGATCGTCAGGCTCAGCACCAGCGCGTGCAGCGCCAGGGAGAACGCCACCGCCACCGACAGGCGCCGCGGCTGCGGGTCCCGCGCCAGTGCCCGCGGCGCGGCCACGGGCGCGGTTCGCTCAAGCAAAGGGTGGAAGGGCCGCATGCGGGACATTGTGCAGGGTCACCCTTGGAAAATGCCATCAGACGATGCACTGGGCAGGGCCGCGGCGACCCGGTTGAACGCTCTGGAACGTGGCGCAATGACTCATTTCGACCCGGAGCGGTCTTCCGTCCTCGCCCCCTCATTTGCCGAGCATGGGTTGCCGGGCGCCGGCAGGGTCTGCCATTTGTGTCCACGACTCGTCGCTAAACTGCTTCGCAGACGGCAACCAAGCCCCGTCGGGTTTGCTGTTTTTGTTATACCTGCTCATGCATCCAGCTTGATGCTGTACATGATTGATTTAAATAGGTTTTTGGAGAATGTATGCGACTTTGTTTAACGACTGCCAAAAGTGTTATCCGCCGTTTTGCGGGATATATCTAAGTTAGATATGGAGAAGAAAGAAGAGCGGCGGTTGGCGCGCAAAATTGTCCGCGCAGTCGCGAAAGAGTTTCAAGCGATCGGATTTCTGCATTCAAAGCCAACGTTCATTGTGAGACCGTTTGATGGCTTTGCTCACTTCATACATTTTCACAAGTACTCGTTTGGTCCAGACCTTCGCGTCCACTTTGGCATCCGGGTCCTGAATGATCCCTTTATCGCTGTGGCCCTGAACGGTCCATCCTCGGACGAAGGCGGGCACTATTGGCCTGACGAAGAACAAACAATGATCTGCACATCGCGGATCGTCGAACTCGTGAGGTGCGAAGGACTGCCGTGGTTTTCTGGTCTATCGAGTGCAAAGATGTTATTAACGGCTCGAGACTCTCCGCTCCGTGAGAGTGACCGAACGGCGCTGCTCGAAGATATGGGCGGTCGAAGGAATGAGGCAAGTTGGCAGAACTCAATGCGTTTGCTGGGCTTGCCCTATGAAAACTCTAACGGGGCGCTGGAGCCAACTGCCGTTAGCGGCATTGGCTCAGCTTGAGCGTTATGCCTCAGCCTGCTAACCCGCCGCATTCACGAAAGCTGGGGCTACTTTCTGTAGCCTTGGTCAAGGCGCGAGTACGTGGTTTGGAGCAGGCTCTCGGGCTCGTGTGCGATACGCTGGAGCCAACGATATCTTCCTGGTTTCCAAATGGAGAGTTCTCTTGGGTCACGCTTTCCATTCGACTCGGCCTAAAGAACGACGAGAGGCCTTCATTTGGCAGGATCAGCAAGCAGTATGGAGATCTACCGCTGTCGATCGAAATAGATACAAACGAAGTCCTCGCCGTGCATCATGATCCCGAGCTTCTAAACAAGCTTGTCCACGGGCATGTGCTCCGCAGCTTGCGAGCTGTCGCAACGCGGTACGGCCTGCCAAAGGAATCGTCACATGCGCAAAATTCGGCATAACCTTTTGGTCAAGCGGACCTGCGCCAGCTTCGCTGGCTGGTCCGCTTACCGCCAACGTTAAGCCTCATGTTCAACCGTCTGGCCTACTTCCGCGTCGTTGCCTTTGTCTCTATTGCCGCGAGCATCTTCTTTTTTGTCGGTTGGATGCTCCTTCCAGCCAAGCTCGCCAAGGACTCCGCGCAAGCATCCGTTGCATCGGC
>CALRYD010000065.1:0-19847 GCA_943372305.1 Hydrogenophaga intermedia | reverse complement strand
GTGTCGTCACCGGGGAAGTCGTACTTGGAGAGCAGCTCGCGCACTTCCATTTCGACCAGCTCCAGCAGCTCGGCGTCGTCCACCATGTCGCACTTGTTCAGGAACACGATGATGTAGGGCACGCCCACCTGGCGGGCCAGCAGGATGTGTTCGCGGGTCTGGGGCATCGGGCCGTCGGCGGCCGAGCACACCAGGATGGCGCCGTCCATCTGGGCGGCACCGGTGATCATGTTCTTAACGTAGTCGGCGTGGCCGGGACAGTCGACGTGGGCGTAGTGGCGGTTGGCCGTTTCGTATTCCACGTGGGCGGTGTTGATCGTGATGCCGCGGGCCTTTTCTTCGGGCGCTGCGTCGATCTGGTCGTAGGCCTTGGCGGCGCCACCGAACTTGGCAGCCAGCACCGTGGTGATGGCAGCCGTCAGGGTCGTCTTGCCGTGGTCCACGTGACCAATGGTGCCCACGTTCACGTGCGGCTTGGTCCGCTCAAATTTCTCTTTTGCCATTTTTCAGCTCCAAAACAAAAATGCCGAAACACCAGAAGAAAGATGGTGCCCTTGGCGGGAATCGGACCCGCGACCTCTCCCTTACCAAGGGAGTGCTCTACCACTGAGCCACAAGGGCCAAGACACCCGACCACATGGCCGGACGCCTCAGAAAACTTCAATCACCCAACCGTCAACGCGACATGGAGCGGGAGACGGGAATCGAACCCGCGTCATCAGCTTGGAAGGCTGGGGTTCTACCATTGAACTACTCCCGCCCGAACCGTTTTCACACCCCAACGGGCTTCAAACATTCAGAGCGCTTTGATTCCAATCGCTCGCACATCACTCATTGACCGCTGGTGGAGGGGGCTGGATTCGAACCAGCGTACTCGTAAGAGGGCAGATTTACAGTCTGCTGCCATTAACCACTCGGCCACCCCTCCATAGCGCAGCCCGGCATTATGCCATGGTTTTTTGTCAGTTGTCAGCACCCTCATCCAGATTCTGAAAGTCACCAGGCCACCGGGGCCTGCCCCTGGCTCTCCAGCCAGCGGTTCACCGCCCCGAAATGACCGCACCCCAGGAACGGGACCGGTCCGCGGCTGGCCGACAAAGGCGAGGGATGGTTGGCACAGAGGACCTGATGCCGTCGCGCGTCGATCAGGCCCGATTTCTTCTGCGCGTGCGCGCCCCAGAGCAGAAACGCCTTGGATGCACCGTCCTCGCTGCAGCGGTGGATCAGCGCGTCGGTGAGCACCTCCCAGCCCCTTCCGGCGTGGCTGGCCGGCTGCCCGTCTTCCACCGTCAAGGTCGTGTTGAGCAGCAGAACCCCTTGCTGCGCCCAGCGCTTGAGAGACCCGTCAGCGGGCGGTGGCAACCCCAGGTCGCGCTCCAGTTCCTTGAAGATGTTCCGCAGGCTGGGCGGTGTCTTCACGCCCGGCGCCACCGAGAAGGCCAGGCCTTCGGCCTGACCGGCGCCGTGGTACGGGTCCTGCCCGAGGACGACCACACGCACAGCGGCCGGATCCACCAGCTCCAGCACCCTCAGGGGCTGAGGCGGATAGACCACGGCACCGCCAGCTAGCCGCTGCCGCAAGAACGCCTGCAGGCCCTGCCCCGCCGGCTCGCGCCAGAAAGGTTCGAGCAGCGCTGCCCAGCCGGGCCGCACCGGCCAATCGGCTGGATCGGCGCTGCGCAAGCGGGGCGCGCCCGCAGGCGTTGCGTCGAACAAGCCCTGCTGCACCGGCATCAGGCGAACAGTTCGGCCAGAGCGAGTCCGGGCTCGGGTGCGCGCATGAAGGTCTCGCCCACCAGAAAGGCGTTCACGTTCGCAGCGCGCATGGTCTGCACGTCGGCGCGCGTGAGGATGCCGGACTCGGTGATGAGCAGGCGGTCGGCCGGCACTTCAGGCAGCATGTCCAAGGTCGTTTGCAGGCTGACGTCGAAGGTCCGCAGGTTGCGGTTGTTGATGCCCAGCAGCGGCGTCTTGAGCCGGAGCGCACGGTGCAGCTCGTCGCGGTCGTGGACTTCGACCAGCACCGACATGTTCAGCCCCAGGGCCACGGCTTCCAGATCGGCCATCTGGGCATCGTCCAGGCAGGCGGCGATCAGCAGGATGCAGTCCGCACCCATGGCCCGCGCTTCATAGACCTGGTACGGATCGACCATGAAGTCCTTGCGCAGCACTGGCAGATCACAGCTGGCGCGGGCCTGCTTGAGGTAGTCGGCACTGCCCTGGAAAAACTGCTGATCGGTGAGCACCGACAGACAGGCCGCACTGACCTGGCCGTCGCCCTCGGCGTAGCTCTGGGCGATGTCGGCCGGAATGAAGTCGGTGCGGATCACGCCCTTGCTCGGGCTGGCCTTCTTGATTTCGGCGATCACCGCCGCCTGGCCCACTGCGATCTTGGCGCGCAGCGCGCCTTCGAAGTCGCGCGTGAGCACTCGGCTTTCGGCATCGAAGCGCACCGCTTCCAGCGGCTTCTTCTTGCGCGCGGTGGCGATTTCTTCGTGCTTGACCGACACGATCTTGTTCAGGATGTCACTCATCTTGCTTCGATTCCTTTGGCTGCGGGGTTTGCAGCACATTCTTGATGACACGGTGCATGACCACACCGGCCACGATGAACACCAGCGAAACGCCGATGGCGATCCAGGCACCCTCGTTTTGCAGCCAGACGGGCATGGCCTGCATCAGGGGCCGGTTCTGGATGTCACCGCCTGGGTGAAGTCGGTCAGTTCGCGCAACTTGGCCGCGGCCGCGCCGGATTCCAGCGTGCGGCGCGCCAGCGCGATGCCGTCTTTCATGTCGGCCACCACATTGGCCGCGTACAGCGCCACGCCGGCGTTGAGCGCCACGATGTCCTTGGCCGGCTTGAGCGCCGGCTCGTCTCGGGTTTCCAGCACACCCAGCAGCATGGCCTTGGAGTCTTCTGGCGTTTCCACGCGCAGCGCACGGCTGCTGGCCATGGTCAGACCAAAGTCTTCGGGGTGGACTTCGTACTCGGCGATCTCGCCGTTTTTGAGTTCACCCACCATGGTGGCCGCGCCCAGCGACACCTCGTCCATACCGTCGCGGCCGTAAACCACGACCGCGTGCTCCGCGCCCAGCCGCTGCAGCGCGCGCACCTGGATGCCGACCAGATCGGGGTGGAACACGCCCATCAGGATATTGGGCGCCGAGGCCGGGTTGGTCAGCGGACCCAGGATGTTGAAGATGGTCTTGATGCCCAGCTCGCGGCGCACCGGCGCCACGTTCTTCATGGCCGGGTGGTGGTTGGGCGCGAACATGAAGCCCACGCCCACCTCGGCGATGCTGCGCGCGATCTGCTCGGGCGGCAGGTTGATGTTGATCCCCAGGCTCTCCAGCACGTCGGCGCTGCCGCTCTTGCTCGAGACGCTGCGCCCGCCGTGCTTGCTGACCTTGGCGCCCGCGGCCGCCGCCACGAACATGGAGCAGGTGGAAATGTTGAAGGTGTGCGAGCCGTCGCCACCGGTGCCCACGATGTCCACCAGGTGGGTCTTGTCGGCCACGTGGACCTTGGTGGAGAACTCGCGCATCACCTGCGCGGCCGCCGTGATCTCGCCAATCGTTTCCTTCTTCACACGCAGCCCGGTGATCAGCGCCGCCATCATCACGGGCGACATCTCGCCGTTCATGATAAGGCGCATCAGGTGCAGCATCTCGTCATGAAAGATCTCGCGGTGCTCGATGGTGCGCTGCAGGGCTTCCTGCGGGGTGATCTTGTGGGCTTGGGGCATGAACGGTCTCCGGTGCTTATCGAGGGGGATTGTCGGACAGGGCCAGCTTGAGGCCAAAGCCGATGAACATGGCGCCGGCCGCGCGGTCCATCCAGTGCATGGCGCGCTGCACCGCGCCCACGCGGCGCGAGGCCCAGCCGGCCAGCCAGGCGTAGCCGAAGTTGATCGGCAACGAGTTGAGGTTGAAAAGCAGGCCCAGCAGCAGGAAGGCCGTCACCTTGTCGTCGGTACCAGGGGCGATGAACTGCGGCACAAAAGCCAGGAAGAACAGCGCCACCTTGGGGTTGAGCACATTGGTCAGGAAGCCCTGGCGGTAGACGCGCCCAAGGTTCACGGAGGCCATTTCACCGCTCACGCGGGCCGGCACGATGGACGATCCGCCCCCCCTGGCCAGCAGCAGCTTGATGCCCATCCACACCAGATAGGCCGCGCCCGCCCACTTGAGCACGGTGAAGGCGGTGACCGAGGTGGCCAGCAGCGCACCGACGCCCAGCGCTGCCGCGAACACGTGCACGAAGCAGCCGCTGACAATGCCCAGCGCGGCCACGAGGCCGGCGCGCACGCCACTGCGCAGCGCACTGCTGACGATGTAGAGCACGTCCGGGCCGGGCGTGAGGTTCAACAGCCAGCCCGCCGCGATGAACACCAGGAGTTGCGTCGAATCGGGCACAGCGGACCTTCCTGGGATCAGTAAGGGCCGGTGCGACCGGCGGCCGCCGATGGGGCTGGAGCCTCCGCAAAGAAGCGGCGCACGGTGGCCACCGCATGGTCGATGCCCGCGGCGTCCACATCCAGGTGGGTGACGAAGCGCAGACCGATCAGGCCGGTGGCCAGCACGCCGTGCGCCTTCAGGAAATCCAGCAACGCCGGCCCACGACCGTCGGCCACATCGACAAACACGATATTGGTCTGTGCCGACTTCACGGTCAGACCGTCGATGCCGGTCAACCCCTCGGCCATGCGCCGCGCGTTCGCGTGGTCTTCGGCCAGCCGGTCCACATGGTGGTCCAGCGCATGCAGCGCGCAGGCGGCCAGCAGGCCGGCCTGGCGCAGGCCGCCGCCGGCCATCTTGCGAACGCGGCGAGCGCGGTTGATCAGTTCCTGCGAACCGCACAGAGCGGAACCGACCGGCGCGCCCAGGCCCTTGCTGAAGCAGACCGAGAGGCTGTCGAAGTGGTCGGCGATCTCGCGCAGCCGGTCAAAAGCCCCCTGCCCCGGCGCGGCCGAGGCCACGGCGGCGTTGAACACCCGCGCGCCGTCGAGGTGGGTGTTCAGACCCCTCTCGCGCGCCAGCGCCGTGGCGCCGCGCAGGTACTCATCGGGCATCACATGGCCATTCCAGGTGTTCTCCAGGCACAGCAGCCGGGTGCGGGCGAAATGCGGGTCGTCGGGCTTGATGGCCGCCGCGATATCGGCCAGCGCCATGCGGCCCTGCGCATCCTGCGTCAGCGGCTGCGGCTGCACGCTGCCGAACACCGCCGCGCCACCGCCTTCGTAGCGATAGGTGTGGGCCAGCTGGCCGACGATGTACTCGTCGCCACGGCCGCAGTGCGCCAGGATGCCGCACAGGTTGCTCTGCGTGCCCGAGGGCATGAAGAGCGCGGCCTCTTTGCCGGTGAGAGCGGCGATGCGTTCCTGCAGCGCGTTGACCGTTGGGTCGTCGCCGAACACGTCGTCGCCCAGCGGCGCGGCCATCATGGCGGCGCGCATGGCCGGGGTCGGCTGTGTGACGGTGTCGCTGCGCAGGTCGACGGTCTTCATGCTTGTTCCAAAAAATTCTTGAGCATCGCGTGACCGTGCTCGGTCAGGATGCTTTCCGGGTGGAACTGCACGCCTTCAATCGCCAGGGTCTTGTGCCTGACGCCCATGATCTCGCCGTCCGGCGTCCAGGCCGTGACCTTCAGGCAGTCCGGGCAGCTCTCGCGCTGGATGGCCAGCGAGTGGTAGCGGTTGACGGTGAACTGCTCGGGCAGGTGGGCGAACACACCTTCCTGCGTGGTGGTGATCACGCTGGTCTTGCCGTGCATCAGCTCCTGCGCGCGCACGATCTGGCCGCCGAAAGCCGCGCCAATGCTCTGGTGACCCAGGCACACGCCGAGGATGGGCAGCTTGCCGGCGAAATGCTGGATGGCGGGCACCGAGATACCCGCTTCGGCCGGCGAGCAGGGACCGGGCGAAATCACCAGGCGGTCGATCTGGCCGGCGTCGAGCCGCCGCTGGATTTCATCGATGGTGATCTCGTCGTTGCGCACCACGGTCACCTCGGCGCCGAGTTCACCGAAGTACTGCACGATGTTGAAAGTGAACGAGTCGTAGTTGTCCACCATGAGGACTTGAATGGCTTTGCTCATGTCGTTCACTCCAGGCCTTCTTCCACCAGTTCCGCCGCGCGCAGCAGCGCGCGCGCCTTGTGTTCGGTCTCCCTCCACTCCATCTCGGGCACCGAGTCGGCCACCACACCGGCCGCGGCCTGCACGTGCAGGGTCTGGTCCTTGATGATGGCGGTGCGGATGGCAATCGCCACGTCCATGTCACCGGCGTAGCTCAAGTAGCCGCATGCGCCGCCGTAAATGCCGCGCTTGACCGGTTCGAGCTGGTCGATCAGTTCCATCGCGTGCACCTTGGGCGCACCGGTCAGCGTGCCGGCCGGGAAGGTGGCCTTGAGCACGTCCATGTTCGTCATGCCGTCGTTCAGCACGCCTTCGACGTTGCTCACGATGTGCATCACGTGGCTGTAACGCTCGACCACGAAGGCCTCGGTCACCTTGACCGAGCCGATCTTCGCGATGCGGCCGATGTCGTTGCGCGCCAGGTCGATCAGCATCACGTGCTCGGCGCGCTCCTTGGGGTCGGCCAGCAGCTCGACCTCGGTGGCCTTGTCCTTCTCGGGTGTGGTGCCGCGCGGGCGGGTGCCGGCCAGCGGGCGGATGATGACCTTCTGCCCCTCTTCGGTCTGCTCCTGGCGCACCAGGATCTCGGGCGAAGCGCCCACAACGTGGAAGTCCCCGAAGTGGTAGTAATACATGTAGGGGCTGGGGTTCAGCGAACGCAGCGCGCGGTACAGGCTCAGCGGCGACTCGGTGTAGCGCTTGCTGATGCGCTGGCCCACCTGCACCTGCATGAAGTCGCCGGCGGCGATCAGCTCCTTGGCACGGTCCACGGCGGCAAGGTAGTCGGCCTTGGCGAAGTTGCGCTCGGCCGGGTGGCCCTGGCTGGGCTTGACCACCGGCGCCGCCACCGAATACTTCAGCGCCTCCTTGAGCTCACGCACCCGCTTCTTGGCGTTGGCGTAGGCCTCCGGCTGGGCCGGGTCGGCGTAGACGATGAGGTAGAGCTTGCCCGAGAGGTTGTCGATGACCGCCAGTTCCTCGCACTGCAGTAGCAGGATGTCCGGCGTGCCCAGGGTGTCGGGCGGGCAGCTGGCCTCCAACTTCTTCTCGATGTAGCGCACCGCATCGTAACCGAAGTAGCCGGCCAGGCCGCCGCAGAAGCGCGGCAGGCCGGGCCGCAGCGCCACCTTGAAGCGCTGCTGATAGGCAGCGATGAAGTCCAGCGGGTTGCCGTGGTTCGTCTCGACCACGGCGCCGTCGCGCACCACCTCGGTCTTGGCCTCAGCCCCGAAGCCGCTGGCGCGCAGCAGGGTGCGCGCGGGCAGGCCGATGAAGCTGTAGCGGCCAAAGCGCTCGCCGCCGACGACGGATTCGAGCAGGAAGCTGTGGGCGCCGTCGCCCCGGCCATGCGCCAGCTTGAGGTAGAGCGAGAGCGGGGTTTCGAGGTCGGCGAAGGCCTCGGCCATCAGCGGGATGCGGTTGTAGCCCTGCTGCGCCAGGCTCTTGAATTCGAGTTCGGTGATCACGGTTTTTTCTCCGGGGTTCGGCCGCAGGGCGCGGGCGAAACGTTGATCTCGGCGGGAGGGAGCAGCCTGCTGGCCGGGCTGCGTTCGTTGCGGGTGCAGGGCGACCGTTGCCGGGTCGGGCTGCACCCCTTCAGCGGGGGATGTGCACGTTTAGGCTGGCTTGCGCCAGGGCCAGGCTCCCCGGCCATTGCGGCCAGGTGCGAAACCTGCGGAGACGGTGCTGAAACAGGACATGGTGCAGCCAGTGTAGCAAAGCCCGTCGCCCACGCGACCGGTCTGTGAGACAGGTCACATTCTGAGGGTAGGTACCACCTTGTACCGCCACCCCACTTTGCGGACAATGCCGTTTCCGAACGATCGTTCTTTTTTCAGCACACGCCATGAAGCAGCTCTTCTCGCGCAGTTCCCTGTCCCACACCGCACTGGCCGGCGCCCTGTTGTTCAGTGCCCTGCCGGCGCTGAGCGCCACGGTGGACGTGGCCGGCGTCAAGCTCGAAGACCGTGTCACCGTGGCGGGCAAGCCGCTGGTGCTCAATGGCGCGGGCGTCCGTTACAAGGCGGTGTTCAAGGTCTACACCGCCGGTCTCTACGTCGAGAAAGCGGCCAACACCACGGACGGCCTGCTCGACCAGCCCGGCCCCAAGCGCCTGGCCATCACCATGCTGCGCGACATCGACTCGGCCGAACTGGGCAAGCTGTTTTCGCGCGGGATGGAAGACAACATGGAAAAGGGCAGCTTTGCCAAGCTGGTGCCCGGCGTGCTGCGCATGAGCCAGGTGTTCAGCAACCACAAGGTGCTCAAAACCGGCGAGAACTTCGTGATCGACTGGATCCCCGGCACCGGCACCGTGCTCACCATCAAGGGCAAGGTGGAGGGCGAGCCTTTCAAGGAAGAAGCTTTTTTTGAGGCGCTCATGCGCATCTGGCTCGGCCCCAAGCCGGCCGACTGGAAACTCAAGGAAGCGCTGCTGGGCAAATCCTGAGCCCAAGCCCGCAGCACCCGTGCCGGGTGTCACTGCCAGAAATCACACGCCTGTGGCGGGGAAACAGCGCGGCTGAACGCGATCCGTGACACCCCACCGGTGTGTACTTTTAACTTCACTCGCCCCCACCCGCCAGGCCCTGTTTGCGTCCACAGTGCGGGTCATGAACAACGCACACCCCACCCCCGTCCCCAGTCTGCACGTCGCTTGCGCGGGCTGGTTGTCTGCTTGCCTGCTCGCCACCGTCGCAGCGTTTGCCGCCCCCCAGGCCCGGGCCGCAGACCGTGAAATCGCCGGGGTGAAAGTCGCACAGTCGCTCAAAGTGGCGGGCAAGAGCCTGGAACTCAATGGGGCCGGGCTGCGCTATCGCGGCCCCTTCAAGGTGTACGCCGCAGCGCTCTACACCGTTCGCAAGGTGGACTCCACGGAAGATTTCCACGCCGACACCGGCGCCAAACGGCTGGAAATCACCATGATGCGCGAAGTCGATTCGACCGAGATGGGGCGCATGTTCATCAACGGCATCCTCAAGAACACCTCGGCCGGCGCGCAAGGCAAGCTGCTGCCGGACGTGGCCCGCATGGGCGAGATATTCGCCGCCCACAAGCGCCTGTTGCCAGGGGAACAGCTGGTCATCGACTGGCTGCCCGCCCAAGGCATGCAGATCACGGTGCGTGGCAAGGTCCAGGGCGAGGTCTTCAAGTCGCCCGAGTTTTTCGGCGCCTTGATGAACATCTGGCTGGGCAAGTCGCCGGCCGACTGGCAACTCAAGGATGCGCTGCTGGGCAAGTCCGAGACCGACCGCGTCGCCAAACTGTGACCAGACTGCCCGCCGTGCCCCCCAACCAGCCGATCACCATGACCCACTTCTCCATCCGCCTGACCTGCGCGCTGATGACCGCAACCGCCCTGTTCACCGCAACCGGTGCACAGGCCCAGGTGCCATCGGCCAAGACCACGGTCGCCGCATCCACCAGCCCCATGGTCCGCAACGGCGACGGCGTGCGTTCACAGGGTGCCACCGACCTGTACCGCGCGGCGCTCTACCTCAGCCAACCCGCGAATTCGCTAGACCAGCTGCTGCAAGCCCAGGGCGGCAAGCGCCTGGAACTCCAGATGCTGCGCGAGATGTCCTCGGACGAACTCGGCAAGCTTTTCGCGCGCGGCATGGAAAAGAGCGGCAACCGCCAGGAGTTCTCGCGCACCATCCCGGGGCTGATCCGCATGAGCGAGATTTTTTCGCAGCACAAGCGCCTGGCCGCGGGCGACGTGCTCGCCATCGAATGGATCCCGGGCAAAGGCACGGTGATCAGCGTCAAGGGGCAAGCCCAGGGCGCCCCGATCGCAGACCCGGTCTTCTTCGAGACCCTGCTGGGCATCTGGCTGGGCACCGCGCCGGTGGACGCACGCCTGAAAGCTAGCCTGCTGGCGGGCACGCCCGCCTGACGGTTCACACCGCGGGGTGGTCCAGCTCCAGCAGGCTGTCCACAAAGCCCTGGGCAGGCACCTCGCGAACCGGTCGCCCGTGGTTGTAGCCATAGGTGACCAGCACCACCGGGCAGCCGGCCGCCCGTGCGGCGTGCGCATCGTTCTCGGAATCGCCCACCATCAGGGTGTGGGCCGGCAGCGTGCCCAGCGCCTCGCAGGTTTTCAGCAAAGGCAGCGGGTCGGGCTTCTTGCGCTCGAAGCTGTCGCCACCGAACACCTGTGAAAAGAACCCATCTAGGCCCTTGATCTCCAGCAGCGCCTGCGCAAAGGCCAGCGGCTTGTTGGTCAGGCAGGCCATGGGCAGGCCGGCCGCCCGCAGGCGTTGCAGGCCCTCCACCACGCCGGGGTACACGTCCGAGTGCTGCCCGTTGATGAACAGGTAGTGGTGCTGGTAGCGCTCCAGCGCCAGCGCGTTAATCTGCTCACGCGGCCAGCTCAGGGCCAGGGCGTCCGATCCGGCCACCTCGGGCAGGGCCATCTGGTGGTCCAGCACGGTGCGCACCAGGTGCTCGGAGCCCTTGCCCACCGAACGTTCGACCAGCCCGCGGTCCACCGGCGGCAGGCGCAGGTCGTCCAGCGTGTGGTTGAGCGCCACGACGAAATCGCCCAGCGTGTCGACCATCGTGCCGTCGAGGTCGACGATCACGGCCTGGATGTTGGCCAGCATCAGGCTAGCGCCTTGCGCATGTCGTCGATGACCGACTTGTAATCTGGCTTGCCGAAAATCGCGCTGCCCGCCACGAAGGTGTCGGCACCGGCGTCGGCCACGCGGCGGATGTTGTCGGCCTTGATGCCGCCGTCCACTTCCAGGCGGATGTCCTTGCCGCTGGCCTCGATGCGCTTGCGCGCGGCTTCGATCTTGCGCAGCGCGGAGTCGATGAAGCTCTGGCCTCCAAAGCCGGGGTTGACGCTCATGATCAGGATCAGGTCGATGTCGTCGATCACCCAGTCCAGCACGTCCAGCGGCTGCGCCGGGTTGAAGGTCAGGCCGGCCTTGGCGCCCTTGGCCTTGATGGCCTGCACGCTGCGGTGCACGTGGGCGCTGGCGTCGGGGTGGAAGCTCACCAGGTCGGCCCCGGCGTCGATGAAAGCACCGGCCAGCGCGTCCACCGGCTGGATCATCAGGTGCACGTCGATCGGCACCGGCGTGCCGTCGGGCTTCTTGGCGTGCGGCTTGAGCGCCTGGCAGACCATGGGACCGAAGGTGAGGTTGGGCACGTAGTGGTTGTCCATCACGTCGAAGTGGATCCAGTCGGCGCCGGCGGCGACGACGTTGCGCACTTCCTCGCCCAGGCGGGCGAAATCGGCGGACAGGATGGACGGGGCGATGCGGTAGGTGGTCATGTTCGGGCTGGTCGAAGGGGAAAGGCGGCATTTTCGCAGGCCCCGCAAGGACTTGCTGCACCGCGGTAACATGCCCGCCATGGCCAAATACCAGTTCACCTGCGAGGTCGAGCCCCAGTACCTCGCCGAGCAGTCTTCGCCCGACGAGGACCTCTACGCCTTCGCCTACACCATCACCATCACCAACACCGGCGATGTGACGGCGCAGCTGATCGCGCGCCACTGGGTGATCGACGACGCGCTGGGCCACACCGAAGAGGTCAAGGGCCTGGGCGTGGTCGGCAACCAGCCGCTGCTGCGGCCGGGCGAGTCGTTCCAGTACACCAGCGGCACCCGCCTGCGCACCCGCCAGGGCAGCATGCGCGGCAGCTATTTCTGCGTGGCCGAAGACGGCGAGCGCTTCGAAGCCCTGGTGCCCGAATTCGCCCTGGTGGCCGACGGCAGCGACGCCGGCAACGCACCCCAGCGGGTGCTGCACTGAGCGCGATGGACCTGCCCGGCCTGCTCGACCAGCTGGACCCGGACGCGCCGCTGGCGCAGCGCCACCTGTGGCTGATGGACCTGCTGCGCTGGGTTCGCGGCGACGCGAGCGACCCGCAGGCCAGCGTGTCACGCGTGCGCCTGCTGCTCGACGCCGCCCAGGCCCGCCCCGAATGGCGTGCGCGCTGGCAACGCTGGTGGGCGCTGTTCATTCAGACGGTGGACCTGACGCCGCTGCTGGCCGATTTCGGCTTTGCGCCGCGCACCGCCTTCCTGAGCGAGTTCGGCCACCGCCTGCGCCGCAAGCTGCTGCCCGGCACGCCCGAGACCACCGACCTGACCGAGCTGTTCGGCCTGCTGCTGCCCACGCGCTTTGACGCGCGCTGGATCCAGGCGCTGGACAGCGACACCCTGCAACGCCTGCGCAGCCTGCTGCTGACGCCACCCGAACCCCAGCAGCCCGACGACGCAGAACCGCCGGGCCACTGGCAGGCCGCGCTGCTGGACGCGCTCACCTTCAGCATCAGCCAGGTCAGCGCCACCGGCTTCGCGTCGGAGATCCGCACCCGCATGGCCGAGCCGGCACGCGCCGCGCGCAGCTTCCACGCCCTGCCCGCCCACTTTGAAGCGCTGCGCCGCGCAGTGCTGACGCAGGGCGCGCGCAGCGAAGCCGCACAAGCCGCCGCCGGGCGGCTGGTGGAGCAGCTCGAACGCTGCCGCGCAGACGCCAACACCGTCTACGCGCACCTGGAAGCGCACGGCATTTCGGTCGGCATCGTGTTCCGGTTGCGCCAGTTGCGTGAACGCATCCTGCGCGTGCAGCAGCTGCTGGACTGCCTGCTGGCCGCGCAGACCGAACGCGCCACCGCCGCCCTGATCGCCGACCTGGTGCAGATGGGGCAGGACCACCGCAGCGTGCGGGCCCTGATCGCCAGCAGCACGCAGCTGACCGCGGCCAAGGTGGCCGAACGCAGCGCCGAAAGCGGCGAGCACTACATCACCCGCGACGCCACCGAATACCGGCAGATGCTGGGCAAGGCCGCGGGCGGCGGCGCCCTGATCGGCCTGACGACCTGGGTCAAGTTCGCGCTCTACGGGCTGGCGCTGTCGGCCTTCTGGAGCGGTTTCGCCGCCGGCCTGAACTACGCCTTTTTCTTCGTGCTGGTGCAGCTGCTGCACCTGACCGTGGCCACCAAGCAACCGGCCGTCACCGCGCCGGCCATGGTGGCCAAGCTGCGCGACATCCGCGCGCCCGGTGCGGTGCGCAACTTCGTGGACGAGGTCGCCAACCTGCTGCGCTCGCAGATCGCTGCCATCATCGGCAACGTGGGCGCCGTCATCCCGGTGGTGCTGCTCATCAGCCTGGGGCTGTTCTATGTGCAGGGCGCGCACATGATCGGCCCCGAAAAGGCCCAGCATGTGCTGCACGACATGACCCTGCTCGGCCCCACCGCGCTGTTCGCCGCCTTCACCGGCGTGCTGCTGTTCTCGTCCAGCATCGTGGCCGGCTGGGTGGAAAACTGGTTCGTGTTCCACCAGCTGGACTCCGCCATCCAGCACAACCCACGCTTCACCCGCGTGCTGGGCAAGGCACGCGCCGCGCGCTGGGGCGCCTGGCTGCGCCAGAACATCTCGGGCCTCACCGCCAACATCTCGCTCGGCCTCATGCTGGGCATCGTGCCCGCGGTGCTGGCTTTCTTTGGCCTGGGTCTGGAGGTGCGCCACGTCACGCTCTCGGCCGGCCAGGTGGCCGCTGCCGCCGCCACGCTGGGTTGGCCGGTGCTGCACGACCCGGCCTTCTGGTGGGCCGTGGCCGGGGTGGTGATCATCGGCCCGCTCAACCTGGCCGTGAGCTTCTACCTCGCCTTCCGCCTCGCCCTCAAGGCCCAGGCCATCAGCGACGTGAACCGCACCCGCATCAACGCCGCGCTGCGCCAGCGCCTGCGCCGCGCGCCGCTGTCGTTCCTGCTGCCACCGCGGCCGCAGGACGACACCGCTGTGGACGAGGACGACACGCCTCCGACCAGTGCCGGCACACCGCCGCACTGAGCGGCGGATGGAACATTCGATGGGTGAATTCGAACTGATCCGCCGCCACTTCCAGCGCGCTGGCGTGGCCCAGCCCGGCAACGTGGTGCTCGGCGTGGGCGACGACTGCGCGCTGCTGCAACCCGCCCCCGGCCACCAGCTCGCCATCTCGACCGACATGCTGGTCGAAGGCCGGCACTTCTTTGCCGACGTCGACCCCGAAGCCCTGGGCCACAAGGCGCTGGCGGTGAACCTGAGCGACCTCGCCGCGATGGGCGCGCGCCCGCTGGGCTTCACCCTCGCCCTGTCGCTGCCGCGTGCCGACGACGCCTGGCTGGCCAGCTTCGCGCGCGGCCTGTTCGCCCTGGCCGACGCGCACGCCTGCCCGCTGGTGGGCGGCGACACCACGCGCGGGCCGCTGAACATCTGCATCACCGTCTTCGGCGAAGTGGCGCCTGGCCGCGCCCTGCGGCGCGACGCGGCGCAAGTGGGCGATGACATCTATGTGAGCGGCCGTACCGGCGAAGCGCGGCTGGCGCTGGAATGGCTGCTGGGCACGCCCTGGGCACGCGCCGCCGTCGGCCCCGAACTGCCGGCCGATCTGCGCCCCCGGCTGGAACGTCCTACGCCGCGGCTGGCGCTGGGCCAGGCTCTGGCCGGCGTGACCCACGCCGCGCTGGATCTGAGCGACGGCCTGACCGGGGACCTGGGGCACATCCTGGCGGCGAGCGGTGTGGGTGCTGATTTGCGGGTGAGCGATCTGCCCGTGGCGCCGGCGCTGGCCCTTCTATCCGAAGCCGAGCGCCTGACCTGCCTGCTCAGCGGCGGGGACGACTACGAACTGCTGTTCACTGCGCCGGTGTCGGCACGCGATGCGGTGCAGGCGGCCGCGCGAGCGAGCGGCACTGCCGCGACATGCATCGGAACGGTCGGCGCTGCACCAGGGCTGCGCCTGCTGAACACATCCGGACAGGTGGTGGAGTTCTGCGCGAGGAGCTTCGACCACTTCGGCTGATGTGATCTCAGGCAGGGTGACTGGCTAGCGCCGTTTTTTCACCACCTACGTGTGGGCGATCTGCGTTCCGCCAACTTACAGATACGGCCGCTAAAGGTCAGGTATGTGTCAAAAGCCCAGAGCGACGACCTTTTCATGTCGGACGCATCAAGGATGCCGACACGGGTACATGCTATGTCCCGCGGATACCAATGAAGTTGATTTCTTCTCTCTTGACTTCAAAAGCAGTCACATCAAGAGGGTGTCCGTCACCAACCGCATAGATCTCCAAGGAACAAAGCCGGCCACCTTGGGTATGAAGAACGCAGGTCGCGTAAGGATCAAGCTCCGGCGCATGGATGGAACAACCTTCAAATGCCAACAACCAATTCGATGAGGGCGCTGGAAAAGAAGCAATCAGTTCAGGAACGAGAAGCGAAGTGAAAACGCCTATGCTGGTGACTTCTCTGTCATCCACAACAGCGTTTCGGATTTGTGCCACCAGTGCCGGATCTTGGCAGTCCTGCGCAAACCAATCGAGCACCGCACGCTCAATAATCGAGAAGTCTTTGGCTTCATGCATAGCGTTATGGAGCCCGCGAAAGTTTTGGAAGAAGCAGGATGAAGTTGAGTACGCAGGTCATCTCTATCAGCCGAATGTACAACCAGCTCAAGCCAGCAAATGTCCAAGAATCTGCCGCACCCGGCCAGCATTCAACCGCCCTGCCTCCACCCAAACAAACCGCCCTTCCTGCGCAGCAGCGATGTCGGCTCCGGCGGTGGCGCGGTCGGTCCGGGCATCGTGCAGCAGCACCACCCGCTGCACGTTCGGCGCCTGTGACAGCACGCCCAGTTCGTGCCGGCAGCCGGCGTTTTTCGCCTGGAAGCCGCGCAGGTCCATCAGCACCACGTCGGCGCGTTGCACCAGGGCGGCCAGGGCGGCCTGCCAAGTGCCGTCGAAACAGTAGCACTCGTTGACGCGGTAACGGCCGTCGGGATCGGGTCGCAGGTCGAAGTCGGCCAGGCGCTGTGGCACCTGGGCCGAGCTGGCGATGAAGCGATCGCCCAGCCGGCCGTTGAGAAAGGTGAAGAGGTCGTCCGGGTCCAGCGTGCGGCTGATGAGGTCGGTGCCGGCGATGAGCACGGTGTTGCCGGTCAGGCGCCAGCGTTCGATGACACGGTCGAACAGGGTTTCCACGGCGGCGTCTTGCTGGAACACGCGCAGCACCAGCAGCGTGGGCGGCGCGCCCTGGGGCACCAGCCAGCGCGGCAGCAGCCAGGCCAGCAAGGGCAGCCACAGCCAGGGCAGCAGCTGGGTGAAGCCGAGCCAGCCCGCGCCTTCCACCGCCGGCAGCGCGCTGGCCACGAGGATGACGAACCAGTACGCTGCCAGCAGGTAGCCCAGGTCGGAAAAGCGCTTGTCGCGGTAGGCCTGAGCAAGCCACAGGCCCAGCTTCCACACCGGCCAGGCCAGCAGCAGCCAGGGGGCCAGCGCCAGCAACACGATGGTGGGCCAGGCGCCCAACACGCCAACGATGTGGATGATCCAGGCCGGCGGGTCCTGCACGCCCACGGCCAGCAGGCTGAGTGCGCCGGTGCTGGCGGCCGACAGCACCAGGAAGATGGGCAGCAGGTAGGGCGCCACGGCGCGGATGCGCCCGCTGGCGCTGATGAGCAGGGCCACCACCATGGGAATGACCACGACGCTGCCCAGCCAGCGCGTGACGCCGGCCCAGGTCTGCTGGGCGGTCGAGTTGAGCATCACCAAGCCCGCCATGACCAGCATGTAGGCAGCGATGCCCGCCAGCACCCGGCCCCAGGACCAGCGACGCAGCAGGCCCCAGCCCATGACCATGGGCCAGGCGTAGACCGCGCCCAGCACCAGCACGCGGCGCAGGGTGAAGCCCTTGGCGTCGTTGTAGACGAAGAGGAAGGACAGCCAGGACTGGGTCAGCCCGATCAGCAGGCAGACGCCGGCCACCGCCAGCAGGGCGCGCAGGCTGGCGCGGTGGTGGGCGCCGGGCAGGTCGGTGCGGCGCGCGCGGGCCGGGGCCGGCGTGGGGGCTGTGGTGGCGGGCGAGGTGTGGGCGCTCGCGTCCTGCGGCGGCGGGCCGCCGCGCATCAGCCCCAGCATGCGGCGGCGGTAGGCGCTGGCCACCAGCCAGGAGGCGATGGCCGCCAGCAGCACCCCGATCTGCAGCGCGAACAGCAGTTCGCCGGTGTGGCCCTTCATGTTCCGACCCCGCGTGGCGCTGTGTCCATGTGAACCCCCTGTGCTGGTTGTTGGCCGGGTCAGTATCGGCCGCGCGGCGGCGGCCCGCAAGCGCGGGCGCGGCCGATAATCCCCCTCATGGTTGACACCGCTTCCGCCCCCCTGGCACCGCCCGCGCCCCTGATCCGGCCCACCTGGGCCTTTGCCCTGCGGCACCCGGCCCACTTCATCGCGCTGGGCGCGGGCTCCGGCCTGGCGCCCAAGGCACCGGGCACGGCGGGCACGCTCTGGGCCTGGGCGGCGTTCCTGGTGCTGCAACCCTTCATGAGCGACGCGGGCTGGGCGCTGCTGATCGGCCTGGGCACGCTGGTGGGCTGGTGGGCCTGCACAGTGACGGCGCGGCACATGGGTATCGCCGACTCGGGCCACATCGTGTGGGACGAGGTGATCGCGTTCTGGCTGGTGCTCTGGCTGGTCACGCCGGCCAGCTTGGGCGCGCAGGTGGTGGCGTTCGCGCTGTTCCGCCTGTTCGACGCGGTCAAGGTCGGCCCCATGGCCTGGGCCGACCGGACGTTCAAGGGCTTCGGCCCGCGCGGGGGTTTTGGCATCCTGCTCGACGACTTTGCGGCGGCGGGCTGCACGCTGCTGGTCATTGCACTGTGGAGGTTTTGAACATGCTCACCATCCCCGAACTGGTCGAACAGCTAGCCGTGGAACTCAAGGCCCGCGGCCAGCACCTGGCCACCGCCGAGAGCTGCACTGGCGGGCTGATCGCCGGGGCGTGCACCGAGGTCAGCGGGTCGAGCGACTGGTTCGAGCGCGGCTTTGTGACGTATTCCAACGCCGCCAAGAGCGAGCTGCTGGGCGTGCCGGCGGCGCTGATCGAGGCGCACGGCGCCGTCAGCGAGCCCGTGGCCCGCGCCATGGCCGCCGGGGCGGTGGCCAATGCGCACGCGCACTGGTCGGTGGCGGTCACCGGCATCGCCGGCCCCACCGGCGGCAGCGCCGACAAGCCGGTGGGCACGGTTTGGTTTGGCTGGGCCACGCCGCAGGGCGTGTTCACCGAGCACCGGCGCTTTGACGGCGACCGCGCCGCCGTGCGCAAGGCCACCGTCGCCCACGCGCTGGCCGGGCTGCTGCAGCGGCTGTGAAGCGCTGCAGCAGCCAACAGACCGGGTTCAGGCCTTGAGGATGTGCGCCTGCCAGCCCCGGCGCGGCGCCGGCTGCACGGCTGGCGCGTAACCCAGGCGGGCCCACATCTGCACCGTGTGCGTGGGCGGCGGTGCGTCCAGCAGGGTGTGGATGGCGGCGTAGGTCTGGACCTGTTCCGGATACTCCTGCAGAGCCTGCTGCAGCGGGTGCATCGACAAGCCCTGTGCGGTGGCCGTCAGCTGCGCGCGGGCGTAGGCACGGCCGGCCTGGACCTGGGTGAACCGGTCATTGCCCTGGGTCACCATCCAGAAAAACGCCGGTGTGGTGGCCAGCTTCTGGTTGAAGTCCTTGATCTGTCCGGCCACCGCCGCATCGCCCGGCAACGGGGCCTTGCTGCGGTCAAACAGACCCAGCGCCGTCAGAGCCCGAACCATGGGTTCGTTGAGGGAAATGCCGTCGCGGTGCTCGGCGATTTCTTTGGGCCCGATGCGCAACACCTTGTAGGACTCCAGCACCGTGCGCGGGGTCTCCAGTTCGATGCGCCAGGCCTCCATGGCAATGCTGCGGTGGCGCTGCAAGGCCTCAGGTTGGGCACCCCCCACAAAACCCACCCGCAAGGTGTTCGATGACGCGCTGGCTGCGATGGCCTCTAGCGCCGCGCGCTCGGGCTCGCGCGTCTGGTAGATCTCGCGGTTGGTTCGGCGACGGAATATCTGCTCGAACAGCGGGTCGGGGCGGACCGCTGCATCGGCCACCAGTCGCACCCGGGCCGTGGGCCGCTGGTCCAACACGGTGGGGCCGAACGCGCCTTGTGGAAACAGTTCGATGTCGGCACGCAAACCCTGTTGGCGCGCGGCCAGGTCCAGCAATTCCAAAAAGGTGCCCTGGCTCATCATCATCTGGCGCGACAGGGGGTCGGTTTCGGGCAGCAGTCGCTTGAGGTCGATGAACAGCGTGATCTGGTCGGGCTCTGCCAGGTCCACCAGCCACGACTGCAGGTTGTGCGAATGGGGCGCCAGGATGGCGTGCGCCAGCAGCCAATGGCGCGGGTCGCCACCCTGGATAGGCGGTGTCCACGCTTGCAAGGCTTCGGCCGGCAGATCGGCGCTGCAGCCCGCCATGCCGGTGGCCGCTGCTGCCAGCACCACCCCCCCGCCCGCGAGCCGGATGAATTGCCTTCTTTGCATGTTGAACCCCTTTGAAGAAGCACCCGGAACGGGTTGCATGGCGGTCATTGTGGAATCGCATCTGTCCGAACACAATTGCATGAATTCGCGTAGCAGGTGTTCAGGAATGAATGAACCGCATTTCAACTGGCGGCTGATTCCGGCTTTTTTGGCCGCGTTCGACCAAGGCAGCCTGATGGGCGCGGCACGGCAGCTGGGCAGCAGCCAGCCCACCATGGGGCGACACATCGCCGAGCTCGAAACCCAGCTGGGCACGGTCCTCTTTGAACGCACAGGTCGCGGCCTGGCGCCCACCGCAGCCGGGCTGCGCCTGGCCGAAGCGGCCCGGTCCATGGAGCAGGGCGCCCACGCGCTGCTGCGTTCCGTGACCGCGGCCC
>CALRYD010000064.1:0-20331 GCA_943372305.1 Hydrogenophaga intermedia | reverse complement strand
CTCGCCGGTGGGCAAGGCGCCCCAGGCCAGCCAGCCTGCGCCCGTCTCGCCGGGAGCATCCGGCAGGCACAGGCGCACCAGTTCGGCCAGGCGGCTGCCCAGCAGGGACCAGGCCGTCCAGGCCTGCTCGGGTGCGCGCTCGTGCAGACGCGTCCAGGGGCCGGTGTGGGCCACCTGGCCCTGCCAGCGCGGCTGCAGGGCAAAGCCGTCCTGCAGGGCCAAGGTGACGCCCAGGGCGCGCAGGCTGGCGGGCTCGGCGTGGGGGCGCAGCGCCGCGGCGGGCGGCAGGGGCAGATCGGCCACGCGCACCGCGCGCAGCAGGGTAGGCAGCCAGCCCGGGTGGCGCAGGCTCCAGTCGGCCAGCCAGTCGGCGCCGCAGGCCTGCCAGGCACGCAACCAGGTGGCGGGCGCCATGTGCAGCCATTCGTCCTGCAGCCACTGGCGCATGGCGGGCCAGGGCGCGGGGCTGGCGGCGTCGCGGATCAGCGGGCAGCGGCGCAGGCCGTCGGCTGCGGCGGCGGTCACTTCCGGGTCGGCGCTGGCCAGCAGGCGCGGCCAGTCCAGGCCGATGCGGCGCAGGTGTTCGAGCGCGGTCTCGCGCTGCAGCAGCGCCTCCACCGGCTGGACCGAAGGCAGCAGGCCCGGCTCGACCACGCGGATCGCCAGCTGGCTGGCGGTGCGGTGGGCATGGCCGCACAGGCTGAACAGGCCGGCCAGCAGACCGGGCAGATCGCCAGCGGCCTGGCCGGGCGCCACCCGGCTGGCCCAGGCCTGGCGCGTGCTGCGCAGGTTGTGCGGCACCGGGGCGCCTGGCCGCAGCTGCAGAGCGCCAGCGAAGTGGTTCATGCCGCGCCCCCCGGGGCACCGGCTCGGCGGGCCATGAAGAAGGCCCGGCGCGCCGGCACCGGCTCGGCCACGGCCGTGGGCTGGGGCGCGGGCCACAGCTGGGCCAGCACGGCTTGGGCGGTCTCGCGCGCCTGGTCCTGGTTGCGGAAGTCGCCCATGGGCGAGAACAGGGCGCAAGCCTCGTGGAAGCCCACGGCCGGGTCGTGCGCGCCGATGAAATCGAAGCGTTCGTTGCCGAAGCCGCACACCGCCTTGCGGGCCACACGGCCGGCGTGGTCCTGCAGGTCCAGCGGCAGGCGCACCAGGCTCATGAACCAGGGCGTGATCAGCACGCCCTCGGCAACCGCCGTGTCCTGTCCCTCTTCGTCGTGGGCCAGGCGAAAGCCCACGGCCTCCACGCGCAACTGGCGGTTGAGGATGGGGATGCCCTGCATGCGTTCGGTTTCCACGCGGCGGTAGAAATCCGCCAGCTGCTGCACGCGGTCGTCCAGCCCACACCGCAGCACCGGCGGTGCCGGGCGGCTGGCGGGGTCTCCCGGCAAGGGGGAAGAGGCGGAGCGGCTCAGGGGGTTCATCGCAGCCTCAGTCCTGCAACAAGAGAAACTGCTCGGCGTCGCAGTCGCAGTTGGGGCAGCGCCAGTGCGGTGGCAGATCGGCAAAGGGCGTGCCGGGCGCGATCTGCCATTGGGGGTCGCCCACGGCCGGGTCGTAGACCCACCAGCAGATCTTGCATTCCAGGCGCGAGCCGGGGCGCAGCACCTCGCGGTTGCCGAGGTAGCTGCCTTCAAAACCCTGTCCGTCGAAGCCGCTCATGCCTGTTCCAGATACCCGAGCACGTCCTGCAGCCGCTCGTGCGAATCGCGCAGGTCTTCGGGGGCGGCCATGCCCACCTCGGGCATGTCCACCACCTCGACGGTGTTGAGGATCACCTTGTCCATGGAGTTGTAGTACACCACGCGCCAGCAGTGCGGCAAGCGAGTGTTGGAAATGCGGCAGTTGCCGTAGCCGCGCGAGAGCAGCAGCACGCGGCCGGTGCCCAGCTGGTGGTCGAGGTAGCCGATGTCTTCGGGTGTGACGGGCAGCAGCGTGAGGTTGACCACGTGCGGGGCCCGGCCCGGTTGCCAGCGCGCGACCTGGTCGCGGATCTCTTCGACCAGCAGCGGCGCGTTCTGCACGTTGGGCGGCAGCGGGCCCTGCCAGGGGCGGTAGGGGCTTTGCGCATCTTCCTCGGCCACGGCGCGCAGCAGCGACGGGATGGGGCCGACCTCGATGGCGTCGTCCACCAGCGCGTCGCCGTTGAAGGTCATGAGGCGCCAGACGCCGGCGAACACCGATTCCTGGATGCGCACCTGCAGCCCCGAGCCGTCGGCGCCCACGATGGCGCTGGCCTCGCCCTCGCCCATCACCTGATTGATGAGCCGCCTGTCCTCGGCGGGCAGGTCCAGCAGGCTGACCAGCCCGCCGGGGCCGCCGTTGGCGGCGGTGTCCAGCATTTCCAGCACGCCGGTGAGCACGGCCCGGGTCTTGGCGCGGCCCGCGATTTCCTCGGGCTCGGGCAGCATGGGCGGGCGGTAGGTGCCCATGTCTTTGGGCATGGGCAGGTAGTCCAGCGACTCGTCTTCGGTCTGCGTGCCGGGGCCCAGGGCAACGACGGGAATGGGGAAGGCTTTCATGGGGTGTCCTTGTGGCGTCGGTGGGGTCGGTTGGGGCTCAGTGGCAGCCGCTGCTGCCACCGGTCTGGCTGACCACCGGGATGCCTATGGTGGGCGGGCGCGAGGGCGGCATGGTCAGCGCGGCGGCGACGCCGGACAGGTACACGTCCCAGTCCTGCATGCCGGCGATGGCGGTGACGTACTGGCCGTCGCGGAAGAACAGCAGGGTGGGCCAGCGTTGCGAGCCGTAGCGCTTGGCCACCGCGTCTTCGTTGTCGCGCGGCACCACGGCCACGGTGAAGCGCTTCGGGAAGGTCTTCATCAGCTCGGGCAGCACGGCCGCCACGTCCACGCCTTCGGGGAACCGCACCGGGTCGCCGGCGAGCAGCACGACGCGGTCGCCGCCGCCGGCGGTCCAGTCGGCGACGCTGGTCTCGTCGACCCAGGTGGCGCCGAAGTCGCGCGCCAGGCGCTGGACCAGGGGGGCGTGGGCTTCTGTCACTTCCATTGTGTTGTCTCCTGAAAAAGTCATTGACCGGTCAAAGCCCGGAGCTGTTCGGCATTCATCTGGGACGGCAAGGCGAAATCGACGCCGAGGTCGACACCATGGCCCTGCATGGCGCCCAGCACCAGGTCCAGCGCCGCGTTCACCTCGTTCGCGCGGCCGGCGTCGATGCGTTCGCGGGCGTCGTCGAGGAAAGCCAGCAGCCAGTCGCCTGCGGACACATCACCGACCAGGGCGGTGTTGATACGGCGGCGCTCGCCGCGGCCTTCGCAAAGCGCGAAACGACCGTCGGCTTCGACTACCTGCATGGGGATGCCGATGCACATGGTTCAGGCCTCGGCTTTCGGCATGAAGCGGTCATCGCCAATGCGACAGGCTTCTTCAGCAGCCGGTCGCTGCGCTTCGTAGGCCGTCAGCGCCAGTTCGTCCAACGTCACCGCCTCGCGAGAAGCCAGCGGGGTCTGCCGCTGCACCGGCTGGCCGCCCCAGCGCGCGATTTCCTGCACGCCCAGCGCCAGCGCCTCTTCCATCGCGGCTTTTACGACCGGGCGCAGGCTGCCGCCGTAGTCCTCCAGCTCCTGCGGCTGGCAGCCGACCAGCAGCACGTGCTGCGGGTATTTGCCGGTGAGGGTGGCCAGCGACAGCACTTCCTGGAAGCCGGTCTGGTGCAGGCTCATCTTCTTGGCACCCATGAAGCGCGGGACGGCGTCATCGCGCACCTGCTTGAGCGTGCCGGGTTCCAGGCCGTAGTCGATGGCGTCGAAGATCAGCAGCGCGTCGGCGTCCTGCACGTGCTGGATCAGGTACAGGCCCTGGGTGCCGCCGTCGATGAGCTGCACGTGGTCGGCGAATTCCCAGCGGCGTTGCAGCGCTTCGATGCAGCGCACGCCGAAGCCTTCGTCGGCCCAGAGCAGGTTGCCGATGCCCAGCACGACGATGCGGGCTGGCAGGGTGTCACCACCGGGGTGACAGGTGTGTTCGGTCGGAAGGGTGCTCATGGCAGGCGGACCTGTGCGAATTCAGCGGGGGGAGGAGGACGTGGCCGAGCCTGAGGACAGGCGCTTCCAGGCGTGGAAGCTGTCCCAGGCGGCCTGCTGCACGAGCCAGAAGCCGGCGTCGATGCCGAACTGCCGCGCGCAGCGGATGGCGGTGTCGGGCGACATGGCGCGCTGGCCGTGCACCAGCTCGTGCAGACGGCGGCGCGAGAGACCCAGCAGCCTCGCTGCCTCGCTCTGGTTGAGCGAGAGCGGCGCCAGGCAGGTGCGCGCCAGCAGCCGCCCCGGGTGCAGCGGTGTGCGCACCGGCACACCACGCGGCGGAAGGGTCCAGCTGGCGGCCACCGGTTTCATCGCATTCAGTCTTTGAATGTTCTGTGGCCGGAGATCATGGTCGAGACGATGCTCTGCCGCCCCATGATGTCTTCGCGGATCGCGGCATACACGTGCAGCGTGATGAACATGATCATGGCCCACATGCCCAGGCGGTGCCAGCTGTGCACGTCCTGGCTCTGGCCGAACAGCGGGATCACCCAGCTGGTGAACAGGGTGTTCGCCCAGGAGCCGGGCTGGGTGCCCTCGCCGTACAGCGCAAAGCCGGTGACGATCATGAACACCATCAGCGCCAGGAAGCCCGAGAACATGGCCAGCCGCGCCAGCGGGTTGTGGCCCACGTAGCGGCCCGGCCGCGGGATCAGGAAGGCGTACCACTTGAGCATGGTCAGGATCTCGCCCCAGTAGGCGTTCTGGAACAACGGCACCCAGAACAGCTCGCGCGCGTGGTGGTTGCCGACGATGGCCCAGTAAGCGCGGCCCAGCAGGCCGATGGCCAGGATGTAGCCGGCCGTGAAGTGGGCGAAGCGGATGTAGCCCATCAGGTAGTGCGCACTGGCCTCACCGGGCATGGTCGGCAGCGGCACGCCGATGAAATAGCCGGTGATGCACAGCACCGTGATGGCCGCGACGTTGACCCAGTGCCAGACGCGCACCGGCGCTTCGTACACATAGACCGACTGGGTGGTCTGGCCGTGCGAGACGGCGCTCTCGTCGATGCCGGTGGCATCGGCCAGGCGCTGCTGGGCCAGTTCGTGGGCAGACAAGGGGGACATGGCGTGCTCCTTGAGCGCGGGACCGTCAGGCGGCCAGCTGGCCGAAGAGGAACAGGCCGGCCGCGCCGACCGCCGCCCCCAGGCCGCCGAGCACAGCGCCGCGACGCTCGTCCAGCCAGCGCTGGATGGCCAGGCCGACACCGACGCCGCTGACGTGCAGCACCGCGGTGGTTAGCATGAAGCCGGCGGCGTAGCCCGCGAAGCCGGTCTCGGGCGTTTCGGCACCGTGGGCCAGGCCGTGCAGCGAAGAAGCCGCGGCGATCAGCCCCAGACCCAGCACCATCGGCATCGCGCGCTGGACGACCACCAGCATCAGGCCGAACAGCACCACGCTCAAAGAGATGGCGTGCTCCAGGTACGGCACGGTGACACCGGCCGCGCCCAGCGCCGCGCTGATGACCAATGCGAGCAGGAAGGTGGCCGGCCCCTGCCAGGCCTTCCCCTGCGGCAGCGCGCTGACCGACCAGACGCCCACGGCCACCATGGCCAGCAGGTGGTCCAGACCGAAGGGGTGGGCCAGGCCTTCCATCAGGCTGTGCGTGCCGTGACCGGTATGCGCCTGTGCGGCGCCGGCCAGACCGGCCAGCAGCGCGGCGGCGGCCACGCGACGGATGGTTTTCTCTTGCATGTGTTTCTCCTCGTGGTCTGGGGTGTTCAACGGACGGTCACGCGGGCCATTTCCTGACCGTCTTCGCTCATCACATGGGTCGAGCAGGCCAGGCAGGGGTCGAAGCTGTGCAGCGTGCGCAGTATCTCCAGCGGCTGCTCGGGGTTGACCATCGGCGTGTTCATCAGCGAGGCCTCGAAGGCACCGATCTGGCCCTTGGCGTCGCGCGGCGAGCCGTTCCAGGTCGTGGGCACCACGCACTGGTAGTTCTCGATCTTGCCGTCCTTGATCTTGATCCAGTGGCCCAGCATGCCGCGCGGCGCAGCCACGGTGCCCACGCCCTTGGCTTCCTTGGGCCAGGTGGCCGGGTCCCACTTCTCCACGTTGGCGGTGGACGTGTCGCCGTTCTTGATGTTCTGCACCATCTGGCGGAAGTCGTCCATCATCATTTCGGCGGCGTACTGGCTTTCCAGCGCGCGCGCCAGGGTGCGGCCGATGGTGGTGGGCAGCAGCTGCTTGAGCGTGTAGTTCGTCTCCGGCAGGCCCAGGGCCTTGGGGATGGCGCTGTTGATGGCCACGGCGGACGCGTCCACCTGTTCCTTGACGCGCTGGCAATACTTGTTGCCCTGCACCGCGTGGGCGTAGCCCAGGATGTAGCGCGAGAGCGGGCCGACCTCGACGGCGTGGCCGCGCCAGCGCGGGCTCTTGATCCACGAGTACTTGGCCGATTCGTCGAGCTGTTCGATGTTGGTGCGCGTGCCCTTGAAGTTCGGGCCTTCGGGCTTGTAGTTGGCTTCTGTCACGCCGTCCCAGGGGTGCAGGCCCTTGGTCTCGTCGCCGTACTGGTACCAGCTGTGGGTCACGAACTCCTGCACCTGCTCGGGGTCGCGCGGGTCGATGGGGTGGATCTTGTCCCAGTTGCCATCCAGGATCACGCCGCCGGGCAACTGGTGGGTGCTGAAGTCGTAAGGCACCTTCTCGTACGTGCCGTAGTCGGCCACGTTGGTGGCCGAGAGGCCACCGCCGTAGAGCCAGCCAGCCTGCTTGTAGAGGGTGCCGATGGCCAGCACATCGGGGATGTAGACGTTGTTGTTGAAGTCGATCATCTCCTTGATGCGGGCTTCAACGAAGTTCAGGCGCTCCATGTTGATGGGCGCGCCAGCGGCGCCGTCGCCGTCGATGTTGATCGCGCAGGGCACGCCACCGACCATGTAGTTCGGGTGCGGGTTCTTGCCGCCGAAGATGGTGTGCACCTTGACCCACTCCTTCTGCAGGTCCAAGGCTTCGAGGTAGTGGGTCACGGCCATCAGGTTGGCTTCGGCCGGCAGCACGTAGGCCTTGGAGCCCCAGTAGCCGTTGGCGAACGGGCCAAGCTGGCCGGATTCGACAAATTTCTTCAGGCGGTTCTGCACGTCGCGGAAGTAGCCCGGCGAGCTCATCGGGTGCGAGGGCGAGACCAGGTGCTGCAGATCGCTGGTCTTTTTCGGGTCCGCCTTCAGGGCCGAGATCACGTCCACCCAGTCCAGCGCATGCAGGTGGTAGAAGTGCACCGCGTGGTCGTGCACCTGCAGGGTCTTGGCCATCATCTCGCGGATGAGGTGGGCGTTGAGCGGGATGCGGATGCCCAGCGCGTCTTCCACCGCGCGCACCGAGGTGAGCGCGTGGCAGCCGGTGCAGACGCCGCAGATGCGTTCCACGAAGGCCCAGGCGTCGCGCGGGTCGCGGCCCTTGAGGATCACCTCCAGACCGCGCCACATGGTGCCGGTGGAGACCGCGTTGCGGATCACGTTGTTGCTGTCGAGGTTGACCTCGCAGCGCATGTGGCCCTCGATGCGGGTCACGGGATCGACGACGATGCGCCGGCCGGTGTTGTCGAGCTTGAAGCCTTGTGTTTCGTATGCACCCATGGTGATGTCCTCTGCGAGTCAGGCGTTGTTCTGTGCTTTTTCTTTGGACGTGTCGCGTGCCCGCTTGGCCACCGAGATGGCGGCGTGCGCCGCGACCGCAGCCCCCACCACACCGGCCGCCGTGCCGCCGATCTGGTCGGCGTTGGCTTCGATGCCGAAGGCGTGGATGTCGGTCAGCCGGTCGTAGAACGAGCCCTTGTCCCAGAAGCCGTCTTCCGAGCAGCCGATGCAGCCGTGGCCGGCCTTGATCGGGAAGCTGGTGCCCTCGTTCCACTGCACGGTGGAGCAGGCGTTGTAGGTGGTCGGGCCCTTGCAGCCCACCTTGTAGAGGCAGTAGCCGCGGCGCGCCGACTCGTCGTCCCAGGCTTCGACGAACTGGCCGGCGTCGAAGTGCGGGCGGCGGTAGCACTTGTCGTGGATGCGCTGGCTGTAGAACATCTTCGGGCGGCCCTGGCGGTCCAGCTCCGGGATGCGGTCAAAGGTCAGCATGTAGGTGATCACGCCGGTCATCACCTCGGGGATGGGCGGGCAGCCCGGCACCTTGATGATGGGCTTGTCGGTGATGACCTTGTGGATCGGCGTGGCCGCGGTCGGGTTGGGCTTGGCGGCCTGCACGCAGCCCCAGCTGGCGCACGAACCCCAGGCGATGATGGCCTTGGCGTCTTTCGCGACCTTCTGCAGCTTCTCGATGAAGGGCTTGCCCGACTGGATGCAGAACATGCCGTCCTCGTTGAGCGGCGGGTTGCCTTCCACCGCCAGGATGTACTGGCCCTTGTACTTGGTCATGACCTCTTCGAGGATGGCCTCGGCCTGGTGACCGGCAGCGGCCATCAGGGTGTCGTCGTAGTCCAGGCTGATCATGGACAGCACCACGTCCTTGGCCAGCGGGTGCGCCGAGCGGATGAAGGACTCGGTGCAGCAGGTGCACTCCAGCCCGTGCAGCCAGAGCACCGGGGTGCGCGGCTTGTTTTCCATGGCGTGGGCGATCTGCGGCACAAAGGATGGGGCCAGCCCCAGCGAGGTGGCGGTGAGCGAGCAGTACTTCATGAAACTGCGGCGCGAAATGCCCTTGCGGCGCATGACCTCGTAGAAGGTTTCCATCGTGGGGTGTCTCCGTGGCGTGGTGTGGTGCGAAAACCGGACCGCCCGAACAGGCAGCTCGGTTGCCGTTTGCAAAGCGCGAGCCACTTTGGTGCCCCATAGGGAAAACACCCAATCGACGTTACAAGTGCATGATTTTTTGTAAGTTTTTCCGTGGATGTCCCGCGAAGACCAAGCCCCGCCGGCACCCAACCGGTCAACAGATTTCCTAATCACCTTCCAAATCGGATCGCCACCTTCCATCACCGCTGCACCGCCTGTCCGCCCGAACAGGCAAAAAAAAGCCGACCCTCGGGTCGGCTGGTGTTCAGGGCGCCTCTGGTGGGCGCTGTGGTGTTGGAGGTGTTCTGTTCAGGACTGGGCTTGTCTCCTCGGTCCCCCGCGGTCGTCAGCGGCGGGCGCTGGTTGCGAGTGCCGGAACTGTAGCGGGCCGCACCACCGCTGTGCATCGGTGCTTTCCCTTGCCTGGCGATCCAACTGGCACGGGTTGTGCACGGACCCCGCTCTCGTTGGGTTCAGGAAGAAATCATGTCGCAAAACGATGCATTGGCCACGGCCGCGCACCTGCATGTGCTGCTGCGCCGCAAAACCGGCCGGGTGACGGATACCGAGTGGATGGCCGGCAACGCCGACTACGCCCAGGCCATGGTGCGCTTTGCGCGCGAGAAGGCGCAGGAAGACGGCCACGCCGAACTGCTGCCCCTGGCCGAACGGCTCGAAGCGCTGGTGGTTGCACCCCAGCAGCGCAAAAGCCCGCCCCCGGCCGCGAGCCCGGCCATCGCGGTATCGGCACCGGCGCCCCTGCACCCCGCCGCCAACGATGTGAGCACACGCTACGTCGGCCGCCTGCGCTGAATCGACCCCTGCTAACCGCCAGACACGATCCAGCGCGCCGCCTTCTCCGCGATCATCAGCGTCGGGCTGTTGGTGTTGCCGCTGGTGATGGTGGGCATCACGCCCGCATCGACCACGCGCAGCCCGGCCACACCACGCACGCGCAGGTGGCTGTCGACCACCGCCATCGGGTCATCGTCACGCCCCATCCTGGTGGTGCCCACCGGGTGAAAGATGGTGCTGGCGATGTCACCGGCCAGGCGCGCCAGTTCTTCGTCGCTCTGGTATTGCGCGCCGGGCTTGAACTCTTCGGGCCGGTATTTCGCCAGCGCCGGCTGCTGCACGATGCGCCGCGTCACGCGCAGGCTGTCGGCCGCCACCTGGCGGTCTTCTGCCGTCGAGAGGTAGTTGGGTGCGATGGCGGGCGCGTCTTCGAACCGCGGGCTCTTGATGCGAACATGGCCGCGGCTGGTGGGGTTGAGGTTGCAGACGCTGGCGGTGAAGGCCGGGAAGCCGTGCAGCGGCTCGCCAAAGGCGTCGAGCGACAGTGGCTGCACGTGGTACTGGACGTTGGCGTGTGGCCGGGCCGGGTCGCTGCGGGTAAAGGCGCCGAGCTGGCTGGGCGCCATGCTCATCGGTCCGCTGCGCTTGAGGGCGTACTCGAGCCCGATCATGGCCTTGCCCCAGACCGAATTGGACAGGGTGTTGAGCGTCTTGGCACCCTTCACTTTGTAGACCGAGCGGATCTGCAAGTGGTCCTGCAGGTTCTCGCCCACGCCGGGCAGGTCCTTGACCACGCCGATGCCGTGCTGCTGCAGCAGCGCGCCGGGGCCGATGCCCGAGAGCTGCAGGATCTGCACAGAGCCGATGCTGCCGGCGCTGAGGATCACCTCCTGCCGGGCCATCACGTCCACCATCTCGTTGCCGGTCCACACGCGCACGCCGGTGCATCGCACCGTGCCGTCGGGCTGTGTTTCGGTGATGAGTCTGACCACCTGGGCCGCGGTCCAGAGCTCGAAATTGGGCCGCGCGTAACAGGTCGGCCGCAAGAAGGCCTTGGCCGCGTTCCAGCGAAAGCCCGACTTCTGGTTGACCTCGAAGTAGCCCACGCCTTCGTTGTCGCCCCGGTTGAAGTCGTCGGTGGCCGGGATGCCGGCCTGCACCGCCGCCTGCGCGAAGGCGTCGAGGATGTCCCAGCGCAGGCGCTGCTTGTCGATGCGCCACTCGCCGCCGGTCTGCTGGTGCCGCAGCGTGTGCCGCCACAGGTCTTCCTCTGCTGTCGCAGGCTGGGCCAGCAGCTCTGCGGGTCTGCCCTTGGCACCGTGCCATGCGTTGGCGCCCTTATGGTGGTCTTCGTGCATCTTGAAGTACGGCAACGCGTTGTCCCAAGCCCATTCGCCATCGCCGGTCAGCTGCGCCCACTGGTCGTAGTCGCGCGCCTGGCCACGCATGTAAATCATGCCGTTGATGCTGGAACACCCACCCAGCGCCTTGCCGCGCGGGTAACGCAGCTGGCGGCCGTTCAGACCCGGCTCTGCTTCGGTCTGGTAGAGCCAGTCGGTGCGCGGGTTGCCGATGCAATAGAGGTAACCGACCGGGATGTGGATCCAGTGGTAGTCGTCGTTGCGGCCGGCTTCGAGGAGCAGCACGGACTTGCTCGTGTCGGCGCTCAGGCGGTTGGCGAGCAGGCAGCCTGCGGTGCCGGCGCCGATGATGATGTGGTCGAACGTGGTGCTCATGAACGGGGATGTCTCCAGCGGTGGTCTTCTCGCGCCTGCGGCGCCGCACCCCGAGCTTACCTGCGTGCGCCGCTGCACCGGATCGACAAGGTGTCGCCCGCCGCAACGCGCCTGACCGTGCCGGCGCCTGCGTGGGCGCTTTATCGGACGCTCAGCGGCGCCCCGCGAGCCAGGGCTCGCCACGTGTCCCGGAACACGGCCTGCTCGACCGCGTGGCGTTCCAGGCTGGGGCAGGCGACCCGCACCACCAGCACCAGATGCTCCGGGTCGGAAAAGTCCCAGGACACCTTGGTCCGACCCGAAGGGAAGGCAATGAAGTGTTCATCCGACACCTTGCGGAAGTGGGCAATGGCGTCGTCGCGCCACGGCGCGATGGCGTGATCCGCTGCTGCCAGCGCGGCTGCTTCGATCCGGTCCAGATCGCCCGCCTGCGACTCCGGCAGCGGCATGCGGATGTGGTGCAGCAGGTAAGCCCCCGTGGGTGACGTGTTCTTCAACGGGGTGGTCAGCAGAAGACCGTTCGGAAACTCGGCCACCTTGCCCGTCTGCTGGCCCGAGGCATCGAGTTCGGCCAGGGTGGTCGCGAACATGTCGATGTCGATCACCCGACCCCTAAGAGGGCCGATCTCAATCGCATCGCCCACCTTGTAAGGCTGTACCACGGTGACGTACAGATAGCCGTGCACACACATGACCAGTTCCTTGCTCACAATGAGCAAGGCGCCCGCCACCGCCGCCAGCGACAACGCAAACCCGGCAATGGTGGACGCCCAGACCGACACGATCACCAGCAGGACAACGAACCAGATGAGGTTGCGCGCCCACACCAGGTGCAGCCGGCGCTTTTCAGCCGACATATCGCCACGGGCCAGGTACCGCGCCCACAGGTGTGAGGCCAGCAGGGCCAGGACGACCAGCAGGACAGAAACGATCACTTTTTCCAGCTGGCCGGGGATGGCGGCAAACAGCCGCTCCAGGGCAGAGGCGATGGTGGGACTTTGCATAAAGACTTGGAAAAGGACCGGGATCAGGCGACCCAGCCGCTGAACATCAGCAGTGCTTGGCGTTGCTCAGGCATCACGGTGTGCTGCGTCCTCCACAACGGGGAACCGGAGCCCCCTGTCCAGCAGACCGACCGCCGCGCCCGAACCCATGCGGGGGAATGACAGTCAGGCCATCCTGACCAGCATGCCCGGCCCCGTGGCCGGCGCATGGTCCAGGTCACTGCTCCAGAGCAGTGGCCGGTGTTTGAACCCGAGTCAACCGAACGCCGAAAAGGCGGTGGTCGTCGCCAGCGAAGCCGTGGTGACCGCCATGAAGGCCACGTCCCGGCGCTCATTGCCCGTCCGCCGGGATTGCCAGGTGGCGTACAGCAGGCCAACTGTCAAGGTGATCAGGATGATCGTCATCGTGTCCAAAGCTGGCTCCTTCAAATGCCGCGATGGTCCGTCACCGAACGATCTTGGAAAAGCAGTTCTCACATGATCTGAACTTCGGTTTTTTCGAACCCAGTCCGCCGGCCGGGGGCCACAGGCGAAGGACCGGGACGGAAATGCCCCGGTCGCCCTGGAATGCGACCCAAGCCTCATCTGCCCGTCAGAACGGGTGGGCGAGCCGGTGATCGACGCCGCGCTCAGAGCGCTGGATGCGGTGTGGGGGTGACGGGCGTCACACGACAGCGGCAGCGGCGCCACATCCGGTGAACATCCCTTGCGGCACACCGGGCACGCACCCTACGATCGCTTGCGACGGCACTTCCGACCGTCGCAACCGGAGCACACGACATGGCAGGCTGGTACGAACTCTCGTCGAACGACAAAGGCAAGTTTTCTTTCGCTCTCAAGGCGGGCAACGGCGAGGTGATCCTGCGCAGCGAGCAGTACGACAGCAAGGCCTCGGCCGAAAACGGCATCAAGTCCGTGCAGACCAACAGCCCGCAAGACGCGCGCTTCGACCGCAAGGACGCGAGCGACGGGCGCTGCTACTTCAACCTCAAGGCCGGCAACCACCAGGTCATCGGCACCAGCCAGATGTACAAGGACGCCGCGGGCCGCGACAACGGCATCAAGTCGGTCCAGACCAACGGCCCGAGCACGACCGTCAAGACGGTCTGAGTTCGGCGCACAGGCGCTCGCGCACCGCGGTCATGCCGCGGTAGGCCACGACGGCCTCGCTCATCGACGCCAGCGCGTCGCACAGCTCGCCCGCGCGGGCCGACGCCACCGCCAGCACGTCGGTCAGCGGCGCCACCAGCACGCGGATGAAGAACACGCCGCGCCGCAGCGCCGGCAGCGGCAGCGTGGTCTGGCGCTCGACGCGGAAGAACACCTGGTCGATCAGGCGGCCACCGCTCGCATCGGCCGCCGCCACCGCGTCTTCCCAGCGGGTGCGGCGCGTCTCGGGGTGTTGGGCCAGGTCGCCATTGGGCGTGAGCAGCCAGACGTGGCGCAGCATGCGCGCCTGGCGAAACGCCATGTCCACGATGCCGCGGCCGCCGGCCTGCAACAGCGCGTTGTCGGCCACCGGCGCGTGGATCGCGCTGAAGTCCAGGCCCAGCTTTTCGGCCGGGTCCCAGTTGGACGGGAAACACACCGAGAGGCAGCGGGTCCGCATGGCGTCCGCTTCATCGTGCAGGATGACGAAATCCTCCTGCAGCCCCTCGGTCAGCACCCGCGCATCGGGTGCCAGCGCCACGCCGGTCTGGGCCGCGTAGGTATCGGCGATGGCCTGCAGCACCGCCGGATCGGCGTCACCGATCAGACCCCGCGCGGGCACCGTGTCCAGCACGCGTCGCTTGTGTTCCGCATAGGCGGCGGCCTGCGCATCGCGCAGGAACAGATCGGGCGCCTGCTCGGAAGCCACACCCAGCTTCGACAGACCCGGCCGCATGCGGAACGGGCTGGTCATCGGCCAGGGCATGTCCACCGCGGGGGTGGTCACGGCGCTGTTCATGCGCTGCCCGCCAAGTGAGCCTCCAGCAGGCGCTGCACCAGCGGGTGCTGCACCTTGCGCGCGGTGCCGATGGCGTAGAAGTGTTCCTGCACCTCGTCACACGGCGCGACCCAGGTCAGGCCGTAGCCCTGTTCCAGCTTCTCGCGCATGCGCTCGGGCGCGGGGAACACGCCCATGCCCGACGAGCCGAAGGTGGTCAGCAGCGCGCTGTCTTCGAACTCGCCCACGAGCTGCGGCACGATGCCGCGGCGCTCGAACCACTGGTCCAGCCGCAGCCGCACCGAGGCGTGCGCCGTGGGCAGCAGCACCGGTACGCGCGCCAGGCTGGCGGGAAAGTCCTCGCGCACCGCGGCCAGCCATTTGGCCGGGGCGAACCATCCCATGGGCGAGTGACCCATGGCGTGGCTGTACAGGCGCAGATTGGGGTTGGCAGGTGCGGGCCGGTCGGACAGCACCACGTCCAGCCGGTGCAGGGCCAGGTCGGCCAGCAGGTCGTCAAACTCGCCTTCGTGACACATCAGGCGCAGGTGCGGCTCGCCCATCACCGGCTCCAGCAGGTCGCGCACGGCCAGCTTGGGCAGGCCATCGGAAATGCCCACCACCAGCCGCACCGCGTGCTGGGTGGCGGCGTCGCGCACGGCCGCAGGCAGCTGCTCGCCAAGCAGAAAAATCTGCTCGGCCAGTTGCAGCGCGGTGTGGCCGGCCTCGGTCAGCACCAGGCCGCGGCCTGCGGGTTTGAACAGCGCGTAGCCCAGCGACTGCTCGAGCAGCCGCACCTGGGCGCTGACGGTCTGCACCGCCATGCCCAGCCGCGCCGCGGCGTGCGACATGCCACCTTCTTTGGCCGCGACCCAGAAGTAGTACAGGTGCTTGTAGTTGAGTTCCGCTTGCATCTCTGGTTTTCCGGAAGTCTGGATCACGCATTCTCTGCTTTATTGGAAGGCAGTGCATCCCTATCTTTGGTCTTCCCATGTTCACCCTGAAAGGAGAAACCACATGGAATCGCTCAAACGCAGTCCTTCCTGGTCCGCCAGCACGTCCCTGTCGGTGGACCGTCCGCAGGCCGCCAAGGTGCTGCGCGACACCTACGGCCTGCTCTCGCTGACGCTGCTGTTCGCGGCAGGCATGGCGGCGCTGGCGGTGGCCAACGCCTGGCCGGCGCCGGGCCTGGTGATCACGCTGGTGGGCTATTTCGGCCTGCTGTACGCGGTGCACAAACTTCAGAACAGCGGCTGGGCCCTGCCCGCCGTGTTCGCGCTCACCGGCTTCATGGGCTACACCCTGGGCCCGCTGCTCACGCGCACGCTCGATTTGCCCGGCGGCGCCGGCACCATCGCCGCGGCGCTGGCCGCCACGGGTGCGACCTTCGTGGCGCTGTCGGCCTACGTGCTGACGACGCGGCGCGACTTCAGCTTCATGGGCGGCTTCCTGTTCGCCGGCATGGTGATCGCGCTGGTGCTGGGCATCACGGCCTACGCCTTCTCGATGCCGGCGCTGGCCCTGGCCGTCTCGGGCATGGTGGCCCTGCTGTCGGTGGGTCTGATCCTGTTCGAGACCAGCCGCATCGTCAACGGCGGCGAGACCAACTACGTGCTGGCCACGGTCGGCCTGTTCGTATCGGCCTTCAACCTGTTCACCAGCCTGCTGAGCCTGTTCGGCATCGGCAGCAACGACTGAACGTTTCACGAACCCACCAGGAGATCTGCATGAACGCGTATCCGACCAACAGCCCGGAAGCCGCCGCCCGCGTGCTGGCCATGGCCATGCTGGCCGACGGGCAGTACTCGATGACCGAGATCCGGGCGCTGGACCGCCAGCAGGCACCGGCGCGCCTGGGGCTCACCCCCGAGGCCTTCAAGGCCGTGGTGGACGGCTTCTGCCAGGACCTGTTGCTGGCCAACGAAGGCCGCTGGACCGGCGAGGTCGATCCGGCCACGCGCCAGCAGCTGATGGCCGAGATCACCGACCGCGGCCTGCAGGACCTGATCCTGCAGCAGTGCGAAGGCTTGATGCTGTCCGACGGCCACCTGGCCGACGGTGAGGTGGCGCTGCTGGATGCCCTGGGCACGGCCTGGCGCCGCCCGGTGCTGGTGTGACCGCCATGAAAACCCTCATCTGGGGGCTCACCGCCCTGCTCGCCGCCGGCTGGACCGGTCTGGTCTGGATCACGCACCAGCTCACCGGCTGGTTGCTGGGCGCCATCGACGCCGGCACGCTCAAGGACGCGGGCGGTGCGGTGGCCGGCCTGCCGGTGCCACCGCTGCCCGAATGGCTGAACCTGTGGATCGACACCGCCTGGCTGGGCACGCTGCAGGCCTGGAGCGCCGACCTGCTGGGCTGGCTGGGCGCGGTGCTGCCGTCGGGTGACGCGCTGATGGCCTGGGTGGGACCGCTGCTGTGGGTGGGCTGGGGCCTGGTGCTGCTGACGCTGCTAGCGCTGGCCGGTCTGGCCCATGTGCTGGTGGGTCGTGCGCCCTCGGTCGGTCAGGCGATGCAGACGGCACGGCAGGTGGTTCGCCCATGAACGATGGCATGGCCCAGCGGCTGCGGGCCGCGGGTGCAACCGACCCGACCGACCTGCGGCTGACGCTGCGCGAGCTGCTGCAGCTGCACGGCGAGGCCTCGGGCGCGGTGCTGCTGATGGTCATGGCCCTGCTGTCCACCCTGCCGGTGGCCGGCGCGGGCACGGTGCTCAGCCTGGGCATCTTCGCGCTGGCCTGGGCCTGGCTGCGCGGGCACGACAACCTGCACCTGCCCGAGCGCCTGGCCGCGCTGCAGCTCAACGCCACCTGGACGCGCCGCTGCCTGCATAGCCTGGCCTGGACCTACGAGCGCGCCGAACGCTGGCTGCGCCCGCGCTGGACCGCCCTGAGCCACACCCGCACCCGTGTCTGGTGGGCGCTGTGGATCGCGCTGATGGGGGTGCTGATCTTCCTGCCGCTGCCGCTGGGCAACCTGCTGCCCGGCACCAGCCTGATGCTGCTGAGCCTGGGCTGGCTGTTCCGCGACGGCCTGGCCCTGCTGGTCTCGGCCGCCACCGGTGTGGTGGGCGTGGGCTACGCGGTGTCGATGGGGCACCTGGCCTTCGCGGCCTGGCAGCACGCCGGGGCCTGGATCGGCCTTTGAATCCGGTTCAGAGCCGTGCAAAGAACACCGCGCTCATCACCAGCCCGGTAGCGATGACGCAGCGCCGCACCCACAGCACCGGCAGGCGTTTGGACCAGCGGGCGCCTAGGTAGCCGCCCGCGGTGGCGGCCACCATCATCAGCACGCCTTCGCGCCAGGCGATGGCGCCGGCCAGCACGAAGGCCGCCACCGACAGCCAGGACAGCACCAGCGAGTTGAGGTTCTTGAGCGCGTTGACGGTGTTGAGCTTCGATTCACCCGCCACCGTGTACAGCGCCATGAGCAGGATGCCCAGACCGCCGTTGAAGTAACCGCCGTAGATGGCCACGGCCAGCAGGCCCGGCTCGCGCCAGCGCGCCAGCCCGTGCCCGCTGGCCGACGCGGCCTGCGCACGCCGTGCAATGGCCGGCCCGGCCGCGAACAGCGCGGTGGCGAACAGCAGCAGCCAGGGCACGATGCCGGTGAACAGCTTCGCGGGCGTGACCAGCAGCAACAGCGCGCCGGCCACACCACCGGTGGCGGCGATCACCATCTCGCGCCGCAGGCGCTGCGCCGGCAGCTCGCGCAGCTCGGCCTTGAAGCCCAGCGTGCTGCCCAGGTAACCGGGGCTGACGGCCAGCGCACTGGTGGCGTTGGCCACGATGGGCGGCACGCCGGTGAACACCAGCGCCGGAAAGGTGAGAAAGCTGCCACCGCCGGCGATGGCGTTGAGCGCGCCGGCACCGAAAGCGGCAGCGGCCAGCAAGGGGGCGGTGGTCCAGAAGTCGAGAGGCATGGCGACCGAGGGTAGCGCAGGCAGCACCCCTAGAATCGTCACAGCTGTTTCACCGGACCCGCGCTTGACCGAACCCACCGCCACCGCCGCCGACGCACCCTGCCCGCTGTACGTGGACCTGGACGGCACGCTCACGCCCACCGACACGCTGTACGAATCGGCGCTGCTGCTGGTGCGCCGCCACCCGCTGAACCTGCTGCGCCTGCTGGCCTGGCTGCCGCTGGGCAAGGCGGCCTTCAAGCGCCGGCTGGCCGACGCGGTGCGGCCCGACCCGGCCACCCTGCCCTACCACGAACCCTTCGTGCGCCACCTCATGACCGAGCGCGAGCAGGGCCGCAGCCTGGTGCTGGCCAGCGCGGCGGACGCGCGCATCGTGCGCGAGGTCTCCAACCACCTGGGCCTGTTCGACGACGTGCTGGGCACCGAAGCCGACGGCCCCAACCTCAGCCGCGCGCACAAGCGCGAGGCCATCGCCGCGCATGCGCACGCCCAAGGCCACGAGCGCTGGGCCTACGCCGGCAACAGCCGCGACGACCTGGCCGTGTGGGCCGGCGCCAGCGAAGCGGTGGCCGTCAACGCGCCGCCGTCGGTGGTGGCCTCGCTCCAGCGCGAACACCCGCAGGCGCAGGTGTTCGAGCAGACGCCCTCTTCGCTCAAGACGGTGCTGCGCGCCATCCGCCTCAAGCAATGGTCCAAGAACGCGCTGCTGTTCGTGCCGCTGCTGGCCGCGCATTCGCTGGACCCGGCGGCCTGGGGCGCGGTGCTGCTGGCCTTTGTGGCGTTCGGCCTGTGCGCCTCGGCCACCTACCTGGTCAACGACCTGCTGGACCTGCCCAGCGACCGCGTGCACCGCCTCAAACGCCACCGCCCGCTGGCGGCGGGCAGCGTGTCCATCCCGCACGCGGTGGCGCTGGGCCTGCTCATGATCACCCTGGCCTTCGTGCTGGCCTGGCACGTGTCGGCCGGCTTCACGGCCATGCTGCTGCTCTACACCGTCACCACCCTTGCCTATTCGCTGCAGCTCAAGCGCCTGCCGCTGATCGACGTGCTGGTGCTGGCCGCGCTGTACACGCTGCGCATCGGCGCCGGCGCGGTGGCCGCGCAGGTCGAGCTGTCCAACTGGCTGCTGGCGATCTCGATGTTCCTGTTCCTGAGCCTGGCGCTGGTCAAGCGCTGTGCCGAACTGGAAGAACTGGCCGCCGAAGACAAACCGCCCGCCCCCGGCCGGGGTTACCAGCCGCGCGACCTGGTGTCGCTGCGCGCCATGGGCATGGCATCGGGCTTTCTGGCCGTGATGGTGCTGGTCCTGTACATCGACAGCCAGGGCAGCCGCGAACACTACCGCCAGCCCGAATGGCTGTGGGCCGCCGCGCCCCTGGCCCTGCTGTGGGTCATGCGCATCTGGCTCAAGACCGGGCGGCGCGAACTGCACGGCGAAGACCCGCTGCAGTTCGCCCTGCGCGACGGTTTCACCTGGCTGATGGTGCTGCTGGTGGGCGGCATCGGCCTGGTGGCCAAACTGGGGCTGTGACATGAAAGCCATCGCACTGGCGCTCGCGGTCTTTTGCGTGCTGCTGTCCTCGGCGGCGCAGCTCGCGCTCAAGCGCGGCATGGCGCCGCCGCCCGGCAGCGACCTGGGCGGCACCTACGCGCACGCGCTCACCAGCCCCATGGTCTGGCTCGGCCTGGGCCTGTACGGCCTGAGCACCCTGCTGTGGCTGTGGGTGCTCTCGCGGCTGGACGTGAGCCTGGCCTACCCCCTGGTCAGCCTGGGCTTCGTGGTCACCATGGCCGCGGGCGTGCTCTGGCTGGGCGAACCCTTTTCCTGGCTGCGCGTGGCCGCCTGCACGCTGATCGTGATTGGCGTCACGCTCCTTGCTCTCGACGCTTGAACCTGAACCACCCCCGTCGCTGCGCTCCGCCCCTCAAGGGGCAACACCTGCGGCCTGGCAAAGCCAGTTCCGCGGTGTTCCCGGTTTGAAGCCCCCGCGCTCCGGCCATCCCTGGACAAGTGACATGAACGTTTCTGACCTCTCCATCGGCGCCGCCCGGCGCCTGTTCTGGACCACCTTCTTCGGCACCCTGCTGCTCAAGGTGGTGCTGGCCGCCGGCTTCCCCTTCACCGGCGACGAGGCCTTCTTCTACCAGTGGGGCGTGTTCCCGGCCTGGGGCTATTCGGACCA
>CALRYD010000063.1:0-20713 GCA_943372305.1 Hydrogenophaga intermedia | reverse complement strand
AGTCTACATCAGATTTTTCGCTTCTGTCAAAAAATTTTGACTTTTTCTGACTTCGCGCTGCCTTGCGGCTCTGACGCTTTTCTCACCTCTCACCACCCGCATCAGCAGAGCCAGTGATCAGCGAAGCCTTGCAGTATACACCAGATTTTCAGCTCTTGTCAAAGTTCTTGCTTTTTGACTTTACCTTCGACCCTGGCTTCTCGCCGAGCTTTTCTGCTGCAAACGCGGCAGTTTTGTTCAGCGAAGCCTTGTAGTCTACCTCGGGTTTTCCCTTCCTGTGAGGCTTGTTGCAGATTTTTGGTGCGCATGGCAACACACCTTGATCGGCAACGGTCGACAACATCGCCAGCTCTTGGCGGCAGTGGATGCACTGCAGGCCAAGGGGTGCGCCCCTTATGTATTCCCAGGGGCTTCGTGCGCGCGGGTGCTGTGGGGTGGGCTTGATAATCTGCGGCTGTTTGTTCTCAGGTTTGTTATGGCACTCATCACACTGCAGGATGCTCAACTGGCCTTTGGTCATGTGGCTCTGCTGGATCACACCGACTTCGCACTGGAGACTCAGGAGCGCATCGGACTCATCGGTCGCAATGGGACGGGCAAGTCCTCCCTGTTGAAGATCCTCGCGGGACTGGAGAAGCCAGACGACGGCTCACTTCAAGTACAGACCGGCTTGCGTGTGGCCTATGTCCCTCAAGAGCCGGTGCTCGACCTGGACAGCACGGCTTTCGCAGCCGCCAGCCTGGGGCTTGCGGACGCGCGGGCGGCGCGTGATCTTTATCTGAGTGGCGCGGACGGGCTCGACCTGGGTGACCTGCAGAACCGGATCGAAGCGCTCGACGCCTGGAACTGGGAGCAGCGGGTTGAGGAGACCCTGCACCGGTTGCACCTGGACGGCAGCGTGAAGGTGGGCACCTTGTCCGGTGGCAACAAGAAACGGGTGGCGCTGGCCCAGGCGCTGGTGAGCCGGCCCGACGTGCTGCTGCTGGACGAGCCGACCAACCACCTGGACCTTGACAGCATCACCTGGCTGGAGGACCTGCTGCTGGAGTACCGCGGCAGCGTGGTGACCATCAGCCACGACCGTGCCTTTCTGGACCGCGTGGCCACGCGCATGGTGGAACTGGACCGTGGGCGCTTGCTGAGCTACCCGGGCAACTTTGCGCAGTACCAGACCCTCAAGGAAGAGCAGCTGACGCAGGAGGCGGTGATCAACGCCCGGGCGGACAAGCTGCTGGCGCAGGAGGAAGTATGGATCCGCAAGGGCGTGGAAGCGCGCCGGACGCGGGCGCAGGGGCGCATCACGCGGCTCGAACGCCTGCGGGAGCAGCGCGCACAGCGGCGCGATGCCGTGGGCCGGGTGAAGCTGGAGGTGGCCAGTGGGGGCGCCAGCGGCAAGATCGTGGCCGAGCTGGAACGGGTGTCCAAGGCATTCCCTGGTGCGGATGGCAGCCCGCGCACCGTGATTCGCGATTTCACCGGCACCATCCTGCGGGGCGACAAGATCGGTCTGATCGGTCCCAATGGTGCGGGCAAGACGACGCTGCTGAAGATCATACTGGGTGAACTCGCCCCCGACAGCGGCACCGTGCGCCAGGGCAGCAAGCAGACGGTGGCGTACTTCGACCAGATGCGCGACCAGATCAACCTGGACGCGACGCTGGAAGACTTCATCAGCCCCGGCAGCGAATGGATCGAGATTGGTGACAAGCGCACCCACGTCAAAAGCTACCTGAGCGATTTCCTGTTCTCGCCCGCCCGGGCCAACGCGCCGGTGCGCACGCTCTCGGGTGGCGAGCGCAACCGCCTGCTGCTGGCACGCCTGTTTGCCCGGCCAGCCAACGTGCTGGTGCTGGACGAGCCCACCAACGACCTCGACATCGACACGCTGGAACTGCTGGAAGACCTGCTGCAGCAATACGAAGGCACGGTGTTCCTGGTCAGCCACGACCGGCGCTTCCTGGACAACGTGGTCACCAGCACGCTGGTGGCCGAAGGCGACGGTCGCTGGCGCGAGTACGTGGGCGATGTGCAGGACTGGCTGACCCAGTCGGCCCGTGCCCAGGCGCTGCAACGCGAGAAGGCCGCTGCGCCTGCCGCACCGGCTCAGACCTCGGCGCCCACACCCGCCACGCCCGCCGCATCGGCGCCCGCGGTGGCCAAGCGCAAGCTCAGCTACAAGGAACAGCGTGAATTCGACGCCCTGCCGGCGCAGATCCAGGCGCTGGAAGCAGAACAGGCCCAGATCGACGCCGCACTGGCCGACGGCCAGCTCTTTGCTACCGATGCGGCTCGAGCGGCTCAATTGAGCGCCCGGCACGCCGAAATAGAGGGTCAATGGCTGCAAGCCCTGGAGCGCTGGGAGGCGCTCGGCGGCAGCTGAAGACCTGGCCACGCGCTGCACCACCGGACCATGCCCCATTCCGCCCAACGAATCGCCCTGGATTTGCAGCGCGCCCTGCAGGACGTGCAGCAGGAGCGCGAACGCGTGCAGCGGCTCATGGCCGAACTGGACCGGCAGAACGCCGAGCTGGACCGGCTGCGCAGCTCGGTGCACCGAGAGTCCAACAGCCGTTTGCTGGCCGAAGAAGCACTGGACGAAACCCGCGACCGCCTGCAACTGGCGGTGGAAGCGGCCGGTCTGGCCCTGTGGGACTGGCAACTGCCCTCGCCCCAGATGTTCCTCACCGCCCGTTGGGGCGAGATGCTGGGCGACATCGCCATGGAAGGCTACTGGGACACCAGCGGCCTGCTCGACCGTGTGCACCCCGAGGACCGTGCCCAGGTGGAAGCGACCACCCGCACCCTGCTCAACGGCGAACAGCAACGCGCCGTCTCGCAGCACCGGGTGCGCACGGCCGACGGCTGGCTCTGGATCGAGAGCCACGGCATGGTCGCGGAGCACGACACCAAGGGCCGGCCGATTCGGCTGATGGGCACGATCGCGGACATCGGCAAGCGCAAACGCGTGGAGGCCGAGGGCGAGCGGGCGCGCGAACTGGCCGAACAGGCCAGCCGGGCCAAGAGCGAATTCCTCGCCAACATCAGCCACGAGGTGCGCACGCCGCTGAACGCGCTGATGGGGCTGACGCGGTTGCTGATCGATTCGCCGCTGAACACGGAACAGAAAAGCTGGCTGGAGCTGATGGACAGCTCGGCCCACGCGCTGCTGGCGCTGCTCAACGATGTGCTGGACCTCTCGCGCATCGAAGCCGGCAAGCTCAGTATCGAGCACGTGCGCTTCCATCTGCACGACACGCTGCACGAAGTGGCCGCGCTGTATGCCGAGCAGGCGCGCGCCAAGCCGCTGGACTTTGCGCTGGAGCTGGCCCCCGGCTTGCCGCAACAGATGCAGGGCGACCCGGGCCGGCTGCGCCAGGTGCTGGGCAACCTGCTGTCCAACGCGGTGAAGTTCACGCCCCGCGGCGGGCGTATTCGCGTGACGGCGCAAACCATCGCCGCCGCGGGTACGCGTCAGCGCCTGCTGCGTCTGCGGGTGCAGGACAGCGGTGTGGGTATCGCGGCCAAGCAGCAGCCCACGCTGTTTGAGGCCTTCACCCAGGCGGACTCCTCCACCGCGCGCCGCTACGGCGGCAGCGGACTGGGTCTGGCGATCTGCTCGCGGCTGGTCAAGCTCATGGGCGGTGGCATCGAACTGCAAAGCGAACTCGGGCAGGGCAGCGTCTTCACCGTCACGCTGCCGCTGGAAGAAGGCGCGGCGACCGATCACGCCCCGCTGAGCGCGCCGATCGAACTCAACGAAGTGGCGCAGGCCGGGCAGCGTTTTGCCGGCCTGACGGTGCTGGTGGCCGAAGACCACCCGGTCAACGAGCTGCTGATGAACCAGTTGCTGCAACGCCTGGGCTGCACCGTGCGCAACGCGCGCGACGGTGAACAGGCGGTGCAACAGTGGTCGCAAGGCGGTGTGGACCTGGTGCTGATGGACGTGCAGATGCCCGGCAGCAACGGCCTGCAGGCCACCCGGCGCATCCGCGAACTGGAAATCGCCCGTGGCCTGCCGCACACGCCCATCGTGGCGGTGACGGCCAATGCCATGAACGGCGACCGCGAGGTCTGCCTGGCCGCTGGCATGGACGGCTACACGCCCAAGCCAGTGAGCCCCCAGGCCCTGATGCACGCCATGGACGCCGCGCTGCTGCGCGCCCAGGGCCTGCCGCCGCGCGCACCCAGCGCAGCGACGGTGCCCGACACCGAAGGCCGCAGCCCGGCCGCGGCGGGCGCGCTGGATGTGCCCAAGCTGCTGCGACGGCTGGACGGGGACCGCGCTACCCTGCGCGCGCTGGCCCAGGCGATGCGCTCCGACATGGAACAGCGCCTGCGGGAACTGCAGGCCGCCCTGTCCGCACAGGACGCCGACCGCGCCGTGGCGCACGCACACGGCCTCAAGGGTTCGCTGGGCAGCATGACGGCCGAACGCGGCGCCCGCCTGGCCAAGGGCCTGGAACTGGCCGCGCGCTCGCGCGACTGGCAGCTGTTCGCTCGCGCCCTGCCACTGATGCAGGCCGAGGCGCAGCAGATCGACACCGCGCTGGCGGCCCTGCTCAACGCGCCGCCGCCAGCCGCCTGAACACTTTCCAGAACGCCGCGTCCTGCGTGGTCGCGAAGTTGATGCGCATCAGCGTGCCGGGCGTGCGCGCGGCGTGGAACAGGGCGCCCGGCGCGATCAGGTAGCCCTCGTCCAGCAGGCGCTGCGCGAGCGCCTCGGTGTCCACACCCGTGTCCACCCAGCCGAACAGGCCCGACGGCTCGGCCACGAAGCGGCAGCCCGCCGCCTGCGCCAGCTTCACGCTGCGGCTGCGCGCCGCGTCCAGCCGTGTGCGGATGCGTTCGGCGTGCCGGCGCAACTGCCCGCTTTCGATGCACAGGGCCATGGCGCGCTCCAGCAGGCTGGGCGTGGTCAAGGTGGCCAGCAGCTTGGTGTCGAGCAGGCGCTCGGTCAGCTCGGGTGGCGCCACCAGGTAGCCCACGCGCCAGTTGGGCGCCAGGATTTTGGCAAACCCGCTGACGTAGATGGTGCGCTGCAGGCCGTCGAGCACGCTCATGCGGGTGGCGTGCTCGGGAGCGATGTGGCTGTAGGTGTCGTCCTCGACGATGTGGAAGTTGTGCTGCTGCGCCAGCTGCAGCACGCGGTGCGCGCTGGCCGGACTCAGGCAATAACCCGTGGGGTTGTGCAGCACGCTCACGCTCACGAACAGCTTGGGCGCGTGCGCCTCGCAGTAACGGGCCATGACCGCGAGATCGGGCCCGGCCGGTCCGCGCGGCACCGGCAGGATGCGCATGCCCAGCGCGTCCAGCCGCGCGAACTCCACCGCCCAGCCGGGCTCCTCGACCATCACCGCGTCGCCCGCCTTGAGCAGGGTGCGGCTGACGATGTCCAGCGCGTGCGTGGCGCCCACGGTGGTGATGATCTGCGCAGGATCGGCCGGCAGCCCCAGGCCCTGCAGCCGCGCGGCCAGCACGCGGCGCAGGTGGCTGTCGCCCATCGGCTCGCCGTAGCGCAGCGAGGCCTCGGCCAGCGCGGCGTTGCCACTGACCTTGCGCACCGCCGCCGGCATGAAGGTCGATTCGAGCCACTCCGGCGGCAGCACCCCCATGCCGGGCTGCGGCAGGCTGCCGGTGGGGTGGAACATGCCGCGGATCAGCGTCGCCGCGCTCAGCGGCGCGGCCCGGCGCGGCGCCGTGGGCGCGCTGGCCGCTGCGCGGACATCCTCGCGCACGGGCGCGCGATCGCGGACGAAAAAGCCCCGGTTGCGCCGCGCCTCCACCAGGCCCTGGGCCAGCAGCTGGTCGTAGGCGGCCACCACGGTGGACGGGTTCAGCCCGTGCTGGGCCGCGCACTGGCGCACGCTGGGCAGGCGTGCACCGGGCGCGAGCAGGCGGTCGCGGATGCGCGCCGCAAAACGCTCGGCCAGTTGCTCGGTCAGCGTCTGGGCGGTGCTGCGCGTCAGCGTGGGGGCGGCGGCCGCGTCGGGCGCATTGGATTTGCTGTCAAACATGCGGTGTATGGGCTTGATCAACCGTACAGATACGCCCTGTGCGCCAGTCCACTGTATGGCTTGTGTATGGCTTCCAAGGATAAAGTGCATCGCATGCCACCACAAGCCCCCACGGAGCAGCCATGACCGCCAGCGAGTTCAGCGCCCTGCTGGTGCTGGCCACGGCCACCAGCTTCACACCCGGCCCCAACACCACGCTGTCCACCGCACTGGCGGCCAACGGCGGGCTGCCGCGCGCGCTGCGCTTCATTGCCGCGGTGCCGGTAGGCTGGGGCCTGCTGTTCACGCTGTGCGCCGCGGGCGTGGGCTCGCTGGTGGTGGCGGTGCCGGCGCTGCGCTGGGCCATCCTGCTGGGCGGCACCGGCTACCTGTTGTGGCTGGCACGGCGCCTGTGGGGCAGCCGCTCGCTCACGTCGGTGGACAGCGCACGGCTGAACGTCACCTTCTGGCAAGGCGTGGGGCTGCAGTTCCTCAACATCAAGGCCTGGATGCTGGCCCTGTCCATCGTCGCCGGCTGGATCGCCGGCCAGGCCGATGCCGCACAGCGCTTTGTGCTGGTGCTGCCGGTGCTGCTGGCGTTCGCCTTCTTCAGCAACCTCAGCTACGCGCTGGTCGGCTCGCTGCTGCGGCACTGGCTGGCCGGGCCGGTGGTGAACGGCCAACCCACCGGCGCACGCCTGCTGATATTCAACCGCCTGATGGCGCTGGCCCTGGTGCTGACGGCGGCGTGGATGCTGCTGGGCGGCGCCGGCCTGAACGGGAGCGCCGCATGACAGTGTCCACCGCACAGCCAAGTCACCGCATGAGCGACGCCACGCTGGGCCTGTGGCTCGGCCTGGTGGGCGTGGTGGTGTTCGCCCTTACCCTGCCCATGACGCGCCTGGCCACCGGCTCGGTGGATGCGCCGCAGCTCTCGCCCTGGTTCGTCACCTGGGCACGCGCCGCACTGGCCGGCGGCCTGTCGATCGTCTACCTGTTGGCCACCCGCTCGCGCCTGCCGACGGCGGCCGAACGCGGCCCGCTGCTGCTTTCGCTGGCGGGCAACGCCATCGGCTACCCGCTGCTGCTGGGCTGGGCGCTGCGGCACGTGCCGTCGGGTCATGCGGCGGTCATCACCGCGCTGCTGCCGCTGGCCACCGCCGCCGTGGCGGCCTGGCTGATGCACCAGCGTGCGCGGCTGGGCTTCTGGGTGTTCGCGGTGCTCGGCAGCGCGCTGGTGGTCGTCTACAGCCTGCTGCGCGCGGCGCAGGCAGGCCACGGTTTTGGTCTGTCCTGGGCCGACGCGCTGCTCGTCGGCGCGGTGCTGGCCGCTTCGCTGGGCTATGTGGGCGGCGCCAAAGTCACGCCCACGCTGGGTGCCGAACGCGTGATCAGCTGGGTCTGCGTGATGGCCCTGCCCATCACCATGCCCGGCGCGCTGCTGACCTGGCCCGATCAACCCATCGCCACTGCGTCCTGGTGGGCGCTGGCCTATGTGGGCGTTTTTTCCATGTGGGCCGGTTTCTTCGCCTGGTTCCGTGGCCTGGCCTTGGGCGGCGCACTGCGCGTGAGCCAGACGCAGCTGCTGCAACCCTTTGTCAGCATCCTGGCCGCCGTGCCGCTGCTGGGCGAATCGCTGGACCTGATGACGCTGGGCTTTGCCCTGGCCGTGGTCGCCACCGTGTTCATGGGCCGCCGCATGGCCGCCCCGCCCAAGACCGCAGGAACGCCGCCGCGATGAACACCGCCCCGCTCAAAGCCGACTTTCAGGCCCTGCTGGCCAACCTGCCGCAGCCCGCGCAAGGTGACTACCCGCACGGCACGCCGTTCGTGCCCGCGCTGGCCCATGGCAGCCTGAGCGTGGAGTTGTTCGCGCCCGGCACGTCGCGGCTGGGCCGCGACATCCAGCAACCGCACGCACAGGACGAGCTGTACGTGGTGCAGCGCGGCACGTCGGACTTCTGGCGCGATGGCAACGCCGTGGCCGTGCAGGCCGGCGATATCCTCTTTGTTCCGGCGGGCGCCCCGCACCGCTTCGAAAACTTCAGCCCCGACTTTGTCACCTGGGTCGTGTTCTACGGCCCCTCTGCAGGAAAACAACCATGACCTGGACCCTCGCCAAACGCGCCCACAAGATGAACCCTTCGGTGATCCGCGAGATCCTGAAGGTGACCGAGAAGCCCGGCATCATCAGCTTCGCGGGCGGTCTGCCCTCGCCCAAGACCTTCCCGGTCGATGCGTTTGCCGCTGCCTGTGAAGCGGTGCTTCGCACCGACGGCCGTGCCGCGCTGCAGTACGCCTCCAGCGAAGGGCTGCCGGCCCTGCGCGAATGGATCGCCGCCCAGCTGCCCTGGGACGTGAGCCCCGACCAGGTGCTCATCACCACCGGCAGCCAGCAAGGCCTGGACCTGGTGGCCAAGGTGCTGATCGACGAAGACAGCAAGGTGCTGGTGGAAACGCCCACCTACCTGGGCGCGCTGCAGGCCTTCACACCCATGGAGCCGAGCATCGTCAGCGTGGGCAGCGACGCGGAAGGCATTGACGTGGCCGATCTCGTGCAAAAGGCCGCTGGCGCGCGCTTCCTCTATGTGCTGCCCAACTTCCAGAATCCCACCGGTCGCACCATGAGCGAGGCACGTCGCCAGGCCCTGGTGGACGCAGCACAGGCGGCGGGCCTGCCCATCGTGGAAGACAACCCCTACGGCGACCTGTGGTTCGACCAGCCGCCGCCCAAGCCCCTGACCGCACGCAACCCCGAAGGCTGCATCTACCTGGGATCGTTCTCCAAGGTGCTGGCGCCCGGCTTGCGCCTGGGCTACGTGGTGGCGCCCAAGGCCATCATGCCCAAACTGCTGCAGGCCAAACAGGCGGCCGACCTGCACAGCCCGACCTTCAACCAGCGTATGGTGGCCGAGGTGCTCAAGGACGGCTTCATCGACCGCCATGTGCCCACCATCCGCGCGCTGTACAAGGCGCAATGCCAGGCCATGCTGGACGCGCTCAAGACCGACATGGCCGGGCTGGACGTGGTGTGGAACTCGCCCGACGGCGGCATGTTCCTGTGGGTGCGCCTGCCCGAAGGCCTGAACGCGGTGGACCTGCTGCCCAAGGCGGTGGACAAGGGTGTGGCCTTCGTGCCCGGCGCCGCGTTCTATGCCGACCAGGCCGACCCGCGCACCCTGCGCCTGTCGTTCGTCACGGCCAGCGAGGAGCAGATCCGCATCGGCATCGCCGCGCTGGCGCAGGCCATCCGCGAAGCGGTGAACTGAGGTTCCAGCCATGCTGCGCATCTGGGGTCGCATCAGCTCGATCAATGTGCGCAAGGTGGTGCTGTGCGCGCAGGTGCTTGGCCTGGAATTCGAGCGCATCGACGCCGGGCTGGCCTACGGCGTGGTGAACACGCCCGACTACCGCAGCAAGAACCCCAACGGCCTGGTGCCGCTGCTCGAAGACGGCGACTTCACGCTCTGGGAATCGAACGCCATCGTGCGGTACCTCTGTGCACGCGAGGGTTCGGCGCTGTATCCCCAGGACATCCGGCAACGCTTTGACGCCGAGCGCTGGATGGACTGGCAGCAGACCGAGCTGAACCCGGCCAGCGGTCCCGCCTTCAAGCAGTGGATCCGCACATCGGCCGAGCAGCGCAACCCGCAGGTGATCGCCGCGTCGGTGGCCGCGACCGAACCGAAGTTCCAGCAACTGGACGAGCACCTCGCGCGCCAGCCCTTCATGGCGGGCGACGCGCTGACCATGGCCGACATCCCGATCGCCTGCGAGGTGCACCGCTGGTGGGGCCTGCCGCAGCCGCGCCCGGCCTGGCCGCACCTGGAACGCTGGTACGCCCACTGGCTGGCCCTGCCCGCCAGCCGCGGCGTGCTCGACCTGCCCCTGTCCTGAAATGAACACCCTCGCGCCGCTTCGCGCGTGGCGGATCGAGCTGCGACGCATGTGTTCGCCCAAAGAAAGGTTCTCTCCTCATGGTCTCCCGCCCCTTCCAACAAGTGGACGTCTTCACCACCACGCCCTACCGCGGCAACCCGCTGGCCGTGGTGCTCGACGGCAGCGGCCTCTCGACGGCCGAGATGCAGCACTTCACCAACTGGACCAACCTGTCGGAGTGCACCTTCCTGCTGCCGCCCACAGACGAAGGCCGTGCGAACGGGGCCGACTACCGCGTGCGCATCTTCTGCCCGGGCCGCGAACTGCCCTTTGCCGGCCACCCCACGCTGGGCAGCTGCCACGCCTGGCTGCAAGCCGGTGGCGTGCCGCGCGGTGAACACGTGGTGCAGGAATGTGGCGTGGGCTTGGTGAGGCTCCAACGCGACGGCGAGCGCCTGGCCTTCGCGGCACCGCCCCTCATCAAGAGCGGCCTGCTGGACGAAGCCGACGTGGCGCTCATCGCCCGCGGCCTGGGCGTGGCGCGCGACGACATCACCGCGCACGCCTGGTGCGACAACGGCCCCAACTGGCGCGGCGTGCTGCTGCGCAGCGCCGAACAGGTGCTGGCGCTCAAGCCCGACGCCACCATCCTCGCCGGGCTCGACATCGGCGTCGTGGGCCCACGCGGCAAGGTCGGTGTGGTCGGCCCGCAGGGCGCGGGCGACACGCAGTTCGAGGTGCGCGCCTTCTTCCCCGGCAACAACGGCATGGCCGAAGACCCGGTGACCGGCAGCCTGAACGCCGCGCTGGCGCAGTGGCTGATAGGAGCCGGTCTGGCGCCCGAGCGCTACGTGGCGGCACAGGGCACGGCCCTGGCGCGCGAAGGCCGGGTGCACATCCAGCGCGACGCCGACGGCACGGTCTGGGTGGGCGGCGCCAGCGTCACCTGCATCGCCGGATCGGTGCAGCTGTGAACCCACCAGCCCGCGGCGCACGCATCGACCACCTGGTGGTCGCCGCGGCCTCGCTGGCCGAGGGCGTGGCCTGGTGCGAAGCCACGCTGGGCGTGGCGCCCGGCCCCGGTGGCGCCCATGCGCTGTTCGGCACGCACAACCGGCTGCTGCGCCTGCACAGCGCTGCCCATCCCCAGGCCTACCTGGAAATCATCGCCATCGACCCGGCGGCCACCCCCACGCGGGCCGCGCCGCTGCGCCGCTGGTTCGACCTGGACGACCCCGCCCTGCGCGAGCGCCTGCAACGCGAAGGGCCGCAGCCCATCCACTGGATCGCCAGCGTGCCCGACATCAACGCCGCCGTCGCGGCCTGGCAGGCGCTGGGCATGGACCGCGGCCCCGTCATCGAAGCCTCACGCGCCACGCCACAGGGCCTGCTGCGCTGGCGCATCACCGTGCGCGACGACGGCCAGCGCCTGTTCGGCGGTGCGCTGCCCACGCTCATCCAGTGGGGCGACGCGCACCCGGCCGACACCATGGCCGACACCGGCCTGGACCTGCGGGGCCTGACCCTGCATCACCCCGAGGCCGATCGCCTGACCGCCGCGCTGAGCGCCATCGGGCTGGCCGGCGTGACCGTGCACACCGGCACGGCCGGCCTGCGGGTGGCACTGTCCAGCGCCCGCGATGCCTCCCTAGCTTTGACCCACACCGACGCCCCATGAACCTGCCCAGCCTCGCCGACATCGAAGCCGCCGCCCAAGTGGTCTACCGCGACATGCCGCCCACACCCCAGTACCGCTGGGGCCTGCTGAGCGAACGGCTGGGCACGGCCTGCTGGCTCAAGCACGAGAACCACACGCCGGTGGGCGCGTTCAAGATCCGCGGCGGGCTGACCTATTTCGACCAGCTGCGCCAGCGCGGCGCGTTGCCGCGCGAAGTGATCGGCGCCACGCGCGGCAACCATGGCCAGAGCATGGGCTGGGCCGCGCGCGCGCACGGCGTGGCCTGCACCATCGTCGTGCCGCGCGGCAACTCGGTAGAAAAGAACGCGGCGATGCGCGCCTTGGGCGTGCAGCTGATCGAACACGGCGACGATTTTCAGGAGAGCCGCGAGCACGCGATGCGGCTGGCCGTCGAGCGCGGCGCGCACATGGTGCCCAGCTTCCACCAAGATCTGCTGCGCGGCGTGAGCACCTACTGGTGGGAATTCTTAAAGGCCTTGCCACAGCTGGACGTGGTCTACGTGCCCATCGGCCAGGGCTCGGGCGCCTGCTCCGCCGTGGCCGCCAAACAGGCGCTGGGTCACCGGGTGCGCATCGTCGGCGTGGTCAGCGCACACGCCACCACCTACGCGGATTCCATCGCCGCCGGGCGCGTGGTCGAGTCCCCCGTCACCACACAACTGGCCGACGGCATGGCCTGCCGCGTGGCCGACGCCGAGGCCCTGGCCATCCTCGCGCCGGCGCTGGACCACATCGTGCAGGTCACCGACGACGAAGTGGCCGCCGCCATGCGCGCGCTCTTTGCCGACACCCACAACGTGGCCGAAGGCGCGGGCGCCGCGGCCTTTGCGGCGGCGATGCAGGAAAAAGAAAGCCTCCAGGGACTGAACGTGGGCGCCACGCTGTGCGGCGGCAACGTCGACAGCCAAGTATTCGCCAGGGTCTTGGCGGGGTAAGGAGTCCCCGCGTCGGATGGGGAGTCCATTCCAGGGCACCGCGGAACCGGCTTTGCCGGGCCGCCAGTGCCGCCCCCTGGGGGGTGACCCGCCGTCAGGCGGGGCGCGGGGGGGTTACTAACCTCGCCACGATTTCACAGAAAGCCTCGACCGCGTCGGTCTTGAACACCACCTCGGTCACGCCGGCGGCGCTGGCTTCGGCCTGCAGTTCGTCGCTGATGTAGCCCGAGGCCACAGCCACCGGCAGGTCGGGGCGTATGGCGAGCACCGCGCGGGCCACGTCGATGCCTGACATGCCCGGCATGTTGTAGTCGGTCATCAGGAGGTGGAAAGCCTGCGGGTCCGCGCGCAAGGCGTCGATCGCCTGCTGCTGCTCGGTGAAGGCGGTCACCTTGTAGCCCCGGCGCTCCAGCAGGCGGCGCACCAGGAAGACGAGCGTGTCGTCGTCGTCCAGATACAGGATGTGGCGTTGCGTGGCGCTGGGGATGTCGGCCATCTCTTGTTGCTCCTGGGGTTGTGCCGTGGGTTCGGCCGTGGGTGTGACAGTGCCTTCCATCGTACCGGCAAGTGCCAGCGCACAGTCCTCCGGGCGGGTCGGCAGCGCCGTGGCCGCTGGGAAGTAGAGGTGGAACGTGGTGCCGCGCCCGGGCGCACTGTCCACGTCGATGGCGCCGCCGTGCGCCTGCACGATGCCCAGCACCACGGGCAGGCCCAGACCGGTGCCGCTGCCCACCGGCTTGGTGGTGAAGAAAGGTTCGAACACGCGCTGCAGGGTCGCTTCGCTCATGCCGCAGCCGTCGTCGCTCACGCTCACGCAGACCGCGTCCACTTCGTTGTCGTCGCACATCTGCGCCACCTCGGCGGGCAGCCCGGCGTCGCTGCGCTCCAGACCGCGCACGCGGTAGGCGATGCGGCCCGGCCGCCCCTCCAGCGCGTGGATGGCGTTGGTGCCCAGGTTCAGCAGCACCTGGCCGATCTGGGTGGCGTCGGCACGGATGGCCGGCGTGCCGGCGGCCACGTCCACCGCCAGCTGAATCTGGGGCGTCAGCGCGGTGCGCAGCAGGCTGGTGGTTTCGGTCACCACGTCCTGCAGGCACACCGGCGTGCGCGAGAGCGGTTGCTGGCGCGAGAAAGCCAGGATCTGGCGCACCAGCTCGCGTCCGCGGCGCGCGGCGCTGCTGATCTCGTGCAGGCTTTCCCGCGCGGGCGAGCCCGGGTCCAGGTCCTGGCGCGCCAGGTCGGCGTTGCCCAGGATGGCGGCGAGGATGTTGTTGAAATCGTGCGCCACACCGCCGGCCAGCGTGCCCAGCGCCTCCATCTTGTGCGACTGCGAGAGCTGCTGCTCCAGCGCGCGCTGCTGTTGCTGCGCCTGCTTGAGCGAGGTGATGTCCACAAAGGTGAAGACCACGTGACGCAGGCCGCCGATGGCGTCGTTTTCGGGGTAGGCGTTGCACAGCGCCCAGCGCACCGCAGCACCGTCACCGGTGCGGATGCCGCCCACCACATCGCTGATCGGTTGGCCGCTGGCCAGCACGCGTTCGAACGGCACCTCGTGGCGCGGCATGGGGGCCCCGTCTTCGCGCAGCAGCTGCCAGTCGGGCACCTGCGGTTCGGGGCCTTCCAGCGGCCAGCCAAAGAAGCGCCGGGCCGCCGTGTTGGCCGACACGATGCTCTGGTCGGGCCGGAACACCACCACACCGGCGCCCAGGTTGGTGATCAGGGCGCGCGAATCGGCCGCACGCTCGGCCATGGCCTGGCGGGCCTGGTCGGCCTCCTGGCGCAAGCGCAGCGACACCAGGGCGCTGAACAGCAGCACGCGCAGGAACTTGGTCAACAGGAACAGCAGCAGGAAACCGGCGGCCACGCTGTCCAGCGGCGCACTGGCAAAAGCGACCCAGCCGCTCACGGCCAGCATCACCACCAGTTCGAACACCGACAGCGCCGCCAGGGCGCGGTACTCGGGCGCCGAGCGCTGTGCCCGCTCCCGCAGCAGGTCGCGCAGCACCAGGATGGAGAGCACGATCATCGTCAGCACATAAACCACCTGGTGGCCCGCGGGCTGGTCGCCGCGCAGCGCCAGCCCCACCTGCAGCACCATCTGCACCGACAGCATGCCGATCAGCCAGGGCCAGGGCATGGCCAGGCGCAGGTAAGCCCTCAGCCCCACCCAGGCACAGACATGGGCGGCGAACAACATCAGACCCGCCAGGCCGGCCAGCAGCGGGCCGGCACCGGCCACCCGCACCATGAGCAGGGCAGCGCCAGCGATGCTCAGCACCGCCCCCAGCGACCACCAGCCGGGCCCGTGGATGCTCGGGTAACGGCGCATCTGCCCCCAGAAAGCCACGGCGATCAGGGCGTCCACGCCCAGGCGCACCAGCAGCAGGGTGGTCAAGTCAGGCAGCATGCGGCCACGGTACAAACTTCATACCGTGGATTGAAGCACGCAACCGGGACGGCAGGAAACGGCAAAACGCGTGACAAAACCCGCCTTTTCCCGTTTGCAGCATCGCGCAGGTGACAGCGGGCGCTCCATGCCGCGGCTTTCAGTCGCTGCGGGGACAAAGTCGCGCCGGGGCTGGCGCACAGAATCGCGCCCCATGGGAACCCTCTACCTTGTGCGCCACGGCCAGGCCTCGTTCGGTGCCGACGACTACGACCAGCTCAGCGACCTCGGCCAGCGCCAGGCCGAGCGCCTGGGCCGCTACTGGGCCGAGCGCGGACTGCGCTTCGACGCCGTGCTCACAGGCTCGCTCAAGCGCCACGCGCAGACCTGGCAGGGCATCGCGCGCGGCGCGGGGCTGGACCTGGCGCCCCTGGTCTGGCCGGGCCTGAACGAATACGACAGCGAAGCGGTGATCCGCGCCGTGTTGCCCAGCGGCCGATCGGCCAGCCTGGGCGACCCGCACACGCCCGAAGGTTACCGCGCGCACTTTCGCCTGCTGCGCGACGGCCTGGCGCAGTGGATGGCCGGCACCGTCAGCCCCGAGGGCATGCCCGACTACACCGCTTTCGTGCACGGCGTCAGCAGCGCGCTGGACCATGTGCGCGCGCACCACGCCGGCCAGCAGGTGCTGATGGTCACCAGCGGCGGGCCGATTTCCACCGCCATCGGCCACGTGCTGGGCCTGAGCCCAGACGCCACCATCGAGCTGAACATGCGCATCCGCAACAGCGCGGTGACCGAGTTCGTCTTCAGCCCCAAGCGTCACACGCTTTTGACCTACAACACGCTGCCGCACCTGGACCGTGCTGAATTCAAGGACTGGATCACGTATGCGTAACCCCCCTGCGCCGCTGCGCGGCTTCCCCCCAGGGGGACCTCACCTGTGGCCCGGCAAAGCCGGTTCCACGGTGTGCGCTGGCTGAAACCCCATTCAACTGAAAGACGTCTTCTCGGTCAGGGTGTCGGGCGGCAGCTGGTCGATCTCGGCCAGCAGGCGGGCCAGGGCGCGGCCCGCGGCGTCCAGCAGCGCGTGGCCCTTGTCGGCCGTGGCGGCGGCGGCGTTGCCCACCGCGCCTTCGGGGTTGTAGTCCTGCATCATCCAGCCCAGCTTGGCGCTCTTGCCGTTGCCCAGGGTGGCAAAACGCTCGGCCCGGTCTTGCGACGTGGATCGGAAGTATTCGGCCCGCTCCATGCGCACCTGCTGCGGGCGCAGCGCCAGCATCATCGAAGTCTCGATTTCGCCGGCGTGGATGCCGAAGCGGTGCTCCTCGGCGCTGAAGCGCGCGTTCACGTCCTGGCCCTGCGCATCGAGCAGCGGCAGGCCAAACCAGTTCACGCTGTAGACCAGCATGCCCAGGCGCGCGCGCAGGTCGCGCGCCACCAGGTCCAGCGCACCCACCTGGCCGCCGTGGCTGTTGAGCAACACCAGCTTTTTCACGCCGCTGGCGGCCACGCACTCGCCCAGCTCGGTCCAGACGCGGATCAGCGTCTCGGCCTTGAGCGTGAGCGTGCCGGCAAACCGCGTGTGCTCGGGCGAGAAACCCACCGCCTGGGTGGGCAAAAACAGCGCCGGCAGGTCGGGCGCAATGTGCGGCAGCGCCGCCGCCACCACGCCGTTGACGATGTCCGTGTCCACCGACAGCGGCAGGTGCGGCCCGTGCTGTTCGGTCGCCGCCACCGGCAGCACGGCGATGGCGCGCGAGCGGTCGATGGCGGCGAAATCGGCGGTGGACAGGTCGGACCAGTGGCGTGTCGGGGCGTTCATGGGCCGCATCTTAGGCGCCCTGCGCGCCCCGCCGCGCCCAGCACCCAACAGCGCGGGCTTATATTGAGGCCCGCTGGCGCGGAACTCCCGTCCCGCCCGGACCTCCTACCCCCGTGCCGCTCTTCGCGCCCCTTTCAACCGTTTGCTGTTCCATGTCGCTGTTCTCCCGTCCGCTGCCCACCCTCCGCCGCTGGGCCCTGTCGCTGGGGCTGTCCGCCCTGCTGGGTGGTGTTGCCGCAGGGGCGGCCGCACAAACCGTCAACCTGCTGGGCAACGCCCCCGCGGCGGCCCAGGCGCAAATGGTCAGCGGCCAGCTGCTGGCCCACGCGCCCGACGGGGCGTCGCCGGGCCGCCCGGTCTGGGTCGGCCTGCAGCTGACGCACACGCCCGACTGGCACACCTACTGGAAGAACTCGGGCGACTCCGGCCTGCCCACCGAACTGCAGTGGACCCTGCCGCCCGGCGTCACGGCCGGCCCCATCGCCTGGCCCACGCCGCGCAAGTTCCCGCTCGGCAGCCTGGCCAACTACGGCTACAACGGCACCGTGCTGCTGCCCGTGCCGCTGCAGGTGGACCCGGCGTTCACCGGCAGCCACATCGACGTGCAGCTCTACGCCACCTGGCTGTCGTGCCGCAAGGAATGCATCCCCGAAGAGGGCACCTTCAACCTGCGCCTCCCGGTGCAAGGCTCCACCGCGCTGCACGGCCTGGCGTTTGAAGCCGCGCTGGCCGCCGCGCCCAAAGACCAGCCCGCCGCCAGCAGCACGCTGACCCCCGAACCCGGCTTCCTCAAGACCAGCGTCAACGGCCTGCCCGCCGCCTGGCGCGGCAAGACCCTGGAATTCCTGCCCGAGACGCCGGGCCTGATCGAACCCGGCGCCGCCTGGACCCAGGCCTGGGACGGCGAACGCTGGACCGCGCAGGTGCCGCTGTCGGCCCAGCGCAGCGAGAGCCCCACCGAGGTGCCGCTGGTGCTGGCCCTGGCCAACCCGCCCGGCGAAGGGGCCGCCCCGGCCGGCGTGCGCCTGGCGCTGCCGGTGCAAGGCACCTGGCCAGCCGTGGCCGCGCTGCCCGCCGCCGTGCCCGACGCGCTGCAGAAAGCCCTGGACGAGAACGCCGCCCGCGTCAGCGCGGCCCCCGCCAGCGGCGGCGCCCCCATCACGCTGTGGGCAGCGCTCATCGGCGCGCTGCTCGGCGGCCTGATCCTCAACCTCATGCCCTGCGTGTTCCCGGTGCTGGCCATCAAGGTGCTGGCCTTTGCCCAGCACGCCGACGACAAAGTCGCCCACCGCCGCGCCGGCCTGGCCTACACCGCTGGCGTGGTGCTGTCCTTCGTCGCCCTGGGCGCGCTGCTGCTGGGCCTGCGCTCGGCGGGCGAGGCCATCGGCTGGGGCTTCCAGCTGCAAAGCCCCTGGGTGGTGGCCGCGCTGGCCACGCTGTTCACCGTCATTGGCCTCAACCTCGCTGGCCTGTTCGAGTTCGGCTCGGTGCTGCCGTCCCGCGTGGCCACCCTGCAGGCCAAAAGCCCCACGGCCGACGCCTTCCTGACCGGCGTGCTGGCCGTGGCCATCGCCTCGCCCTGCACCGCGCCGTTCATGGGCGCCTCGCTGGGCCTGGCCATCGCGCTGCCGGCCTGGCAGGCGCTGGCCGTGTTCGCCCTGCTGGGCCTGGGCATGGCCCTGCCGTACCTGGCGGCCAGCTGGTGGCCGGCGGTGGCGCGCGCCCTGCCCCGCCCGGGCGCGTGGATGAACACCTTCCGCCACGGCATGGCCTTCCCCATGTTCGCCACCGTGGTCTGGCTGCTGTGGGTGCTGGGGCAGCAAAGCGGCATCGACGGCGCGGCCGCCCTGCTCATGCTGCTGGTGGCGCTGGCCCTGCTCATCTGGGCGCTGGGCCTGCGCGGCAAAGCCCGTGTGGTGCTGGGCGGCACCGCCGCCCTGGCCCTGGTGTGGTTGGGCCTGGTCGTCGGCCCTCACGTGACGCGCTTGCAAGACAGCAGCGCCGGCGCCAGCGTGGCCACCAGCGTGCAAGGCGTGCGCTGGGAAGCCTGGAGCCCCGAGAAACAGGCCGCGCTGCTGGCCGAAGGCCGCCCGGTGTTTGTGGACTTCACCGCCGCCTGGTGCGTGACCTGCCAGTACAACAAGCGCACCACCCTGGCCGACGCGGCCGTGCTGGGCGACATGGCGGCCAAAAACGTGGCCCTGCTGCGCGCCGACTGGACGCGCCGCGACCCCGCCGTCACCGCCGCCCTGGCCCAGCTCGGCCGCAACGGCGTGCCGGTGTACACCCTGCTCCAGAACGGGCAGCCGCCGGTGGTGCTGAGCGAAGTGCTCGGCGTGGACGAAGTGCGCGCCGCCCTGGCCCGCCTCTGACCGGGTGTGAGCGCCGCGCAGCGGAACCCCGGACCGCCCGGCCGGGTCACAACGGGCCCGACGCCCACAGGAGTGCATCCCATGCTGCAACGCCGCCCCTTCATCGCCCAAGGCCTCGCCCTCGGAGCCGCCACCCTGCTGCCCGCCGCCTGGCGGCCGGCCTTTGCCGCTGTGGCGGTCGGCCAGCCCGCGCCGGACTTCACGCTGCCCAACACCGCCGGCCAGCCGGTGAAGCTCTCGCAGTTCAAGGGCAAACCGGTGGTGCTGGAGTGGAACAACCCCGGCTGCCCCTTCGTGCGCAAGCACTACCAGGGCAACATGCAGGCGCTGCAGAAAGACTTCACCCAGCGCGGCGTGGTCTGGCTGGCCATCAACTCCACCCGCGACGACAGCCCCGACCACCTGCCCCCGCCCCAGCTGGCCCGCTGGATGCGCGACCAAGGCGCCAGCCCCAGTGCCACCCTGATGGACGAGGCCGGCACCGTCGGCCATGCCTACGGCGCCCGCGTCACGCCCCACATGTACATCGTCAACGCCCAGGGCCTGCTGGTTTATGCCGGTGGCATCGACAGCATCCCGTCCGCCCGCGTGGCCGACATTGAAAAAGCCACCAACCACGTGCGCCAGGGCCTGACCGAACTGCTGGCCGGCAAACCGCTGAGCGTGGCCACCAGCCAGGCGTATGGCTGCAGCATCAAATACAAAAACGCCGCCGCATGACCCAAAACGGCCCCCCACAGCACCCCGCCCAAACCGCGCCCCGCCGCCAGGCCCTGCGCGGGCTCGCGGCCTTTACCCTGGCCGCCACCGCCGGCCTGCTGGGCGCCTGCTCTGAAAAAGCCCCTGCCGCCGGCGACCCGCTGCGCGTGAGCCTCGAAGAAGGGCGCCAGCTCTTTGAATCGAAACAGGCCCTGCTGTTCGACATCCGCGAGGCCGACGAACACGCCACCGGCGTCGCCAACGGCGCCCGGCTGCTGCCCATGTCGCAGCTCCAGCAGCGGGCCAGCGAAATCCCCCAAGACCCGGCGCAGCCGGTGCTCATCATCTGCAACACGCAGAACCGTTCCAGCAAAGTGGTGCGGGCCATGCAAGAAGCCGGGTGGACCAACGTGCGCTACGTGCACGGCGGCATGAGCACCTGGGCCCAGAACGGCTGGCCCATGGTCAAACCGTTCGGCCTGCCCGCGTCCTGATCCACCGACGGCGCCGCCCACCGCGGCCGCAGCGCGTCAGTCCGCGCCCAGGTGCCCACGCGCCTGGGCCGCTGCGGGGTCTTTGAAGATCGCCATGGCCGTGAGCAGCCGCCGAAAACCCAGCCGGCGGTAAAACCCCTCTTTGCCGGGCATGGCGTACAGCAGGATTTTCTGGTGCCCGCGCGACGCCTCGACCAGCCGCGCCACCACCTCGCGCCCCAGACCCGTCCCCTGGTGGCTGGGCAGCACCGCCACATCACAGATGTACGAACAGTCCGCCCCGTCCGCCAGCGCACGGCCAGCGGCCACCAGCACACCCTGATCGTCGTGGGCGAAGCAGGTGAAGCGGCTGTTGGTGAACACGGTGCGCAAATGCGCCGCCGGCTTGTGGCCCAGCGGCGCCAGCCGGTACAGCGTTTCGAGCGCGTCCC
>CALRYD010000062.1:0-21199 GCA_943372305.1 Hydrogenophaga intermedia | reverse complement strand
TTGACCGCTGCACACCAAAAGAGAAAAAATACCTGCGCGCCATGGCCGAGCTGGGCGAGGGACCGCACCGCTCCGGCGACATCGCCGACGTGCTGGGCGAAAAGGTCTCGTCGCTCGCGCCCACGCGCAGCACCCTGATCCACAAAGGCTTGGTGTGGAGCCCCAACCACGGCGACACCGCCTTCACCGTGCCGATGTTCGGCGCTTTCATGCAACGCATCCTGCCAGGCGAAGCCTGGCGCGGCACCGAGAAATGACATGACCCCTGAAAAACTCGCCTTCGAAAACAAGAAGCTCGAAAAGCGCCTGTGCCGAGAGGTCGGCCGAGCGATCGTGGACTACAACATGATCGAGGAAGGCGACCGCGTGATGGTCTGCCTCTCGGGCGGCAAGGACAGCTACGGCCTGCTCGACATCCTCATGAAGCTGCAAAAGCGCGCGCCCATCCACTTCGAGCTGATCGCGGTCAACCTCGACCAGAAGCAGCCCGGCTTCCCGGCCCACATCCTGCCCGACTACCTCTCGAAGCTGGGCATCCCGCACCACATCGAGACGCAGGACACCTACTCCATCGTCAAGGAGAAGATCGAGCCAGGCAAGACCATGTGCAGCCTGTGCTCGCGCCTGCGCCGCGGCATCCTCTACCGGGTGGCGAAGGAACTGGGTGCGACCAAGATCGCGCTGGGCCACCACCGCGACGACATGCTGCAGACCCTGTTCCTGAACATGTTCTTCGGCGGCAAGCTCAAGGGCATGCCGGCCAAGCTGGTCAGCGACAACGGCGAGTTCATGGTGATCCGCCCGCTGGCCTATGTGCCCGAGAAGGACCTGATCCGCTGGGCCGAGCACCGGCAGTTCCCCATCATCCCCTGCACGCTGTGCGGCAGCCAGGAGAACCTGCAGCGCAAGCAGGTGGGCAACCTGCTGCGCGACTGGGACAAGCAGTTCCCCGGCCGGCTGGAGAACATGCTGACCGCGCTGCAGAACGTGGTGCCCAGCCACCTGATGGACCGCACGCGCTACCCGTTCCAGACCCTCAAGACCACCGGCGCGCCGGTGGAAGACGGTGACCTGGCCTTCGACGAGGAACCGCTGGAAGCGCCGCCGCGCGTGGTGGACGAGGACGCCGACGAAGGGAACGCACCGGCCCCGCGCACGGTCATACCGATTGCCGCGGGCTGAGATCGATCGGCCGCCGAGCCGCCCCAAGGCGGCACTTGGAAGCCGAGGCGGCGCGCGGCACAATGCCCGAGGAGGACTTTGCATGAGCCGCACATCCGACGCCATCCGACGCACCTGGCTGTGCACGACCCTGGGCCTGGGCCTGCTGCTGGCCGGCTGTGCCAGCGTCTACCGGGTCGACAACCAGGTGCAGAGCTTTGCCAGCTGGAACGGTGCCACCGCGCCAGCCGCACCGCAAAGCTACCGCTTTGAGCGCCTGCCCTCGCAACGCCAAGGCCAGGCCGCCGCCTCGCAGGACGAACTGGAAACACTGGCCCGTGCCGCGCTGGCCCGCGTGGGCTGGAACCTGGCCGGTACGCCCGGCTCCGCCCCCTGGACAGTGCAGGTCGATGGCGGCGCGCTCAAGCTGCCGCGCGCGCCCTGGGAAGAGCCATGGGACGGTTTTGGTGGTGGCTGGGGCCTGTACGGCGGCGGCGGTGTCTGGGGGTCCACCCTGTTCATGCGGATGGATATCCCCTACTACGAGCGCAAGGTGTCTCTGGTGGTGCGGCAAGGCGCCACCGGCCAGGTGGTCTATGAAACGCAAGCCCGACACGACGGCCGCTGGAACAGCAGCCCCGAACTCTGGAGCGCCATGCTCGACGCCGCGTTGAAGGACTTTCCGAGCCCGCCCTTGGGCGCACGGCAGGTGGATATCGACGTCCCTCGGTAGAAAAAGTGCCCCCACACTCCGCCGCTGCGCGGGTCGCTGCCCCCCGAGGGGGCTGATCCGGCTTGGGGCGGCCCGGCGCCGGATCGCTACGCCCCCACACTCCGCCGCTGCGCGGGTCGCTGCCCCCCGAGGGGGCTGATCCGTCTTGGGGCGGCCCGGCGCCTGATCGCTGCGCCCCCACACTCCGCCGCTGCGCGGGTTGCTCAGTGCTCTTCGAGTAGCTGCCGCACCGCCTCGGCCAGCGCGTCCATGCTGTCCTGCTTGCCCAGCACATCGGCCACGCCGGCCGCCAGGGCCTGCTGCACCAGCGCGTCGTTGACATGGCCGGACACGATGGCCACGCGCTGGTCAGGCCGCGACCGCAGCACCGCTTCGGCCAGCTCCACACCGCTCATGCCCGGCATGTTCTGGTCGGTCACCAGCAGGTCTACCGGATCGTTGTGCGCCCCGAACCAGGCCAGCGCCTCCTCCCCCGAAGTGAAGGTGCTGACGAGGTAGCCGTGCTTACGCAGCAGGCGCGCGGCCAGAAAGACAAGCGCCTCGTAGTCGTCCACGTACACCACATGCCGGCCAGCCACCGCGGGCGCGGGCATCGGCCCGGGTGCGGGGGGCATGGCGTCGGCTGCTGCGGCGTCGGATGCCAGCGGCAGGTAAACATCGAATCGGGCACCTTCGCCCGGCGCGCTGTGCACCGCGATCGCGCCGCGGTGCGCCTTGACAATGCCGTGCACCACCGACAAGCCCAGGCCGGTGCCGCTGCCCGGCGCCTTGGTGGTGAAAAACGGCTCGAAAATGCGGCGCTGGGTGTCTTCGTCCATGCCCGGGCCGTTGTCGGCCACGCTCAGGCAGGCGTAGGCACCGGGCTCGGTGTTGCCCAGCTGCAGGGCCTGCGAAGCATCCACATAGGCCATGCGCAAGGCCACGGTGATGCCGCCGGGCTGACCGTCCATGGCCTGCCAGGCATTGGTGCACAGGTTCATCAGCACCTGCTGGATCTGGGTGGCGTCGGCCAGTACCGGCAGGGGCGCATGGCCCAGCCGGGTGTTCAGCTGCACCGCCGCTGGCAACAGGGAACGCAACAGGCGCAGCGCCTCTTCCACCAGCGGCAGCAGGGGCTGGCGCTGCAGCTCCTGCGTCTGGCGGCGGCTGAAGGCCAGGATCTGCTGCACCAGCTGGCGCGCCCGGATGGCCGCGCGGTTGATTTCGGCCAGGCTTTCCTGCGCAAGGTGGCCAGGCCCAACGTCCTCCCGCGCCAGGGCCAGGTTGCCCAGAATGGCGGCCAGCAGGTTGTTGAAATCGTGTGCCACGCCGCCAGCCAGGGTGCCGATCGCCTCCATCTTCTGCGACTCGCGCAGCTGCGCCTCCAGCGCCCGCTGCTGGGTTTCGGCGGCCTTGAGTTCGGAAATGTCGGTGTGTGTGCCCACCATGCGCAGCGGCTGACCCAGGTCGTCGCGGGCGATCACCATGCCCCGCGAGAGCACCCACTTCCAGCGCCCGTCTTTGCAGCGGATGCGGTGTTCGTTGCGATACACCGGCGCGCGACCTTCAAAGTGTGCCTGCCGGTCGGCGCGCATCTGCGCGAAATCGTCGGGGTGTGTCAGCGCATCGAGTTCGCTCGCGTGCGGCAAGAGCTCGCCGTCGGCATAGCCATACATGGCCTGGATGCGTGGCGACACGTATTCTTCGCCGGTGGCGATGTTCCAGTCCCAAACCCCGTCACCCGCGCCGTCCAGCGCCAGCTTCCACAGGGCCTCGCTCTCTCGCAAGGCCAGCTCAGCGAGCTTGCGGTCGGTGATGTCGAGCAGCAGGCCCACACGGATCTGCCCGGTGGCGTCGTGCGAGACCGTGTCGGCCCGGCGGTACAGCCATCGGATGGTGCCGTCGGGAAGGACGATTCGGTACTCAAACCCCAGATCCGGCATCCCGGCGTGCACGCGGCGAATGTGTTCGGCAAACAGAGGGGCATCGTCCGGGTGGCGGTAACGCACCAGGATGCCGGGTTTGTTCAGCACTTCCTCGGGCGTGAGGCCGTAAATCTGCTGGACGCCGGCGCTGACGAAGTGGTAGCGGGTAGCGCCGTCGTCCGACACGTGCACCACGAACACCATGCCGGGAATCTGCCGTGTCAGCAGGCGCAGCCGCTCCTCGCTCGCTCGCAAGTCTTCTTGCGCCTGCATCTGGGCCGTGATGTCCTCGACCGTGCCCTCGTAGTACGACAAAGCCCCGCTGGCATCCCGCACCTCATGGGCGTTCTCGCTGACCCACAGACGCTGCCCGTCGCAATACCGAACCACCTCGGACACGAAACCGCGCACAAAACCGTCGCGCTCAAGCAGTTCACGAAACTCGGCCCGGCGCCCACGCTGCACGTACCAGTCACTGCTGGCACGGTTCACGTCCGCCAGCATGGTCGCCTCGTCGTCGTACCCGTTGAGGCGAATCAGCGCCGGGTTGGCACGCAACATCACCCCGGCACTGGACGCTCGGTAGGCTCCCACGGGCAGAAACTGGAACAGGGAGGAAAAGTCCAGCGAAAGATCGGCAGGCGTCGACATCGGCGCATTGTGACCAAAAGTGCCTTTCTGGCACACCATGTCCGCCCTGCCAATGAACGCTACAGTGATAACTCCCACGATTCAACGCCCCCATCCCCGTGCAAGTCACCCGCATCCTGGCCGTGCGCCACGGTGAGACCGCCTGGAACCGCGATACCCGCATCCAGGGCCACACCGACATCGAACTCAATGCCCACGGCCGCTGGCAGGCGCAGCAACTCGCGCAGGCCTTGCGCGAGGAACCCATTGCCGCCTGCTACGCCAGCGACCTCGGCCGCGCGCACGAAACCGCGCAAGCCGTGGCGCGCCTGCACGGTCAGACGGTGCAGACCCACACCGGCCTGCGCGAGCGCTGCTTCGGCCGCTTCGAGGGCCACACCTGGGCCGAGCTTGAAGCGCGCTTTCCCGACGAGACCCTGCTGTGGCGTCGGCGCGCGCCCGACTTTGCGCCGCCCGGCGGCGAATCGCTGCTGCAACTGCAGGCGCGCGTGGTCGCCGCCGTCAACGAACTGGCCAGCCACCACCCTGGCGAACAGGTGCTGATGGTGGCGCACGGCGGCGTGCTGGACATCCTCTACCGCGCCGCCACCCGGCTGGACCTGCAGGCCCCGCGCAGCTGGTCCATGACCAACACAGCGGTCAATCGGCTGCTGTGGAGCCCCGAAGGCCTGAGCCTGGTCGGCTGGGCCGACACCACCCACCTGCAGACCGAGGACAGTCCTGGCGCGCTGGACGAAAAGACGGCCTGATCCCGCGACAGGGCGCCCGCGGTCAGCGCGGGTAAACCACCGCGTCCAGGCCCAGCGCCCGGATGCGCAGCGCCGCGGCCTCGGCTTCGTCCTCGCGCAGGAAGGGCCCGACGCGCACGCGCGTGCGGGGGCCGCGCACGGTGCTGATCTCCTCCAATGTGGCCGGCAGACCGGCCTGCCGCAGGCGCTCGTGGGCACGCCGAGCGTTGCCGGCGTCGGCAAACAGCCCCACATTGATGCCGTGACGCTGCGCCGGCGCCCGTGCAGCGCCGCTGCCGGGCGGGGGCAGCGCGCGGGTCTCGACCACAGCTGGAGCAGGTTCTGCCACCGCAGCGTCCGGCGACACCGGCCGCGCCACTGCGGGTACCGCCGGCGCTGGCGGTGCGGGCTGAACCACCGGCGCCACCACTGGCCCCACGGCAGGACCTGACACGCCAGAAGCTGCAACCATGGTTGCGCCCGGAGGCTGGGCCACCCGTTCGGGCACCTGCAGCCTCAGCGCTGCCTCCAGTCGAGCCAGGCCCGCCACCAGGGGCTCGGCCTGCAGCAGCACGCCCATGAGGATCAGGCCGTTGATACCCAGCACCCCCCACAGACGCTGATGGGTGCTGGCCTGGCGCGCCAGCGCGGCGCGCGCCTCGGCCATCGTGCTCGACGCCGCCACCGCCCTCAGCAGCCGACGCTGCAACTGCCGGTGCACCAGCGCATACCCTGCCAAGCCCGGCCCCACCACCGCCAGCAGCAGCAAGGAGGCGCCCAGCCCCCACCGGATGCCCGCAGGCCAGCCGCTGACTTCAGGCCACCACCAGGCCCCCAGCGCCAGCACCGCCAGCAAGACCAGCACGTAGGCCAGCGCAGCGCCCCACAGGCGACGGAACACCAGCCAGTTCACAGTGAAAAGGGCCGCCGTCGGGTGCCACACCAGTGGCCGGTGCCCCGCTTTGTCGAACCGGGCAAACACGGCGAGGTAGCGTTCGGTCTGCACCGGCCCCAGGGCCGCGCGGTAGAGCACCGCGGTGCGGCTCTCCACAGGGGGCGCTGCCGGCGTGGCGGCTGCCGCAACGCCATCGCCGGGCGGACTGGGGGGTACAGACGGGCTATCGACCATGGGTTCATTCTGTCACGCAGACCGCACCCTTCTGCGGGTAGATGCCCATGGCACCCACTGCGCCGCCAACCACAATGAGGGCTTCGCCCGTCTCCCCCTTCCCGCCGTGAGCCCGAGCCAGATCATCGTCCTCGCCACACCGGTTTTTCTGCTGCTCATCGCGATCGAGTGCGTGGTCGGCTGGCGCCGCGGGCGCAACACATACCGTCTGGACGACGCGCTCAGCAGCATCGGCCTGGGCATGCTCAGCCAGGTCAGCGCGGTGTTCACGCCGCTGCTCAAGATCGGCCTCTACACCGCGGTCTACAGCCAGCTCGCGCTGGTGCCCGACACCGGCTTCTGGACCACCCTGCCGGGCTGGCTGCTGGCCCTGCTGTTCTACGACTTCCTCTACTACTGGAACCACCGGCTGGGGCACACGGTGGCGGTGTTCTGGGCCGCGCACGTGGTGCACCACCAGAGCCAGGACTACAACCTCTCTACCGCGTTGCGCCAGCCCAGCAGCTACCCGCTGCTGGGCTGGGTGTTCTACCTGCCCATGGCACTGGCCGGCGTGCCGCCGCTGGTGTTCGTGGTGGTCGGCCTGGTCGACCTGCTCTACCAGTTCTGGATCCACACCGAACAGATCGGACGCCTGGGCCGCTTCGACCGCTGGTTCGCATCGCCATCCAACCACCGCGTGCACCACGCGGTGAACGACCGCTATGTGGACAAGAACTACGGCGGCATCCTGATGCTGTGGGACCACCTGTTCGGCACCTTCGAACCCGAAGACCCGAAAGAACCTTGCGTGTACGGCACGCGCAGCCCGCTGGCCAGCTGGGACCCGCTGTGGGCCAACGCCGAGGTGTACTGGGCCCTGGCGCAGGACAGCTGGCGCGCGCAGCGCTGGTCCGACAAGCTGCGCGTGTGGCTGAAGCCACCGGGCTGGCGACCGGCCGATGTGGCGGCACGTTTTCCCAAACCGGCGTTCGATATCCACCAGCTGGCTCGATACGCACCGCCCGTCCCGCGCGCGGTGGCGGTGTTCGCCACGCTGCAGTTCGCCGCCCTGCTCGGGGGCGTGGCGGCGTTTCTCTGGCAGGCCGATGCCGCGCCGCTGGCGCACAACATCGCGTGGTTCGCTGTGCTGCTGGTGGGCCTGTGGGCGCTCGGCGCGCTGCTGCAAGGCCGCATCGGCCAGGGCGAGGTGCTGCTGATCGTGTGCGCCGCGTTGTCCATGGCCACGGCCGCGGTGGATGCACAAGCCGCTCACTGGCTCTTCAAACCGCTGACCATGCTGGTGGCGCTGGCCCTGGTGGCGCGGGCCCCGGCGCTGCCCGGTCGCGCATGGCTGCTGGCCGCGCTGGTGGCATCGCTCGCAGGCGACGTGTGCCTCATGTTCGACGGTTTCTTCGTCCCCGGCTTGCTGGCTTTTTTGCTGGCGCACCTGGCCTACACCGGCCGCCTGCGCCAGGACGCGCCCTGGCTGGCCAGCCGTCCCGCGCTGTGGTCGGTGGCCGTGGTGGGGCTGGCGGTGTACGCCGTGCTCTGGCAAGGCGGGCTGCCGGTGGATCTGCGCGCGCCGGTGGCGGTGTACGTCTGCGCCCTCGGCCTCATGGCCGCACAGGCCATGGGCCGCGCCCAGGTGCTGGGCGACCGCGCCGCCTGGATGGTGGCCTGCGGTGCGGCGTGCTTCATGTTGAGCGACGGGCTGCTGGCCTTCCACCGCTTCGTCACGCCGCTGCCCGCGTCGGACCTGTGGGTGCTCGGCAGCTACGGCGCGGCGCAGTGCCTGCTGGTCATGGGGCTGCTGCGCACGCCGCCGGTGCGGCAGGGCTGATCACGGGGGTGCCGCGCCGTTGCGCGAGCGCATGCGCTGGCTCACCTCGGCCAGCCGGGCCGACACCGCCTCGGCCCGCCGGTCGGCCTGTGTCGGGTCCAATGTGCCGCGCGCCTTGCCCACCTCCAGCGACATCAGTTCCAGCACGCCGGACTGCAGGCCCCGCAGATCGTCCAGCTGCGGCGACGGCGTGGCCGGCTTCAGCCGCGCCATGGCCTCGCCCACCGCCCGATAGGCCGGTATGTGCGTGCGCTCCATGGCCTCGACCAGCTGCGCCTGGCTCAAGCGGCCTTCCTGCTGCGCCCGGGCGTCCTGCTGCAGCGCGGATTCCGCCGCCTGAAAACGCGGCAGCACCTCGCGCAGCAGGGTCTGTTGCTCAAACAGCGCGCGGTGGTCCACGCCGGGCTGCGCGGCCCCCACCAGGCCACCCACCGCCAGCGCCACCGCGCCCGCGGCCAGCCACTGGCGGCGCCGCCGGTGCGCGGCACTGGCCGCCTCGTCCACCAGCTCCACCAGCAGCCAGGCCATGGCCGCGCCGGCCAGCAGGCCGCCGATGTGCGCCGCGTTATCGATGCCTGGGCGCGTGAAGCCCTGGGCCAGCGAAATCGCCACGAACAGACCCTGCGAGGTCAGCAATTGGCTGACCAGGGCCTTGGGCACACGCTCGCGGTGCTGCCACACGCCCGCCAGCAGCGCGCCGAGCACGCCGAACACCGCGCCCGACGCGCCCACCGACACTGCCTGCTGCGCCGAAAAATGCAGGCTCAGCGCGCTGCCGGCCAGGGCCGAGCCCCAGTAGATCAACAGGAACTGTCCGTTGCCGAACCAGCGGCAGACCTGCGTGCCCGCCACCCAGAGCGCATACATGTTCAGCGCCAGGTGCATCAGCCCGCCGTGCAGCACGGTGGCGCTGATCAGCCGCCACCACTCCCCATCGCGCACCACGGCGCTGGCCGAGCTGGCGCCCCAGCGGAACAGGTCGGCCGTGGCCGGCTGCATGGCGCTCATACCGTCGGCCAGGTTGGCCAGCCAGACACCGGCGTTCAGCGCCACCACCGCGTACAGGGCCCAGAGGCTGGGGGTTTTCTCGCGCAGGCGCTGTTCGAAAGCTTCGTGGGAAAGCGCAGCGTCAATGACCGCTTGCGCCGCCACCTGTGCCTGCGCGCCGCCGTAACGGTACCAAGCCTGCAGTACAGCGTCGGCAGCGATAGGGCCTTCGGTTGCCGGTAGCAGAGTCAACTGCAATGATCGCTTGCGACCCGATGTAAGCAGCCTGCGAGTCGCCCGCAGCACCGGGGAGCCCTCCCTCAGCGTCAGAACCAGAAGATCCTGACCCTGCACCTGCTGACGTTCGATGTGCTCAATCTCGCGCCACGGAATGGTCTGGCCCTTGAGCAGGTGACCGCTCACCCCATCGGGACAGACTTGCAAGACAGGTGATTTGAGCATCATGGGTCGGGCGAGCCACCAAGCAAACCAAAGCATCCACAGGCCCACCGGCAGCAGCACCCACCGCACCCAGTCGAGCAGTAGCCCAGCCCCCGTCAGCACTATCGCACTGATGGCTACCGACACCACACCAATGGTCTGCGCACCCCGCCAGCTGGCGCGAAACACCTGGCTGCCGTCGGGCAATCGCTCATCCATCCCCGTCCTCCGTGGTGTGGTGTTCAGGCGCCGAACAGCTGGTCGCCGCTGCTCGGTGGCGCCACCCCCAGGTGGCGGTAGGCGGCCAGTGTGGCGATGCGCCCGCGCGGCGTGCGCTGCAGGTAGCCCTGCTGGATCAGGTAGGGCTCGATCACGTCTTCGATCGTGTCGCGCTCCTCGCCGATGCTGGCTGCGATGTTGTCCAGTCCCACCGGCCCACCGTCGAAGCGGTGGATCACGGCTTCCAGCAGCTTGCGGTCCATCAGGTCGAAGCCTTCCGGGTCCACGTCCAGCATGGCCAGCGCGCGGTTGGCGATGTCGGCGGTGATGCGGCCGTTGCCCTTGACGTCGGCGTAGTCGCGCACGCGGCGCAGCAGGCGGTTTGCGATGCGGGGCGTGCCGCGCGAACGGCGCGCAATCTCGAAGCCGCCGCTCTCGTCCATGGGCGCGTTCAGCAGACCGGCGCTGCGCTTGACGATGCGCGCCAGCTCTTCGGCGGTGTAGAACTCCAGCCGCGCGACGATGCCGAAGCGGTCGCGCAGCGGGTTGGTCAGCATGCCCGCGCGCGTGGTGGCGCCCACCAGGGTGAAGGGCTGCAGGTCGAGCTTGATGCTGCGGGCCGCCGGTCCTTCACCGATCATGATGTCGATCTGGTAGTCCTCCAGCGCGGGGTAGAGGATTTCTTCGACGACCGGGCTGAGCCGGTGGATCTCGTCGATGAACAGCACATCGTTGGGCTCGAGGTTGGTCAGCAGCGCCGCCAGGTCCTTGGGTTTTTCCAGCACCGGCCCGCTGGTCTGGCGCAGGTTCACACCCAGCTCCTGCGCAATGATGTGGGAGAGCGTCGTCTTGCCCAGGCCGGGCGGGCCGAACAGCAGCACGTGGTCCAGCGCCTCGCTGCGTTTCTTGGCCGCGCCGATGAAGATCTCCAGCTGTTCGCGCACCTTCTGCTGGCCCACGTACTCGTCCAGCAGCTTGGGCCGCAGGGCGCGCTCGATGGCCTCCTCCTTGGGCGAAGTGGCGGCAGCGGACACCACGCGCGGCGCGGGGGCGAAATCGTCGGTCTGGATGCTCACGGGGCGGCCCTGGCAGAAGGGGAACAGAGGGGATCGGCTGGCAAACACTGACTATACACACAGTGGTTTGCCGCTGCCGGTCTCAAGTCCGGCCGGCGCCGGGCCGATACGACTGGCAAACACCCTGCTCCATCCGAGGTTTTGCCATGCCCGTGCCCGCCCGACTCCGCCGCTCCCCCCTTGCCCACACCCTGGCGCTGGCCCTGACGCTGGGCACCGGCGCAGCCCTGGCCGCCGGCGGCCACACGCCCGAGGCAGCCCACGGCGCAGCACCGGTCCCCGCCAAGGCCACCGCACCCGCTCCCGCACCAGCCGCCAAGGCGCCCGCGGCCACACAGCCCACACCCGGCGACCCCCAGGTGGTGGTGGACCGTATCCGCGCCACCCTGACCAAACAGGCCGACCCGAACAAGCTGCACGTGCTGGTGGGAGACGAGCCCATCCTGCCCAAGACCCAGACCGGCGCCCACACCGCAACGGCCAGGAAAACCGGCAACGGGCACGGTACGGTCAAAGCGCACGATCACGCCAAGGCCCGCGCCGCGGCACTGGCCGGCCATGCAGCACCGACGTCGCACGGCGGCGACGTGCACTGGGCATACGAAGGTGCCCACGGCCCCGAGCAATGGGGCCACATGAAACCCGAGTTCAACACCTGCAGCAGTGGCAAGCGGCAGTCGCCCATCCACATCCAGTCCACCGACGCCGCACCCGGGCCGGCCGAACCGATCGAGTTCCACTACAGCGGCAGCGGCGGCAGCGTGGTCAACAACGGCCACACCATCCAGGTGGACCCGATGGGCCACAACTGGATCAAGGTGCGCGGCTCGGTTTACAAACTGGTGCAGTTCCACTTCCACCACCCGGCGGAAGAAAAGATCAACTACAAGGGCTTCGCCATGGTGGCCCACCTGGTGCACAAGAACGAGGCCGGACAGCTGGCCGTGGTCGCCGTGCTGATGGACGTGGGTGCGAACAACGACTTCCTGCAGAAAGTCTGGATCCGCATGCCACTGGAACCGCAGGACCGCGTGCCCCTGCCCGACGACCTGCTCAACCTCAACGAACTGCTGCCTGGCGACCAGCGCTACTACCAGTTCATGGGTTCACTCACCACCCCGCCCTGCAGCGAGGGCGTGCTGTGGATGGTGATGAAACAACCCGTCACGCTCGGCGCCGACCAGCTCAAGCTGTTCACCAAGCTGTTCCCGATGAACGCGCGCCCAGTGCAGGCGGTGAATGGGCGGCTGGTGCGGGAAGCGATGTAAAAAAAACGGCGCCATGAGCGCCGTTTCCCTGAAAGCAACCGATTAACCGGCACGCCGGCGGCGGTACGCCGCACCGACGGCCAACACACCCAGCCCCAAGAGCCCCAGCACACCCGGCTCGGGCACCTTGTTCACACAAGCGGGATCGTTGGGATTGGCGGTACAGAAGTCGATGGTCTCCTGGAGCTTGGTGGTAGCAAATGCCGTCACAAAATTTTGCACCACTTGGACATTGTTCGAGCCGAGAAGATTCAAATCAAACTGGCCACCACCGTGCGCCAGAGCAAGAGGCACATAGCAATCGTCGGTCAGATCGTTGCCCGTCAAGATGTTGCACGCGCCGCCAGAACTGACCACCGCATTGAACAGGGCTTTGTTGCTCGAGAGAATCGCGTCGATTTCGGAGTACCTCGCCTGATCTCCGCCCACCCGGGAGCCAACGAGATTGATAAAGTCGTTGTCCTCATCGGTGAAGATGATGATGTTTTTCACCGCGTTGCTGCGAAAGCTGAACAAATCGGTCTGACCGTCGATAGCGTTGAGGGCAAAAGCCGTGCCTGCGTAACCAGATTCAGTCGCACCACTGGTCCCCAAACCAGCGGCCGCTGCCGTAAATCCCGCCACATTGGTGAGGTCGGTCAGCATGCGGGGTACCACGCTGCTATTGCCGTATCCGACCAGACCGAACTGCGCGTCCACCCCCCCCGCCGACAGGATGCTAGCGAACAGGCCAATGTTGGTTCGCAAGTTGGCCTGCACGGAACCCATCGAGCCAGACTCGTCGATCACCATGATGATGTCGGTGAGTATGGGTGCGGCTTGTGCCTGCGTGGGGAAGCCCATCGAGGCCGCCAACAGGGAAGCTGCCAATGCACACTTTTTTATGAACATTTGAATACTCCTTAGAGACAAACACATGTGGGGTGATCTAACCTCGCTCGCCTAGCGAACGTGCAGACGGTAGCCCTGAAAGCATCAATCGCGCCAATTCAAGGGATATCAAAAAATCTCTTGAGAATCAAAGATTTGCGCTTCTTTTTCAACAGCTACCCGGGGCGCGCAGCTTCTTATGTAAGGCTTACCGACAGACTTCAGCGCGACAACAGGAGCGCCGACGTTTCAGCACAGGGACGCCTACTTCGCCAGCGACTTCAGCGCCAGCTTGATGCCTTCGCTCACGCCCACACCCGCCGGCAGGGCCTTGAGCGCCGCAGCGGCGTCCTTTTCGTTGTAGCCCAGCGCCATCAGCGCCTGCTGAATGTCGCTGGCCGCGTCGCCCACGGCGGCAGCGCCGCCGGTCAGCGGCAGGTCGGCGCCGAGCTTGCCCTTGAGTTCGAGCAGCAGGCGCTCGGCGGTCTTCTTGCCGATGCCCGGCACCTTGACGATGCGGCCGGCTTCCTGCGCCGTCACGGCCTGGGCCAGTTCGGTCACAGAGAGGCCCGAGAGCACGGAGAGCGCGGTGCGCGGGCCAATGCCGGAAATCTTCACCAGCTGGCGAAACGCCTCGCGTTCGGCCGGGGTGCCGAAGCCGTAGAGGATCTGCGCGTCCTCGCGCACCACGAAGTGCGTCAGCAGCGACACCTTCTCGCCCGCCGCCGGCAGGTTGTAGAAGGTGCTCATGGGCACGTCCACCTCGTAACCGACGCCATGGCAGTCGATCAGGATCTGGGGCGGGTTCTTCTCCAGCAGCGTGCCGGTCAACTTGCCTATCATTGGGAACCTTTTTTTGGATGGTCGTTCGCCGGGCCGCCCCCAGAACGACCACCCCCCGCGGGGGGCCTGGCGCAGCCAGGTCAGGGGGCTGACATTTCTTGGATTATCCGTTTTGATCCTCCGCCACACCTTCTCGCCGCCCGACAACGAGCGCATGTCGCACCTCTGCGGCCCCATGGACAGCCACATCCGCAGCATCGAGGCGGCCTTGCAGATCAAGGTGGCGCACCGCTTCGAGCAGTTCCGCATCGAAGGGCCCAAGGCCAAGGCTAACCAGGCGCTGGAGGTGATCCAGGCGCTGTACGAGATGGCCAAGAAGCCCATCCCGGCCGAGACGGTGCAACTCATGCTGGCCGGCGACACCGCCTTGCCCGAGACGGGCCCCGACGCGCTGGCCATGCAGACGCGGCGCGGCGAGATCCGCGGGCGCACGCCCAACCAGGCGCGCTACCTGGAGAACATGGCCACGCACGACATCACCTTCGGCATCGGCCCCGCTGGCACTGGCAAGACGTATCTCGCCGTGGCTTGCGCGGTGGATGCGCTGGAGCGCAGCGCGGTGCAGAAGATCGTGCTGACGCGCCCGGCGGTGGAAGCCGGCGAAAAGCTCGGCTTTCTGCCCGGTGACCTGGGCCAGAAGGTGGACCCGTACCTGCGCCCGCTGTACGACGCGTTGCACGACCTGATGGGGTTTGACAAAGTGCAAAAAGCCTTCGAGCGCCAGCAGATCGAGATCGCGCCGCTGGCCTTCATGCGCGGGCGCACGCTCAACCACGCCTTCGTCATCCTTGACGAGGCGCAGAACACCACCCCCGAGCAGATGAAGATGTTCCTCACCCGCATCGGCTTTGGCAGCAAGGCGGTGGTGACCGGTGACGTGAGCCAGATCGACCTCCCGCGCACGCAGCTGAGTGGCCTGATCGACGCCGAGCGCATCTTGAAGCGCGTGACCGGTATCGCCTTCAACCGCCTGACCAGTGCCGACGTGGTGCGCCACCCGCTGGTGGCCCGCATCGTGGACGCTTACGACGCGCGCGGCGGAGACGACGACGCGCTGCCACCCCTGCCCAAACGCACCCGCAGCACCCCCGTCCGCTCCTCCCGCTGAAGACTTGCCATGGCCCTGCCCTCTCTGACCCTGTCCCTGCAGTTCGGCGATCTGAAAGACGCCGCACGCCACCGCGCCGCGCTGCCGCGGCACACCGTCACCCGCTGCATCCGCCACGCGCTGGACGGCGACGCCGAGATCACCGTGCGCATCGTGGACGCCGAGGAAGGCCAGGCGCTCAACCGCGACTACCGCCAGAAGGACTACGCCACCAACGTGCTGACCTTCGACTACGCGACCGAACCGGTGGTGATGGCCGACCTGGTGCTGTGCGCGCCGGTGGTGGCGCAGGAGGCGAAGGAACAGAAGAAGACCCTGGCCGCCCACTACGCCCATCTGCTGGTGCACGGCACCCTGCACGCCCAGGGCTGGGACCACGAGACCAGCGAGGCCGACGCGGAAGAAATGGAAGCCCGCGAAATCGAAATCCTCGCCGGGCTGGGCTTGAAGAACCCGTACCGCTGATACGTCGGCCTGACAGCCCCGCCGAAAGACGCGGCAGGGGCGACCGTCTGTCATAAAGACGCTCACATGCGGCGGATCGCGGCCGATAAGTCGCCGAACAGCTCTGCCGCGGTGGCCTGCCCGCCCGCGAAGGAAGCGTTGCGTCTCCACACAGACACAGGCCGCCGCATGAAAACCGAACTCCGCATCTCCCACCTGCTGTCCATCCAGTCGGGCATCGGCCTGCTGGTCGCCTTCGCGTTGGTGGCACTGTCTTTCTGGTCGGTCAGCCTCGCCAACCGTGCGTCCGAGCAAATCTACGCAGCCAAGGACGTGACAGCCGACATCCTGCCGCCCCCGCTGTACCTGATCGAGATGCGCCTGGTGCTCTCGCAGGCGGCCGACGGCTCGCTGCCCGCCGAGCAGGTGGTGCGCGAGGTCGACCGCCTCGCCCTCGAATACCAGGCTCGCGTGCAGCACTGGACGGCCAACCCGCCCTATGGGCTGGAAGCCCAGTTGCTGGGTCGCCAGCACGAGGCCGGACAGCGCTTCATCGCCAAAGCACGCGACTTTGCCCGGTTGGGCAGCAACGGCACACCGGAGGCCCTGGACGCCGCCCTCAAGGACGCTCACGCCGCCTACGTTCAACACCGTGCCGGCGTGGACGAAACGGTCAAGGTCGCCGCGACCTTCGCCGAAGCGTCCACCGCGGCAGCGAACCAGACCACCAGCCGTGTGACCACGGCGCAGCTGATACTGCTGGGCCTCGCCGTCGCATTGCTGATGGCGGCCGGCTGGTGGGTGCGCCAACGCATCGTGCGCCCGATCAACGCCGCGGTGCAGGTGGCCGACCGCATCGCCGGGGGCGACCTGTCGGGCCCGGTGCCGGTGGACAGCAGCGGCGAGACGGGCCAGCTGTTGCGCGCGCTGGCGCAGATGCAGCAGTCGCTGACCGCCACGGTGTCCGAGGTGCGGCACGCGACCGACCACATCAACGTCGCGGCCAGCGAGATCGCCGCCGGCAACCAGGACCTGTCCATGCGCACCGAACAGGCCGCCAGCAACCTGGAAGAAACCGCCGCGTCGATGGAAGAAATCAACGCCACGGTGCGCAACAGCGCGGACGCCGCCCGCCAGGCCAGCCAACTGGTGCACAAGGCCTCCGACATCGCCTCGCGCGGCGGCGAGATCATGACCCAGGCGGTGTCCACCATGGACACCATCAGCCAGCGCAGCCGGCAGATCCACGACATCATCGGCGTGATCGACGGCATCGCCTTCCAGACCAACATCCTGGCGCTGAACGCTGCGGTGGAGGCCGCGCGGGCCGGCGAGCAGGGCCGCGGCTTCGCCGTGGTGGCAGGCGAGGTGCGCAGCCTGGCGCAGCGCAGCGCCGAAGCGGCCAAACAGATCAAAACCCTGATCGGCGCCAGCGTCGAAAGCGTGGACGCCGGTTCGCACCAGGTGGCGGACGCGGGCCACACCATGCAGGAAATCGTGAACTCGGTGCAGCAGGTGACCAACATGATCTCGGAGATCACCGCCGCGGCCAGCGAGCAGAGCGAAGGCATCGACCAGGTCAACACCGCCGTCAGCCACCTGGACCAGATGACACAACAGAACGCGGCCCTGGTCGAACAGGGCGCCGCCGCCGCCGAGAGCCTGCGCCAGCAAGCACAGCGCCTGCTGGACACCGTCGGTCGCTTCAAGACTTGTTAACCCCCCCGCGCCGCCTGCGGCGTCACCCCCCAGGGGGCGATGCGAGTGGCCCGGCGGAGCCGGTTCCACCGCATCCTGGAACAACTCCCCTCACTCGTTGCCTATCGGTTTCCGACGCGCGTGTCTGCGTTCAGGGCCCCGTGGAACCGGCTTCGCCGGGCCGCCAGTGCCGCCCCCCGGGGGGGTGACGCCGCAGGCGGCGCGGGGGGAGCTTTTTGATCACATCCTGATCGGGATGGTCACCGGCCCGTCGTTGACCAGGTGCACCCGCATGTCGGCGCCGAAGCGGCCGGTCTGCACCACGGGATGCTGCTCGCGCGCCAGCGCCACAAACCGGTCGTAGAGCGCTTCGCCCAGTGCCGGCGGCGCCGCGCCGGTGAAGCCGGGCCGGTTGCCGCTTTTGGTGTCGGCCGCCAGGGTGAACTGGCTGACGATGAGCAGACCGCCCGACACGTCCTGCACGCTGCGGTTCATCTTGCCCTGCTCGTCTGAAAAGATCCGCAGCTTCAGAATCTTGGCCAGCAGCTTCTGGCCCACGGCTTCGGTGTCGTCGGGTTCGGCGCACACCAGCACCAGCAAGCCGGGGCCGATCTGGCCCACCGTCTCTCCCGCGATGCCCACACGGGCTTCGCTCACGCGCTGCAGCAAAGCGATCATGTCAGCAGGCCTCCACGCAAGGGGTGGGATGGCCAACCCAGGGCACCGCCGGGCCGGCTTTGCCGGACGGCCAGTGCCGCCCCCTTGAGGGAGTCGCGCGCAGTGCGGCGGGGGTGGTTCATATCAAATCCTTCGGGTCGTCGAAGTGGGCTTCCACGTCGCTGGGCAGCAACTGGATGGTGGCCCGCAAGCCCGGCACCGCGCTCATCAGCGCCTGTTCCACGCTGCCGCGCACCGCGGCGGCGCGCCCCAGCGTCCAGCTGGCCGGCATGTGCATGTGCAGGTCGACAAAACGGCGCTGCCCGGCGCGGCGGGTGCTGACGTGGTCGAAACGCACGATGTCCACGCCGTCGCGCTGGTGCGCAAAGCCGTCCAGCGTCTGCTGGATGGTGGCCATCACCTCGGGTTCGACGGCCTCGTCCATCAGCCCCTGCGACGAGCGCCACATCAGGTGAAAACCTTCCTTGAGGATGTTCGCCGCCACGCCCATGGCCACCACCGCGTCGAGCCACAGCCAACCGGTGAAGTGCACCAGGGCGATGCCGATCACCACGCCGACCGAGGTCCAGACATCGGTCACCAGGTGCTTGGCGTCGGCCTCCAGCGCAATGGACCGGTGCTGCCGCGCCGCTCCGAACATCACCCAGGCCAGCAGGCCGTTGAGCGCTGAACTGGCCACCGACAGCGCCAGGCCCCAGCCCACCTGCTCCAGCGGTTGCGGATCGAACAGGCGGTGACCGGCCGTCCAGAGGATGCCGAGCGCCGCCACGATGATGAGGATGCCCTCGAAACCGGACGAGAAGTACTCGGCCTTGTGGTGACCGTAGGGGTGGTCCTCATCGGCCGGGCGCGCGGCGATGGTCACCATCGCCAGGCCGAACACGGCGCTGGCCAGGTTCACCAGCGACTCCATGGCGTCGGACAGCAGGCCAACCGAATCGGTGATCCACCAGGCCAGGGTCTTGAGGGTGATGGTGATCAGGGCCACGACCACCGAGGCCATGAGCAGGCGCTGGGGCGTGAGGAAACGGGCAGAAAACGTCATGGATCGATTGTCACGCGGCCGGCTTATGAAACCCATGCGGTGAATCCATGTAATTTTGTAACCGCTTGGTATCTGTTCGGTGCCAGAATGGCCCGAAGAGCGAGACACCCATGACCCCACCTACCCCGCCCGCAGACACTTTCTGGATCGGCGAGACCGACGCCTGGCTGCTGGCCGAAGGCCGGCACCTGCGTCCCTGGCAGAAGCTCGGCGCTCATCCGACCACCATGAACGGGCAGGCCGGTGTGGCTTTCGCCGTCTGGGCGCCCGCGGCGCGGCAAGTGGAACTGACGGGCGACTTCAACCACTGGCAACCCCAGCCCATGCGCCTGCGGCCCGAATGCGGTGTGTGGGAGCTGTTCGTGCCCGGCGCCGCGGTAGGCCACTGGTACAAGTTCGCGGTGCACGGCGCCGACGGCCGCACCGTGATGAAGGCCGACCCGTACGCGCGCCAGACCGAGCTGCCACCGGGCAACGCCGCCTGCGTCTGCGAGCCGCTGCGCGATGTCGCCGCATCGCCGGGTCCACACCTGCGCCCCCCAGCGCCCATGGCCATCTATGAAGTGCACGCCGGCAGCTGGAAGCGCCCGGGCGGCTGGGACGTCATGCCGACCTGGGACGATCTGGCCCGTGAGCTGGTGCCCTATGCCGCCGGTCTGGGCTTCACCCACATCGAGCTGCTACCGGTCAACGAACACCCGTTCTACGCCTCCTGGGGCTACCAGCCCACCGGCCTGTACGCGCCCACCGCGCGCCACGGCTCGCCCGACGCTTTCCGACGGTTCGTGGACGCGGTGCACGCCGCCGGGCTCAAGCTGATCCTGGACTGGGTGCCCGCCCACTTCCCGACCGACGAACACGCGCTGGCCCGCTTCGACGGCACCGCCCTGTACGAACACGCCGACCCGCGCGAAGGCTTCCACTGCGACTGGAACACCCTGATCTACAACTTCGGCCGCCACGAGGTGAAGAACTTCCTGGTCGGCAACGCGTTGTACTGGGTCGAGCAATACGGCGTGGACTGCCTGCGCGTGGACGCGGTCGCGTCCATGCTCTACCGCGACTACAGCCGCCCGGCCGGCGAGTGGGTACCCAACCGCGATGGCGGGCGCGAGAACTACGAGGCCATCGCCTTCCTGCGCGAGGTGCACGAGGTGCTGCAGCGCGAAGCGCCGCAGGCCATCACCCTGGCCGAAGAATCCACCGCCTTCCCGCAGGTGACCGGCCCGGTGCGCGACGGCGGCCTGGGCTTCGACCACAAATGGAACATGGGCTGGATGCACGACACCCTGGCCTATTTCGGGCTGGACCCGGTGCACCGCCGCTGGCACCACAACAAGCTCACCTTCTCCATGGTCTACGCCTGGAGCGAAGACTATGTGCTGCCGCTCTCGCACGACGAAGTGGTGCACGGCAAGGGTTCGCTGCTGGGCAAGATGAGCGGCGACGCCTGGCAGCAGCGCGCCAACCTGCGCGCGCTCTACGCCTGGATGTACGCGCACCCCGGCAAGAAGCTGCTCTTCATGGGCGCCGAACTGGCCCAGCCCACCGAGTGGAACCACGACGCCGAACTGCCCTGGCACCTGCTGGCCGACCCGGCCCACGCTGGCGTGCAGCAGCTGGTGCGCGACCTCAACCACGGTTACCGCGAAGCCCCCGCCCTGCACGCGCGCGACACCGACCCGCACAGCTTCCAGTGGCTGGTGGTGGACGACGCCGACCACTCGGTGCTGGCCTTCGCCCGCTATGGCCAGCGGGTAGAAGACACGGTGGTGGTCATCGCCAACCTCACGCCGGTGGTGCGGCACGGCCACCGCATCGGCCTGCCGCACGGCGGCGCGTGGCGCGAGCGGCTGAACACCGACGCAGGCGTGTACGGCGGCTCCAACGTGGGCAACCACGGCCGCGTGTTGACCGAGCACCAGCCCATGCACGGCCTGCAGTGGTCGGCCGGCTTCACGCTGCCACCGCTGAGCGTCTTGTGGCTGCAACCGGAAACGCCCGCAGCATGAACCTGGCGCAAGGTCTGCCCGCCCTCGGGGCCCACCTGCACACGCAGGACGGGCAGCGTGGCGTGCGTTTCGCCGTCTGGGCGCCGCAGGCCGTGGGCGTCGACGTCTGCCTGTTCGACACCGCGACCGGCCCCGAGACCCGGCGCCTGTCACTGACCGATGCGGGCGACGGCGTCTGGCAGGCCTTCGTGCCCGGCCTGGCTGCCGGCCAGCTCTATGGGCTGCGCGCCCACGGCCCCTGGCAGCCCGAGGCCGGTCACCGCTTCAACCCGCAGCGCCTGCTGCTGGACCCCTGGGCACTGGCCCTGGTGGGTGACACCGCGCGCCTGGCCCTGCAGACCGGCCACGCGGTGGACGACCCGCTGAACCCCACCCAGCCCTG
>CALRYD010000061.1:0-21672 GCA_943372305.1 Hydrogenophaga intermedia | reverse complement strand
GCGACAGGCCATCTGGTGGCATAGAAGCTGCTTGATCCGCTCGTCAACCGATTTTTTACCCACCCAGCTACAGGAGCTTTTTGATGGCCAAGACCGTCGCAGACGTGATGCAAATGGTGAAAGACAACGACGTCAAGTTCGTTGATTTCCGTTTCACCGACACCCGTGGCAAATGGCAGCACATTTCGATCCCGGTGTCCCAGTTCAGCGAAGACAAGTTCGAAGAAGGCCAGGCCTTTGACGGTTCTTCCATCGCTGGTTGGAAGGGTATCGAGGCGTCCGACATGCTGCTCGCTCCCGAAGCCAGCAGCGCCTTCATCGATCCGTTCATCGAAGAGACCACCCTGGTGCTGGTCTGCGACGTGATCGAGCCCACCGACGGCAAGGCCTACGAACGCGACCCGCGCTCCATCGCCAAACGCGCTGAAACCTACCTCAAGGCCACCGGCCTGGGCGACGTGGCCTACTTCGGTCCGGAACCCGAGTTCTTCCTGTTCGACGAAGTGCGCTGGAGCAACGAACCCGGCCACAGCTTCTACCAGATCGAAGAGTACGAAGCGCCCTGGAACAGCGGTGCCAAGCTCGAAGGTGGCAACCGCGGCCACCGTCCGCGCGTCAAGGGTGGTTACTTCCCCGTGCCGCCCGTGGACAGCACCATGGACATGCGCAACGAGATGTGCCAAATCCTGGAAGCCGTTGGCGTGCCCGTCGAAGTGCACCACCACGAAGTGGCTGGCGCAGGCCAGTGCGAAATCGGCACCAAGTTCTCGACGCTGGTCGAGCGCGCCGACTGGACGCTGCTGCAGAAGTACGTGATCCAGAACGTGGCCAACGTGTACGGCAAGACCGCCACGTTCATGCCCAAGCCCTACCACGGTGACAACGGCTCCGGCATGCACGTGCACCAGTCGGTGTGGAAAGACGGCAAGAACCTGTTCGCAGGCAACGGCTACGCCGGTCTGTCGGAATTCGCTCTGTACTACATCGGCGGCATCATCAAGCACGCTCGCGCGCTGAACGCCATCACCAACCCGGGCACCAACAGCTACAAGCGCCTGGTGCCGCACTTCGAAGCCCCGGTGAAGCTGGCTTACTCGGCCAAGAACCGTTCTGCTTCGATCCGCATCCCCAACGTGGCGTCGGACAAGGCCCGTCGCGTGGAAGCCCGCTTCCCCGATCCCCTGTGCAACCCGTACCTGGGCTTTGCCGCTCTGCTGATGGCCGGTCTGGACGGTGTGGAAAACAAGATCCACCCGGGCGAAGCCGCCACCAAGGACCTGTACCACCTGCCGCCGGAAGAGGACAAGCTGGTCCCGACCGTGTGCGCCAGCCTGGACGAAGCCCTGGCCCACCTGGACAAGGACCGCGCGTTCCTGACCAAGGGCGGTGTGTTCACCGATTCGTGGATCGACGCCTACATCGAGCTGAAGATGACCGAAGTCACCCGCGCCCGCGTGGAAGTGTCGCCGGTCGAGTACGACATGTACTACAGCCTGTGATGCACCTTCTGGCCCACCGCGTGTGGGCCGGATGCCGAAAAGGGACGACAGATGTCGTCCCTTTTCGCTTTTGGGCGGGGTACCAAGGCCTCCTGTCGGTTACCTGTGGCACTTTTGGCAGGGTTTTGGTTCATACTGAAAAGCTGCCCGCAGACGCCTTTGGCGACTGTCCCATTCGCTCCAGAACATGACGCAAACCTTCGTGATCCGATCGCAGGCTCTCTTGCTCGCCTTTGCCTGCCTGCCCGCACTGGCGCAGGACCGCATTTACCGCTGCGGCAACGAATACACCAACGACGCCGAAGTAGCCAAGAGCCGTGGCTGCAAGCCCATGGACGGCGGCAACATCACCATCATCCAGGGCACCGCGCCGCAGGCCCCCCGGCCGGTGGTGGCCACAGCCCCGCGTCCGACCACCTCACAGCCAGCGGCCCGCACCAGTGCGGAGCGGGTGGACAGCAGCGAGCAGCGCGCCCGGGACAGCGACGCACGCGCCATCCTGGAAGCCGAGTTGCGCAAGGCACAGGAGCGCCTGGCCCAGGCCCAGAAGGCCTACGCCAACGGAGCGCCGGAAAAAGAAGGCATCGAGGGTCGCAACCACCAGCGCTACCTCGATCGCGTCGCCGAGCTCAAGGCCAGTGTGGCCCGCGCCGAGACCGATGTGGCCGGCATTCAGCGCGAGCTCTCGCGCTTCGGGGGGGCGTCGGCCGCCACAGGAAGTGCCGCAAAATAGGCGGCTTGAAAAAATCCGCCCCCCATCCCCCGCTCACGCCCGTTTCGCCGTCGGTTCCGGCCAACGCTTCCGGGCACTTTTCCCCCTCCATCGGGCAGCGTTTCCAGTCGCTGGATCTGCTGGCCACCCTGGTGGCGGTGGTCGCATCTGACGGCGCGGTGCTCTACGCCAACGCGGCGCTGGAAGACGCGCTCGGCATGTCCCGCCGCAGCATCACCGGTGCCCTGCTGCAGGACTGTTTCACCGAGCCATCCTTGCTGCAAAACGCGCTGAACGGTGCCAGTGGCAACGAGTTCGCGGCCCTGCGTTACGACGCCTGGCTCCGGCGCCTGACCCACGACCCTTTGCCGGTGCACGTGGTGGTGGCGCAGACCGATGTGCCGGGCGAGGTGATCGTGGAGCTGCTGCCGCTGGAGCAGCAGACGCGCCAGGAGCGCGAGGAGCGCCTGATCGACCAGGCGCAGGCCAACAAGGAACTCATCCGCAACCTGGCTCACGAGATCAAGAACCCGCTGGGCGGCATCCGCGGCGCAGCCCAATTGCTCGAACTCGAACTCGACAACAAGCAGCTGACCGAGTACACACAGGTCATCATCCACGAGGCCGACCGTCTGCAGTCGCTGGTGGATCGCCTGCTCGCGCCACACCGCCGACCGCACGTGGTGGGCGACGTGAACATCCACGAGGTGTGTGAACGCGTGCGCTCGCTGATCGTGGCCGAGTTTCCCAAAGGGCTGAAGGTCGTTCGCGATTACGACACCTCCATCCCCGAGTTTCGCGGCGACCGCGAGCAGCTCATCCAGGCGGTGCTCAACATCGCGCACAACGCGGCGCAGGCATTGGCCGATCGCATCGCGGCCGGCGATGCGCAGATCACCTTCCGCACGCGCGTGGGGCGGCAGGTCACCTTCGGCAAGCAGCGCTACCGCCTGGCACTGGAATTGCATGTGATCGACAACGGGCCCGGCGTACCGGACTCGATCAAGGACCGCATCTTTTTCCCGCTCGTGTCGGGGCGCGATGGCGGCTCCGGCCTGGGGCTGACGCTGGCGCAAACCTTCGTGCAGCAACACCATGGCCTGATCGAGTGTGAGAGCGAGCCGGGCCGGACGGATTTCAAGATCCTGATTCCGTTGCCTTGACCACAACACACACGCGCCGCTGAAGGGAACCGCCACACATGAAGCCGATCTGGATCGTTGACGATGACCAATCCATCCGCTTCGTGCTGGAGAAAGCCCTGCTGCGCGAGAACCTGCCCACCCGCAGTTTTACCAACCCGCAGGAAGTCCTCAAGGCCCTGGCCGACACGCCCGAGAGCGAAGGTCCGCAAATCCTGGTGAGCGACATCCGCATGCCAGGCGGGTCCGGCCTGGATCTGCTGGAAAAGGTCAAGGAGAAGCTGCCCGGTTTGCCGGTCATCATCATGACCGCCTTCTCGGACCTGGACAGTGCCGTCTCGGCCTTCCAGGGCGGTGCTTTCGAATACCTGCCCAAGCCCTTCGACCTGCCCAAGGCGGTGGAGCTGATCCACCGCGCGGTGGAAGAAAGCCAGCGCGAAGAGGTTGCGCAGGAGTCGGTGGCCGGTGCGCCCGAGATGCTGGGCCAGGCGCCGGCCATGCAGGACGTGTTCCGCGCCATCGGCCGCCTGTCGCAAAGCAACGTGACCGTGCTCATCACCGGTGAATCGGGCTCGGGCAAGGAACTGGTGGCGCGCGCGCTGCACAAGCATTCACCGCGCGCCAGCGGCCCGTTTGTGGCGATCAACACCGCGGCGATTCCGAAAGACTTGCTGGAGTCCGAGCTGTTCGGTCACGAGCGCGGTGCCTTCACCGGCGCACAGACCATGCGCCGCGGCCGCTTCGAGCAGGCCGAGGGCGGCACGCTGTTCCTCGATGAAATCGGCGACATGCCGTTCGACCTGCAGACGCGATTGCTGCGTGTGCTGTCCGACGGCCACTTCTACCGCGTGGGCGGCCACAGCGCGGTCAAGGCCAATGTGCGCGTGATCGCCGCCACCCACCAGAACCTGGAGCAGCGCGTCAAGGAAGGGGGCTTCCGCGAGGATCTGTTTCACCGTCTGAACGTCATCCGCCTGCGCCTGCCGGCGCTGCGCGAGCGCCGCGAAGACGTGCCCATGCTCACCCGCTTCTTCCTGCAGCAGAGCGCCAAGCAGCTGGGCGTGGAGCCCAAGCGCATTTCCGACGGGGCGCTGCGCCTGCTCGGCGGTTTCGACTTCCCGGGCAACGTGCGCCAGCTCGAAAACGTCTGCCACTGGCTCACGGTCATGGCACCGGCCCAGGTCATCGAGGTGAAAGACCTGCCGCCCGAGGTGCTGGCGGTCGCCGGCGGTGTGCCGGCCGAGCCAGTGGCGGTGCAGGTCCCTGAGCCGGTGCCGTTGACGGTGGAGTCTGCTCCCATGGGCTGGGTCGCCTCGCCGGCAGTGCCGGTGCCGCTTCCCGTCCCCGAATCCCAGATGCCCGTTGCGACCGCTGTTTCCGTAGCACCCACCGTGCCCGCGGTGGCAGGGGTTGCCGCCTGGGAAGGCGGCCTGCAGGCCGAAGCCCAGGCCCTGCTGGAGGCCGGCCGCACCGATGTGTGGGACGTGCTCACCCGCCGCTTCGAGACGCGCCTGATCGAGACCGCACTGGCCAACACCCGCGGGCGGCGCATCGAGGCGGCGCTCAAGCTGGGCATTGGCCGCAACACCATCACCCGAAAGATTCAGGAACTCGGGATGGAATGAAAAAAGGAGCCGAGAGGCTCCTTTTTTGATGTCGGCGGGGACGGCCTCAGTCCGCCAGCGTCAGCACCACCGGTGCGTGGTCGCTGGGCTGGGGATTCTTGCGTGGCGCGCGGTCGACGGTGCAGGTCGTGGCCCGTGCTCTGAGCGCGTCGCTGATCAGGATGTGGTCGATGCGCAGGCCGCGGTTCTTCTGAAAGCCCAGCATGCGGTAATCCCACCAGCTGAAGCTCTTGGGTGGCTGCTCGAACAGGCGGTGCGCATCGTGCAGGCCCAGGCCGATCAGGCCCTGCAGATGGTTGCGTTCCTCGGTGGTGCAGTGGATGGTCTCGCGCAGGCCGACCGGGTCCCACACGTCGAGGTCGTCGAAGGTGATGTTGTAGTCGCCCATCAGCACCAGTTGCGGGTGCCGGGCCATCTCGGTGCGCACCCACTCGCGCAGCGCGTCGAGCCAGCGCATCTTGTAGGCGAACTTGTCGCTGCCGGGCTCCTGGCCATTGGGGAAGTAGGCGCCGATCACGCGCACACCGTCGATGGTGGCGCAGAGCACGCGCGACTGGTCGTCTTCGAACCCCGGGATGTTCTTGATGACGTCGGTGGCCGGTGCCTTGCTCAGCAGGGCCACGCCGTTGTAGGTCTTCTGCCCGAACCACTGGGCCTGGTAACCGATGTCGGTGAAGGCCTGCAGCGGGAACTTGTCGTCGGTGAGCTTGAGTTCCTGCAGGGCCAGCACGTCCACCGGGTTGGCGGCCAGCCAGGCCAGCACCTGGGGCAGGCGCACGTTGAGGGAGTTGACGTTCCAGGTCGCGAATTGCATGGCGGGTTTCAGGCGGTACGGGTGTAGGTGACGAAGGCAAAGGGCAGGCCGCTGGCGGCCACGTGTTCCTCGCGGCTGGCCTCACGCCATTCGGGTCCGAGGGTGGGGGCGAATGCGTCGCCTTCAAAGTCGCGCGCGATGTCGGTGACCACCACGGTGCTCGCCAGCGGCAGGGCCTGTGCGTAGATCTGTGCACCGCCGATGACCCAGGCGTCGCTGCCGGCGGGGCACAGCTCGCGTGCGGCTTCGATCGAGTGCGCAACCAGCGCACCCTCGGCGCGCCAGCCGGTGTCGCGCGTGACCACGATGTTGGCGCGGCCGGGCAGGGGGCGGAACCTGGGCGGCAGGGAATCCCAGGTCTTGCGGCCCATGATGACCGGGCAACCCAAGGTGGTGCGCTTGAAGTGCGCCAGGTCTTCGGGCAGGTGCCAGGGCAGGGTGTTTTCCCGGCCGATCACGCCGTTGGCAGCACGGGCGTAGATCAGGTGGAGCTTGGCGGGGGTGGTGTTCTCAGGCATCGGGCGATTGTGCCGCGCCCGCCCGCCGTTGCAGCGCTGCTGCGGGCAGCAGCACGCTGGCGATCGCCACCATGACGAACAGCATGGCCAGCCAGTCCTGCCAGTGCGGCACCTCACTGGTGATGAAGGTGGCGCTGAGCGTGCCCACCAGCGGGATGGCCATCACGCTCATGGCGCTGGTGGCGGGTGGCAGGTTGCGCGCCATGCCGAACCAGATCAGCTGCGCGAAGCCGTAGTTGATGAGCACGCCATAGGCCAGGCTGATCCACATCAGGGGCGTGAAGGTGGCCGGCTGCGGCACCGGCTCCAGTGACAGCGCCAGCCCCCACACCACGGCGCTGCCCAGCAGCAGCATCCAGACCGTCACCACCAGCGGGGAGAGCGTCAGGTGGGCACGGCGGAACATCAGCGTGCCCAGCGCCCAGGAGACGGCGGCGCCCAGCATCCAGGCCACACCGACCGGGCGGCCCGACAGACGCTGCAACTCGTTCCACAGCAGCAGGCCGATGGCGATGCTCACGCAGACCACGGCCAGCCGCACGCGTGGCGTGATGCGTTCGCCGAAGAAAGCCGCGCCGAGCAGGACGGTGAAGATGGGCATGGTGAAGCCCAGGATGGCGGCTCGGCCCGAGGCCAGCTCCTGCACGCCGAAGATGGACAGCGTGTGCCAGCCCAGCACGTTGGGCAGGCCCAGCGCGGCGATGGCCAGCCACTCGCGGCCGGCGGGCCGCATGCGTTCACCCTTGGCCGCCACGAAAACGAACAGCCAGACCGCCCCCAGCAGCATGGTGCTGGCGCGGAAGTACAGCGGGCTGAGCTGCTGCAGCGAGAGCTTCATCATGGGCCAGTTGACGCCCCACATGAGCGTGAGGGCCAGCAGCGCCCAGAGCTGGCGGCGGGAAATCATGAACCGGCGCTGGGCCGCCCCAAGCCGGCGAGCGCCCCCTCGGGGGGCGGCGGCCACACGCAGTGGGCAAGCGTGGGGGCCATTCCTAGACCGCGACGGGCGCTTTGATGGCCGGGTGGCATTCGTAGCCGAGCACCTCGAAATCTTCGTATTCGTAGTCGAAGATCGAGGCCGGCTTGCGCTTGATGTTCAGCGTCGGGTAGGCATAAGGCTGGCGGCTGAGCTGCAGTTCCACCTGTTCGTGGTGGTTGCTGTAGATGTGGCAGTCGCCACCGGTCCAGATGAAGTCGCCCACGTCGAGGTCGCACTGCTGGGCCAGCATGTGGGTCAGCAGCGCGTAGCTGGCGATGTTGAAGGGCACGCCCAGGAAGATGTCGGCGCTGCGCTGGTAGAGCTGGCAAGACAGCTTGCCTTTGCCACCCGGCACGGTGGCCGGCGCCACGTAGAACTGGAAGAAGGCATGGCAGGGCATCAACGCCATCTGGTCCAGGTCGGCCACGTTCCAGGCGCTGACGATGATGCGGCGGCTGTCAGGGTTGGTCTTGAGCTGCTGGACCACTTCGCTGATCTGGTCGATGTGACCACCGCCGGGCTTGGGCCAGTTGCGCCACTGCACGCCGTACACCGGGCCAAGCTCGCCGTCTTCGCGCGCCCACTCGTCCCAGATGGTGCAGCCGCGTTCCTGCAGCCACTTCACGTTGGAATCGCCGCGCAGGAACCAGAGCAACTCGACGATGATGGCCTTGAGAAACACCTTCTTGGTCGTGACCAGCGGGAAGCCTTCGTTGAGGTCGAAGCGCATCTGGTGGCCGAACACGCTGCGCGTGCCGGTGCCGGTGCGGTCGCCCTTCTGCACGCCGTGCTCGTAAACGTGGCGCATGAAGTCTTCGTACTGGGAGCGGACGGGGCGGGTGGTGGTGCGGGCGTTCATGGTCGGGGCAGGAATCCGGGGCAAGGCAACATTGTCGCCTTTTGCGCAGCCCTCCCGTGTACTCCGGGCTGATGGGCCAGTAGGGTTCAGGTCAGGCGGTCCAGCGCGGTGGTGACCGCCAGCAAGGCCAGTAGCAGCGCCACCACCACCGGCATCACCGCACCGAGCCCGGCCCAGGTGGCCAGCAGGCCGAAGGCGGCCGGCACCAGCGAGCCGCCGGCGTACGACCCCATCATCTGCCGACCGATGACGGTGTGTGCCAGGTCGGCCGGGAAGCGGCGCGCGGTTTCGTGCATCAGCGACGGGAACACTGGCGCGCAGCCCAGGCCCATGAGCACCAAGCCGGCCAGCGACAGCACCGCGGGCAGACCGGGCAGGGCGAACAGCCCGGCACCCAGCAGCGCTAGGCAGACACCCGCGCGCACCAGGCGCCGGTTGCCCACCCGGTTGGCCACCAGGCCCACGGTCACACGGCCGGCGGTGATGGCGCCGAAATAGACCGAGACCCAGATACCCGCTTCGGCCGCACCCACGCCGCGCGTGCCCACCAGGATGCTGGCGGCCCACAGGCCGGTGCCCATTTCGGCCGAGACATACAGCAGGAAGCTCAGCGGTGCCAGCCAGAGCGCCAGTCGGCTCGGGGTCCGAGGTGTGGCCGAGGGGGCGTGCTCTGCCTCGTTCGCCGGCGGCTGGGCGTGCTCGCGCCGCCACAGCGCCAGGCTGCTCCACAACAAAGCGGCCAGCGCCAGCTGCAGCAGACCGATGTGCAGCACGCCGCGCGTCCAGCCGTGCGGCCCGGCCAGAGCCAGCGCCATGATGGCCGGACCGGCGGTGGCGCCGATGCCCCAGCTGGCGTGCAGCCAGCTCATGTGGCGCGACGAGTAGTGCGCCGCGACGAAGTGGTTCAGGCTGGTGTCCACCGCGCCGCCGCCCAAACCCAGTGGCACCGCCAGCAGCACCAGCCAGGCGAAAGAGGGCGCAAAGGCAAAGCCCAGCAGGGCCAGCGCCGTCATCAGCGCGCTCCCGGCCACCACCGCGCCCGTGCCCACGCGGGCCACCACCCGGCCGGTCAGCCAGGCGCTGGTGGCCGCGGCCACGGTGGCGGTGATGGTGAGCAGGCCAACGGCCGCCAGCGGCTGGCCCATGTCGGCCCGGATGGCCGGCCAGGCCACGCCCAGGATGCCGTCTGGCAGCCCCAGGCTGATGAACGACAGGTAGACGATGCCGAGCAGGAACAGGTGGGCCAAACGCGGGACTCGCAGGGGCAGGGCGCGCGGCGACGCGACGGGCTCAGGAACGCGGCCGCGCGGCGATGCGCGGCCATTCGGGCGACGGCGCGGTGATGCGGGCATCGAACGGGTGCTGCTGGAGGTTGAACACCTCCAGGATGCGGCGCACATAGCCCTGCGTCTCGGGGAACGGCGGCACGCCCTGGTAGCGGTCGACCGCGCCTTCACCGGCGTTGTAGGCGGCCACCACCAGCGGCACGTCGCCCTTGAAATAGGCCAGCAGCCAGCGCAGGTAGGACAGGCCACCGCGGATGTTCTGCTCCGGGTCCAGCGGCTGGGTGACGTTGAAGCGCGCCGCGGTTTCGGGAATCAGCTGCATCAGACCCTGGGCGTTCTTGACCGAGACGGCCTGGGGATTGAAGTTGGATTCGGCGCGGATGACCGCATAGGCCAGGCCCGGGTGCACACCGTATTGCGGTGCCAGCCGCTGCACGATGGCCATGATCTGTTTTTCCTGCGCGGTGTCGATCAGCTGCCGGTAGCGCGTGGCGGCCGCGGCTTCGGCCGCGGCCAGCGCGGACTGGTGCGCACCTTCGGCCGCCAGGGCCACACCGGTCACGGCCCAGGCGTCGGCCTTGCGCTGCGCCTCTTCGGCCTCGGCCTTGACCACACAGGGCGGCTTGACCGCGTCGGCCCCGACCGAGCGCAGCATGCGGCGCGAGGGCTCGTCGCCTTGCTCGGCTGCCTGCTGGAAGTACCAGGCCGCGAAACCGTCGTGCCGAGGAACACCCCGGCCATTGGCGTAGATCCAGCCCAGGCTGTAGCGGGCCTCGGCGTCACCGGCCTGGGCTGCCTTGCAGTAGAGGTCGATGGCGGTGGCGACGTCGCGCGGCACGCCTTCGCCGTGTTCGTAACCCCGCGCCTGCTCGCGCCAGAGCCGGGTCTGCTCGGCGGTGGCCGCCCACGCCGGCGCGACCATGCCCAGCAGCAGGGCTGCAGCGGGCAGGACGCGCGAAAAACGGCGCAGGGGGCGGGATTTCATGTCGGAAGGACGCGACCGGGGTTGAGGATGTTGTGGGGGTCCAGCGCCTGCTTGACGGCGCGCATCAGGCCCAGGGCAACCGGGTCCTTGTAGCCGGGCAGCTTGTCCACCTTGAGGCTGCCCACGCCGTGTTCGGCGCTGATGGAACCATCGTAGCGCGCCACGGCGTCGAACACCAGTGTGTTGACGCGTTCTTCCATCGTCCGGAGGAAGTCACCCGCGTCGCCGCCCTCGGGCGCCTGCACGTTGTAGTGCAGGTTGCCGTCGCCCAGGTGGCCGAAGTTGACCAGGCGCACGCCCGGCACCTCGCGCTGCAGCAGGGCGTCGGTTTCGGCGCAGAAGGCCGGGATCTTCGAGACCGGGATGCTGATGTCGTGCTTGATGTTCAGGCCTTCTTCGGCCTGCGCCAGCGGAATGCTTTCGCGGATGTGCCACAGCGCGTGCGCCTGGGCCAGGTTCTCGGCCACCACGGCGTCTCTGACCACGCCGCTTTCAAACGCGGTCTCCAGCAGGCGTTCGAACTGGGCGCGCGCGTGGTCTTCAGACTCGCTGTCGCTGTTTTCCAGCAGCACGCAGTACGGGGCCCCCACGCTCCCCGCTGCGCGTGGTTCGCTGCCCCCCGAGGGGGCTGCATCGGGCGTGGGGCGGCCCGGCGCCGATGCGGCCGGGTGCTCCAGAAAGGGCACGCGCTGCTGAGGGAAGTGTTTGGCCACCAGGCTCAGCGCAAACTGCCCCATGACCTCGAAGCCGGTCAGGCCCGCGCCCAGGTGCCGGTGCGCCAGGCCCAGCAGCGCCACAGCGGCGTCCAGGCTGGGCACGGCGGCCCAGGCGGTCAGCTGTGCGGCGGGCAGCGGGTAGAGCTTCAGGGTGGCCGCGGTGATCACGCCCAGCGTGCCTTCGCTGCCCACGATCAGGTCGCGCAGGTCGTAGCCGGTGTTGTCCTTGCGCAGGCCGGTCAGGCCGTTCCAGACCTCGCCGCGTGCGGTCACCACCTCCAGGCCCAGGCACAGCTCGCGGGCATTGCCGTAGCGCAGCACTTGGGTGCCGCCGGCGTTGGTCGCCAGGTTGCCGCCGATGGTGCAGCTGCCCTCGGCCGCGAGCGACAGGGGGAACAGGAAGCCCGCGTTCTCTGCGGTCTCCTGCACCGCTTGCAGCACGCAGCCCGCGTCCACCGTGATGGTCAGGTTGGCTGCGTCGATCGCGCGCACCCTGTTCATCCGCGTGAGCGAGAGCACCACCTGTGTGCCGGTGCCATCGGGTACCGAGCCGACCACCAGGCCGGTGTTGCCGCCCTGCGGCACGATGCTCACACCGGCCGCGGCGCAGGCGCGCACCACGGCCGCCACCTCGGCGGTGCTGCCGGGGCGCACCACGGCCAGCGCACGGCCGCGGGCGCGTTTGCGCCAGTCCTGTTCCCAGGCCGCGAGGTCGGCGCCGGGGTCGTCGTGCGTGAGCACGTGGGCCGCGCCCACGGCCCCGCGCAGGGTGTCGACCAGCGTGCTCATGGCTTGGGGGCCGGTGCCGGGTCGGCCGCGGCGCCGATTTCGATCGCGCGGCGCGCAGCGTCGGCGGCCACAGCCTCTTTGCCGGCGGCCTTCAGGCGCATGCGCACGTGCACCGCGCAGGCCACGAACAGCAGCACGCACAGCAGCACCTGGATGGCGGCCAGACCGGCCGACAGACCCTGGTCGCTCCAGGCACGCACCACACCTTCGGTGAAATACAGCCACACCAGCAGGCTAACCCAGCGGTAGGTGTACATGCGGTTCTTCAGCAGGCCAGCCAGCGGAATCGTCAGCGGCAGCACCTTGAGCACCAGCCAGGACCCGCCTGGTCGCAGGGGCGCGAGCCACAGTTCCCAGGCCAGGCCCAGAACGATCAGGCCCAGCAGGCTGCCCACGGCGAGCGCGCGCGTCCAGCGCACGGCCTGGGCAGAGGAGGGAAGAGGAGAGGGGGAAAGGGGGGTGGACATGGCGGGTGGCATGATACCGGGATGAGCTTTTCCGAGCGCCTGCAAAGCGCACAGACCTTGCTGTCCGACCTGTGGCAGAACCTGCGCCGTTTCCCGTGGCGCAACACCGCGCTGACGCTGCGCGAGCGCTTTCGCGAAGACCGCCTGGGCATCACGGCCTCCAGCCTGACCTTCACCACCACCATCTCGCTGGTGCCGCTGTTCACGGTGGCGCTGGCCATCTTCAGCGCGTTCCCGATGTTTGCGCGCCTGCAGACCACGCTGCAGCGCTGGCTGATCGAGAGCCTGGTGCCCGACAACATCGCCAAGCAGGTACTGAACTACCTCAACCAGTTCGCGGCCAAGGCGGGCCAGATCGGCTGGGTGGGCGCGCTGTTCCTGCTGGTCACGGCGCTGGCGCTGATCCTCACCATCGACCGCAAGCTCAACGACATCTGGCGCGTGCGCACGCCCCGGCCGCTGACCCAGCGCATCCTGGTGTACTGGGCGGTGCTGACGCTGGGGCCGCTGCTGCTGGGCGCGAGCCTGAGCGTCACGTCCTACGCGCTGTCGGCCTCCCAGGGCATGGTGTCGGCTTTGCCGGGTGGTGTGCGTTTCCTGCTGGATGCGCTGCAATTCGCCCTGGTGATGGTGGGCCTGGCCGCGCTGTACCGGTACGTGCCCAACACCCGCGTGCGCTGGAGCCACGCCCTGGTGGGCGGGCTCTTTGTGGCGACCGCGCTGGAGCTGGCCAAGAGCGCGCTGGCCTGGTACCTGGCCAAGGTGCCCACCTATTCGGTGGTCTATGGCACTTTTGCCACCGTGCCCATCCTGCTGGTGTGGTTCTACGTGGCCTGGGTCATCGTGCTGCTGGGGGCGGTGGTGGCGGCTTACCTGCCCAGCCTGCTGGCCGGCATCGCGCGCCGCGGCAATTCGCCGGGATGGCGTTTCCAGCTGGCGCTGGAAGCCCTGGCCCAGCTGCAGGCGGTGCGTGAAGCGCCGCAGCGCGGCCTGGGCCTGGAGGCCCTGGCCCAGACCCTGCGCGTGGACCCGCTGCACCTGGAAGAGCCGGTGGCGGCCCTGGTGGCGCTGGACTGGCTGGGCCGGCTGGACGAAGAAGACGAGCGCTATGTGCTGCTGCAGGACCCGCAGCACCTGGCGCTGGCGCCGCTGGCCGAACGCCTGCTGCTGCCCGCCATGCCGGGCACCGAAGCGTTCTGGGGCGCCAGCGGCCTGCGCCAGATGACCGTCGGCCAGGCGCTGGCGGCGCCGTCGGTGCCCTGATCAGCCGGCGCGAAACGGCGCCGAGAGAAAGCCGCGAAAGCGTGCCCTGCCACCGCGCACCGGCGGCGCGCTCAGCTCGAAGCGGGGAAAGCGCTGCAGGAAGCGGCCGATGGCGATGCGCCCCTCCAGCCGCGCCAGGCTCAGGCCCGCGCACTGGTGGATGCCGAAACCGAAGGCCAGGTGTTTGTTGCCTTCGCGGCGCAGGTTCAACGCATCGGGTTGATGGAACACCGCCGGATCGCGGTTGGCGGCGCCAATGCACAGCGTGACCAGCGCACCCGCGGCCAGTTCAACCCCGCCGATGGTGCAGGGTGCGAGCGCGCGCCGGTTGCCCAGCTGGTTGGACGACTCGAAGCGCAGGCACTCGTCCACCGCCAGCGCCAGTACCTGTTCTCTGGCCGCGTCGCCGGACGCCGTGCGCAGGTCGGACAGCAGCTGCGCGCGCTGATCGGGAAATTCCTCTAGCAGGACCAGACCATTGCCGATCAGGTTGGTGGTGGTCTCGTGGCCGGCGTTGAGCAGGAAGATGCAGTTATGCAGCAGCTCGACCTCGCTGAGCTGGTCGCCGCTGGCCTCGCCCTGGATCAGCCGGGTGAGCACGTCGCGCTCCGGGTCGCCGGGGGCTTTGCGCCGCTCGGCCACCAGGCCACGCAGGTAGGCCAGCATCTCGGTCACGCTGCGGTTGCCGGCGGCGTGTTGCTCGGGCGTGGGAACGGGTTCGAGCGCGCCCAGGATGGCCAGCGACCAGTCGCGCAGCGGGCCGCGGCCTTCGTGCAGCACGCCCAGCAGGTTGCCGATGATCTCGACCGGGATCGCCGACGCGAAGTCCTCGATCAGGTCGCACCCGCCTTGTGCCTCGATGCGATTGAGCAGGCTGTCGACCAGCGTCACCAACCCGGGTTCCATGTCGGCGATGGCGCGCCGGGTGAGCGCGCCCATGATGAGCTTGCGCACCCGCGTGTGCAGCGGCGGGTCGTTGAACACCAGGCTGGTCGTGTGGTGCTCGTACAGCGGCGAGTCCACGCCGTACTTGGGGCCGAACTCGACGTGCTTGTCGGAGCTGAACACCGCCGCGTCGCGGTACACCGCCATCAGGTCGGCGTGGCGCGTAAGAAAGACCGATCCGTCGGGCATGCGCCGCACCGGCTCGGTCTCGCGCAGGGCGGCGTACACCGGGTAGGGGTTGGCCAGGAAGTCGGCGGGCAGCGCGCGCAGGTCGAAATTGGCGGCGATCTCGCGCACACGATCTGCGCTCATGGGGGGAGTGATCTGCACCGCGCTGACCATGGTCTCAAGTCCGCAGGAAGTCGCGGATCGCGAACAGGGTCAGGTCCGGGGTTTCGGTCAACTGGTGATGGCCGACCGGCAGGCTCACGACCTGCACCGTCTTGCCGGCTTCTTTGGCGACCTTGATCAGCCCTTGTGCCGCCTTCGGCTGGGTCATCTGGTCCTGGCCGCCGAGCAGGAACAGCACCGGGCAGGTGAGCGCGGCCATGGCCGCCTCGCCGCCCGCGTAGCGATCGCAGGCCACGAAACCGCGGTGGAACACGTTGACCTTGGGGTTGCTGCGCAGCACACGCCGGCCCAGCGCCATGCCGGCGCCGTAGACCCAGGTGCCGGGGCCCAGTGCCGAGGGCGGCGCGGCCAGCGTCGAACGCGAGAACACGTTGACCATGGTCAGCGCCTTCTCGGGTTCGTTGAGCGAGGCCTCGATCAGCGCAGGTGAGACCTTCATGGGGAAGGCGGTGCCAACCAGCACGGCGTGGGTCACGCGGTCCTTCAGCCGCGCCGCGGCTTCCATGGTGATCAGTGAGCCCCAGCTGTGGCCCACCAGCACGGCCTTTTGCACGCCGGCTGCGTCCAGCAGGGCGCCAATGAAATCGGCCGCTTCCTCGACCGTGGAGGGCGCTTCGCCTTCACTGCGGCAGTGGCCGGGCAGGTCCACCGCCAGCACGTTCCAGCCGTGGTTCGCCAGGTAGCGGCTCTGCAAGATCCACACACTGTGGTCATTGAGCACGCCGTGGATGAAGACGACGGTGGGCTTGGCCGGGTCGAAGGCCTTGCCGCCGGTGTAGCAGTAGGTTTTGGCGTTGTTGACTTGGAGTTCCATCACGCACCTGCCTTTTCTGCGGCCTTGAGCGCGCGCTTGAGGTCGTCGATCAGGTCGTCCGCGTCCTCCAGCCCGATGGACAGCCGGATCGTGCCGGGACCGATGCCCGCGCCGGCCAGGGCTTCGTCGCTCATGCGGAAGTGGGTGGTGCTGGCCGGGTGGATCACCAGCGAGCGGCAGTCGCCCACGTTGGCCAGGTGGCTGAAGATCTTGAGCGCTTCGATGAACGCCTTGCCCTGTTCGCGGCTGCCCTTGATGTCGAAGCTGAACACCGAGCCCGCGCCCCTGGCGCCGTGCTTGAGCAGCTGGTTCGCCAGCGCGTGGCTGGGGTGCGATTCGAGCAGCGGGTGGCCGACGCGGCCCACCAGCGGGTGGCTGGCCAGGAACTGCACCACCTTTTCGGTGTTGGCCATGTGGCGGTCCATGCGCAGCGACAGCGTCTCCAGCCCCTGCAGGATCAGCCAGGCGCTGTGCGGTGAGAGGCATGCGCCAAAGTCGCGCAGGCCTTCGCGGCGCGCGCGCAGCAGGAAGGCGCCGACGGTGCTCTCCTCGCTGAAGGTCATGCCGTGAAAGCCGTCGTAGGGCTCGGTCAGTTCGGGGAATTTGCCCGAAACGTCCCAGTCGAAACTGCCCGCGTCGACCACCACGCCGCCGATGACGGTGCCGTGGCCGCTGAGGAATTTGGTGGCCGAGTGGTAGACCAGGTCCGCGCCCAGCTCAAACGGCTTGATGAGGTAGGGCGTGGTGAGCGTGCTGTCCACCAGCAGCGGCACCTTCGCCTCGTGCGCGATTTGCGCCACCGTCGGGATGTCCAGCACGTCCAGTCCGGGGTTGCCCACGGTCTCGCCGAAGAACAGCCTGGTGTTGGGCCGCACAGCAGCGCGCCAGCCGTCGATGTCACCGGGTTTGACGAAGGTGGTTTGAATGCCGAAACGGCGCAGGGTGTAGTGCAGCAGGTTCTGGCTGCCGCCGTAGAGCGCCGTGCTGGCCACGATGTGCGAGCCCGCGCCCATGAGAGTGGCGATGGACAGGTGCAGCGCGGCCTGCCCGCTGGCGACCGAGATCGCGCCGATGCCGCCTTCGAGGGCCGCCATGCGCTGCTCGAACACCGCGTTGGTCGGGTTGCTGATGCGGCTGTAGACATGGCCGGCGCGTTCGAGGTTGAACAGCGCGGCGGCGTGGTCGCTCGATTCGAAGACGAAGGAGGTCGTCAGGTGGATCGGCACGGCGCGGGCGCCGGTCGCGTCGGGGGTGGCGCCGGCGTGCAGCGCGAGGGTGTCAAAGCCGGGGTCTGAGTAGCCGGGCATGCGTGTGTCTCCAGTGGTTTTGGCGATTATTGTGGGCTATAGTGACCGAATGCCAGAGCACTGGCGACAACCCCGAGACCACACGACGAATCCGAGGAGAACAGCCATGCGAGTCAGTGACATCCTGCGCGTCAAAGGCGGCACGCTCTACACCGTCTCCCCCGACGAACCCCTGACCAAGGCCGTGGACGTCATGGCCCAGTTCGACATCGGTTCGCTGGCCGTGATGGAACACGGTGAACTGGTCGGCATGCTCACCTTCCGCGAGGTTCTGCACACCGTGGCCCGCAACGGCGGTAGCGTGGGCAGCAACACCGTGCGCAGCGTGATGGACGACCACCCCATGAGCTGCACCCCGGAAACCGAACTCGAGCAGGTGCGGCCCCTCATGCTGGAGCGCCACACCCGCTACATGCCGGTGATGGACGCCAAGATGCTGATGGGTGTGATCAGCTTTTACGACGTCGCCAAGGCGGTCGTGGACAGCCAGAACTTCGAGAACAAGATGCTCAAGGCCTACATCCGCGACTGGCCCGAAGAAGAAACCGGCAAGGCCGAGCCGAACTTCCCCTGATCCGCTGCCGATCCCAGACAAAACGCCCCGCGAGCCGGGGCGTTTTTGTTTTTTCTGGTTCAGCCTTCGGCCGCATGCACATGGTCGCGCACCCGCGGGTAGATCTGCTGGTTCCACTTGCGGCCGCTGAACACGCCGTAGTGGCCCACACCGGTCTGGATGTGGTGCGTCTTGAGGTAGGGGCGCACATTGGTGCACAGGTCTTGCGCGGCCACCGTCTGACCGACCGAGCAGATGTCGTCGCGTTCGCCTTCCACTGTCATCAGCGCAGTGCGGCGGATCGCGGCCGGGTTCACCGTGCGGCCCTGGTAGGTCAGCACACCGCGCGGCAGATCGTAGGTCTGGAACACTTTCTCCACCGTCTCCAGGTAGAACTCGGCTGGCAGGTCGTTGACCGCGAGGTACTCCTCGTAGAAGTTCTGGATGGTGGCGGCTTCCTCCAGTCGGCCGTGTTCGAGGTGCTCGTACAGGTGCACGAAGGACTGCTTGTGGCGCTCCGGATTCATGCTCATGAAGGCGCTGAGCTGCACGAAGCCGGGGTACACGCGGCGCATGAAGCCCGCGTGGGGCAGGGGCACGTGGCTGATCAGGTTCTTCTCGAACCAGTCGATCGGCTTGCTGGTGGCGAGCTTGTTGACCTCGGTCGGGTTGACGCGGCAGTCCACCGGGCCGGCCATCAGCGTGAGGCTGCGCGGCTGGGCCGGGTGGTCGTCTTCGGCCATCACGGCCGTGGCGGCCAGCGCGGCCACACAGGGCTGGCACACCGCCACCATGTGGACACCTTCGCCCACCGCTTCGGTGAAGCGGATCAGGTAGGCGATGTAGTCGTCCAGGCTGAAACCGCCGTGTGCCAGCGACACGTCGCGTGCGTTGTGCCAGTCGGTGATGTAGACCTCGTGGTCCTGCAGCAGGGTCTTGGCGGTTTCTCGCAGCAGCGTGGCGAAGTGGCCCGACAGCGGAGCCGCCAGCAGCACCTTGGGTTGTTCGGGCAGGTCGGCGTCGATCTTGCGAAAGCGCAGCAGGGTGCCAAACGGCAGGCTGAGCACGGTCTCTTCGACCACCGGGATCTCGCGGCCGTCCACCGTCACCGAATGGATGTTGTAGGGCGGGCGCGTGTGCGTCAGCCGCAGGCGCGCGAGCACATCGCACGCAGCGGCCACCTTGCGCACGACGGTGCGTTCGGTTTTCTGGAGCCAGAGCGAGGCGCTCAGGTGCTGGGCGGCCAGGCGCAGCGGCGAGATCAGGTCGGACTGGAACTGGTAGGCCTGATACAGCATGGTGTCGGTTTCCTGGTGGGGTGCAAGGGCAACGCTGATCAAGTCCTTCGCGGCGCGCTCATCCCCTTCTCGGGTGGTCTGCTGCGTTGCAAAGCCTCGCCGGGCCGCCCGGCCCGTCTGCGTTTTGCGCCTTGCAGCCCATCCCGACAGCGGGCGATCGCATCCACGGGGACTAGTTCAGCGTCGCCTCAGTCGAGGCAATTCCCGGGCCAGGCGGTACCGCACCCTTGCGGTGCACCGCGGACCCGAAGCCGTGGCACAGGGATTGCTGAACCACCGCCACCAAGAGGAGCGACACATGGCCAAAGCGGTACTCACGATCAGCAGCAAGAACTACGGCGCCTGGGCTTTGCGCGGGTGGCTCATGTGCAAGCTGGCCAAGCTGGACTTCACGGAGCACGTGATCTCGCCCGACGACCCGGCGATGAAGGCCGAGATGCTGCTGCTGTCGGCCTCCATGCGCGTGCCCTCGTTGGACCACGACGGCATCCATGTCTGGGACACGCTGGCGATTGGCGAATACCTCAACGAGATCAAACCCAAAGCCGGCCTGCAGCCGGCCGACCGCAAGGCGCGGGCGCACTGCCGCGCCATCTGCGGCGAGATGCACTCGGGCTTCTCGGCCCTGCGCAGCTCGCTCCCCATGAACATCAAGGCCCACTTCCCGGGCTTCAAGGTCTGGTCGCGTGCGCAGGCGGACATCGAGCGCATCGAGACCATCTGGAACGAATGCCTGGCGGCCTACGGCGGCCCCTACCTGTTCGGCGACAAGCCCTGCATCGCCGACGCGATGTTCGCGCCCGTGGTCACCCGCTTCATCACCTACGACGTGCCGCTGGACCCGGCCTGCGTGGCCTACTGCGAGACCATCATGGCCCTGCCGGCGATGAAAGAGTGGGTGGCGGCTGCAGAGGCCGAGCCGGACGAGATTGACGAACTCGACGCGGAGTTTTAGCCCACCCCCTCCGCAGCATGTGACCCACCCCCGCCGCGCTGCGCGCGACCCCCTCCAAGGGGCGATGCGAGAGGCCCGGCGAAGCCGGTTCCACCGTATCCCTTGTATCAGTCATTTCGCGCCGACTGAGTGCGTGGGATCACGGCTCAGTCCAGGGCGTCGGTTTGGGAATCTCGCAGACCGGCTCCACCGGGATGGACTGGAAGTCGGCCGGGCCGACGATTTCCAGGTACTCCATGTCGGGCGAGTAGTCGAACAGGTAGTGGCGGATGCCCGGGCGCTGGTGCACCACGTCGCCTGCCTCGACCAGGGTGACCTTGTCCTCGTACATGAACTTGGCCCAGCCCTTGGTCATGACCACGATCTGGAAGTCGGCCACGTGGATGTGCCAGCCGGTGCCGCCGTCGGGCGGCAGATTGGCCTTGACCAGATGGGCTACCACCTTGCCATGGGTGGCGGCCGCCACGCCCAGGTCGCGGTAGAGGAAGAAGTCGCGCAAACCCCCACGCACGAATTCGGTCTCTCCGGGTTTGACGTGGGAGAAAAGGGTGCCTGTCTTGTCCAGCATGGTGCGCTCCTTTCGGGTTGGGGGCAGCGAAATGGCTGCGGTTTGTGCGTTGCACAAAGCGCGCCAATCCGTCCGGTGGCCTCGGGGATAATCCCCATCCATGAGCGGCAACACTTTCGGCACCCTGTTTTGCGTCACCAACTTCGGTGAATCCCACGGCCCGGCCATCGGCTGCGTGATCGACGGCTGCCCGCCCGGCCTGTCGCTGACCGAAGCCGACATCCAGCACGACCTGGACCGCCGCCGCCCCGGCACCAGCAAATTCGTGACACAGCGCAACGAACCCGATGCGGTGGAAATCCTCAGCGGCGTCTACGAAGGCCAAACCACTGGCACACCGATCGCCCTGCTGATCCGCAACACCGACCAGCGCAGCAAGGACTACGGCAACATCCTGCAGACCTTCCGCCCCGGCCACGCCGACTACGCCTACTGGCAGAAGTACGGCGTGCGCGACCCGCGCGGTGGCGGCCGCAGCTCGGCCCGCCTGACCGCGCCCACGGTGGCGGCCGGTGCGGTGGCCAAGAAATGGCTCAAGGAAAAGTTCGGCACCACCTTCCACGCCTGCATGACGCAGATCGGCGAAGTGCCGATCGGTTTCGAGAGCTGGGACCACGTGCCCCACAACCCGTTCTTCGCCCCGGTGGCCGACGTGTCGGCGCTGGAGGATTACATGAACGCGCTGCGCAAGAGCGGCGATTCGTGCGGTGCGCGCCTGCGCGTGGTGGCCAAGAACATGCCGGTGGGCCTGGGTCAGCCGCTGTACGACAAGCTCGACGCCGACATCGCCTACGCGATGATGGGCCTGAACGCGGTCAAGGGCGTGGAGATCGGCGCCGGTTTCGCGTCGGTGGCCGACAAGGGCTCCACCCACGGTGATTCGTTGACGCCCAACGGATTCGTCGGCAACAAGGCCGGCGGCGTGCTGGGCGGCATCAGCACCGGGCAGGACCTGGACGTGTCGGTGGCCATCAAGCCCACCAGCTCCATCCTGATCCCGCGCGACTCCATCGACGTGGCCGGCGAGCCGACCGAAGTCATCACCAAGGGCCGACACGACCCCTGCGTGGGCATCCGAGCCGCGCCCATCATGGAAGCGCTGCTGGCCCTGTTGGTGATGGACCATGCGCTGCGCCACCGCGCGCAGTGTGGGGACGTTCAGGTGACCACGCCCGATATTGCGGCGGCCGGTCGTGCCTGAGCAAAAGAAGCAACTCCTGCCTTTTG
>CALRYD010000060.1:0-22625 GCA_943372305.1 Hydrogenophaga intermedia | reverse complement strand
CGCGTGAGCGGCCGGCCTTCGCGCGACGCCCTCGTCGGCGCGCTGGAAAGCATCCGCGACTTTTCGCTCGGCGGCTTCAACGTGAGCTTTGGCCCCACCGACCATGTCGCGTCCAAATTCGTGGAGCTGTCCATGCTCACGGGCGACGGCCGGGTGCGCACTTGAGACGGCACGCCCACCGGTCGTTCCATGCAAAAGGCCCGCAGACAGCGGGCCTTTTGCATGGAGGGGCCCAGCGGCGCTCAGGCGGCCTGCAACGGCGCGATGCGCTGATCGATGGCGCCGAAGATGCTCTGGCCGTCCTGGCCCTTCATTTCGATGCGGATGGTGTCGCCGAACTTCATGAATTCGGTGCTGGGCTGGCCGTCCAGGATGGTTTCGATGCAGCGCTTTTCGGCGATGCAGCTGTAGCCCTTGGGCCATTCCTTCTTGCCGTTGACCTCCACACCGCGGTTGCTCACGGTGCCGGAGCCGATGATGGAGCCGGCGCGCACGTTGCGCGTCTTGCCGATGTGGGCGATCAGCTGGCCGAAGTGGAAGGTCATGTCCGGCCCGGCGTCGCACATGCCGACCTTGCGGCCGTTCCAGGTGCTCTGCAGTGTCAGGTGCACACGACCGCCCTGCCAGGCGTCGCCCAGCTCGTCAGGCGTGACCGCCACCGGGCTGAAGGCGCTGGCTGGTTTGCTCTGGAAAAAGCCAAAGCCCTTGGCCAGTTCGCCCGGGATCAGGTTGCGCAGCGACACGTCGTTGACCAGCATCAGCAGGCGCACACCGTCCAGCGCCTGCTCGGGCGTGGCGCACATGGGCACGTCACCGGTGACGACTGCGATCTCGGCCTCGAAGTCGATGCCGTAGTCCTCGCTGGGCACCACCACGTCGTCGCAAGGGCCGATGAAGTCGTCGCTGCCGCCCTGGTACATCAGCGGGTCTTCGTAGAAGGTGGCCGGCACTTCGCTGTTGCGCGCGGCACGGACGAGCTCCACATGGTTGATGTAGGCCGAGCCGTCGGCCCACTGGTAGGCCCGCGGCAGCGGCGCCATGCAGAGTTTGGGATCGAACGGGAACGCATGGCGGGCCTTGCCGCTGTTGAGGGTGCTGTAGAGGTCCTGCAACTGGGGCGCGAGGAAGTTCCAGTCGTCCAGCACCTGCTGCAGCCTGGTAGCAATGCCCGTCGCATAATGGGCCGTGCTCAGGTCGCGCGAGACCACCACCAGTTGTCCGTCACGCGAGCCGTCTTTGTATGTGGCGAGTTTCAAACCTGTCTCCTGCCGCCGCGAGGCGATGTGAAAAGTGGCGGGTGCAGCGGGTCGGCTCCGCCGACAGCCCCGAACAGAGAATTACGAATAGTGAAATCAGTTAACCTATCCGTAAAATCAGATTCTAGTTCATAGCCCCGATGCCCGCCAGCCCCACCACCGCCAGCCGCCGCAGCGCGAAAGACACCGCCGACGAGGACAGCAATGACCACCTGCGCGCCGGGATCCAGTCGGTCGAGGTCGGTTTTGAGCTGCTCAACGCCCTGTCGGACGCCCCCGGCGCGCTGATGCTGCGCGACCTGGCCGCCAACGCCGGCATGAGCGCAGCCAAAGCCCACCGCTACCTGGTGAGTTTCCAGCGCATGGGCCTGGTGGTGCAGGACGCGGTGAGCACCCGCTACGACCTGGGGCCGGCCGCGCTGCGCCTGGGGCTGGCCAGCCTGGCCCGCATCGACGCCGTCAAGCTCGCACGCGAACGCATCCCGGCCCTGCTGGCCGAGACCGGCCACACCCTGGCCATCGCCGTCTGGGGCAACCAGGGGCCGACCATGGTGCACTGGGCCGAAGCCCCGCAATCGGTGCCGGTGACGCTGCGGCTGGGCGATGTGATGCCGCTGCTGACCTCGGCCACCGGCCGCTGTTTCGCCGCCTTCATGCCCACCGACGGGCGCGATGGCGAACGCATCCCGGCCATGCTGCGCGAGGAGCTGGCGCGGCTGAAACAGCTGCCCCAGACCGGTCTGCCACTGGTGGATGTCCCGCAAACGCAGAGCGATGTGCAGGCCCTGCTGCAGGAAACCCGCCGCCAGGGCCTGGGCCGCGTGGTGCACAGCCTGCTGCCTGGCGTGGGCGGCTTCTGCGCACCGGTGTTCGACGCCCAGGGGCGGCTGGCGCTGGGCCTGGTCGTGCTGGGTTCCGTGGCCACGCTGGACACCGGCTGGGACGGTGCGCCGGCCACGGCCCTGCAACGTTGCGCTCGGCAGCTCAGTGCCGACCTGGGTCACCGCACGGGGACCTGATCGACCATGGCACAACACCCACCGGTCATCCCGCGTTGGCCCGTGCTGCTGGCGCTGGTCATCGGCGTGCTGGGCGCGCATCTGCTGCTGCTCGCGGGGGGCGTGCGCTGGTCCTGGCCCGAGGCGAACCAGGATCCCGCCGCGGCGTTACCGCCTGTGGTGCTGACCATGGCCAACGATGCGACCGCGGAATCGCAAGTGCCACAAGCAGATCCGGCGGTGGCGATGAATGTCAGCACGGTGCGCTGGATCGCTCCGCCCGCGCCGCCGTTGGCGGCGAGCAAACAGGTGCCGCCGCCAGCCGCCCCCAAGCCAGTGCTGTCCCAAGAAATCCAGGTGGTAGGTCCCAAGCCGGTGCCCGAGGACGATGAAGAGGAAGCGACCACTGGCGCACTGCGGCCTCCCTCCGAACCCCCACCGACAGCCCCGCTGCCGCCTGCGGCCATGCCATTGCCGGACCCCACGCCAGAAGCCGAAGCGCCGCTGCGCCCACAGCCGCCCGCGGCGGCAGATGCACCTGGCACCACTCCGCAGGCGGAAGACACCCAGGTCGCCGCGGCAGGCGTCGCGTCGCCCCGTCCGCCGGCCAGCGTCCCACCCAACCAACCCCCTGCCCAACTCCCGGCCGGCGTGAGCCTGAGTTACGACATCCAGGGCAAGGCCAAAGGCTTGAGCTACAGCGCCGACGCACAGCTGCAATGGCGAGTCGATGGCACGCTCTACTCAGCAGAACTGGAGATCAGCGCCTTCCTGGTGGGCAGCCGGGTGCAGACCAGCAAGGGCAGCATCGGGCCCCATGGCTTGTCACCCCAGCGGTTTCGCGATCGACGCCGAGGGTCCGAAAAGGCCGCCCATTTTGATCACGCACGCCAACTCATCCGGTTCAGCAACAACGCCCCCGACGCGCCCTTGCAACCCGGCGCACAGGACCGGCTGTCGGTTTTCCTGCAGCTGGGCGCGCTGCTGCAAGCCCGGCCACAGGCTTACCCCGAAGGCGCCTTGATCGCTGTGCAGGTCGTCAGCACGGGCGGCGCCGAGGTCTGGCAGTTTCAGGTCGGCGCACTGCAATCTCTCACGCTGCCCGCGGGCTCCGTGCCGGCCCGGCGCCTGCTGCGCGCACCACGGCGCGAATACGACAGCACGGTGGAGGTGTGGCTGGCGCCGTCACTGCAGCACCTGCCAGTGCGCATCCGCGTGACCGAGCACGATGGCAGCCTGGCCGATCAGCTGTTGCGCCAGCTGCCGACCCTGCGCCCTCTGCCCCCTGCGGAACCCCACTGAACTGTGCCCAAAAACACACGCATCTTGAATCTTTGGCTTGCGTGACCATCTAAACCCACAAGGGGCTGAAGAAGCGCCCCGGTTTGCCGATATAAGGTCCAAAGGAACACAGGTTTCTTGTTTTGAAGGATATTGAAACCATGCACATGCTCTACGACTCCGATGCTTTTGCCGTGGTCCACATCCTGGCCAACGCGCCCGCCGAAGGCGAGGTCGTGGCCGACGAGGGCCCGCAAATCCCGCGCCATGGTTTTGAAATCGTGGACAAACGTTCGGGCAAAGAGGTCTACCTCGATGGCTCCTGGGCCGAGATGTTCCAGATCCAGATCACCGCCTGGCAGAAAGACATGCCCTCGCAAGAGGAAGTGGAAGATACGCTGGAAGGGTACGCCAGCCTGGCGCAAATGCCTGTGGTCATGCATTGACCCCCCCGCGCCGCGCCTGCGGGGCGTCACCCCCAGGGGCGGGGCTGGCGGCCCGGCGAAGCCGGTTCCGCGGCGCCCTGGAGGGGCTTCCCCTCTATCTGACAGCCCGGCTTTTGCCGGGCCTTGTCATTTCTGGGCCTCTGCTGAGGGACGGGCACTCCACCAGCGGTACACGGGCTCGGCCAGCACCAGCACGGCCACCAGGCGGCAGACCTGGAAGGCGGTGACCATGGGCACACCCAGTTGCAGCACCTTGGCGGTGATGGCCATTTCCGCGATGCCGCCGGGCGAGGTGCCCAGCAGCAGCGTGGCGGGGTGCAGACCGGTCAGCCACGACAGCGCCCAGCCGAAACCCGCGCACAGCCCCATCATCACGAAGCTGGCCAGCGCCACCGACCCCAGCCAGCGCGGCGCGGTGTGCACAAACGCAGGTGTGAACCGCACCCCCAGGCTGACGCCGATGACCAGCTGCGCGCCAGCCGTGAGCCAGCCCGGCAAGGCCGAGAGGGTGATGCCCGACAGCGTCAGCACCATGGTGACCAGCAGGGAACCCATGAACCAGGGATTGGCCCGGCCCAGCCGCTGCATGAGCAGGCCGCCCGCCAGACACAGCGCGCCCAGCACGGCCAGCCCCGGCCACTGCACCGCGCGGGCGGCGGGCAGGCTGGCGTCCAGCCCGCTGACACCCCAGGCCTGCATGGCGAACGGAATGGTCAAGGTGACCAGCAGCACGCGCAGGCTGTGCGCGGCCGCCACCAGGTCGGTCCGCGCGCCCTGCCGCTCGGCGATCAGCGTCATCTCCGACGCGCCGCCAATGGCCCCGGCAAAGTAGGTGGTGCAGCGCAACTGCTGGGCCGACACGCCCGGCAGCTGCCCGGCGTGCACGCGTCGCAGCCAGGCCCCGAAACCCAGCCCCAGGGCCAGCGCCCAGGCGATGCCCAGCGCGATCGCCCACCACAGGCCCACCACCAGGGCACCCACGGCGGGCGTGAAATACAGGCCCAGCGCGCAGCCGATGATCCACTGACCGGTGTTGCGCGCCGGGATCCAGCTGGCCGTGGCCACACCGAACACGGAGACCAGCGAGGTCGCCAGCAGCGGGCCGATCATCCAGGGGATGGGCGTGTTGAGCCAGACACAGAGCTTGGCCGCGGCCAGGGCCAGCAACAAGGTGAGCAGCACCCGCCATATGAAAGGCAAGCCCCAGGGGCGGTGAACGGGAGGGGGTGTCAATTCAGAACCGATCCAGGGGATTCACAGGGCCACGTAGTATCCGGTCATGAACTGTCGAAGGCCTGTCATCTCCTGGGCGGGCGCGGCGCTGCTGCTGGCCGGCTGCGCCACCGCCACGCCCGCACCCGATCTGTCGGGCTTGCTGCCAACGCCCCTGCTGCTGCTGGGCGAACAGCACGACGCCCCTGACCACCAGCGCCTGCAGCGCCAGACGCTGCGCCAGCTGGCCGGGCGTGGGCAATTGGCCGCCGTGGTGCTGGAGCTGGCCGACCGCGGCCGCCAGACCACCGGCCTGCCGCCCGATGCCAGCGAAGCACGGGTCCGCGAGGCCTTGGACTGGACGGGCGACCAGAACGCCGGCGCCTGGTCCTGGGTGGTATACGGCCCGCTGGTCATGGACGCGGTGCGCGCTGGCGTGCCGGTGCTGGGCGGCAACCTGCCCCGCACCCAGATGCGCGCGGCCATGGGCGAGACCGCGCTGGACGACATCCTGGCGGCCGATGCCCTGCGCGAGCAGCGGGAGAACATCCGCGAGGGGCATTGCGGTCTGCTGCCCGAGTCGCAGATCGCACCCATGGCGCGCATCCAGGTGGCACGCGACCGCGCCATGGCCCAGACCGCGATGGGCGGGCTGCGTCCCGGTCAGACCGTGCTGCTGGTGGCGGGCCACCAGCACGTGCGGCGCGACATCGGCGTGCCTCGGCACATGCCAAACGGCCAGGCGCTGCAGGTGGTGGTGGCGCTGGCCGGTGCGGACGCCGGCGCCCCAGACGCGGCCGACCGCGTCTGGCGCACCCCGGCCACGCCACCGGTGGACCACTGCGCCGAGCTGCGCCGGCAGTGGGGGCCGGGCCAGCGGTAGCGGCCCCAGGGGCTCAGGCGTGGCGGCGGATCGCGTCGGCCAGCACGCCGACCATGGTCTCGATCTGCGCTTTTTCCACGATGAAGGGCGGAGCGAACACCAGGTTTTCGCCCGCGTTGCGCACCAGCACGCCGCGGTGGTAGCAGTCCAGGAAGATTTCGTACGCCCGCTTGCCCGGCAGGCCGGGCACCGACGCCAGCTCCACCGCCCCCGCCAGCCCCAGGCTGCGGATGCTGATGACGTTGGGCAGGCCCTTGAGCGCGCTGTGCATGGCATCGCCCAGCACCGGGCCCATCTGGCCCGCACGCTCGAACAGCTGCTCTTCGCGGAACAGGTCCAGCGTGGCGATGGCCGCCGCGCAGGCAACCGGGTGGCCCGAGTAGGTGTAGCCGTGGAAGAACTCGATGGCGTGCTGCGGCGCGTTACCGTGGGCGCCCATCATGGCGTCGTAAATGCGGTCGGTACAGATCACGCCACCCATGGGGATCACGCCGTTGGTGACCGCCTTGGCGAAGTTCAGCATGTCGGGCTGCACGCCGTAGTAGTCGGACGCGAAGGGAGTGCCCAGGCGACCGAAGCCGGTGATGACCTCATCGAAGATCAGCAGGATGCCGTGCTTGTCGCAGATCTCGCGCAGGCGTTTCAGGTAGCCCTGCGGCGGCACGTACCAGCCCGCGCTGCCGGCCACCGGCTCGACGATCACGGCCGCCACGTTGCTGGGGTCGTGCAGCGGCAGGATGCGGTTTTCCAGCTCCAGCAGGATGTCCTCGTTCCACACCGGTTCCTGGTTGTGGATGTAGGCATGGTTGACCGGGTCGTGGATGAAACGCAGGTGGTCCACCCGCGGCAGCAGCGAGGTGCCGTACACCTTGCGGTTGGCCGGAATGCCGCCCACGCTCATGCCACCGAAGTTGACGCCGTGGTAACCGCGCTCGCGGCCGATGAAGAGGTTGCGGTGCCCCTCGCCGCGCGCACGGTGGTAGGCCAGCGCGACCTTCAGCGAGGTGTCCGCCGCCTCACTGCCAGAGTTGCAGAACAGCACCTTGTTCAGGTCGCCGGGCGCCAGGGCCGCGATCATCTCGGCCGCGCGGAACGCCTTGTCGTTGCTGACGCTGAAGGCGGTGGCGTAGTCCAGCGTGTCCAGCTGGGCCTTGATGGCTTCGTTGATGGTCTTGCGGTTGTGACCGGCGCCCACGCACCAGAGGCTGGATATGCCGTCGATGACCTGGCGGCCGTCGTGGGTGGTGAAGTGCATGCCGTCGGCGCCGACAAAGACGCGCGGGTCTTTCTGGAAGGCGCGGTTGGGCGTGAAGGGCAACCACTGGTTGTCCATGCGGAAGTCGTTGTAGGCCATGGGATGTTTCTCCGGAAGCGCCGGCGTGCGTGGCGCGGATGCAAGTGGCCCAATTTTGGCACCAGAAACCAAGAGCAGGCAGATCCACTGCGCCAGCGCAGAAACGACCCACCCGGATCGCCCTGCGACAATCGGGGCAACCATGACCCACACCTACGTTCTCACCCTGTCCTGCCAGGACCGCCCTGGCATCGTTCACGCCGTCTCGGGCTTCCTGCTGGAGCGTGGCGGCAACATCGAAGAAGCTGCGCAGTACAACGACCACGGCACCGGCCTGTTTTTCATGCGGGTGCAGTTCACCTGCGGCCAGCTGACCCAGGACGATCTGCGCGCCCACCTCAAGCTGTTCGCCGAACCGTTCGGCATGCAGTGGGGCCTGCACCCGCTGGCCGAGCCCATGAAGACCGTGATCTTCGTCAGCAAGGAAGGCCACTGCCTTAACGATCTGCTGTTCCGCTGGAAGAGCGGGCTGCTGCGGCTGGACATCCGTGCCATCGTCAGCAACCACCGCGACTTCTACCAGCTCGCGGCCAGCTACAACGTGCCCTTCCACCACATTCCACTCACAGCGGCAACCAAGGCACAGGCCGAGGCGAAACAGCTGGAAGTGATCCGCAGCGAAGGCGCCGAGCTGGTGGTGCTGGCGCGTTACATGCAGATCCTGTCGGATAACCTGTGCCGCGAGCTCTCGGGCCAGGCGATCAACATCCACCACAGCTTCCTGCCCAGCTTCAAGGGCGCCAAGCCGTATTACCAGGCGCATGACCGCGGGGTCAAGCTGATCGGCGCCACCGCGCACTACGTGACGGCCGACCTCGACGAGGGGCCCATCATCGAGCAGGACGTGGCACGCGTGGACCATGGCAAGACGGTGGAAGACCTGACAGCCCTGGGCCGCGACACCGAAAGCCAGGTGCTGGCCCGCGCCGTGAAGTGGCACAGCGAACACCGCGTGCTGCTCAACGGCCACAAGACCGTCGTCTTCAAGTGAACTGGAAGCCCCCCGATGCGGCCGTGCGCGTCGTGTGTGGACCGCCACCCTTCTGGCGCTGTGCATGAGGTGACCGTATGACGATCCGAATCCCGCCGATCCAGTGCCTGCTGACCTTCGAGGCGCTGGCGCGGCTGCGCAGCGTGACGCAAACCAGCGAGGAGCTGTGTGTCACCCCGAGTGCGGTGAGCCATCGCATCCGGCAGCTGGAGCAGGTGCTGGGCACCAAGCTGTTCGGGCGGGCGGATTTTTCGCTCACGACGGAGGGCAGCGAATACCTGGCGCAGGTGCGCGAGGGCCTGGCATCGCTGCAGAAGTTTCCCAGCAGCCAGGCGTCGCCTGGCCGGCGCAAGTTGAAGCTCGCCGTGACACCCACTTTCGCGCGCTCCATCCTGCTGCCGAGGCTCAAACAGTTTTCCGACGCCTACCCCGAGATCGATCTCACGCTGCAGGTCAGCATCCCGCTGCTGGACGTGGTGGCCGAAGACGCGGACCTCACGGTGCGTTTTGGCACCGGCCGCTACGCCGACGTGGAACACGTGTGCCTGATGAAGGACGAGGTCACACCGCTGGCCTCGCCGTCCTTTGCGCGCGAACGCGGTCCGTTCGAGGCGCCACAGGACCTCGAAGGCGTGCCGCTGCTGCGCAGCCCGCTGGAACCCTGGCGCACCTGGTTCGCGGCGCACGACCTGGACTGGCCGGAACCGGTCGACGGCTCGCAGTTCAACGACATCGGACTGATGTGCGACGCCGCCGCCGTGGGCATGGGCGTGGCACTGGTGCGCCTGAAGCTGGCCGCACCCTGGCTGGAGAACGGCACCCTGGTGCCGCTCTACCAGCGCCACGTGCCCAGCCCGCACGCGCACTACCTGTGCTGGCGGACGGGCACGATGGACCGCTGGGAATGCGCGGCGTTTGCCGAGTGGCTCAAGAAGTCGCTGAGCTGATCACTCGATGTTCAGGCGCTGTCCTGCCAGAGCGAGCTTTTTCGGCAGGGTGAGCGTCAGCACGCCGTTCTCGTATTTCGCCTTCGACTTCTCGTTGTCGATGTCGGTGGCCAGCTGGAAGCTGCGGGCAACGGCGCCGTGGTAGCGCTCGGTGCGCAGCACCTTTTCGTCCTGGGTCTGGCTGTCCTGCTGCTTGACCTCGGCGCGCAGTGTCACCACGCTGCCCTCGACCGTGACATGGATGTCTTCCTTGGCCACACCGGGCACTTCGGCCACCACGGTGTAAGCCGACGGGGTTTCCTTCACGTCGATCTTGATCTGCGAAGGCGACGGCAGGTTGTCGCCGTGCAGCGGGCGGACATAGAAACCGGGCGCGACGTCCTTGAAGAAGTCGTCGAACAGGCCGGAACGGGCGATCAGATGGTTCATGGTGGACTCCTGAAAACGGGTGGGAGGGTCAGAAGGGCCGTCACTGCAGCCCCGTGCCAAGCAGATAGACGCCCGCGCGCGCTTTTCAAGACCTGCCGGGTTGACGCAGCTCAAACCTGCGCAAGAGCGCTCACACCGGGCTGCAAGTTTCTTCAATGCACAACCGCACGCCCGGCCGTACACTGCCGCGCATGAACGCCCCCAACGCCCCCGCCGAAGTCACCCGCGCCGAGCGCGCTGCCCGCCAGGCCGAGGTGGTGCGCGCCCTGCAGGCCGTGCTGCCGGCCCACGCCCTGCTCTGGCAGCCCGAGGACACCGTGCCCTACGAATGCGACGGCCTGACCGCCTACCGCGAACGGCCGCTGGTGGTGGCCCTGCCCGAAACCGAAGCCCAGGTGTCGGCCGCGCTCAAGGTGTGTCACACGCTGGGTGTGCCGGTGGTCGCGCGCGGCGCGGGCACGGGCCTCTCGGGTGGTGCCATGCCCAACGCATTGGGCGTGACGCTCTCGCTGGCCAAGTTCAACAAAATCCTGTCGATCGACCCGCGTTCGCGCACCGCTGTCGTGCAGGCTGGCGTGCGCAACCTGGCCATCAGCGAAGCGGCTGCGCCGCATGGCCTGTACTACGCACCCGACCCGAGCAGCCAGATCGCCTGCACCATCGGCGGCAACGTGGCCGAGAACTCCGGCGGCGTGCACTGCCTCAAGTACGGCCTGACGGTGCACAACGTGCTGCAGGTGCGCGGCTTCACGGTCGAGGGCGAGCCGGTCACCTTCGGCGGCACCGCGCTGGACACGCCGGGCCTGGACCTGCTGTCGCTGGTGATCGGCAGCGAAGGCATGCTGGCCGTGACCACCGAGGTCACCGTCAAGCTGGTGCCCAAGCCGCAGCTGGCGCGCTGCATCATGGCCAGCTTCGACGATATCCAGAAAGCCGGCGACGCGGTGGCCGCCGTCATCGCGGCCGGCATCATCCCGGCCGGTCTGGAGATGATGGACAAACCCATGACCGCCGCGGTGGAAGACTTCGTGAAGGCCGGCTACGACCTGAACGCCGCCGCCATCCTGCTGTGCGAAAGCGACGGCACGCCCGAGGAGGTGGAAGAAGAGATCGGCCGCATGAGCGCGGTGTTGCGCGGCTGCGGCGCCACCGCCATCGCGGTGAGCAAGGACGAGGCCGAGCGCCTGCGCTTCTGGAGCGGGCGCAAGAACGCGTTCCCGGCCAGCGGTCGCATCAGCCCCGACTACATGTGCATGGATTCGACCATCCCGCGCAAGCGCCTGGCCGACATCCTGTTCGCCATCGCCGACATGGAGCAGAAATACGGCCTGCGCTGCGCCAACGTGTTCCACGCCGGCGACGGCAACCTGCACCCGCTGATCCTGTTCGATGCCAACGACCCCGACCAGCTGCACCGTTGCGAGCAGTTCGGCGCCGAGATCCTGGAAACCAGCGTGGCCATGGGCGGCACCGTCACCGGCGAACACGGTGTGGGCGTGGAGAAACTCAACAGCATGTGCGTGCAGTTCAGCGCACAGGAGAACGCGTTGATGTTCGCCGTCAAGCATGCCTTTGATACCAAAGCACTATTGAATCCCGGCAAGGTGATACCAACGGCGCAACGTTGTGCCGAATACGGCAAGATGCTGGTGCGCGGAGGCCGTCTGCCGTTCCCGGAATTGCCCCGTTTCTGACTGTCATATTTCACAGTTGATCCCCTGAGGGCTCGGGTACAGTGCACGGCATGAGCGCCTTGCCCAACCTGACCCCCGGTCGCCCGCAGCCCGATGCGGACGAACGCCAGGCGCAGACACGGGTGCAGGCACTGGAGCGCGAACTCGAAGCGCTGCGCGCGGAGAACGCTCACCTGCGGCGCCAGCACGCACAGCACCTGGTCGGTCCGACCGACGATCCCGCGATCACCTTGCCCGTCACGATGGACCATTCGCTGCGGGCCGCAGCGCGGGGCGTGGCACCGCTGGCCAGGCTCGAATACGAAGGCCTGCTGGCCGCCTTGGCCAGCGTGTTCCCGATCGGGGTGTTCCGCGTGGACCCCACCGGGCTGCTGACCCATGTGGACGAAGCCCTGCAACGCATCTTCGGCCTGCAGCCCGAAGCGTTTGCCAACATGGGCTGGTTGCGGCTGGTGCACCCGCAGGACGTCGAACGTGTGCAGGGGCACTGGGTCGAGAGTGTCGCGCGCAGCGACAGCCTGAGCGTCGAGTTCCGTCTGACCCGACCCAATGGCGAATCGGCCCACCTGCAGGTGCGCAACGTCCCGCAGTTCAACGAGAGCGGCAACCTGATCGGTCACATGGGCTTCGTCCAGGACATCAGTTCGCTGCGCGAACTGCAGGCAGACGCCCGCATCCAGGAAGAGCTCAACCGACAGATCATCGCCAGCAGCCCGGACTGCACCAAGGTGCTGGACCTGCAGGGCCATGTGCTGCAAATGACCTTGCGCGGCTGCCAACTGGTCGAGGTTGACAGCTTCGAGCAGGTGCGCGGCGGCGACTGGACGCAGTGGTGGAAAGACGAGAGCGCAGTCCAGGCCCGGCAAGCCGTGGCCAGTGCGCAGCGAGGCGAGACCGCCCGGTTCGTGGCGTTCGGCGAAACGTTCAAGGGCACACCCAAGTGGTGGGACACCGTGGTGTCCCCCATCCACGACACCCGCGGCCAGCCGGTCATGCTGCTGGCCGTCTCGCGCGACATCACCGAACAGCACCGTCAACAGGAACACATCCACCGGCTCAACAACGATCTGGAGGCCCGGGTACAGGAGCGCACCGAAGCCCTTGCGGAGACCAACGAACGCTTGCGACAGACCCTGAGCGACACCCAGGCGCTCTACAACCAGGCGCCTTGCGGGTACCACTCGGTCGATGCCTCCGGCACCTTTGTGCTGATCAACCAGACCGAACTCGACTGGCTGGGCCACACCCGCGACGAAGTCGTTGGCCTGATGCACTTCCGCGACTTCGTGCAACCCGAACACGTTGGGCTCGTGGTGGAGCGGCTGCGCCGCCTGGTGACCGGCGAAAAGCTGGATGCGGCCGAACTGAACATGCGCCGCCGTGATGGATCGGGCTTCGTGGCGCTGCTCAGCAGCACCGCCGTGACAGACGAGCGCGGCGCCTTCGTGCGCACCAACAACACGCTGGTGGACATCACCGAGCGCAAGGCCGCCGAACACGCGCTGGATGCCCAGCGGGCCTTCCTGCAGACCATCACCAACAGCGTCCCGGTGCAACTGGCGTTCTTTGACCGATCTCTGATCTGCCACTTTGCCAACGCCAGTTACGCCCGCTGGATGGGCGGGAACGCCACACAGCTGGTCGGCCTGCACCTGAGCCAGATCGCCCGCCCACAGGATTACGCAAACGCCCAACCCATGCTGGAAGCCGCGCTCAAGGGTGAGCCGCAGCAGTTCGAGGGCCTTCGTGTCTTCCCCGATGGCCACCGCTTCTATGCCAGCATCGAGTACATCCCCTACCGGCACGAAGGTCAGGTCCGCGGCCTGTTCATCCAGATGCTGGACATCACCGAGCGCAAGGCCTCGGAAGACCAGGTGCAGCTGAGCAATCAGCAACTCGCCGAAGCGCTTTCGCTGGCGCAGAGCCTCTACGACGATGCGCCCTGCGGCTACCACTCGGTTGACGAGCGGGGTCTCTATGTCAACATGAACAAAACCGAGCTGCGCTGGCTCGGCTACACCCGAGAGGAAGTCGTCGGGAAGATGCACTACCGCGACCTGGTCGCTCCCGGCAGGGACGATTTGGTGGAAGAGCGGCTGAAACGCCTGCAGCAGGACGGCTTTCTGGAGCCGGTCGAATACGGTTTGCGGCGGCGGGATGGCACCGTCATCGATGTGCTGATGTCCTCGACCGCGGTCCGCGACGCGCAAGGCCGCTACTTGCGCAGCAACACGACCGTCATGGACATCACCGCACGCAAGTTGGCCGAGGTCGCCTTGCGCGAGAACCAGCGCTTCCTGCAGACCATCACTGACCATGTGCCGGGCATGATCGCCTACCTGGACGCGATGCTGCGCTTTCGCTTCGCCAACGCCGAGCACCTGCGCATCTACGGACTGGACCCGTCCAAGATGCTGGGCATCCACATCAGCGAGGTGGTGCCCGCCGAAGTGTGGGCCGACATCGGCCCGCGCATGCAGGCCGCGCTCGGCGGACAGGCGCAGCATTTCGAAGCCTGGCGCAAGACCGTCAGCGGCGAATCCATCTTCATCAACGCCAACTACCTGCCCGACATCCACGAAGGCCTGGTGCAAGGCGTGTTTGTGCAGATCGTGGACATCACCGAGCGCAAACGGGTGGAAGAACGTGTCCATCAGCTCAACGACGAGCTGGAGTTGCGCATCCGGGAACGCTCGCTCGAACTGCTGGAGAGCGAGCAGCGCTTCCGCCTGATGGTGGACAACCTGCGAGAGTACTGCATCTTCTTCCTGGACAGCCAGGGGCTGATCACCGACTGGACCGACAGCGCGCAGCGCATGGAGGGCTATTCGCCCACCGAAATGCTGGGGCGGCATTACTCGCTGCTGTTCGGGCGCGATCAGCCGGGCAAGGCGATGGAGAACGCCAACCAGATGATGCGCCTGGCCGCGTCCCGCGGGCAGCATGAGCTGCAGAGCTGGCACCACCGCAAGGACGGCACCGAGTACTGGTCGCACTCCCTGCTGATCGCGTTGCGCGACGATCAGGGCGAGCTCAAGGGTTTTGCCAAGATCAACCGCGACATGACCGACGCCAAGCGGCTCGACGACCTGATGCGCAACATCAACGACGAGCTGGAGAACCGCGTGGCCGATCGCACCGAGCAGCTGCTGGCGGCCAACAAGGACCTGGAGTCGTTCTCGTACTCGGTCTCGCACGACCTGCGTTCGCCGCTGCGCCACATCTCCAGCTTTGTCAGCCTGCTCGAAGAGCACCTGACAGGCCAGCTCGACGACACCGCCCAGAAGTACCTGAGCACCATCGGCGGCTCGGCCCGCCACATGAGCCAGCTCATCGACGGGCTGCTGGCCTTCTCGCGCCTGGGCCGCTCGGCCGTCAACCTGACGGCGGTGGATTTCACCCTGCTGGTCGATGCCGTGGTCAGCCAGCTGGCGCACGACACCCAGGGCCGCGTGGTGGACTGGGTGATCGCGCCCGACTTGCCGGTGGTGCAAGGCGACGCCCTGCTGCTGCGCGAGGTCTGGGCCAACCTGCTGGGCAACGCCTTCAAGTACACCCGCCCACGCGAGCGGGCCCGCATCGAGGTGGGCTGGAGCGTGGACCCCGCCGTGGGCTACACCTTTTCCGTGCGCGACAACGGCGTGGGCTTCGACACCAAATACGCATCCAAGCTGTTCGGCGTGTTCCAGCGCCTGCACCGCGCCTCCGAGTTCGAGGGCACCGGCATCGGACTGGCCCTCACGCGCCGCATTCTGGAGCGGCACGGTGGTAGCATTTGGGCTGAGAGCCAGGTCGGCCAGGGCAGCGTGTTCCATTTCTCGCTGCCATTTGAAGGCTGCAGCCCCACAGAAGCCGCCAAAGACGCAGTTCCATCTGCCCTCGAACCATGAACAAGAACGCCGACGCCATCCTGCTCGTTGAAGACAACCCTGACGACGCCGAGCTGACCCGTCTGGCACTGGCGCGCCACGGGCTGGACGGCCGGGTGACCCATGTGTCCGACGGCATGCAGGCACTGGACTACCTCTACCGCCGCGATGCCTTCGCCGACCGCACCGGCGGCAACCCGGTGCTCGTGTTGCTGGACCTGAAGATGCCCTTGCTCGACGGCATCGGCGTGCTGCGCGAAATCAAGGGTTCGGACAGCCTGCGCAACATCCCGGTGGTGGTGCTGACCTCGTCCACCGAGCCCAGCGACCTGCAACGCGCCTATGACGCCGGCACCAACGCCTACATCGCCAAGCCGACCGAATTCGCGCAGTTCCTCAGCGCCATGAAACACGTCTGCGAGTTCTGGATCAACATCAACCAGACCGCACCACAAAGCGCCGGGGCCGGCGTGCGCAACTCCTCGTTCGGCGAACTCAACTGAGCATGCCCTGAACGCGAACCCAACAAAAAAGCGCTCCTCGGAGCGCTTTTTTGTTGGTGGCCACCCGACGGTGGTATCGGGATGGCCGATCAGGCGTACAGGTCGGAATCCGCCCACTGGGACGATGGGCCGTTGTCTTCGCTGCTGGGCGGTACGTCCAGATTGAGCACGAACACCACCTCGCCGCCGAAACGGCCGACACCCAGGGTTTTCATCAGCTGTTGTTCCTGCTCGGGCTTTTCCATGCGCAAGAAGCAGATCGCCTGTTTGGTGCCCTCGTGCATGGCGGTCAGGATGTCCAGCCGCGTGATGCGGCCGAACTCGCTGCACAGCTGGTGCAGCGCGGCCTTGAGGCTGTTGATGTCGCCGTGTTGTCTGAGTCCTGCGAGTGCGCTCACGATTTCACTCCCGAAAGTGGGGTGCCACCACCGCGGCACCGATGCCCGCCCAGGCACAGGCCTGGGAAGGGCGAGCGGCCATGTTAGTACACGCGCAACAAAATTTAACAACTCTGTTACAAATTTCCTACCCCATCCAAGGCATCTGTTCACGAACCGGTGTTCCGGGTACGCCGCCCCTGCTTACCGCCCTGCTCCCACTGCGTTCCGCGCCTTGGCTATGCTTGCACACCGCGCCCGAGTGCACCGAGGTCTTCCATGAACGCCCACCCACCCGCTTCCCCGACGCCCCCCCAGGTGCGGGACGACCTGCCCGACCTGGACCGGCTGGCCCAACTGGCCTGCCAGACCGCCGGGGTACCAGCGGCCCTGCTGGTCGAGTGGACATTGCCCCAGCCCCTGGTGCTGGGCCGGCACGGCCTGTCGCCGGATCAGGCCGATCTGGCGCTGCAGACCTGCTTCCGGACCTTGTACACCCCGGAGCGCGACACCTGCATCCCGGACCTCACGGCGCACCCGTTGCGCGGGGATCACCCCTTGGGCTCCGAACCGTCCGCCTGGCGGTTTCTGCAGACGCTGGCCCTGCCCATGGACCCGCGCGAACCCGCGGCGTCCCTGATCCTGCTGGACCCACAGCCACGCAGCACCCCGGTGCACGCCGGCGAGGCGCTGCGGGTGATCGGGGCGCTGGGCTCGGATTTGCTGGGTTTCATCCGCCACCACCAGCAGCTGGTGCAGCGTGGCGAACACAGCGCGGTGCAGAACCACAGCGCGCTGCGCGAGAGCCAGAGCCGACTCAACCTGACCGAACACACGGCCGGTGTGGGCAGCTGGTCGCTGAATCTGGCCACGCACGAACTGGTGCATTCCGACGAGCTGGCCAGCATCCTGGGCCTGCAACCGGGCCAGACCCTGCAATCGACCGAAGACATGGTGCTGCGCTGCGCGCCCGAATGGCGCAGCGGCATCCGCCAGCGCCTGGAGCTGTGCGAACACAGTGGTCTGGGGTTTGACGAAGAAATCCAGGTAGGGGTGCCCACTGGCGCGCCCAAGTGGGTGCGTGCGGTGGGCAGCGCGGTGTACGGCCCATTGGGCCAGATCCTGCGCATCCAGGGCGCGATGCAGGACATCTCGGCCCAGAAACAGGCCCAGCAGGAAACCACGCTGCTGGCCATGCGCCTGACCACCACGCTGGCCAGCATCACCGAGGCCTTCGTGACCCTCGACCGGCAGTGCTGCTTCACCTACCTGAACCAGGAGAGCGAGCGGCTGCTGCAGAAGTCCACCTCGGAGCTGCTGGGCCTAGAGGTGTGGCACGGCCTGCCGCCGGCACTCGCACAGCGCCTGCGGGAACAGCTCATGCGGGCGGTGGTGAAAAACCGCCGCGTCGAACTGGAGGAACATTTCGCCACGCTGGGCAAATGGCTGGAGGTGCGCGCCTACCCGTTTGCCGAAGGCCTGGCGGTGTACTTCCGCGATGTGACCGAGCGCCGCCGTTCGCAGGAACAGCTGATGCTGCTGGAAACCAGCGTCGCAAGGCTGAACGACATCGTGGCGATCGCCGAGGCCGGCCCTGCGCTGCACGAAGAACCGCGCATCGTCTTCGTCAACGACGCATTCGAACAGCACACCGGCTACAGCCGCGCCGAAGTGCTGGGCCAGACGCCACGCATGCTGGTGGATATGGACCCGACCATGTCCAAGCTGCAGGACCTGGTGGCCGGCCTGCAGAGCAAACGGCAGGCGCGCACCGAACTGATGATCCGGCGCAAGAGCGGCGCCTGGTTCTGGGTTGAACTGGAAGTGGTGTCGGTGCAGACCGTGGCCGAGGCGGCCACCCACTGGGTAGCGGTGGGGCGCGACATCACCCAGCGCAAGAACGCGGAGGACATGATCCGCCACCTGGCCTTCTACGACGCGCTGACCGACCTGCCCAACCGCCAGCTGCTGCTCGACCGCCTGCAGCGCGCCCTGGCCGAAAGCGCGCGCACCGGACAGCACGGCGCGCTGCTCTTCATCGACCTGGACAACTTCAAGATCCTCAACGACACGCTGGGCCACCACATGGGCGACCAGCTGCTGCAGAAAGTGGCTCAGCGCCTGACGCAGAGCGTGCGCAAGACCGACACGGTGGCACGGCTGGGCGGCGACGAGTTTGTGGTGATGGTCGACGACCTGAGCACCGACCGCGAGGCGGCGGCCTACAAGTCCCGCGTGCTGGCCGAAAAGGTGCTCAACACCTTGCGCGAACCGTTCCAGCTCACCGGTCACCAGCACTTCGCCACGCCCAGCATCGGCGTCACCTCGTTCAGCAGCCACCAGAGCGACGTGGGCGAACTGCTCAAGCAGGCGGACCTGGCCATGTACCAGGCCAAGACGCTGGGCCGCAACACCCTGTGCTTCTTCGATCCGGCGATGCAGGCGTCGATGAGCCACAACGCGGCCCTGGGCGTGGACCTGCGTGAGGCCCTGCACACCCAGCAATTCGTGGTGCTCTACCAGCCGCAGGTGGACCGCACGGGCCGCGTGCGCAGCGTCGAGGCCCTGGTGCGCTGGAAACACCCGCGCCGCGGCCTGGTGATGCCGGGCGAGTTCATTCCCGTGGCCGAGGACACCGGCCTGATCCTGCCGCTGGGGCGCTGGGTGCTGGAAACCGCCTGCGCCCAGCTGGCGTTGTGGGAGAACGAGGGTTACACGCAGGAGTTGAGCATCTCGGTCAACGTCAGCGTCCGCCAGTTCCGCCACCCGGACTTTGTGGACATGGTGATGGAGGCGATCCAGCACGCCCGCATCCGCCCGCACAAGCTCAAGCTCGAACTGACGGAGAGCCTGCTGGCCGACCGCATGGAGATCACGCTGGAAAAAATGGGCCTGCTCAAGGCCCTGGGCGTGACGCTGTCACTGGACGATTTCGGTGTCGGCTACTCCTCGCTTTCGCTGCTCAAGCGGCTGCCGCTGGACCAGCTCAAGATCGACAAGGGCTTTGTGTCGGACGTGCTGACCGATGCCAGCGACGCCGCCATCTCGCGCGCCATCATCTCGCTGGCCCAGAGCCTGGGGCTGCAGGTGGTGGCCGAGGGGGTGGAGACGCTGGAACAACGCGACTTCCTGGCCAGCCAGGGCTGCGATCACTTCCAGGGCTACCTGTTCGCGCCGCCCCTGCCCATCGCCGAGCTCGATGCCCGGCTGCGTGGCAAGCTGCCGCTGTCGGCGCCGCCGGGCACGAACTGGTGACACCCCCTGCGCCGCTGCGCGGCTTCCCCCTCTCTCGCCTGCGGCGGGAGGGGGACGCACCCTGTGGCCCGGCCAAGCCGGTTCCACGGGTGCCCTGGCCACAGTCTCGCGCGCCGGAGAGCAGGTGGGACTCCCCCTGCGCGGCTGACGCCGCGCGCGCAGGAAAGGCTGAGAGGCCCTGCCCCGGTGTGGCCTGAGCCCATCAACCTGCGAACAGCGCCACGTTGCCCCCGGCCGCCGTGGTGTTGATGGTCAGGGTCTGCTCGGCACAGAAGCGCAACAGGTAGTTCGGGCCGCCGGCCTTGGGGCCGGTGCCGCTCAGGCCTTCGCCACCGAAGGGCTGCACGCCCACCACGGCGCCGATCATGTTGCGGTTCACGTACACATTGCCCACCCGCGCCGCCGCGGCCAGCGCCTGGGCGCGGCTGTCGATGCGGGTCTGGATGCCCAGCGTCAGCCCATAGCCCAGGGCGTTGATCTGGCGGATCACATCCATCGGCTCGCCGCCCCAGCGCACCACCTGCAGCACCGGGCCGAAGATTTCCTGCGTCACTTCGCTGATGCGGTCCACCTCGAACATCTGCGGTGCGATCAGGTTCGGCATCGCCGGCTTTGGCGGCGTTTCCGGCAGCAGGGCCTTGGCGCTACCGCGCAGGCGTGCGACGTGGCGCTGGATGTTGTCAAACGCCTCGGCGTCGATCACCGGGCCAAGATCAGTCGCGAGTTGCGACGGATCGCCGGCCACCAGCTCTTTGGCCGCGCCCTGGATCATCTCGATCACGCCATCGGCAATCGCCTCGTGCACGCACAGCAGGCGCAGGGCAGAGCAGCGCTGGCCCGCGCTGCGGAAGGCGCTTTGAACCACCGCGTCGGCCACCTGCTCGGGCAGGGCGGTGCTGTCCACCAGCATGGCGTTGATGCCGCCAGTCTCGGCGATCAGCGGCACGATGGGGCCATCCTTGGCCGCCAGCGCGCGCTGGATGATCTTGGCCACCTGGGTGGAACCGGTGAACACCACGCCGGCCACGCCAGGCGCTGCGACCAGCGCCGCACCCACCGTCTCGCCGGGGCCGTGCAGCAGCTGCAGCGCGTCGGCCGGGACGCCGGCGGTGTGCAGCAGCTTCACCGCTTCCAGCGCCACCGCCGGCGTCTGCTCCGCCGGTTTGGCCAGCACGGTGTTGCCGGTGGCCAGCGCCGCCGCCACCTGGCCCATGAAGATGGCCAGCGGGAAATTCCAGGGGCTGATGCAGACCCAGGCGCCACGGCCTTCCAGGCGCAGGGTGTTGCTCTCTCCGGTGGGCCCGGGCAGGGTCTGGGGCGCCTGCACGCGCTCGGCCTCGTTGGCGTAGTAGCGCAGGAAGTCGACCGCCTCGCGCACCTCGGATACCGCGTCGCCCCAGGTCTTGTGCGCCTCCTTCACCAGCAGGGCGCAGAAGCGCGGCAGAGCCGCGTCCAGCGCATCAGCGGCGAAGCGCAGCACAGCCGCGCGTTGCGCCACCGGGGTGTGGTTCCAGGCGCCGAACGCACCGACGGCGCGGGCCACGGCTTCGATGGCCTGGTCGGAACGCGCTTCGGCCACCACCGGCACGGTGCAAGCCGCGTGCGCCGCCACCAGTTCGTCTCGCTGGGCGATCACGGTCAGGTCGCGGCCGCTGCTGTTGGCGCGGGCCGCGCCGTAAAGATCCATCGGCATCGGCAGCGAGGCCATCGGCTCCAGGCGCAGCGGCGAAATCAGCAACTCGTCCATGCCCACCGACTCGTCGGCCAGCTGGTGCACGAAGGAGGAGTTGGCGCCGTTCTCCAGCAGGCGGCGCACCAGGTAGGCCAGCAGGTCGCGGTGCGCGCCCACCGGCGCGTAGACGCGGCAGCTGACCAGCGGGTTCTTCAGCACCTCGCGGTAGATGCCCTCGCCCATGCCGTGCAGGCGCTGCAATTCAAACGGCACGGCCTGGCGCGCGCCCATCTGCAGAATCGCGGCGATGGTCCCCGCGTTGTGCGTGGCGAACTGCGGAAAGATCGCGTCGGGCGCGTCCAGCAGCGCCTTGGCGCAGGCCAGGTAGCTCACGTCGGTGTGGTGTTTGTGGGTGAACACCGGGTAGGCCGGCAGTCCCTGCTCCTGCGCGCGCTTGATCTCGGCGTCCCAGTACGCGCCCTTGACCAGGCGGCACATGAACTTGATACGGTACTGGCGGGCCAGCGTGGCGATGTGCGCGATCAGCTCCACCGCGCGGGTCTGGTAGGCCTGCATGGCCAGACCCAGACCCTGCCACTGTGGGCAATGTTCGGCCACCAGGGCGGCCAGCGCCTCGAACACGTCCAGCGAGAGTTCGAGGCGGTCCACCTCCTCGGCGTCGATGGTCAGGTTCAGGTTGGCCGCCGCTGCCGCGCGGCACAGGGTCCACACACGTGGCACCAGCTCGGCCACCACGCGCTCGTGCTGCGCGTCTTCGTAGCGCGGGTGCAGCGCGCTGAGCTTGATGGAGATGCCGTCGTTCTGTGCCGGGTGGCGCGCCGGGTCAGCGCCCTGGGCGATGGCGGTGATCGCGTTTTCGTAGCTGGCCTGGTAACGCAGTGCGTCGGCTTCTGTGCGCGCGCCTTCGCCCAGCATGTCGTAGCTGAACTGGAGGTTGGGTTGTTTCTTGCGCGCGGCCGTGGCCTCCTTCATGCCTTCACCAATCGTCTGGCCCAGAACGAACTGGCGGCCCAGCAGCTGCACCGCGCGCAGCGTGGCGGCCACCACGGTGCGCGCGCCCAGCTTGGCCATCAGGCCTGGCTCGTGGCCCGCGTCGGGCAGGAAGTGCTTGGACATGGCGATGGCCGTGGACGACAGGCGTGCCAAGGTCGAGTCGGCGGCGCCGTCAAAGTCCGCACGCCCCAACTGGTCGGCCGTCAGCGCGATGGCCGTCTCGGCGTCGGGCACGCGCAGCAGGGCTTCGGCCAGGCGCATCAGGGCCAAGCCTTCGGCACTGGAGATCGGGTATTCCTTGAGCAGGCTCTCCATGGCCCAGAAGGGCGGCGGGTTCTCGCGCACCGCGCGCACCCAGGGCGCGGCCACCTGGGCGGCGGCGGCCCAGTCCAGCGCGCCCTGCAGGGCGGCCAGGCGCTGGGCGACGGTTTCGGCCTCGGGCCG
>CALRYD010000059.1:0-24190 GCA_943372305.1 Hydrogenophaga intermedia | reverse complement strand
ACCTTGCGTGCGCCGTGGCTCTGCTCCAGGGCGATGAACTGCTGCAGCAGCTCGGGCGGCAGGTTGTCCACGCAGTAGTAGCCCAGGTCTTCCAGGGCGGTCAGCGCGACCGACTTGCCCGAGCCGGACATGCCGGTGACCAGCAGCAGGTCGATGGTGGGGGCGGTGGTGTTCATGCGGTCAGCAGCTCGCGGGCATGGGCCAGGGATACTTCGGACCGGTCGTTGCCGCCGAGCATGCGGGCAAGTTCGCGCACCCGCTCTTCGTGGTCGATCGGCGCCACGCGGCTGACCGTTTGTGCGCCGGTGCGCTGTTTGCTCACCAGCAGGTGGTGGTCGGCGCAGGCGGCCACCTGCGGCAGGTGGGTCACCGCCAGCACCTGCCGGTCCAGCCCCAGCTGGCGCATCAGCTGGCCCACGGTGTGTGCCACCGCGCCGCCGATGCCCGAGTCCACTTCGTCGAAGATCAGCGTCGGCGCCTGGCCCAGCCGGCTGGTGACCACCGAAATCGCCAGCGCGATTCGCGAAAGCTCGCCGCCCGACGCCACCTTGCCGACTGGGCGGGGGCTCACGCCCGCGTGACCGGCGACCAGGAATTCGATCTGCTCGCGGCCGTGGGCCTGCGGCTCGTCCAAAGGCGTCAGCGCTACGTCGAAGCGTCCGCCCTGCAGACCCAGGGTCTGCATGATGTCGGTGACGGCCTTGGCCAGGCGCGGTGCGGCCTTCTGGCGTTGCGCGCTCAGAGTCTTGAGTTCGGCGTCCAGGTCCTTGCGGGCTGCGCGCTCGGCCTGCTGGAGACCGGCCAGGTCCAGCGCATGATCCAGCGCAGCCAGTTCGGCCCTCCATTGCGCCAGCAGTTCGGCCAGTTCTTCGGGCGGGCGGCGGTAGCGCCGCGCCAGCGACATCCACTGGGCCAGGCGCTGGTCGAGGGCGTCCAGCCGGGCCGGGTCCCGTTCGGTGTGGCGGCTGTACTGCAGCACGGTGTGTGCGGCGTCCTGCACCTGCGCCAGCGCGGCTTCCAGCGCCTCGACGGGCTGAGCAAACTGCGGTTCGATGTGGGCCTGTGCCTGCAAGGCCGAGAGCGCGCGGTGGATCAGGCTGGCCGCGCTCGGTTCGTCGTCGTCCAGTGCGGCGCCGGCCAGCTGGGCCGCGTCCAGCAAAGCCTGGGCGTGGGCCAGACGGCTGTGCTGGGCGTTGAGTTCTTCCCACTCGCCCGCGGCGGGTGCCAGCTTGTCGAGTTCGCCGATCTGCCAGGCCAGGCGCTCGCTGTCTTGCTGAAGGCTGGCCTGGCGCGCACTCGCATCTTCCAGCGCCTGGCGCTTCTGGCGCCAGTGTTTCCAGGCCTGACCAGCGGCTCGGGTGTCGATCTGGCCGAACCCGTCGAGCAGGGCGCGCACCGCATCGTTGCGGGTCAGGCTCTGCCACGCGTGCTGGCCGTGGATGTCCACCAGTTCGTTGGCCAGAATCTTGAGCTGGGCCAGGGTGGCCGCGCTGCCGTTGATCCAGGCGCGGCTGCGGCCTTCGGTGTCCACCGTGCGCCGCAGCAGCAGGACGTCTTCCAACGCAAAGCCTTGCTCTTCGAGCCAGTTCGACAGCGCGGGCGGGCTGTCAAACTCGGCCGCGATCTCGCAGCGCGCAGCGCCTTCGCGCACCACGCCACTGTCGGCACGCGCGCCCAGCGCCAGCTGCAATGCGTCAATGAGGATGGATTTGCCCGCGCCCGTTTCACCGGTCAGCACACTGAAGCCCGTGGACAGATCAAGGTCCAGCGCAGGGACGATGACGAAGTCGCGCAGGGCGATGCGGCGGAGGCTCATGGGTATGGAATACGAGGGTTGGGCAACACAGATGCGCGTATTTTGACCGCGAATCAGGCCCCCTCGTTCCAGTGCAGTTTCTTGCGCAGGGTGTCGAAATAGCTCCAGCCGATGGGGTGCAGCAGGCGCAGTGTGTGCTCGGACCGGCGCACCACAATGCGGTCGCCGTGCAGCAGGCTGGTGAGCGACTGCATGTCGAAGTTGGCGCTGGCGTCTTTACCCGACACGATCTCCACCGCAATCTCGCTGTGCGAGGGCAAAACGATGGGACGATTGGACAGCGTGTGGGGTGCGATCGGCGCCATCACCCAGCCGCCAATGGCCGGATGCAGCAGCGGGCCGCCCGCGGACAGGGCATAGGCAGTGGAGCCGGTGGACGTGGCGATGATCAGGCCGTCAGCGCGCTGGTTGGCCACGAAATGCCCGTCCACTTCGACCCGCAGCTCGATCATGCTGGCCACACCACCGCGGTTGACCACCACGTCGTTGAGTGCGGTGGCCTCGAACACACAGCGGCCATCGCGCCAGACGCTGGCGGCGATCAGGGCACGCGGGTCCTCTTCGTAGGCTCCGTGCAAGATTGGTTCGAGCTTGTCGCGGTAGCTGTCGATCGGGATGTCGGTGATGAACCCCAGGCGCCCCTGGTTGATGCCCACCAGCGGCACACCGTACCGGGCCAGCTGGCGGCCAATGCCCAGCATGGTGCCGTCACCCCCCACCACCAGAGCCAGCTGGCAGGACCGGCCGATGGCGGGCACGTCGAGCGCTGGGTATTGCAGCAAGCCGGTGTTGAAGGCCGTGTCCTGCTCCAGCGAGACATCGCAGCCCTGGTCGTGCAGAAAATGGGCGATTTCGTCGACCGTGTGGCGCGAGCCAGGGGCCTGGTATTTGCCCACGATGGCCACGTGCGGAAAGCGCAGACCCGCAGGGCGGATGCTGTCGTTGGGGGTGTGGCTCATCGGTAAATTACAACACAGCGCCTCGGGCATGCAGGCAAAGGCAAACCCTTGTGCGGCGTTGCGCGCCAGGGCCCGTTGGGTCCGTAAAATGAAGCCATGCTGGATGACCGTTCCAAGTTGCTGCTGAAGGCGCTCGTCGAGCGATACATCGCCGACGGGCAGCCCGTGGGGTCGCGCACGCTGGCCAAGGCCGCGGGGCTGGAGCTGTCCCCCGCGACCATCCGCAACGTGATGAGCGACCTGGAGGAGCTGGGTCTGATCGCCAGCCCCCACACCTCCGCCGGGCGCATACCCACGGCGCGCGGCTACCGCCTGTTCGTGGACACCATGCTCACGGTGCGCCGAGATGCGCTTTCGTCGGTGCCCGACCTCTCCACGCCGGGCATTGAGGCGGGTCAGCCGCAGCGCGTCATCAGCCACGCCGCGCAGATGCTGTCGAGCCTCTCGCAGTTTGTTGGCGTGGTCATGGCGCCGCGCCGCGCTTCGGTGTTCCGCCACATCGAGTTCCTCAGCCTCTCCGATCGGCGTGTGCTGGTCATTCTGGTCTCACCCGACGGGGACGTGCAGAACCGCATCATCCACACCCAGGTCAACTTTACGCAGAACCAGCTGCTGGAGGCGGCGAATTTCCTGAATGCTCACTACGCCGGGTTGACCATGGAAGAGGTGCGCTCGCGGCTGAAGACCGAGCTGGAAGCCTTGCGAGGAGAAATCGCAGTTCTGATGCAGGCGGCGGTGGAGATCGGCGCCGACACCGACACGGCCCAGGACGAGGTGGTCGTCTCCGGCGAGCGCAACCTGTTGTCGGTCAGCGAGTTCTCCAGCGACATGGGCAACCTGCGCCGGCTGTTTGACCTGTTCGAGCAGAAAACGCAATTGGTGCGTCTGCTCGATGTGTCGGCGCAGGCCGATGGCGTGCGCATCTATATCGGTGGTGAAAGCCAGGTCGTTCCGTTTGAAGACCTGTCAGTGGTCACAGCGCCCTACGAGGTGGATGGACAGGTGGTCGGCACACTGGGTGTGATCGGGCCGCAGCGCATGTCCTACGAGCGCATGATCCAGATCGTCGACGTCACGGCCAAGCTGGTGAGCAACGCACTGAGCCACAACAAATAGGAAGCCGGTCCAGCCTCTACAATCGCCGCTCGCACAGGGGCCGTTAGCTCAGTTGGTCAGAGCAGAGGACTCATAATCCTTTGGTCGTTGGTTCAAGCCCAACACGGCCTACCAAAAAGGCGAAAAAACCGTGCTACAATGCATGTCTTCGCGGCTGTAGCTCAGCTGGATAGAGTACTTGGCTACGAACCAAGGGGTCGTGGGTTCGATTCCTGCCAGCCGCACCATATGAAAAGCCTGCAGCCAAAAGCTGCAGGCTTTTTCATTTGTGCTCACCGTTCACGGGCCTGTGGCCCGACATCCTGAACCGCAGGGTTCCGTCATCCATGAGCAAGGCCTTTACCCGCGAGTCCGATCAGGACGACGATGACGATCTCCCGGCCACTGCGCCCGTGCCAGGGGGCAAGAACTACATCACCCGTGCAGGCTACGACCGGCTGAGGGCCGAGCTGTTCCAGCTTATCGACGAAGAGCGACCACGCATCGTCGAGATCGTCCACTGGGCGGCGAGCAATGGCGACCGTTCAGAGAACGGCGATTACCTCTATGGCAAGAAACGACTGCGCGAAATCGACCGCCGCATCCGGTTCCTGACCAAACGGTTGGAAATTGCCGAGGTGGTGGACGCTTCGCTGCACCACGGGGGTGATCAGGTCTTTTTTGGTGCCACCGTCACCTACGCAGACGTCGATGGCAAAGAAACCACGGTCACCATCCTGGGAGTCGATGAGGTCGAGAGTGCCCAGGGTCAGATCAGCTGGGTATCACCCGTTGCTCGCGCGCTGCTCAAAGCGCGCGTGGGCGATGTGGTGCGACTGATGGTGCCTGGTGGTGTGCAGGAGCTGGAAATTCTCGCGGTGAATTTTCCCGCTCCGGCATCGAGCTGATCGGGGTTCGGTCAGGGCTTGAAGCGCTGGGCCTTGAGCACCGAAGTTGTGCGTTTGAGGCTGCGCAGCACATCGTCCAGGTGTTGCCGGTCGCGTACCGCGACGGAGAACCGGATGTCGGTGGCCGTCTGCGCGGGCTCATCCCCCATGTCCACGTGGGTGATGTCGGCCTCTGCCTGGGCGATGGCCGAGGCCACGCGGGCGAGCACACCCTTGCCATTGGTGACGGTGACCACCACAAGGGTTTCAAAGGCGCGAACCGGTTCGTCGGCCCATTCGACTTGCAGGAAACGCTCGCTGTCACGCGCCAGCAGCCGTTTGCCGGTGGGGCAATCCTCGGTGTGCACCACCAGACCTTCGCCGCGGCCCAGATAGCCCACGATGCGATCGCCCGGTATGGGTTTGCAGCAGGGCGCGTATTGCACCGACAGGCCTTCGCTGCCGTCCAGACTGACCACGCCCTGGCCGGCGGTGTCTTCCTGGCCTGTGGCGTAGCGCTCTGTGCTGATGAGCAAGGCGTCGGGCTTGAGGCCGGTTTCGGCCAGCACAACCGCCAGCTTCTTGCCCACCATGTTGGCGATGCGCTTGCCCGTACCGATGTCCGACAGCAATTCGCTGCGCGATTTGTTGCCGGTGAAACGCAGCAGCTTGTCCCAGGTGGATTTGAATTCGCCACTTTCGTCCGGCAAGGCGTGGATGCCCTCTGAGCGCAGCGCCTGGGTGAGCATGCGTTCGCCCAGTTCGTGTGATTTCTCGTGGGCCAGTGTCTTGAGGTGGTGGCGAATCTTCGACCGCGCCCGACCAGTCTTGACGAAGGTCAGCCAGGCGGGGTTGGGCTCTGCGTGGTCGCCGGTGATGATCTCCACGATGTCGCCGTTGTTCAGCTCGGTCCGCAACGGGCGCTGCTCGCCGTTGATGCGCGCATCGACCGCCCGGTTGCCCACACCACTGTGGATGGCGTAGGCGAAGTCCATCACGGTGGCGCCGCGCGGCAGCGCCAGGATCTTGCTCTTGGGCGTGAACACGTAGACCGCGTCGGGAAACAGGTCGATCTTGATGTGGTCCCAGAACTCGCTGGCGTCGTGCGTTTCCTGCTGGATGTCCAGCAGCGACTGCAGCCACTGCGTGCCCAGGCGCTGCGAGGTGTCGCTGTTGGGCTCGTTAGCCTTGTACAGCCAGTGGGCAGCCACGCCTGACTCGGCCACCACGTCCATGGCGTGGGTGCGCAGCTGGAACTCGATGTTGGTACCAAAAGGACCGATCAGCGTGGTGTGCAGCGACTGGTAGCCGTTGACTTTGGGAATGGCCACATAGTCGCGAAACTTGCCTGGCACCGGTTTGTAGAGCTGGTGCAACACGCCCATGCCGGTGTAGCAGTCGGTCAGCTCGGGCACGATGATGCGGAAGCCGTAGATGTCGGTGACCTGCGAGAACGACAGGTGCTTGTTGTCCATCTTGCGGTAGACGGAATAGAGCGTCTTCTCGCGTCCCATGATGCGCACGCCCAGACCCTGACCGGCGAACGCGGTCTCCACTTCGTGCTGAACGCGTGAGATGAGGTCTTTGCGGCGGCTGCGCGACTTGTTCAGTGCCTTGGACAGGACCTGGTAGCGCCACGGGTGCAGGAAATGGAACGCCAGGTCCTGCAACTCGCGGTAGGTGAAATTCAGCCCCAGACGGTGCGCGATGGGGGCGTAGATCTCCAGGGTTTCGCTGCTGATGCGCTGCCACTTGTTGCGGGGCATGTCGCCCATGGTGCGCATGTTGTGGGTGCGGTCGGCCAGCTTGATCAGGATGACACGCACGTCCTTGGCCATGGCCAGCAGCATCTTGCGGAAGCTCTCGGCCTGGTTCTGCTCACGGGTGTCGAACTCCAGCTTTTCCAGCTTGGTCAGGCCGTCCACCAACTCGGCCACCGGCGCACCGAAGCGCTGTACCAGGTCGTGTTTGGTGATGCCGCAATCCTCGATCACGTCGTGCATCAGCGCAGCCATCAGGGCCTGGGCATCAAGCTTCCATTCGGCGCATTGCGCCGCCACGGCGATCGGGTGGGTGATGTACGGGTCGCCGTTCTTGCGCATCTGACCCAGGTGGGCCTCGTCGGCCAGGCGGTAGGCCTGGCGGATCTGCTCGATGTCACTGGCCTGCAGGTAGTCGAGCTTGCCCAGCAGGGCCGCAAAACTGGCCGCTGCTGCACTGGCCGATGCTGCGGGCACGGCGGATTTGGCGTTGCTGGCTGCGGATTCCGCGAGGGTACTCATGCCTGTACTTTAGCGCGAGACGCCGTTGCACGCCGCGGGGCGGGGTTCCACGCGAACCGCCGAAAAAAAACACCGCCAAGGCGGTGTTTTCTCGGACTGGGGTGCAGTCTGATCAGACCGGCACCTTCTTGAGCATTTCCAGGCCGACCTTGCCTTCGGCGATCTCGCGCAGGGCGGTCACGCCGGGCTTGTTCTTGCTCTCGATCTTGGGTGCGTGGCCCTGGCTGAGCATGCGGGCGCGGTAGGTCGCGGCCAGCACCAGCTGAAAGCGGTTGGGGATTTTTTCCAGGCAGTCTTCGACGGTGATGCGGGCCATGGCAGAGCTCTCGGTGATTCAGTGGATGTGGAGGGCGCCGAAGGTATCGGCGCGGGCGATGCGCTGGGCGGCAAACCGGAGCCGCTGGGCGTGAACGATGGCTTTGAGATCAAACAAAGCGCGTTCGAACAACTCATTGATTATAACGAAGTCGAACTCCCGGGCGTGTTCCATTTCCTGCGCGGCGTTCTTCAGGCGCAGTTCGATGGTGTCGGCGCTGTCTTCGTTGCGGCGCTCCAGGCGCGAGCGCAGTTCTTCCCAGCTCGGCGGCAGGATGAAAATCAACACCGCGTTGGGGAAGATGCGTTTGACCTGGATCGCGCCCTGGAAGTCGATTTCCAGCACCACATCCGAGCCCTGAGCCATGCGCTGCTCGATGGCGGTTTTGGACGTGCCGTAGCGGTTGCCGTGCACATTCGCCCATTCCAGGAAGGCGTCCTGCGTGATCATCTGATCGAAGGTTTCCTGGCTGACGAAGAAGTACTCGCGGCCATGCACTTCCTGTCCGCGCGGCGCGCGCGTGGTGTGAGAGACCGAGGGCGAGACGCGCTGGTCCAGCTCCATCAGTGCCTTGACCAGGCTGGATTTACCGGCTCCGCTGGGGGCCGCGACAACAAAGAGATTTCCGGGATATTCCATACAGTCATTCCAAATTCTGGACCTGCTCGCGCATCTGCTCGATCAGCACCTTCATGTCCACCGAGATGCGCGTGAGCTCCAGACTTGAGGACTTGGAGCCCAGGGTGTTGGCTTCGCGGTTCAGCTCCTGGATGAGGAAGTCCAGGCGCTTGCCGGTCTCGCCACCTTTTTTGAGCAGGCGTTCGATCTCGACCAGATGGGAGTCCAGCCGCGTCAGTTCTTCGGCCACGTCGATGCGGATGGCAAAGGCCGTCGCCTCGGTCAGGGCGCGGTCGTTGGCGGTGTCGGCGCTCACGGTGGAGCCGCCAGTGCCCAGGGCTTCGTTCCAGCGGTCCAGGAAGCGCTGGCGCTGCTGGGCCACCAGCTGCGGAATCAGCGGTTGTGCGTCCGCTGCCAGCTGGCGCAGTTGCTTCAGCCGATCCAGCAGCATGGTGGCCAGGCGCTGGCCTTCCCGCTGACGGGCGTCGACCAGGCCGTCCAGTGCGGTCTGGGCCAGGGCAAGCAGCTGTTCGTGCAGGCCGCCGGGCAGGCTTTGCTGGCGCGCAGTCAGGTGCAGCACCTCGGCCACGCTCAGCGGAGCGGCCTTGGGGCACCAGGCCTGAATGTTGTCCTGCAGACCCACGAGTTTTTGCAGATCGGCGGGGCTCGGGGTGCGCAAGGCGCCGTCGCCGCGGCCTTCGATCCAGGCGCGAACCTCAACCTTGCCACGCTTGAGGCGGGTGCCCAGCAGGTCGCGCAGCGCAGGTTCGGTGCCGCGCAGGTCGTCCTGGAGCTTGAAGGCTAGGTCGAGGAATCGGCTGTTGACCGAGCGGATCTCCAGGCCCAGCGCGGGTTGTGCCGCGTCGGAAGTGCCCGGAGAAGGGCTGCCACTTTGGGCTGTGGCATAGCCGGTCATGCTGTAAACTGCCATCGGACTGGTGACCCATCTGGTTGAGTGGTCCAAAACGAGGCGTTCCGGAAGCCATTCGAATTATGTCAAAGGTCAAACCCGCTCCACTGCCGCCGGACACCGTGATCGGCGGCTACCGCATCGTCAGGAAGCTGGCCGCGGGTGGATTTGGGGTCGTCTATCTGGCGGTGGACACCGAAGGGCAGCAGGTGGCCGTCAAGGAATACCTGCCCTCGTCACTGGCTTCGCGTGCTCCGGGCGAGCTGCTGCCGCAGGTGCAGCCCGAGAAGCTGTCGCTGTACCGTCTGGGGCTCAAGAGTTTCTTCGAAGAAGGCCGGGCGCTGGCCCAGATCTCCCACCAGTCGGTGGTGAGCGTGCTCAATTTCTTCCGCGAGAACGAAACCGTCTACATGGTCATGAACTACCTGGAGGGCGCGTCCCTGCAGGAATTCATCATCACCGCGCGTGAACTGAAAAAGCAGAAGGTGTTCCGCGAGTCCACCATCCGCTCGCTGTACGACGAAGTGCTGCGCGGCCTGCGCATCGTGCACCAGCACAAGATGTTGCACCTGGACATCAAGCCGGCCAATGTGTTCGTGACCGACGACAACCGGGCCGTGCTGATCGATTTTGGCGCTGCGCGGGAAGTGCTGAGCAAGGAAGGCAACTTCATTCGCCCGATGTACACCCCCGGCTTTGCCGCACCCGAGATGTACCGCCGCGATTCCAGCATGGGTCCCTGGACCGACATCTACGCCATCGGCGCCTGCATCTACGCCAGCATGCAGGGCTACCCGCCGAACGACGCGCCGCAGCGACTGGAGAAAGACCGCCTGTCGCTGGCTTTGTCCCGTTTGCGCGGTGTCTACTCCGACAACCTGATCGAGGTGGTCGAATGGTGCATGTCGCTCGATCCGCTCTCGCGTCCGCAGTCGGTGTTTGCGCTGCAAAAGGAACTCAGCCGTGAAACCGAGCGCAGCTACACCAAGCTGACCGTGGCCGAAAAAATGCGGCTGCAGTTCGACAACATCGTCTCCGACAACAAGAAGTCGCCGCGCAAGTCGACCGTCGCCGGAACCAAGTTCAAATGAAGTTTTCGGTCTACCAGATCAGCCGTCAGGGCGGTCGGGAACGCAATGAAGACCGGATGGGCTACGCCTACACGCGAGAGTCGGGTCTGTTCGTGTTGGCCGACGGGATGGGGGGGCACCCTGAAGGTGCGATGGCCGCACAGCTGGCGCTGCAAACTTTCTCGGCCTATTTCCAGAAAGCCGCCAATCCCACGGTGCGCGAGGTGCCGGAGTTCCTCTCCAGCGCACTGATGGCGGCGCACCACCAGATCATCCGTTACGCAGCCGAAAAAGGCATGTTGGACACGCCCCGCACCACGCTGGTGGCGGCGGTGATGGAGCGCAACAACGTGCACTGGGTGCACTGCGGCGATTCCCGCCTGTACATCGTGCGCAACGGCGAACTGCTCACGCGCACGCGCGACCACTCCTACATGGAGCAGCAGGCGCACCTGGGCCGCAACACCCAGCACATCAACCGCAACATCCTGTTCACCTGCCTGGGTTCGCCGGCCAAACCGGTGTTTGATTTGTCTGGCCCGGTGCAGCTGCAGCAGGGCGACCGGGTGCTGCTGTGTTCCGATGGTCTGTGGGGAACGGTCAAGGACTTCGAAATCACCGACGAGCTGTCCAAGCGCCCGCTGGAACAGGCGGTGCCCGAACTGGTGGAGATGGCGCTCAAGCGTGGTGGCCCGCGGTGCGACAACGTGACCGTGCTGGCCATGGAATGGGAAACGCCCGACGAGTTCCAGTCCACGCGCGTGTCCACGGAAGACATCGAGGACGGCGTGTTCGCCTCCACCATCCAGTCGGGTGTGCCCGATCCCACGATCGAGGACATGGACGACGAAGCGATTGAAAAGTCGATCGCCGAGATCAACGAAGCGATCCGCCGCACGGCCGAAAAAAATTCTTGACCCCCTGCGCCGCTGCGCGTCTTCCCCCCCCAGGGGGACTCCACCAGTGGCCCGGCGAAGCCGGTTTCACGGTGTGTGCTGGATGTTCAGGCCGGCGCTTCCCGCCAACGCAGAAAGCACCTCTTCATGACGATTTCTTCACGCCCCGGTCAGCGGGCCAACGATGCCCTGCGCGCCGTGCGCATCACCCGCGGCTACACCATCCACGCCGAAGGCTCGGTGCTGATCGAGTTCGGCCACACCAAGGTGCTGTGCACCGCGTCGGTGGAAGAAAAGGTGCCGCCGCACAAAAAGGGCAGTGGCGAAGGCTGGGTGACGGCCGAGTACGGCATGCTGCCGCGCGCCACCCACACCCGCAGCAGCCGTGAAGCCGCCAAGGGCAAGCAGAGCGGCCGCACGCAAGAAATCCAGCGCTTGATCGGCCGCTCGCTGCGTGCGGTGTTCGACCTCAAGGCCCTGGGCGAGCGAACGATTTCGCTGGATTGCGACGTGTTGCAGGCCGACGGCGGCACGCGCACGGCCAGCATCACCGGTGCTTTTGTGGCCGCGCAGGACGCGGTGAACCGGCTGATCGCCGAAGGCAAGCTGACGGCCTCACCGATCAGGGACCATGTGGCCGCGATCTCGGTCGGCATCCTGGAAGGCCAGCCGCTGCTGGACCTGGAGTACGTCGAAGACTCGGCCTGCGACACCGACATGAACGTGGTGATGACCGGCGCCGGCCACTACGTGGAAGTGCAGGGCACGGCCGAGGGCGTGGCCTTCACCCGCAAGGAAATGGACGCGCTGCTGGCACTGGCCGAGAAGGGCATCGGCGAGCTGATCGTGGCGCAGAAGAAGTCTCTCGGCGAATGAAGCTCGTTCTCGCTTCGAACAACAAGGGCAAGCTGGCCGAACTGCAGGCACTGTTCGCGCCGCTGGGCGTGGAACTGGTGCGCCAGGCCGATCTGGGCATTCCCGAAGCGCCCGAGCCGCACCGCACCTTCATTGAAAACGCGCTGGCCAAGGCGCGGCACGCTTCCCAGGTCAGTGGCCTGCCGGCGCTGGCCGACGACGCCGGCCTGTGCGTCCAGGCCTTTGGCGGTTTGCCGGGTGTGGACACGGCGTTCTACGCCACGCAGTTCGGCTACGAGAAGGGCGACGACAACAACGTGCGCGCTTTGCTGGAGCAGATGCAGGGCATCACCGACCGCCGCGCGGCGCTGGTGAGCACGCTGGTGGCTCTGCGCAGCGCCGACGACCCGGAGCCGCTGGTGGCCACGGGCCGCGCGGCGGGGCTGATCACGCAGGAGCGCATCGGGGACCAGGGTTTCGGCTTCGATCCGGTGCTGCTGCTGCCGCCGTTCGGCAAGACCTTTGCCCAGCTGCCGACCGAGGTGAAGAACGCCAACAGCCACCGCGGCAAGGCGGCTCAGCAGATGCTCGGCCTCATGCGCGAGCGCTGGTTTGCACAGCCATGAGCGCCGCCGGACCGTTCCCAAGGCGCTCAGCCCCGCAGTGCGCAGCATGGAGGGTGGTCCAGTGAGCGACGCGCCACACTGGAGCGACATCGGTCACTGGATGCGGCCGGGTACCTTGCAGCTGCAGGGCCTGCCGCCGCTGTCGCTCTACATCCACCTGCCCTGGTGCCTCAAGAAGTGCCCGTATTGCGACTTCAACTCGCACGAATGGAGTGCGACATCGGCGCCCGGCCAGCCGCTGCCGGAGCAGGCTTATCTGGATGCGCTGCGCGCCGACCTGCAGGCTGCGCTGCCTCTGATCTGGGGACGCCCGGTGCACACCGTGTTCATTGGGGGCGGGACGCCCAGTCTCTTCTCGCCGGAGGCCATAGACCGCCTGCTCGGTGATGTGCGCGCGCTGGTCAAGCTGGATGCCGACGCCGAGATCACGCTCGAAGCCAATCCCGGTACCTTTGAAAAGGACCGCTTCAAGGCGTTCCGTCAGGCCGGTGTGACGCGGCTGTCCATCGGCGTGCAGAGCTTCCACGATGCCCACCTCAAGGCCCTGGGCCGTGTGCACGATGGCGCGCAGGCGATGGCGGCGGTGCAAGAAGCGGCGCAGGCCTTTGACACGTTCAATCTGGACATCATGTACGCGCTGCCGGGACAGACGCTGGCGCAGTGCGAGGACGACATCCGCACCGCGCTGGGTTTCAACCCGCCGCACATCTCGATCTACCACCTGACGATCGAGCCCAACACGGTGTTCGCCAAGTTTCCACCGGTGGTGCCGGAAGACGACGACGCCTACGCCATGCTCGACCGCATCACCGAGCTGACCGGCGAGCAGGGCCTGGAGCGTTATGAAGTGTCGGCTTACGCGCGGCGCGGCCACCGCAGCCGGCACAACCAGAACTACTGGCAGTTCGGCGACTACCTGGGCATTGGTGCCGGCGCCCACAGCAAACTGAGTTTTGCGCACCGGGTGGTGCGGCAGGTGCGTGCGCGTGAGCCGCGCCTGTACATGGACAAAGCGCTGGCGGGCGACGCGGTGGTGAGTGTGGAACAGGTGGCGCGGCGCGATCTGCCGTTCGAGTACATGCTCAACGCACTGCGTCTGCGCGAGGGCTTCAGCCTGACCGATTTCAGCGCCCGCACCGGGTTGCCGCTGTCGGCCATCGACGCTGCTTTGCGCGAGGGGCTGGCCAAGGGCTGGCTGGCGCAGGACGGCGTCTGGGTCCGGCCGACCGAACGCGGCTTCGACTTCCTCAGCGACCTGCAGTCGCTGTTCCTGGCCGATTGATTCGTATCAGGCGGTGGTTTCAGCGGTGGTCGCCTGCTCGGTCATGTCTGCCAGCGGGAGCCACAGGCTGGCCACCGTGCCCACGCCTGGCTCGCTGCTGAGCTCCACCGTGCCACCGTGGATCTCGGCGATCTCCTTCACGAGGTTCAGCCCCAACCCGGTCCCTGGGATGTTGCCGGAGGCGTCGGCGCGGTAGAAGCGCTCGAAAGCCCGTGCCAGCTGGGCCGGTGTCATGCCGATGCCTTGGTCGTGCACGCTCACAGCCGCAAAGGGCTCGCCGTCGCGTTCGATCTGTTGCACCGTCAGGCGCACCTCGCCACCGTCGGGCGAGTACTTGAAGGCATTGCTCAGCAGGTTGGTCAGGGCCTGCCCGATCTTGATCGCGTCGGCCTTCACCAGCAGGGGGGGCAAGGTGTCCATGGCGACCTGGCGCCCGAGTTCCTGGTGTGTGATGCCGTTGACGGCCGACCGCACGATGTCGGCCAGTGGCGTGGGCACGATGTGGAAGTCCTTGCCCTGGCGGGCCTCGATGCGCGAGAGGTCCAGCAGCTCCTGGATCAGGTTCTGGAGCAGCAAGCCTTGGCGGTGCACGGTCTGCAGCAGGTCGTTGCGCTTTTCCTCGCTGTACTTGCGGTGCAGCATGAGTTCGGTGAAACCCAGGATGCTGGCCAGCGGCGTGCGCAGTTCATGTGCAGCGGTCGCCAGGAACTCGCTCTTCATGCGGTCCACCTCGTATTGGTGGGTCACATCGCGGAAGTAGACGAAGGTCTCCCCGCTGCCACCCAGGTTGCGGCGGATCTCGCGCTCGAGCACTTTGTGCTGGGGGCGCGACAGCACCAGCGTGTGTTTGGTGCTGTCGTTCCAGCTTTGTGCGATCGGGCTGTAGCGGTCGGCGTCCTCGCACAGATCGCGCACCCAGTGATCGAACTGGTCCAGCGGGATCCAGGGTGGTGGGTGGCCGATCATGGCGCGCAGCGACGGGTTGGTCGTGACCAGCTGTCCGGTGTTGTCGAACACGGCGAACCCATCGGGGCTGAGGTCGAAGGTCGCGTTCAGGCGGGCCGTGCGCTCGATCAGTTTCTGCTTGACCTGGATCTGGTTGCTCACGTCCTCGATCACGCTGATGTAGTGGGTGATCTCGCCAGCCGCATCCCGCACGGGGGACACCGACAGCTTGTTGTTGAACACCGTTCCGTCCTTGCGGTAATTGTGCAAGGTCAAGGTGATTTCGCCACCCGACCGAACGGTGCGTTCGAGCAAGGCCAGGTCGTCCCGGTCGGTCAGGGTCCCTTCCAGAATGCTGGCATCGCGCCCGAGGACTTCATGGGCCGCATAGCCCGTGATCCGGGTGAACGCCGGGTTCACGTGCACCATGGGTTGTGGATAGCGCCTCGCGTCGCTCACGCAAATGCCGTTGAGGGTGCAGTCCAGCACCCGCCCGTAGAGCGTGAGGTAGTCCTCCGCCAGCTTCATGTCGGTGAGGTCGCGCACGATGCAGGTGTAGCGGATGTCGTCGTCGTTCGCGATCTCGCCCAGCAGCACCTCGACCGGGAAATGGGTGCCTCCGTGCCGGGAGGCGTCGATCTCGACCCGACCCACGCGACTCTGGGTGCTGTGGATCAGCATGCCGTCGGCCATGGTCTGGCTCAGCCGCTGCGCGTCCATGCCGGGCAGGTGATCGCTCAGCGGGCTGTTCAGCAGCGCGCTGACCGCGTGGCCGAACATGCGCTCGGCGGCGGGGTTGGCACTGATGATGCGACCGTGTGCGTCGACGCCGATGATGGCGTCGGCTGCGGTGTCGAGGATGGCCTGCATGCGGGAGAGTCGCTGCTGGGTTTCACCCATGCGTCGGGCCAGTTCTTGCGACGACCAGTTGAGCGTGCGCCCCAGTTCCCGCACTTCCTGGCTGCCCCAGCGCAGCTGCAGGGTCTCGCCAGGCGTCTGGGCCAACGTGCTCGCGTATTGGGCCAGCGCCCGGATCGGCTGCACCGTGCGCCGCAGGAACAGGGTGAACAGCACCAGAGCGAGCGCCACGAGCAGCAGCGAGCCCAGTGTCGTCAGACCCCAACTCTGGCGCGCGGCCACCGTGCGGTGTTTGAAGCCGAATTCCACTTCGACCCAACCCTCGCGCCCGAACTGGGAGACGTCGACCGGTCGACCATCGTTGCCGCGATTGGCCGCCAGCAGACTGGCATAGGCGTGGACCACCTCGTTGTCGGTCAGCCGTATGACCTGCTTGGGCGCTGGCTGGGGCGGCTCGTAGCGGGGCCTGACCGACACGATCTGGTCGTTGGCCTGGCGCTGGATGCGCATCACCGTGCCGCCGCCCGGGCCGATCACCCTGATGCCCTGCACACCAGGCAGGGCCACGATTTCCTGCAAAGCCCCATCCAAGGCGGTGAAGTCCCCGTCCTGCAACGGGGAGCTGGAGGCGTGGGCCGCGAGGATGGCGAGCGCGCCGGCCCACGTCCTGCTGTCCGATTCGGTCTGCTGCAGATCCCGTTGCAGAGACAGCGGCATCACGATCACCATCACGCCCAGGGCCAGGCCGGTGGTGATGATCAGAAGCTGGGTGCGCAGCGACCGCATCGCCAGCCATCGCCAGAGCGGACGCAGCAGGGTGTTCATCGTCGTACCTGAAACGAGGTCGTTGTCAGACCGTTCGCCCGAGCATGTTGTCCACCAGGTCCAGCAGCTTGAGCGGGCTGAACGCCTTGGTGAGGTAGGCGTCGCTGCCCACCTTGCGGCCCTGTTCCTCGTCTTCTTTCTGCGCCCGGGCGGTCAGCAGAATCACCTTGGTCTGGCCCTTGAGCATCGGATCGCTCTTGACCTTGGCGCAGACCTGGTAGCCGTCCAGCTCGCCCGGCATCATCACGTCCAGCAGCATCAGGTCGGGCTTGAAGTCCTGCGCCAGGCGCCAGCCGTCGCCGCCGTTGTCGGCCTCCTGCACCTCCACGTCGTCCAGGTGCTGCAGGGTCAGGCGGATGAGCTTTCGGATGTCGGGCTGGTCATCAACGATCAGGATGCGTGCGGTCATGGGGACCTCCGTTGTCGGGTTCGGGCCATCAGTTTTGAAAGGTCTTCGGCATATATCTGGGCCTGCAGCAGGTCCAGCTGCTGGGTGTTGCGCAGGGGCGCGCCGGTGGGCAGTTCCAGCATCACGTCCAGTTCGTTGGAGGCGTCCTGCTCGATGCGCAGGCGGCCTCCGTGCAGTTGCAGGATGCGCTGCGTCAGCGGCAGGCCGATGCGCAGCCGGTCCGGCTCCGCGGCCGCCTTGCCGGACTTCTCGGTGGCGGGTCTGAAAATGGCCGCGGCGTGGTGTGTGAGGGCGGCGGCCGACAGCACACCGATGTTGTGGATGTTCACCAGCAGGTGCTGCCCGGCTGCGCGAAAGCTGATGCCCACCGCAACGCTTTCGGTGGTCTGAACCCCTTCGCGAGCGTGGTTCACTGCGTTGTGCAGACATTCGTGCAGCGCCCGGTGCATCAGCCGGCGGCTGCCGTACACCGGTGGCAGGTCTTCCCGGTCGCCCTCAATGACAAAGCTCACCCGTTTGCTCTGGGCCAGCGGGGCCAGTTCCTGGGCAATCTCGCGCACCAGGGAGGGCGCCAGCATGCGCTCGTCGCCGATCAGCACGTCCTCGCCAAAGACATTGACCAGGTCCGACAACCGCTCCAGGCGTTCGTTCAGGTGGCGCACACTCTCGGCCAGGGCCGGTTGTTCTGGGGGCACCGGCTGCGCCAGCACCTGCTGGATCGGAGGGGCCAGGTCGCCCTTGATCAGCTCCATGATCTGCTGCAGCGACAGGCGCTGGGCGGCCACCGGGGTGTCCGGTTCAGCGGTGTCGTCGACCTCGGGGGCGACTTCGGCCACCGCCATGGCCACCAGGCCAGCGATGGGGCGTGGCGCGCAGCGACATTGCAAGCGGGCCACGCCGTTGTCCGACATGGCGTCGATCCGCATGTCCAGGTGCAGCACGGTCTTGCCGGTGGCAATGTCGCGCACCAGGCCGCGCACATTGGGGTCGCTGCCCAGCAGCAGGGCCGGGCGGCAGCTCATCTGCTTGGCCGCCTGGTTGCTGAACACCACCTGCCCTTCTGCGTTGAACAGCAGAATCGGGCTGGCGACAAAGTCCAGCAGGGTCAGCAGCGGGTTGGAGCCGGGGGCTGTGGAGGGTGTGGCTTGCATGGCAGTGACCCTTGCGGCAGTGGGCTGCAACTTGGGTATGCGTTCTTATCGGCCACTGCCGGGCGGGCTTGAGTCCCGCATGTCGTTGCCGGTGGCCCGGTCGTGCGAGGGCCTGCTTCCGTCGGTGCCGCACCGGCAGCGTCCGGCGGGCGGGCAAGAAAAAAGCGGCCCGATGGGCCGCTTTTCTATAGGTGTCCTGGCGGAGACGGTGAGATTCGAACTCACGGAAGGTTGCCCTTCGGCGGTTTTCAAGACCGCTGGATTAAACCACTCTCCCACATCTCCGGGGTGGCCGGCATTGTAGCCGCCGGCCGGCTTCAGGCGGTGGCGGTGCCCGGGGCAGCGAGCATGCCGCGCTGCACAATGAACCGCACCACCTGATCGACGCCCGCCAGGGTCTTGAGGTTGGTCATCACCCAGGGGCGGCGCTCGGTGTCCGGACGCATGCGGGCGGTGTCCTGTTTCATCACCTCCAGGTCGGCGCCCACGTGCGGGGCCAGGTCGGTCTTGTTGATGACGAACAGATCGCTTTTGGTGATGCCGGGGCCGCCCTTGCGCGGGATCTTCTCGCCCGCGGCGACGTCGATCACGTAGATCGTCAGGTCGCTCAGCTCGGGGCTGAAGGTGGCGGCCAGGTTGTCGCCGCCGGATTCGACAAACACGATGTCGGCGTTGGGAAATTCCCCCAGCATGCGGTCGATGGCTTCGAGGTTGATCGAGCAATCCTCGCGGATCGCCGTGTGCGGGCAGCCGCCGGTTTCCACGCCCATGATGCGCTCGGCGGGCAGCGCTCCGCTGACGGTAAGCAGGCGCTGGTCTTCCTTGGTGTAGATGTCGTTGGTGATGGCCACCAGGTCGTACTGCTCGCGCATGGTCTTGCACAGCATCTCCAGCAGTGTGGTCTTGCCGGAGCCGACGGGGCCGCCGATGCCCACGCGCAGCGGGGGCAGGGTCTTGGTGCGGTTCGGGATGTGATGCAGGGTGCTCATGATCTGAACAGTCGGGAGTACTGGGTTTCGTGGCGCGCGCTCAGGATGGCGAGCATGGGGGTGAAGGCCTGGCGCTGGTCGTCGCCCAGAGACAGGGCGTGTTGCACGGCCGCCGGGATCTCGCCGGCCAGGCGCGCCAGCATGCGCTGGCCGGCGCTCTGGCCCAGCGGCACGGACTTGATGGCCGCCTGCACCATGTTCTCTGCCCAGCCGAAGGAGAATCCGCCCAGGCTGTCGGCCAGTGCAGCGCCCGAGGCCGCGGCCGCGCAGGCCATGGCCACCGGGTAGGTGGGCGGCTGCAGCCGGGCGGCCAGCAACTGTTCGGCCACGCCGTCGCCCAGCGGGCCCAGCGACCGGGCCCATTCCAGCAGCGAGCGGCCCATCTGTTCGGTCTGCAGGCGGAATTCCTGCGTTTCGCGGGTGGCCAGCACCCAGGCGTTGAGTGCGGCGATGCGAGACAGATCGTGGGCCTGCCAGGCGGGAATGGCCTGTGCCACCACCGCCAGGTCGCTGCGGGCCAGGCCCAGGTGCAGCTGGTCGGTCAGCCAGTCGGCTGCGCTGTGTTCGTCGCGCACCAGGCCGGCGTCCACCGCGGCTTCCAGACCTTCAGAGTATGAAAAACCGCCCACCGGCAGGGTGGGGGAGGCCAGCCACAGGGTGCGCAGCAGGCCGGCCGCTGGCCGGGCGGCCGCATCAGCCATGGCCATGCGCATGAGATCCGTGGTCGTGGCCATGGTCGTGACCGTGTTCATGCCCGTGACCGTGTGCATGGCCACCGCCGTGGCCGGCCGCGTAGGCCCCGCCTTCGGGTTCGAACGGTTCGCGCACCTCGGCCACGTTCAGGTGCATCGCGCGCAGCATCTCGGCCAGCACGTGGTCGGGTTCGATCTTGAGGTGGTCGGGACGCAGCTCGATGGGCACATGCCGGTTGCCCAGGTGGTAGGCCGCGCGCATCAGGTCGAAGGCCGGGTCGTGCGCATGTGCGTGTTCATGGCCGTGGTGCTGGTCGGTGCAGGCGGTGATCTTCAACACCGGTTGCGGCGCCGCCACGACACGCAGCAGCGAGCCGTCCTGCGTGACCAGCACGTCACCGCCGCGCACCACGGTGCCGCGTGGCAGGAACACGCCGACGCGGCGGGCGTCGGACGTCTCGGCGTCGAAACGGCTTTTCTGGCGCACGTCCCAGTCCAGCGTGAGGGTCGCCGCGCGGCGCACCAGCACCGGGGCCAGGCCTTGAGCCTGAGGAATGATTTTGGAGACTTGAAGCATGTGGTGTTTTCTTCCCTGTGGCCCGCTCAGACCGTCGGCCCAATGCCGGTCGGTCTTCGGTGCTATCAAAACAGGAAGTATCGCTGTGCCATGGGCAGTTTGCTGGCGGGCTCGCAGGTCAGCAGCACACCGTCGGCACGCACGGTGTAGCGCTGGGGGTCGATCTCCATCTTGGGCAGGTAACTGTTGTGCACCATGCTGGCCTTGGTGGCGCTGCGGCAGTTCTGCACCGCCACGGTGGTTTTGGCTAGGCCGTAGCGCTTCGCCACGCCGGCCGACTGGGCGGCCTGTGACACAAAGGTCAGGCTGCCCTTGGCCAGCGCGCCGCCAAAGGCGCCGAACTGCGGTCGGTAGTGCACCGGCTGCGGCGTGGGGATGGAGGCGTTGGGGTCGCCCATGGCGGCCAGCGCGATGCTACCGCCCTTGAGAACCAGCGCCGGCTTGACGCCAAAGAACGCGGGCTTCCAGACCACCAGGTCGGCCCACTTGCCGACTTCGAGCGAGCCCACGATGTGCGACATGCCGTGGGCGATGGCCGGGTTGATCGTGTACTTGGCGACGTAGCGCTTGACGCGGAAGTTGTCGTTGCGCGAACTGTCTTCCGGCAGCGTGCCGCGCTGGCTCTTCATCTTGTCGGCCGTCTGCCAGGTGCGGATGATCACCTCGCCCACCCGGCCCATGGCCTGGCTGTCGCTGCTCATGATGCTGATCGCGCCCATGTCGTGCAGGATGTCTTCGGCCGCAATCGTTTCGCGGCGGATGCGGCTCTCGGCGAAGGCCAGGTCTTCGGGGATGCCGGCGTCCAGGTGGTGGCAGACCATCAGCATGTCCACATGCTCGTCGAGTGTGTTGACGGTGTAGGGCATGGTCGGGTTGGTGGACGAGGGCAGGAAGTTCGCCTCGCCGACCACGCGGATGATGTCGGGCGCGTGACCGCCGCCCGCGCCTTCGGTGTGAAACGCGCAGAGCGTGCGGCCCTTGGTGGCAGCAATGGTGTCTTCGACGAAGCCCGACTCGTTGAGCGTGTCGCTGTGCAGCGCCACCTGGGTGTCGGTTTCTTCGGCCACGTCCAGGCAGTTGCTGATGGCGCTCGGTGTGGAGCCCCAGTCTTCGTGGAGCTTGAGGCCGATCACGCCGGCGTCGATCTGCTCGCGCAGCGGTGCGGGCTGGCTGGCGTTGCCCTTGCCGAGGAAGCCGATGTTCATCGCAAAACCGTCGGCCGCCTGCAGCATGCGTTCGATGTGCCAGGGGCCGGGTGTGCAGGTGGTGGCGAAAGTGCCGGTGGCCGGGCCGGTGCCGCCGCCGAGCATGGTGGTCACGCCCGAGGCCAGGGCTTCGTCGATCTGCTGCGGGCAGATGAAGTGGATGTGGCTGTCGATGCCGCCGGCGGTGACGATGTTGCCTTCGCAGCTGATGATTTCGGTGCCGGCGCCGATCACGATGTCCACGCCCGGTTGCGTGTCGGGGTTCCCGGCCTTGCCTATGGCGACGATGCGGCCGTCCTTGAGTCCGATGTCGGCCTTGACGATGCCCCAGTGGTCGACGATGAGGGCGTTGGTCAGCACGGTGTCCACCGCGCCTTCGGCGCGCGTGCGCTGCGATTGCGCCATGCCGTCGCGGATGGTCTTGCCGCCGCCGAACTTGACCTCTTCACCGTAACCACCGGCGGCCAGGGTGTAGTCCTTCTCGACTTCGATCAGCAGGCCGGTGTCGGCCAGGCGAACCCGGTCGCCGACGGTGGGGCCGAACATGTCGGCGTAGGCGCTTCTGGAGATGCTGGCCATCACAGTTTTCCTTGGGTCAGGCCACGAAAGCCATACACGATCCGGTCGCCTGCGAAGTCGACAAGTTCGACGGTGCGCTGCTGGCCCGGCTCGAAGCGCACCGCGGTGCCGCTGGCGATGTTCAGGCGTTTGCCCTGTGCCGCCGCACGGTCGAACGACAGCGCGGCATTGGTTTCGGCAAAGTGGTAGTGCGAGCCGACCTGCACCGGCCGGTTGGCGGTGTTCTGCACCACCAGCGTCAGCGGGGCGCGGCCGGGGTTGAGGGCGTGCTCGCCTCCGTCAACGAAGAGTTCGCCGGGGATCATGGGCGTGCCCTCAGATCTGGGCGAACAGGAACAGGCCCGCACCGCCCAGGGATGCGCCGAGCGCGCCCAGTGCGATGCCTCGGCGCTCGGCCAGCAGGCGCTGCAGGGCCAGGCCGACGCCGACACCGCTCAGGTGCAGCACCGCAGTGGTCAGCAGGAAGCCGATGGCGTAGCCAGCGAAGCCGGAAGCGGGCGTTTCCGAGCCGTGGGCCAGGCCGTGCAACGACGAGGCCACCGCGATCAGGCCCAGGCCGATGACCGGCGGCATGGGCCGCGTGGCCACGATCAGCATCAGGCCGAAGAGCACCACGCTCAGCGAGATGGCGTGCTCCAGGTACGGCACGGTGAAACCGGCCGCGCCCAGCACCGCACTGAAGACCAGTGCCAGCAGGAAGGTGGTGGGCCCCTGCCAGGCCTTACCCTGCGGCAGGGCGGACACCGACCAGACGCCCACGGCCACCATGGCCAGCAGGTGGTCCAGACCGAACGGGTGGACCAGACCTTCCATCAGGCTGTGGGTGCCGTGGCCGGTGTGGGCCTGGGCGGCGAGGGCGGTGGACGCCAGCGTGACGGCTGTCAGGCATTTGGAAAACAGTTTCATGGGGACCTCGGCAAGAGCGGTTGAGCGAAGTGTCTGAATCAAGGGCGCCGCGCGCAGCGCGACAGGGGTGGGCCAGCTTCCGCTGGAGGTCAAGGTATCGGCTGGTGCACGGTGACGAGTTTGGTGCCGTCGGGGAAGGTGGCTTCGACCTGGATGTCGGGGATCATCTCGGGCACGCCTTCCATCACCTCTTCGCGCGTGAGCACGTTGCGGCCTTCGCTCATGAGCTGGGCCACCGTCTTGCCGTCGCGGGCGCCTTCCATCACAGCGGCGCTGATCAGGGCCACGGCTTCGGGGTAATTGAGCTGGAGGCCACGCGCCTTGCGCCGCTCGGCCAGCAGCGCGGCGGTGAAGATCAGCAGCTTGTCTTTCTCTCTCGGGGTCAGTTCCATGGCGTTTCTCGATTGATCTGAAAGCGGTTTGAGCAAATCCCGTGCCCTGCAACCGTTGGCCTGAGCGCGTGGCACGGAAGCTGCACAAAACGGGGGTGACACATCCTGCCGATTCCACTGCTGCCGCGACGTCTTCGCTGGACGGCGCTCCACAGCGCATCATCAAGGTGCGCCGCGACTACAACAGCTGGGTCGGCAGCGAGACGCTGGAGGACTACGCCCTGCGCTACACGCCGCAGCGCTTTCGCAAGTGGAGCGAATGGCGGGTGGCCAACACCGCGTTCGGTGCGGCGTCGTTCCTGATCCTGGAGGCGGTGGGCGCCACGCTGCTGGTGCAGTACGGCTTCATCAACGCCTTCTGGGCCATCCTGGTCACCGGGCTGATCATCTTCGTGGCGGGGCTGCCCATCAGCGTCTACGCGGCGCGCCACGGTGTCGACATGGACTTGCTCACCCGCGGCGCGGGTTTCGGCTACATCGGCTCGACCATCACCTCCCTCATCTACGCCAGCTTCACGTTCATCTTCTTCGCGCTGGAAGCGGCGGTCATGGCCTATGCGCTGGAGCTGGCGCTGGACATCCCGCCCGCCTGGGGCTACCTGATCTGTGCGGTGGTGGTGATCCCGCTGGTCACGCACGGGGTGTCGGCCATCAGCCGTTTCCAGGTGTGGACGCAGCCCTTGTGGCTGGTGATGATGGTGGTGCCCTTTGCCGCGGTGTGGGTGCTCGATCCCGGTGCATTCACCGGCATCGTGCACTACGGTGGTGAGTCTGGTGCCGGGCGGGATTTTTCATGGCACTTGTTTGGTGCGGCGCTCACCGTGGGGATCGCGCTCATCACCCAGATGGGCGAGCAGGCCGATTACCTGCGCTTCATGCCCGCCCAGCAGCCCGGGCGTGTGCTGCGCTGGTGGGCCGGTGTGCTGACCGGCGGGCCGGGCTGGGTGCTGCTGGGGGTGTGCAAGATGCTGGGCGGCGCGCTGCTGGCCTGGCTGGCGCTGTCGCACATGGTCTCGCCCGAACGCGCGGTGGACCCCAACCAGATGTACC
>CALRYD010000058.1:0-24879 GCA_943372305.1 Hydrogenophaga intermedia | reverse complement strand
CTGGGTCAGCGATGGCCTGGGTCTGGGCTGGCGCAGCACCTGGGAGATCCAGGCCCAGCTGCAGCGCGGCGAGCTGGTCACCGTGCTCGACGGTTTCGCCCTCCCCGCCTACGACATCCTGGCTGTGTACCCGCAGCAAAGACACCTGCCGGCCAAGGTGCGATTTTTCATCGAACACCTCAAGAAGGTGTACGCACGCCATGGCTATTGGTTGAAATGACATGAACACCCTGCTGATCCACAACGCCGACTGCATCGCTACCTTCGACCACACCGACCCGACACAAAGCCGGGAGTTGAAGGACGCATCGCTGTTCGTGAGCGGCAACGTGATCGAGTGGATCGGCCCGACCGCCGAGCTGCCGCGCGCCCTGCTCGAATCGGCCGGCGAGACCATCGATGCGCGCGGCCACCTGGTCACACCCGGTCTGGTGAACACCCACCACCACATGTACCAGAGCCTCACGCGGGCCATCCCCGGCGTGCAGGACGCGGAACTGTTCGGCTGGTTGCGCGGGCTGTACCCGATCTGGGCCGGTCTCACGCCCGAGATGGTGCGGGTCTCCACCCAGGTCGCCATGGCCGAGCTGCTGATGAGCGGCTGCACCACCAGCAGTGACCACCTCTACATCTACCCCAATGGCGTACGGCTGGAAGACAGCATCGAAGCCGCGCAGCAGATCGGCATGCGCTTTGTGGCCACGCGCGGCAGCATGAGCGTGGGCCAGAGCGCGGGCGGGCTGCCGCCGGACCGGGTGGTGGAACAAGAGGACGCGATCCTGAAAGACAGCCAGCGCCTGATCGCAACCTGGCACAGCGCCGCCCACGGCGCCATGGTGCAGGTGGCGCTGGCCCCCTGTTCGCCGTTCTCCGTCAGCCCGGCGCTGATGCAGCAGAGCGCCGAACTCGCGCGCAGTTTCAAGGGGCAAGGTGTGCGCCTGCACACCCACCTGGCCGAGAACGACCACGACATCGCCTACAGCCGCGAGAAGTTCAACATGACCCCGGCGCAGTACGCGCAGGAACTGGGCTGGCTGGGCGACGACGTCTGGCACGCGCACTGCGTGAAGCTGGACGACGAAGGCATCTCGCTCTTTGCCGCCAGCCGCACCGGCGTGGCGCACTGCCCCTGCAGCAACATGCGGCTGGCCTCGGGCATCGCGCCCATCCGCCGCATGCTCGACGCTGGCGTTCCTGTGGGCTTGGGGGTGGACGGCAGCGCCAGCAACGACGCCGCGCACATGGTGAACGAGGCCCGACAGGCGATGCTGCTTGCCCGCGTGGGCCGCGCACTGCAACCGCCCGAGACGCGTCAGGGCCAGACTTTTTTTGGCTGCGACCTCGGCCCGGCCGAGATGACGGCGCGCGACGCGCTGCAGGTGGCCACACGGGGCGGCGCGCAGGTACTGGGGCGAACCGACATCGGGCACCTGGCGCCGGGCATGTGCGCGGACATCGCACTGTTCGACCTGCGCACCCTGGGTTTTGCCGGCGGCGCGGTGCACGACCCGGTGGCCAGCCTGCTGCTGTGCGCCAGCCCGCAGACGGCGTACACCGTGGTCAACGGTCGGGTCGTGGTGCGTGAAGGACACATGACCTCGGTCAACCTCGGACCACTCCTGGAAAGGCACAATCGCCTCGCTTTGGACTTGGCCGCAGCAGCCCGCAGCGCCTGAGGCCCGGGTCTCCCGGAGACAGCAGGGTTTTTCGGTTCTGTCATGCGGTGAAGGCACAATGGAGTCCGCTGCAGCGCACGGCGTCTGCCGCCTCCGAAAACGTGCCCCGAAGGCACCCTATTTCCCATGGACAGCGCCGGGCACGACCGGCAAAACGAGTACACGCAGCATGAAACGTCTGGACGATTTCCGCCTGAAGATGGGCAAGTCTGAACTGGTGCCCATCATGATCGGCGGCATGGGCGTGGACATTTCCTCTTCTGACCTGGCCCTGGAAGCCGCACGCCTGGGTGGCGTGGGCCACATCTCCGACGCCATGATCAAGACGGTGACCGACCGACGCTACAAGACCAAGTACGTCAAGGCCAAACAGGCGCTGTACAAGCTCAACGTCGATTCCGAAGACAAGTCCAGTGTCAAGTTCAACTTGGGCGATCTGGCCGAGGCGACCAAGCTGCATGTCGAGCACACCATGGCCCGCAAACAGGGCAGTGGCATGGTGTTCATCAACTGCATGGAAAAGCTGACCATGAACGGGCCGAAAGAGACGCTCAAGGTCCGCATGGCCTCGGCGCTGGACGCCGGCATCGACGGCATCACGCTCGCCGCCGGCCTGCACCTGGGTTCGTTCGCGCTGATCGAAGACCACCCCCGTTTTCGGGATGCCAAGCTGGGCATCATTGTCTCCAGCCTGCGCGCGCTGCAACTGTTCCTGAAGAAGAACTCACGCCTGAACCGCCTGCCCGACTACGTGGTGGTCGAGGGTCCGCTGGCCGGTGGGCACCTGGGCTTTGGCATGGACTGGGCGCAGTACGACCTCGCCACCATCGTGGCCGAGATCCACGCCTGGCTCCAGGCCGAGCAGCTGGACATCCCGCTGATCCCGGCCGGAGGCATCTTCACCGGCAGCGATGCGGTGCGCTTCATGGAACTGGGCGGCTCGGCCGTGCAGGTGGCCACACGCTTCACCGTCACCAAAGAGTGCGGCCTGCCCGACGACATCAAGCAGGAATACTTCAAGGCCAACGAGGATGACATCGAAGTCAACGAGATTTCGCCCACCGGCTACCCGATGCGCATGATCAAGAGCAGCCCGGGCATTGGTGACGGCATCCGCCCGAACTGCGAAGCCTACGGCTACCTGCTGGACGCCAACGGCAAATGCGCCTACATCACCTCCTACAACCGCGAGCTGCTGGCGCACCCTGGCGTGAAGCGCATCTCGGTCAAGGACAAGACCTGCCTGTGCACGCACATGCGCAATTTCGACATCTGGACCTGCGGTCAGCTCACCTGGCGCCTGAAGGACACCTCGCTGCGCAACGCCGATGGCCAGTACCAGCTGCTGAGCGCCGCCCACGTGTTCCAGGACTACCAGTTCAGCACCGACAACCAGGTGGCGCTGCCCGAAGCCGAAGCCGTGGCGGCCTGAACATCAGCCCGCCAGACGCTGCACCAGCCAGGCGTTGAGGTCGCGCACCTCGTCCATGCAGACCTCGTGACCCATGGAATACAGGTGCCAGTCCACCGGCTGACCCAGCGCCACGAGGCTGTCACGGGCAGCTTCACCGCGGGCGGGCACGACGATCTCGTCCTGGTTGCCATGGGCCATGAACACCGGGGTGTCGCGGTTGGCCAGGCTGCGCTCGGCCACCGTCGAGCCCGCCAGGGGCAGGTAACCGGACAGGGCCACCAGACCGGCCAGGCGCTGCGGTGCTCGCACGCCCGCCAGCAAGGTCATGGCGCAGCCCTGAGAGAAGCCCATGAGCACGGTGCGACTGGGCGAAACGCCACGTTGCGCCTCGCGGTCCAGCAGTTGTTGCACGAGCGCCTGGCTCCGGCGCAGACCGGCTTCGTCCTCGCGGCGCGTGCCGTCGGGGCCGGGCGGGTGGATGTCGTACCAGGCGCGCATCTCGTAACCGCCATTGAGGGTGACGGGCATGACCGGGGCGCTGGGGAATACGAAGCGCACCGGACCGATGGCCGAAAAATCCATGGCCTGTGCAACGGGCACAAAGTCACTGCCATCGGCGCCCAGGCCGTGCAGGACCAGGATGCTGGCCACTGGTTGGGCGCCGGGGTCGCCGCCGGTGATGAATTCAATGAGTTCGATGCGGGTTTCGGTGGGTGAGGTCATGCGGCCAGCATAGCGCCGGTGATCACGCCTGTCTCATCCCCACTGCACGCAGCGCATGGACAGCGTGCCTTCGTGGAAACTTTCGAACACATGGCGAGGCGGCTCGCCCGCCTGGGCAGCACCTGCCGCGTAGAGCATGGGAAAGTAGTGATCCGGGAACGGCACGGCCGTCGTTGCGCCGTCGGACAGGAATTCCCAGGCCGCCAGCGCAGGCAGGTCCTGGGCATCCATGGCCTGTTTGACCATGCCGTCGAAGCCTTGCGCCCAGGGCGCGGTGGCATGGTCGGTCTCGCCCGCCCCGCGGTCCAGGCGGCGCAGGTTGTGCACCACATTGCCGCTGCCCACGATCATCACGCCTTCGCCGCGCAAGGCGGCCAAGGCGCTGCCCATCGCCACATGGAAGGGCCCGTCCCGGGTGATGTCGATGGACAGCTGGAACACCGGCACGTCCGCCGCCGGGTACAGGTGTTTGAGCACGCTCCAGGCGCCGTGGTCCAGCCCGCGCTCGGCGTCTTGCCCCACGGGGCGAGGCTCCAGTCGGGTGGCGGCCCGCAGCGCGGGTTCGGGTGCGCCGGGCGCCGGGTACTGCACCTCGTACAGCGGTGCCGGAAAGCCACCGAAGTCGTACATCGTAGCTGGCTGCGCGGTGGTGGACACGCGCGTGTCGCCCTCGGTCAGCCAGTGCGCGAACACCATGAGGATGGCCTTAGGCCGACCCAGCGCCTGGCCCCATTCGGTGAGCGTACGGGTGAAACGGTTGTTCTGGATCGCGTTCATCGGGCTGCCGTGGCCGATGAACAGCGCGGGCGCCGGGCCGGCCATGAGTGGCAGGGTGCTGGGCAGGGACTGGGCGCGCACGGTGCCGTCCTCTCTCAGCCAGGCCCCCAGCGACAGCAGAGCGGCGCCGGCTGCGGTCGCGGTGGCCAGGGTTCGGCGGTTGAAACGGTACGACGGGCTCATGGTGACAGGTGGGTGGTGGACGGAGTGTGAACGCATCCCAGCCCACCAGTGCCCTTCAGGCGCCGCATGGCCGGGTCCAAGCCACGAGATCCCGATCAGCGACCTGGTTGCCTCTGGAGCGAACGCTCTAAAGAAAGCCCGGGAAAGCCCGCTGCCGGTGAACAGCACTGTGCCAGTAGATTCACGGCAAACCTTTGGAGTCCCTCATGAACAAGATCGCACCCGAATTCCTGGCCTTGCAACGTCTGTACCACTGGGAACAAACCGCACCGTCCCGCGTGGCGCTGACCCAGCCCATGGGGGGCGGCGTGGTGCAAGACTTCACCTGGGGCCAGGTGGCCGACCAGTCGCGCCGCATGGCCGCGTACCTGCAGGCACAGGGGTGGGCACCGGGCAGCAAGGTGGCCATCCTCTCCAAAAACTGCGCCTGGTGGATGATGAGCGACTTGGCCATCTGGATGGCGGGTTACGTATCGGTGCCGCTGTACCCCACGCTCGCGCCCGAAACCATCACACAGATCCTCACGCACAGCGAATCCAAAGCCTGCTTCGTCGGCAAGCTCGATGGCTGGGAACACATGAAACCCGGTGTGCCGGCCGGACTGCCCTGCATCAGTTACGCGCTCTCGCCCGACGACGCCCGCAACGCCTACGAAGGCTGGGACGCGATCGTGGCCCGCACGGCGCCCATGAGCGCATCACCCACGCGTGCCGAGGACGACCTGGCCACGCTGATCTACACCTCGGGCACCACCGGCATGCCCAAGGGCGTGATGCATTCTTTCGGCAATTTCGCGTGGGCGCTGGACCGCGGACTTCAACGCATCCCCATGACCGGCGAGGACCGCATGCTGTCCTACCTGCCGCTGGCGCACGTGGTCGAGCGCATGCTGGTCGAACACGGCTGGCTGCGCACCGGCATGCACGTGTACTTCGCCGAGTCGCTGGACACGTTTGCCGCCGACCTGCAACGCGCGCGGCCCACGGTGTTCTTCTCGGTCCCGCGGCTGTGGGTGAAGTTCCAGCAGGGTGTGCACCACAAGATGCCACCGGCCAAACTGCAGCGCCTGCTGGGCATTCCCATCCTAGGGGGCATCGTGCGCAAGAAGGTGAAGAAGGCGCTCGGGCTGGACCAGTGCACCTTCGCCGCTGGCGGCGCCGCACCCATGCCCATGGCCCTGTTGCAGTGGTACAGCAAGCTCGGCCTGCCCATCAACGAAGGTTACGGGATGACCGAGAACCTGGCGCTCTCGCACATCACCGTGGCGGGTCAGAACCAGCAAGGCACCGTGGGACCCACCTACCCCGGTGTGGAACACCGCATCGACCCGGCCACCGGCGAAATCCAGATGCGCAGCCAGGCGCTGATGTCGGGTTATTACAAAGAGCCGGAGAAGAGCGCCGAGGTGTTCACATCAGACGGATGGCTCAAGACCGGTGACAAGGGCCAGATCGACGGCCAGGGCCTGCTGCGCATCACCGGCCGCGTGAAAGACCTGTTCAAGACCGGCAAGGGCAAGTACGTGGCGCCCGCGCCCATCGAAGACAAGCTTGTCATGCACGAGGCGGTGGAAGCCTGCGTGGTCACCGGCGCCAACCTGGGCCAGCCACTGGGCATCGTGATGCTCAACGCCGAGTTCGTGACCAAGGCACAGGATCCGTCGGCGCGACGCGACCTGGAAGCCTCGCTGAGCGAGCACCTCAAGGCCATCAACAACACCCTGGATCCGCACGAACGCCTGCAGACCATCGTCGTTACCACCACCGCCTGGACGGTCGACAACGACGTGATCACCCCCACCTTCAAGGTCAAGCGCAACCGGATCGAAGACCTGTACGCCCGCCACTACGAGACCTGGGAGTCTTCCGGCAAGACCGTGATCTGGCAGTGACGGTCAACGGCAGAGCCCGTCAGCGGGCGCTGGGTGCCACGCGGTCGAGTACGCCGCGCGCGCCGGCCTCACACAGGGCCAGCACGCGCTCAAAGCCGGCCAGGTTGCCGTAATACGGATCGGGCACCTCGCCGCCCGCTTCCACTCCGGCGTAGTCCAGGAACAAGTGCAGTTTGTGCCGGTGCTCTCGCGGACAGCCATCTTCCAGATTCGCCAGGTTGTCGCGGTCCATGGCCAGGATCAGATCGCAGCGCTCGTAGTCCTGCGCCTGCACGCGGCGCGCGCGTTCCTGGTGGATCTGCTCATAGCCCGCCGCGGCGGCGACCTGGATGGCGCGTTTGTCCGCCTTTTCGCCCTGGTGCCCGCCGTACGTGCCGGCCGAATCCACCTGCACGCTGCGCCCCAGACCGCGCCGCTGCACCTCCCCTTGCAACACGGCCGATGCGGTGGGAGAGCGGCAAATATTGCCCATGCAGACGACGAGGATGCGAATCATGGGGCGCGAGGATAACAAAGGCCCCGCGCCTCCCTGGCCCCCAAAGAAAAGGCCCGCACACGGCGGGCCTTGTCGATGCGGCAGGTGCCGGCGCTCAGATGCGGTAGTCCTCGACGCTCTTGCCCGCGGCCAGCACGGCACGCACCCACTCGGGCTTGCGGCCAGGGCCACCGGCCCAGAGTTCGCCATTGGGACCACGGTACTTGGCCGGTGCGGCGGACTTGGACTTGCCCACCTTCTTGGCGCCGCCGGTGGCCGCGCCGCCCAGGTCGGCGACGGTCAGGCCGTACTGCTTCATTTTGGCCTTGATGTCGGCCACCACGGAAGCCAATTCGTTCTTGCGCGCCTGTTCGGCTTCCGCCATCAGTTGCTGGGCCTGGGCCATCAGTTCGGAATACGTTGCCATTGATGTTCCTTGTGGTTTGAATGTAAACAATTGTTGTATTGGATTGCATCCCAACGATGCGGTGTCAATTCTAATCCGGTTTTTCGGCCGATACCCATTTGCGCAGTTCCTCCGGCAATTCCGTCTGCAATTCCAGCGGCTGTCCACTGACCGGGTGCGCGAGTTTCAGGCGCCAGGCGTGCAGAAACATGCGTTTGAATCCGATACGGGCCAATTGGCGGTTGAGTTCAAAATCACCGTATTTGTCGTCGCCCACGATCGGGTGGCCGGCACTGGCCAGATGCACACGGATCTGGTGCGTTCGTCCGGTTTTGATGGTGACTTCCAGCAAGCTGAACCCCTGCGCGAACGCCGCGTCCAGACCACCCGGTGCCGGCACAGCCTGCACCACCTTCACCAACGAAACCGATTTCATGCCATCGGGATCGTCTTTGCCGGTCACGCGCACGCGGCGTTCGCCATCGGGCAGCAGGTATTTGTGCAGGGGCTGGTCCAGCACCTTGAGGCGTGCAGGCCACACGCCTTTGACCAGCGCCAGATAGGTCTTGCCGGTTTCCCGTTCGCGGAATTGGTCCTGCAAGGCCTTGAGCGCACTCTTTTTCTTGGCGATCAGCAACAGGCCGCTGGTTTCACGGTCCAGCCGGTGCACCAATTCGAGCAGGCGCGCCTGCGGCCGCGCTTGGCGCATTTGCTCGATCACGCCGAAACTCACGCCGCTGCCGCCGTGCACCGCCACGCCGGCCGGTTTGTGAATGGCCAGAAAGGCCTCGTCCTCGAACACCACCGGGAACTCGCGCGCGGGTGCCGGCTGGGCGGCTTTTTCCTCGGCCCGCTCGGACAGACGGATCGGCGGGATGCGCAGCACGTCGCCGGGGTTGACGCGGTCGTCCGCCGACACACGGCCCTTGTTCCGCCGCACCTCGCCCGAGCGGATGATGCGGTAGATGTGCGTTTTGGGCACCCCTTTGAGCACGCGGATGAGGAAGTTGTCCAGCCGCTGCCCGGCCGACTCTTCGTCCACGGTCAGGAATTGCACCGCCGCGGCGGTCTGGAGGGAGGGCTTGGAATTCAAGGAAAACCCGCTGAAAAGTGCGGCCCCACGGACCGGGGGAGCGCACTATAATGTGCTGCGCCAGTCGTGTGCTGTAAGTGGTTGATTTCCTTGAGTTTAAGGCACCCACCTCAGGCAGGCTCCCCCAGCGCTGGATGCCGGGGGTCCGACTGGCCACCCGTTGCCACCGCCGGCACCCGGGCCAGGTCGCCGTTCCAAACCCCTCGCAGACGAGGTCGGAACCCCGCCCCAGCCCGGTGGAAGCCAGCGGCGCAACCAGCAGACAACCGCGAACCCGATACGGAATACCCCCATCGGCCAGCCGCCCCGGCGACAGCACGACGCTGCACGGAATGGCTGGCCGAGGACGCAGTGAAACCAGCGGCCCCCGTGGCGCCCCGACCGTCGATGACGACCGCAGCGCCCCCGCCCTGATCACCGCTGTCCACGCGCCTACGCCCTGACCCGGCGGTTCGACGCGGCACACCCACCCCGTGTGCCCCGCCTCGAACGATCTCTCCCGCTGCCCGGCCTTCCCGCCGGGTGGGCACCGGGTCGGTGGCTCTCCGGCAATTCCTCCCCCGTTTGCGCGCCTTTGCTGGTTCACGGCAGATCGGCGCCTGGGTTTTCCCGGGCGCCATGTCAGTGTCAGACAGAAGGAAACGCAACATGAAGCGCATGCTGATCAACGCCACGCAGGCCGAAGAGCGCCGCCTGGCGATCGTGGACGGGCAGAAACTGCTCGACTACGAAATCGAAATCGAAGGGCGCGAACAGCGCAAAGGGAACATCTACAAGGCCGTCGTCACCCGCGTCGAGCCTTCGCTGGAAGCCTGCTTCGTCGACTACGGCGAAGACCGCCACGGCTTCCTGCCGTTCAAGGAAATCTCGCGCCAGTACTTCCAGGGCAATGTCTCGCCTTCGCAGGCCCGCATCAACGATGTGATCAAGGAAGGCCAGGAGCTGCTGGTCCAGGTCGAGAAGGAAGAGCGCGGCAACAAGGGCGCAGCCCTGACCACCTTCGTGAGCCTGGCCGGCCGCTACGTGGTGCTGATGCCCAACAACCCGCGCGGCGGTGGCGTCAGCCGCCGCATCGAAGGCGAAGACCGCCAGGAACTCAAGGCAGCGCTGGACCAGCTCGAGTACCCCAACGGCATGAGCATCATCGCGCGCACCGCCGGCATCGGCCGCGACGCGCCCGAACTGCAGTGGGACCTGAACTACCTGCTCAAGCTGTGGACCGCCATCGACGGCGCTGCCAAGGGTGGAAAGGGCGCCTACCTGATCTACCAGGAATCGAGCCTGGTGATCCGCGCCATCCGCGACTACTTCAACAGCGACATCGGCGAGATACTGATCGACACCGACGACATCTACGAACAGGCTCACCAGTTCATGAGCCACGTGATGCCCGAGCACGGTCACCGCGTCAAGCGCTACCGCGACGACGCCCCGCTGTTCAGCCGTTTCCAGATCGAACACCAGATCGAGACCGCCTACAGCCGCATCGTGAACCTGCCGTCCGGCGGCGCCATCGTGATCGACCAGACCGAAGCGCTGGTGGCGGTGGACGTGAACTCGGCGCGTGCCATCAAGGGCGGCGACATCGAGGAAACCGCGACCCGCACCAACCTGGAAGCTGCTGATGAAGTGGCCCGCCAGGCCCGCCTGCGCGACCTCGGCGGCCTGATCGTGATCGACTTCATCGACATGGAAGAGTCGAAGAACCGCCGCGAAGTGGAAAACCGCCTGCGCGACGCGCTGCGCCAGGACCGCGCCCGTGTGCAGTTCGGCTCCATCAGCAAGTTCGGCCTGCTCGAAATGAGCCGTCAGCGTCTGAAGCCGATGCTGAGCGAAGGCTCGTCCATCCCCTGCCCGCGCTGCGGTGGCTCCGGCCACATCCGCGACACGGAAAGCTCGGCGCTGCAGATCCTGCGCATCATCCAGGAAGAGTCGCTCAAGGACAGCACGGCCGCCGTGCTGGTGCAGGTGCCGGTCGAAGTGGCCAGCTTCCTGCTCAACGAGAAGCGCACCGAGATCACCAAGATCGAACTCAAGCAGCGCATCAACGTGCTGCTGGTGCCCAACAAGTCGCTGGACACGCCGAACTACAAGCTCGAGCGCCTCAAGCACGACGACCCGCGCCTGGACAACCTGGACGCCAGCTACAAGCTGGCCGAAGAAGCCGAGGACCCGACCAGCTTCACGCGCCGCAGCCAGGAACGCACCAACAAGCAGGAACCGGTGATCAAGGGCGTGCTGCCCGACGGTCCGGCCCCTGTGGCCGCACCCAAACCCGAGGCAGCTACCGCCGCCGCACCCGTGGCGCCGGTCGTCGCCGCGCCTGCGCCTGCTCAGGCAGCGCCCAAGGTCGCCGCACCGGCCGAGAAAGGTTTCTTCGGTTGGCTCAAGAGCCTGTTCGGTGGCGCCGCACCCGCCGCGCCGGCCGCCGCGGAGCCCAAAGCCGCCCCCGCACCGGCCAAGACCGGTGATCGCGAACCGCGCGGCGAAGGCCGCCGCGAGGGTGGTCGTGACGGTGGCCGCGACGGCCGTGGTCGCGGTGGCCGCAACGGCGGCGCCAATGGCGAAGCCCGCGCACCGCGCGAAGGCCGTGGTGAAGTGGGCCGCGAGGGCCGCGAGGGCCGCGAAGGCGGCCGTGGCCCACGTGGCGCCGATGGTCGCAACGGCGAAGCCCGCATGGAAGGCCGCGATGGCAACCGCGCACCGCGCGGTGAGGGTCGCGGAGAAGGTCGCGGTGAGGGCCGTGGCGAGCCTCGCAACGACGCTCCCCGCGGCGAAGGTCGCGGCGACAACCGGGGTGAAGGCCGCAACGGTGGCCGCCGTGACAACCGCCGCGACGCGGCACCGGCCGACGCACCGGTGGACAACGAAGCCCTGCTGAACGCGCCCGTACCTGCTGCTGTGAACGAGGCCGCCGCAGCGCCCGAAGCCGCCGAAGGTCAACGCCGCGAGCGCCGCCCTCGCAACGACAGCCGCCGCCGCAACGAGGGTGCGGACGCCGCTGCGCCGCAGGGCCTGATCGAAGCCGCTTCGATGCGCGCCGAGCAAGACGCCCAGGGTGCCTCGGCGCCCGCTGAAGGCGACGCCGACAACGCCGGCCAGCGCGCACCGCGCGAGCGCCGCAGCCGTGACCGTTACGGCCGCGACCGCCGCGAACGCGCCCCGCGCGACGCATCGGCTGGCGAAGCCGAAGCCGGCACCGCCGAAGCCCCGGCCGCCCAGGTCGCCACGACCGAAGAACGCGCCTACGAAGCGCCGACCCGCAGCTACTTCAGCATGCCGGTGCAGACCGCGGCCGAGCCGGTCGCGGCAGCGCCCGTGGCCGCCCCGGCCGTGGAACCCGTGCCCGTGCTGGACGCAGCCCCCGCTCCGCGTGCACGCGCCGCGACACCGGCCCCCAAGGCCAACCCCAGCACGCCGGCGCGCCAGGGTCTGCCCAAGGTGCAGCCCTACACGGTGTCCATCAACGAGCTGAACCAGGTGGCCCAGGCCAGTGGCCTGGAGTGGGTGAACTCCGACGCCGCCAAGGTGGCGCAGGTGCAGGCCGCCATTGCGGCCGAACCCAAGCCCACCCATGTGCCGCGCGAAATCAAGCCCGTGGTGCTGGTGGACGAAGGCCCGCTGGTGCTGGTGGAAACGCGCAAAGACCTGCGCAACATGCCCCTGCCCTTCGAAGCCCAGTGATGTGATGCACAGCCACCGCTCGCGGTGGCGATCACTCCCAGAAAAAACGCCGGTCATGACCGGCGTTTTTCATGGGCGCCAAGAACACATCGGGTCACGTCCGCCGCTCGTACCCGGATCCAGGGCAGTCGCGAAACGAGCTCCGCCGGGCCACAGGCTGCGTCGCCCTCCCGCCTCAGGCAGGAGAGGGGAAAGCCGCGTCAGCGGCGCAGGGGGAGCCTTCTATCCTCTCCGGAGTGCGTGCTCCGGTACAGAGCAGCCGTGGAACCGGCTTTGCCAGGCCACAGGCTGCGTCCCCCTCCCGCCGCAGGCGAGAGAGGGGGAAGCCGCATCAGCGGCGCAGGGGGTGCTTTTGTTCTACCCCAACAGGGCGGCGCGCTTCCAGGCCGATTGCGCACCCGCCGCGTCACCACGCTCTTCCGCCAGGCGGGCCAGTGCGCACCAGGTGCGGCGCAGCAGAGCCGGGTCCTGCAGGCTGTGGCTGGCCTGGCCCAGCAGTTGCGCGGCTTTGCCCCAGAGCTGGCGCTGCATGAAGGCCTGGCCGGCCAGGTACTGCAGGTAAGCGTTGCCGGGCATCTGGCGCTGGGTCTGTTCCAGGCGGCCGAGCCAGGCCCCATCCAGCGAGGACAGGCCGGGTTCAAGCACCAGCACCAGCTGGCGCTGCTGGATCGCATCGAGTTCGGCCAGCCGTGGCCACAGCGGTTCGAGCCATCCACGCACGCGTTCGGCAGCGGCCTGTTCGGCCTCGCGACCGTCGGCCTGCGCGAGCTGGTTGGCACGCTGGCCAGCCGCCAGGGCCAGTTCGGGCATGGCGCGCTCCTTGGCATCGAGCTTCGCCCAGACAGTCTGCAAATGAGACAGGTCGTGCGCCTCGCGCAGCGCGTCCAGCGCCAGGCTGCGCAGGATGCTGCGCGAGGCCTGCGGCGAAAAGGCGCGGTGCTTGGCCAGCAGCCGGGCCGTCTCCAGCGCCTCGGCGGTGGCACCGCCCAGCTGGGCGGTGCGCAGCTTCAGACGCAGGGCCTGGATGCGGCGCGCTGTGCCCTGCGGCAAGTCGGCCAGACGGCTGCGGGCGAGATCGGCATCGCGCTCCTCCACCGCCCAGTGCACAGAGCGCAGCAGGGCGCCTTCGTGCGCCACGGGCGCGGCCTTGGCCAGTTGCGGGTGCAGGGCAGCCTGCAAGTGCTGGTCGCGCGCGCCACGGTTCTGCAGCGACTGCGCGCTCTCGGCCACCAGCAGGTGGGCCAGCAGTTGCAGCTGGGGCCGTTGCGACCACTGCGCAGCGGGCATTGCGTTCAGCCGTTCGAGCGCGGTCAGCCCCGCCGACTGGGCGCGCACAAACCGGCCAGCGAGCTGGTGCGACAAGGCATCGAGCACCGCGCCCACCGCTGCGCGTTCAACCTGCTGGCTGCGCCAGCGCTGGGCCTGCACCGGCAGGTCGCGCAGCAAGGCGACGGCGCGCAAGGCCAGGTACACCAGCACAAACAGGCCGATGAGCGCGAACACCACGAAGTTGAACGCGACGTCGTAGCGGTACGGCGGCCAGAACAGGGTGACGGTGGCCTGGTTGTGGCCCATGAGCAGCGCCAGGGCCACGGCCGCGGCGGCGATGCCGAGCAGCCAGAACACGCTGCGCATGGCGCCGCGCTGCGAGCCCCTGCTGTGTGAAAAGCTGGCCATCAGCGCCCCCCGGCCGCCGCCGTCAGCGCGGCCAGGCTTTCGTCGGGCCGCGGCAGTTCGACCGGCACCAGCTCGGCGCGCAGCTGGGTCAGCGCGGCGTGGGCGCCCCGTACGTTGGGCGCTGTGCCGTCGAAGTAGCGGGTCAGCAGCGCCTCGACGGCGCGCACATCGGCCTGGGCCGACGCGGTCTGCCGCGCCAGCAGGCCCAGGCGGGCGTTCAGCAGCTGCAGTTTGAGGTTTTCGCGCAGGAAGAATGCCTGTTCGGGTGCCAGCAAAGCAGCGTCGGGGTGGTCGATGCGGCTGACGCGCACCAGCTCGCGCCCACTGCGGGTCACATCGCCCCAGATGCGGTCCCACCACGACGGCCAGTCGGACCCACCGCCCGCCGGCGCCGCAGCGGGGACGACCGTGGTGGTGCCCGCACGGGTGGTCTTGGCGACCTGCGAACCGGTTTTGGCCGGCGCGGCACGTGGACCGACGTCGTTGAGCAAGGGCCACTGATCGACCTGGCGCACCAGCTCGTCCAGCCGCTGCACCAAGGCAGGCACGTCGGTGAGCACCGCGCCCTGGATACGCTGGATGTCGCGCGCCAGCGCGCGCTGCACCGGGTTCAGGCGCGGTTGCGCGGCGCGGGCGATGCGCTGGTCCGCCGCCTGCAGGGCCGACAGCAGCGGCTGGGCGCTGCCCGTCAGCTGCGCCTGCTGCTGCGCCAGCCGCAGGGCGGATTCGATGTCCTGCACCAGGGTGTCGTCACGCGAGCGCGAGAGCGTGAGCATGAGTTCTTCGAGCTGGCTGCGCTGCAGCGTGACCTCGGACAGCTTGACTTCGGCCACCGCCAAGCGGGCCTGCAGTTCCTGGGTTTGCGCCTCGGTCTGCGCGGCCAGGGTGCGCGCCTGCTCCGCCAGGGTGGCGCTGTCCTGGCTGCGGCGTGCCAGCTCCTGCTGGGTGAAGCTGAGCTTTTGCCAGAGCAGCCCAGCCAGCAACAACGCCAGCAAGGCTGCGCCCAGCGCCAGCCACACCGGCCAGGCCACGGCATGGCGAAGACCGGCAGGGGGCGCCAGCGGCGCAGGTGCCGACGGCGGCACCGCTTCGGGGGTGGGGTTGGGGGCGAGGTCGCTCATGGTCGAATCCATAGGGATTCTAGGGTGCGCAACACGTCGGGCAGTGCAGGACGGGTCTGCACAACGTGGCCAAAACCGGCCTGTTGCGCGCGCTGGGCGATGCGGGGGTGGGTGACCAGGGCTTGTGCGCCCGACCAGTCCGCTCCGGGTTGGGCCGCCAGCATGTGGTCCAGCGCCTCTGAGCTGCTGAGCAACCAGACGCTGTCTGCCGTGCACGCCTGGCGCAGCGCGGCATGAAAGGCTTCGGTGCCGTCGGGTGCGTGGCGCTCATAGGCCACCACGGTTTGCACATCGGCACCGGCCCGCTCGCACTGGCGAATCAGCCAGTCGCGACCATTGCCACCAGCGGGCACGGCCACCGCGTCGTCGTTGGCCGACACGGACACGCCGCGCACAATGAGCACGCGGCTGCCGGCCCGCAGCTGGGGCGCGACCACCGGCCACAGCGCCTCGGAATCGAACTGGGCGGCATTGGGCGGCGGCGCGTCCATGTGATCGGCCCCCAGGCCCACGCCCGCCAATGCCTGCACCAGGCGGCGCGCCGTGCCCGGGCCAGGTGCCCAGCAACGGGTACGCGTCTGCGCGTCGGCCCGCGGCAGGTCGGCTGCAAAAAAATGCTGAACGGCCGCACCGCTGACGAACATCAGCGCGTCGAATTGCGTCCACCGCGCCCGCATCTGGTGCAGGCGTTCCGCCGCTGCCGCGTTGCGCGGGGCGGTGATCTGGATCAGTGGCAGGGCCTGGGCTGGCCAGCCCTGTTCACGCAACGGCGTCACCCAGCTGGCGGCTTCGTCGGCGGGGCGGGTGACCAGCAGGCGCTGCAACACCCGGCCCGCGCCGCTGGTGGGCTCGGCGGGCGGCGACAAGGGCTCAGGCCCCCGCGGCGGGCGGCTGGGCGCCGGCGGCGCGAAGCGCAACGGCCACGCGCTGGCCCAGCGCCTCGGCCTCGGCCAGGGTGCGCACCGCGGCCTGTTCGCCCACGCGCACCAGCGCTAGGCGGCCTTCCGGATCGCCCCAGGCGGCTTGCAGGTGCAGGGTGTCGGCCACGCCGTCCACCCACTGCGCATGGGCGGCCAGCGGCATGGAACAGCTGCCGCCCATGGCGCGCGACACCGTGCGCTCGGCCGCCACGCGCAGCCAGCTGGGCAGGTGCACTAACGGCTTGAGGGCTTCGATCAGGTCGGCGCGGTCGGCCCGCACTTCGATGCCCAACGCGCCCTGCCCGGCGGCCGGAAGCGATTGCGCGTGTTCAAAAATGGCGCGGATGCGCGAGGACAAGCCCAGCCGCTTGAGACCCGCGGCCGCCAGCACGATGGCGTGGTATTGGCCTTCGTCCAGCTTGCGAAGGCGTGTGTCGAGGTTGCCGCGCAGCGGTTCGATACGCACGTCGTGGCGTCCCAGTGCGTTGAGCGCGTCGCGCAGCAGCACCAGGCGGCGCAGGCTCGACGTCCCCACAACAGCGTCCGGCGGCAGGTCGGCCAGGCCTGCGCAGTGCGGCGACACCCAGGCGTCGCGCGGGTCTTCGCGCTCCATCACACAGGCCAGTGCAAAGCCGGGCGGCAGGTCCATGGGCACATCTTTAAGCGAGTGCACCGCGATGTCGGCCCGACCTTCTTCGAGCGCCACTTCCAGTTCCTTGACGAACAGCCCCTTGCCGCCGACCTTGGACAGGCTACGGTCCAGGATCTGGTCGCCCTGCGTGGTCATGCCCAGCAGCGTCACCCGATGGCCCAGGTCTTGCAAGAGGGCCTTGACGTGTTCGGCCTGCCACAAGGCCAGACGGCTTTCGCGCGTGGCGATGGTGATGGACAAGGCCGGGGAGGTTTGAAAAGTGGACACGGTGAGGATCAAAAAAGATCAAAGCCCGCGCGGCTTGCGGGCCGATTTGGTACCCGTTTGGTAACGGGACAAGCAACTTTGGATGCTAGCATGACCCCTGCCCAAAAAATCAGCAACCCAACCCCGCCCGACATGAGCCGATCGACCGCCCGCCCTGCCGCCACACCCGCCACCCGACGCAAGGCCGCAGCCGACAAGGACCAGCCGTTGATCGAGGACATCCGCCTGCTGGGCCGGGTGCTGGGCGATGTGATCCGGGAGCAGGAGGGCGCGGCCATGTTCGAACTGATCGAACAGATCCGCCAGCTGTCGGTGGCCTTTCGGCGCCATGCCGACCAGGACGCCGACAAGGCGCTCAAGAAGCTGCTCAAGGGCCTCTCGGGCCAGCAGACGGTGAGCGTGATCCGCGCCTTCACCTACTTCAGCCACCTGGCCAACCTGGCCGAAGACCGCCACCACATCCGCCGCCGCGCGGTGCACGACCGCGCCGGCGACCTGCAGGAAGGCAGCCTGGCGCTGACGCTGCAGCGCCTGCACAAGGCCGGCATCGCGCCCACCACCATCGCGCAGACCCTGGCGCAGGCCCACATCTCGCCGGTGCTCACCGCCCACCCCACCGAGGTGCAGCGCAAGAGCATCCTGGACGCCGAGCGCGCCATCGCCCACCTGCTGGCCGAACGCGAACAGCTGCTGCCACGCGACGCGGCCGACTTCGAAGCGCAGTTGCGCGCCCGCGTGACCCAGCTCTGGCAGACGCGCCTGCTGCGCTTCACCAAGCTGACGGTGGCCGACGAGATCGAAAACGCGCTGAGCTACTACCAGACCACCTTCCTGACGCAGATCCCGCGCATCTACCGCGACCTGGAAGACGGCCTGGATGCCCAGGACGTGGCACCCTTCCTGCGCATGGGCCAGTGGATCGGCGGCGACCGCGACGGCAACCCCAACGTGACCGCGCAGACGCTCGAACTGGCGCTGCACAGCCAGGCCGACATGGTGATCCGCCACCACCTCACGCAGCTGCACCACCTGGGCGCCGAACTGTCGGTGTCGGCCATGCTGGCCAGCGTGAGCCCCGAGATGAAGGCCCTGGCCGAGCGCTCGCCCGACCAGAACGCCCACCGCCAGGACGAACCCTACCGCCGCGCCCTGACCGGAATGTACGCGCGCCTGGCCGCCACGCTGAAGGTGCTGACCGGCGGCGAGGCCGCACGCCACGCTGTGGCGCCGCAGGATCCCTACGCCAGCGCCGACGAGCTGCTGGCCGACCTGCGCACCATCGACGCCTCGCTAGTGGCGCACCATGGCGCGGCACTGACCCGCTCGCGCCTGCGCCCCCTGATCCGCTCCGTGCAGGTGTTCGGCTTCCACCTGGCCACCATCGACCTGCGCCAGAGCTCCGACAAGCACGAGGAGGTGGTGGCCGAGTTGCTGGCTTCGGCCCGCATCGAGGCCGACTACAGCGGCCTGGATGAAATGGGCAAGCGTGCCGTGCTGCTGCGCCAGCTCAACGACGCCCGCCCGCTGCGCGTTCCAGGTACAGCCTACTCGGCCCACACCCTGGGCGAGCTGGCCATCTTCGACAACGCGCGCACCGGCCGCGAACGCTTCGGTGCGCAGGCGATCCGCCACGCCATCATCAGCCACACCGAAACGGTGAGCGACCTGCTGGAAGTGCTGCTGCTGCAAAAAGAAGCCGGTCTGATGCGCGGCCTGCTCGCCGAAGACGCCACCGCCGACCTGATCGTGGTGCCGCTGTTCGAAACCATCGAAGACCTGCGCAACGCTGCGCCCATCATGCGCGACTATTACGCCCTGCCCGGCGTGCGCGCCATGGTGCATCGCGGCACGCACGATGGTTACAGCGAGCAGGACATCATGCTGGGCTACTCCGACTCCAACAAGGACGGTGGCATCTTCACCAGCAACTGGGAGCTGTACCGCGCCGAGATCGCGCTGGTCGAGCTGTTCGACTCGCTGAACAAAGAACAAGACAAAGCCATACAACTCAGGATGTTCCACGGCCGTGGCGGCACGGTCGGTCGCGGCGGCGGCCCGAGCTACCAGGCCATCCTGGCGCAGCCCCCGGGCACGGTGCGCGGCCAGATCCGCCTGACCGAGCAGGGCGAGGTGATCGGCTCCAAGTACGCCAACCCCGAGATCGGCCGCCGCAACCTGGAAACCCTGGTCGCGGCCACGCTGGAAGCGACGCTGCTGCAGCCCACGCGCAATGCACCCAAAGCCTTCCTCGACACCGCGGCCGAGTTGTCGCTGGCCAGCATGGCGGCCTACCGCGCCCTTGTGTACGACACCCCACGCTTTGCCGACTACTTCTTCGCTGCCACGCCGATCCGCGAGATCGCCGAGCTCAACATCGGCTCGCGTCCGGCTTCGCGCAAGGCCACGCAGCGCATCGAAGACCTGCGCGCCATTCCCTGGGGCTTCAGCTGGGGCCAGTGCCGCCTGACGCTGCCAGGCTGGTACGGCTTTGGCTCGGCGGTGCACGGTTTCCTGCACAAGAACGGCCCCAAGGGTGTGGCCCAGCAAAAGGCCCAGCTGCAAAAAATGGTCAAACAGTGGCCGTTCTTCAGTACGCTGCTGTCCAACATGGACATGGTGATGGCCAAGAGCGACCTGGCCCTGGCCACCCGCTACGCCGAACTGGTGGAAGACAAGAAGCTGCGCAACAAGGTGTTCACCGCCATCGAGGCCGAGTGGCACCGCACGGCCGATGCGCTCGCCCTGATCACCGGGGAGAAGCAGCGGCTGGTGAACAACGCGTCGCTGCAGCGCTCGATGCGCCACCGCTTCCCCTACATCGACCCGCTGCACCACCTGCAGGTCGAACTGGTGCGGCGTTACCGGGCGGGCGAGAACCACGCCGACCGCGACGAGAAGGTGCGCCGCGGCATCCACATCTCGATCAACGGGATCGCGGCCGGGCTGCGGAACACTGGGTAACCCCCCGCGCGCAGAACAGCTCCCCCGCGCCGCCTGCGGCATATCCCCCCGGGGCAACACCTGCGGCCGGGCGAAGCCCGTTCCGCGGTGTTCTGAAATGGAGTCACTGCCGCTGTCACGGGGTTTGCGGGTTGGTGGTGCGCCTGACATCAGCCAAACCTAAAATGAATCCGTGACCCACCTACTCAACGCCGACCTGCACTGCCACTCCGTCGTCTCCGACGGCACCCTCACGCCCGAAGTGCTGGCGCAACGCGCCAAGGCCAACGGGGTGGAACTGTGGTCGCTCACCGACCACGATGAAATCGGCGGCCAGGACCGCGCCATCGCGGCGGCACAGGCCGCGGGCCTGCCCTACCTCACCGGCGCCGAAATCTCCGTCACCTTCGCAGGCGTCACGGTGCACATCGTGGGCCTGGGTTTTGACCACACCGACCCCGCCCTGGTGGAAGGCCTGCGCCAGACGCGCGGCGGGCGCGAGCAGCGCGCCCGCGAGATGAGCGACGACCTGGCGCGTGTGGGCATCCCGGGCGTGTACGAAGGTGCGCTCAAGTACGTGGGCAACCCGGAGCTGATCTCACGCTCGCACTTCGCACGCTACCTGGTGGAAATCGGCGTGTGCCAGGAGACCAACGAGGTCTTCCGCAAATACATCACCGAAGGCAAACCCGGCTTCGTGCCGCACCGCTGGGCCACCTTGCGCAACGCCGTGGGCTGGATCACGGGCGCCGGTGGCGTGGCGGTCATCGCCCACCCGGGTCGCTACCCCTTCACCGCCAACGAAGAGTACGCGCTGTTCACCGAATTCAAAGCCCTGGGTGGCCAGGGCGTGGAGGTGGTCACCGGCGCGCACGGCCCGGCCGACTATGTGAAGTACGCCGACTACTGCCACGAGTTCGGGCTGGTTGCCTCGCGCGGCAGCGACTTCCACAGCCCTGACGAGAGCCACACCGATCTGGGCCAGCTGCCCGACCTGCCGGGCAACGTCACCCCGGTGTGGTCGCTGCTGGCCGATCGCGTTCACGGATGACCTCCCAGACCGCGGGCGCTCGCGCACCGCTGGGCATTGCCTTTCTGGTGCTGGCCGTCGCCTGCTTCGCGGTGCTCGACACCGCGGTCAAGTACGTGGGCGCCTTCGTGCCGGTGCTGGTGGCCGTGTGGTTCCGCTACGTGTTCCAGGCGGTGGCGGTCACCGCGTTCATGCTGCCAGTGCGTGGGCGCGGTCTGTTGAAGACCGAGCACCCGCGCTTTCAGGTGTTGCGCGGCGGCCTGCTGCTGACCGTGAGCGCTTTGTCCTTCGTGGCGGTGCAGTTCATGCCCGTGGGCGAATTCACCGCCTTTGTCATGACCACGCCGCTGGTGGTCACGCTGCTGGCCGCCCTGTTCCTCAGGGAAAAGGTATCGCTGCTGCGCTGGCTGCTGGTCAGCGGGGGGTTCCTGGGCGCCTTGCTGGTCGTGCAACCGGGCAGTGCGTCGTTCGGGTGGGCCACGCTGCTGCCGCTGGCCATGGTGGTCACCTACGCCTGGTTCCAGATCCTGACCAGTCGGCTGGCGCGCACCGAAGACCCGATGACCATGCATTTCTACACCGGCTGGGTGGGCGCGCTGATCGCCACCGCCGTGCTGCCGCTGGTGTGGCAGGCCATGCCCAACGCGAGGACCTTCGCCATCCTGTGCCTGGTCGGCCTCATGGGCACGGTGGGCCACTTTCTGCTGATCCTGGCCTTCGCCCGGGCGCCTGCGTCCACCCTCACGCCCTACCTGTACGCACAGATCGGCTTCGCCATGCTGTGCGGCTGGCTGGTGTTCAACCACATACCGGGTGCCCTGGAGCTGGCCGGCATCGCGCTCATCGTGGTGTGCGGCGCCACGGCCAGTTGGCTGACCGCGCGAGAGAAACAATCGCTGCTGCACCCCCCGGAACCTTGAGCCCGGTCAACGGGCATCCTGAGGGTACCCGCGCACAATAGCCCCATGTCCCAGTATTTCGAAGTCCATCCCGACAACCCGCAACCGCGCCTGCTCAAGCAGGCCGTGCAGTTGCTGGACAAAGGCGGCGTGCTGGCCGTGCCCACCGATTCGAGCTACGCCCTGGTCTGCCACCTCGACGACAAGGCCGCGGCCGACAAACTGCGCCGCATTCGGCAGGTGGACGACAAGCACCACCTCACCCTGCTCTGCCGCGACCTGAGCGAACTGGCCAACTACGCCAAGGTGGACAACCGCCAGTACCGCCTGCTCAAGGCCGCCACACCGGGTGCGTACACCTTCATCCTCGAAGCGAGCAAGGAAGTGCCGCGCCGCCTCAGCCACCCTTCGCGCAAGACCATCGGCCTGCGGGTGCCGGACCACAACGCGCTGCTCGCCCTGCTGGACCTGCACAACGCGCCGCTGCTGGCCACCACGCTCATCCCGCCCGGCGAAGACCTGCCCCTGAACGACGCCCAAGAGATCCTGGAACGGTTCGAGCACGCGGTGGACGGCGTGCTCGACGCGGGGGCCTGCGCCATGCAACCGACCACGGTGATCGACCTCACGCCCATGGGCTCCGGTGGCGACCCCGAGGTGGTGCGCGCCGGCCAGGGGCCGCTGGCTCCGCTGGGGCTGTGAGTCCGGCCGACCATCCAACTGCTGGGGTGTCGGCCCATCTGGGACAATAGCCCTTTGCCCGCTTGCCCATGGACTTCGCCCAGATCGTTCAAACCGTCGCCATCTACGCCCTGCCCGTGCTCTTTGCCATCACGGTGCACGAGGCGGCGCACGGCTATGCGGCGCGCCATTTCGGGGACAACACCGCCCACATGCTGGGCCGCATCACGCTCAATCCGCTCAAGCACATCGACCCGCTGGGCACCATCGCCATGCCGCTGATGTTGTACTTCGCGACCTCGGGCGCCTTCCTGTTCGGTTATGCCAAGCCGGTGCCGGTGAACTTCGGGCGGCTGCGCCATCCGAAGAAAGACATGGTCTGGGTGGCACTGGCCGGCCCGGGCGCCAACCTCGCGCAGGCCGTCCTGTGGACGCTGGCGCTGTACCTGATGATCGCGTTGGGCGTGGATGAACGCTTCTTCACCGAAATGTGCAAGGCCGGTGTGCTGGTCAACCTTGTCATGTTCGCGTTCAACCTGTTCCCGCTGCCACCGCTGGACGGTGGCCGCATCCTCGTGGGACTGCTGCCACACCGCCTGGCGTGGCAAGTCTCGCGCATCGAGCCCTGGGGCTTCTTCATCGTCATGGCGCTGGTCATCACCGGCGTGGTCAGCAGCCTGTGGATGCGCCCGCTGATCGCGCTGACCAGCGGCCTGATCGACTTGCTGCTCAGCCCAGTGCGCGCCCTGCTTTTCTGATCCTCCGCCATCCATGAGCCTTCGTCGCGTCCTCACCGGCATCACCACCTCGGGCACGCCCCACCTGGGTAACTACGTGGGCGCCATCCGCCCCACGGTCCGCGCCAGCCGCCAGCCCGACACCCGCAACTTCTACTTCCTGGCCGACTACCACGCCCTCATCAAGGTGGGCGAGCCGGCGCGGGTGCAGCGTTCCACGCTGGAAATCGCAGCCACCTGGCTGGCCTGCGGGCTGGACCCGGACAAGGTCACCTTCTACCGCCAGTCCGACATCCCGGAGATCCCGGAACTCACCTGGTTTCTGACTTGCGTCACCGGCAAAGGCCTGCTCAACCGCGCCCACGCGTACAAGGCCTCGGTCGACAAGAACAACGCCGCCGGAGAAGACCCGGACGCGGGTGTGACCGCCGGCCTGTTCATGTACCCGGTGCTGATGGCCGCCGACATCCTGATGTTCAACGCCCACCAGGTACCCGTCGGACGCGACCAGATCCAGCACATCGAGATGGCGCGCGACATCGCTTCGAGCTTCAACCACCTCTACGGCGAGCACTTCACCCTGCCCGAGGTGGTGATCGAAGACCATGTGGCCACCCTGCCCGGGCTGGACGGCCGCAAGATGAGCAAGAGCTACGACAACACCATCCCGCTGTTTGCCACCAAAGACCAGCTGCGCAAGCTCATCATGGGCATCTTGACGGACTCTCGCGCCCCTGGCGAGCCCAAGTCCACCGAAGGTTCGGCTTTGTTCCAGCTCTACCAGGCCTTCGCCAGCGCCGACGAAACCGCCGAACTGGCCAAAGCCTACGCTGAAGGCATCGCCTGGGGCGACGCCAAACAGCTGCTGTTCGAACGGCTGGACCGCGAGATCGCGCCCATGCGCGGGGTCTACGAGGACATGATGCGCGACCCGGCCCGCATCGAAAAAACCCTCAAGACCGGTGCTGAAAAAGCACGCTCGGTGGCCACGCCGTTCACTGCGCAACTGCGCCACGCCGTGGGGTTGCGCCCTCTGTTCAGTGCGCCGTCCAGTGCGCAGCCGGTCAAGGCCGCCAAGGCGGCGACCCCGAGCTTCAAGCAATACCGCGAGAGCGATGGCCAGTTCTACTTCAAGTTGCTGGACGCCAAAGGACAGCTGTTGTTGCAGAGCACCGGCTTCGCCTCCCCCCGCGACGCGGCACAATCGATGTCGCGCCTTCAGAAAGAAGGCCCAGCCGCACTGCAGTCGCTGGCCAGCGTGCTGGCCTCGCAGGCCGACCCGGCTGCGGTGAGCGCCGCACTGGAACAGTTTGCCCAGGCCCCAGAATAGGGGGTTGACAGGGGAGGCGCTGTGCGCGCCCACTGAAACACCCTCAGTCCATAGTTCCACGAAGGGCTGGACGAGAGGGAAAAAACCAAAAAGAAGGTCTGCATTTGGGCGCACTTCTCTATCGCCAAACCGCCCCGATGCCGATATGCTCTATCCAGTCCCTAGTTGCCCACACCCATTGCCATGAGTATCTTTGTCATTGACGATCATCCGCTGATGCGCGAAGCCGTCGTCATGCTGCTGCGCCGCCTGCGGGCTTCGACCCAGGTGGTGGAGTTGGAGCGCCTGGCATCGGTGAACAA
>CALRYD010000057.1:0-26379 GCA_943372305.1 Hydrogenophaga intermedia | reverse complement strand
GAAATCAACGAACTTGACGTCGTTGTCTTTCACCATTTGCATCACGTCTGCGACGGTCTTGGCCATCAAAAAGCTCCTGTAGCTGGGTGGGTAAAAAATCGGTTGACGAGCGGATCAAGCAGCTTCTATGCCACCAGATGGCCTGTCGCGTGTCGCGAGGGTAGTGCGCGGCGCACACCGCTGGCGATTATCGCCCAGCGCCGATGCCCCAAGGCAGCGCCTGCATCGCCGCCTGATGGTCTGGACGGGACTGCCCGGCAGTGATCACGGGTGCTTTAAAAGACCAGATGCACCACGATGGTTCAACTCAACCCAATCTGCACCAACCAAGTGCATTGAATCAACGCACCAATTCGGGGCCCAATTGCGCACGGTGTGCGTGCAGTCCCGCCAGAAGCTGGGCAAAAGCCCCCGTCACCGCCTCGGGCGCGCCTTTGACGCCCAGTTCGATATGCCGACCGTATTGCGGATGGTCCACGCTGGGCAGGCTGAAAACCTTGACCGGGTGTTCGCGCTCGACCGACTCCATCAGCGGCGTGAGGGTCGCTTCCATCGCCCCCATCACCACCACCGACCGCTCCTGCCACGCGCCACGTTGGTGCCAGGCAGCGTATTCGGTGTCCAGCAGCTGCTCGATCATGGGCCAGGCCATGACCGGAAAGCCGGGCACGAAATGCACCGTGCCGCCACCCGGGCCGTTGCAGCTGAAGCCGGGGATCTTGTTGTAGGGGTTGGGGATGATGCGCGCGCCCAGCGGGAACACGCCCATGTTGAAGCGGTGCACGTTGTCCGGGCGCTGCGGGTCGTGGGTTTCGCCTTTTTCGGCGGCCACGTCGCGCATGCGCTGCTCGATCAGGTCGCTCGCCGCGGGGTGCAGGGCAAGATCCACCCCCAGCGCGGCAGCGGCGCACTGGCGGGTGTGGTCATCCGGCGTGGCACCGATGCCGCCGCAGGAGAACACGACGTCGGCAGACGAGAAGGCGTCCCGCAGCGCGGCGGTGATGCGTTCACGCTCGTCGCCCACGCAGCGCGACCAGGCCAGCGACAGCCCACGCGCCTGCAGCAGCTCGATGACCTTGGGCAGGTGCTTGTCGGCGCGTTTGCCGGAGAGGATTTCGTCGCCGATGATGATGAGTCCGAACGCGGGTTTCATGGTGCAACAGAGGGAGGCAAAGGAGTAGGGCTGTTCGTGGCGGTGGCGTCCTGCGCAGCGGTCGGCATGTCGATCACCTCGGTTGTGGCGACCGCAGTGGCGGCTTGCGAAGCCCGCAGTGCCTGCAGCGCGGCGAGCGTGTAATGCGCGAACCACAGTGAGGCAAATGCGAACACCAGGGTGTAGATCCAGATGGCCACCGGCACCAGCAGCGGCGCCAGCGCGATGAACATGGCCCCCGAGGCCCACAGGAGGCTGGGTGCGGCACCCAGGTAACCGCTGAGCACACCCATGGCCAGCAGGCTTCCGCGGTGCGCCTTCAGGATGGTCTTGCGCTCGGGCGCACTGGCGTGAAGCGCCAGCGCATCAAACGCGAACACCCGGTAGGTCAGCCAACCCCAGATGAGAGGCGGCAGGATCAGCACCAGCGGTGGCACCAGCCACAGCGGCATGGACACCAGCAGGGCCAGCACGGCCAGCAAGGTGGAACCCAGCGACCACAACACACTGACCAGCAGCGAACCGCCGCGCTTGAGCTCCATCTGCGCAAAGCGGCGCTGCCCCACCAGCTCCACCATGGCCGGCGTCATGAAGGCGGCCACCAGCAGCAGGCACAGCAGCACGATGATGGGCGTGGCGAGCACCAGCACAAGCAGCGGTGCGAAAACGGTTCGCAACGATGACATGCCCACCCGCTCGAGCCAGCCCAGCAGGCTTTGCACCAACTCGTAGGTCTCGAGCCAGGCGGTGACGGAAGCCACCGCCGGGTCCCAGAAGAAGTACCCCAGGCCAAAAGACAGCACCACCATCAGCACCAGCGGCAGGAACGACAGCGCGATCACCCGCGGGTGCATGCAGTACGCCACGGCGCGCCAGAAGGAATCGAACAGCAGGCTCATAGCGGAAGAATACCCCTTTCCTCGTGGCCAGAAGCCGCCCAAGGCCTTGCGCGGGCGACAGCCTTGACCTCGGCGGGCCGACTACCATGCGACGCATGCAAAGCATCCTGATCGATGGCATCCGCCTGGAAACCGCGCACATCCCCGGACCAGCGGACCGGGCTCCACTGCTCTTCCTGCACGAAGGGCTGGGCAGCGTTGCCATGTGGCCGCAACGCGGGCGCGACTGGCCACGGGAGCTGTGCGCGGCCACGGGTCGCGCCGGCTGGCTGTATTCGCGGCGTGGCTACGGCCAGTCCGACCCTGTGGCCGACGTGCGCGGCACACCTCGACAGCAGGAAGCCTGGCACATCGGCCGCCACGAACCCGACTACATGCACATCGAGGCGCACCGGGTGCTGCCGCATCTTCTGGAGCGTCTGGGCATTGAACGCCCGGTGCTGGTCGGCCATTCGGACGGCGGGACCATTGCGCTGCTGCACGCGAGCCAGCACCCCGTGAGTGCCTGCGTCGCCATTGCGCCGCACGTTTTTGTAGAAGACGTGGCGCTGGACGCCATCGCCACCGCGAGGGACCTGTACCTTGCCAGCGAGGCTCCTGGCACAGACGGCAAGGGTCTGCGGCAGCGTTTGGCCAGGTACCACGCCGACGTGGACAACGCGTTCTGGCAATGGAACGATGTGTGGCTGAGCCCCGAGTTTCAGGCTTTCGACATCCGGCACGACTGCCGCCTCATCCAGGCACCGCTGCTCGCGCTGCAAGGCGAAGGTGACGAATACGGCACGCTGGAACAACTGCGAAAGATCGAACGGGCGGTACCGCACGCCCGCACGGTCGCCATCCCCGGATGCGGCCACAGCCCGCACCGCGACCAGCCCGACGCGCTCACCGCCGCCATCGCGCCGTTCCTGGCGGCATGTCCGTAGGCCGCCAGAGTCCCGGTTCGCCCCCCATTTGCGGGATATACGCCCGCCCCGCCTTTGGGCAAAATCCACAAGTTTTGTCCACTGGATCCCCATGCACACGTCTGCCCCGACTCCAGTACCTGTGTCTAAGTCAGCAAGGTCAGACCGCCCGGTTCGCGGCCAGCCGGCTGCAAGCCTGGGGGAAGCTGCGCTGATCCCGACCTGAGAAAAGAGCCCCCGACCCGCAAAGGGGTACAAACCGAGAACAATTCACGCTATCAAGCGATCAGCGGCGTCCGATGCGCAACCAATGGCGCGCCAATTCAATACACTTTGATACAAATCGGTCGACTTCCCGGTGACCGCTGCCAAAACCCACATGATTTCCTGGAACGACCCCTGGCTGCTCGCCGCCCTGGTACCTGCTCTGCTGGTGCTGGGCGCGCTGCTGCACCGTGCATGGGCGACCCACCGGGCGCGGGAGCAACGTCGCATTCCCAAGCACTGGCCCCTGAGCACCCGGGCACTGGTCAACAGCGAAGAAGCCCGCGTCTGGCACTGGCTGGCCCGCGCCTTCTACGACCACCACATCATGATCAAGCTGCCGGTGACGCGTTTCACGCTGCCGCGCGACAGCGAACAAGGCATGCACTGGTACCGCTTGCTCGGCGGGGTCTACTGCACCTTCACCGTCTGCAAGGCCGACGGCAAGGTGATGGGCTGCCTGGACGTGCCGGGCAAAAACGCGCTGCCACGCAGCACCCGCATGCTCAAACACTCGCTGCTGACCCAATGCGGCCTGCCTTACTGGGTGGTCCGATCGAGCAGCCTGCCCACCGTGGCTGAAATCCGGGCCGAGTTTCTGGGTGAGTCGCCCAATGCACAGAGCATGCGCGAACGCGAACAGGAAGAGCGCGCCATCATCGCCGCTCAGGCCAACCTGCGCTCAGCCATCAACCGCCAGCGCAACATCCGCCACAGCGACTTCAGCCCCATGTCCAACTGGCCGTCGAGCACCACAGGCGACACACGCTCGAGCGAACTGAACTCGCAGTGGCAGGACAACTCCTTCCTGGTCCCACTGGACAGCCGCAAGGGCGACCTGCTCTGAGCCGACAGCGGTTCGCGGGATTAGCCGACCTGTTTCTCCGTCAACGCTCGCACCTCGTCAGCGGTCAACCAACGCCACTGCCCCGGTGGAAGCGAATCGTCGAGCGAGAGCCCGCCAATGGACGAGCGGTGCAACCCTTCCACACGGTTGCCCACCGCGGCCACCATGCGCTTGACCTGGTGGTACTTCCCCTCCGTCAGCGTCAGGCGCAGATGACGCTCGGCCACCGCTTCGGCCGCCTGCGCCCTGACCGGGCGCGGATCGTCGTCCAGCACCACACCTTCAAGCAGACGTGCGATCTGGCGCTCGTCCAGTGGGTGCTTGACCTGCGCCTCGTACACCTTGGGCACATGGTGACGGGGCGACGTCAGCCGGTGGATGAATTTGCCGTCATCCGACAGCAGCAGCAACCCCGTCGTGTCCTGGTCCAGCCTGCCCACGGCCTGAACGCCCGCCGCCGCACCGCCGCCCCGCGTGCGCAAGGGCGCCGGCAACAGGGTGTAGATGCTGGGGTAGGTGCTGGGCTTCTGCGAGCACTCCGTGCCTGCGGGCTTGTGCAGCAACAGATAGGCGAGCCGGTGATACGCCCAGCGCTCACCTTGCACCCAGAACACCAACCCCTCTTCTTCCTGCTCATCGGTCGGGTCTGTACAGGGTTGGCGTTCTTCACCGATCTGCACCAGCCCCTGTTGAACCAAACCACAGCAGACACGCCGAGTGCCAAACCCCTGGGAGAAAAGAATGTCCTGCAGCTGCAGCATGCCAAATCACGGTGTTGATGAGGCTGGGCCCTGGGCCCAAGCCAATGAAAAAGCCTCGAAGCATGATTGCTTCGAGGCTTTTTCTGTTGAGGTGGTGGAGCTGGGGGGATTTGAACCCCCGTCCGCAAGCCTTCTTCGCGCAGTTCTACATGTGTAGTCGTCTGATTTGAGTCTCGTCACCCACGTCGCGCAGCGACACGCTACGCAGGCAACCAGCACCCTTGGATCTCGCCCCGCGCCAAGGTACCCGACGCGAAGCCAGCCGATAAAAATTCCCTTGCAGCCTGGACAGTCTTGCGACCGCCCTTGCCCAGCCTATCGGCCTGCTGTTGCAAGGCTCACCGGATTAAGCGGCGAGTGCGAAACGTTCGTCGTTTGCAGTTAGTCTTTTTCTGCGGTTTTACGAGGTAACAGAACCTCGACATGCCCTGCTGCGTGCCCGAACCCACGTCGAAACCAGTGCAGCCCCTGAGACCCCGAGTTTAAGGCAGTTGGAGCAATTTCAAGACCTCCAGTGGCGAATTCACTTCTGCGTCGGCCGCCCAGTGATCGGTTTCTCCACTTTCACCCAGGTAGCCGTAGCGCGCGGCAACAGTGAACATGCCGGCCGCACGCCCAGCCACGATGTCCCGCTCGTCGTCGCCCACATAGAGGCAGGCCGATGGAACCGCACCCAGACGGCGAGCCGCTTCCAGCAACGGATCGGGGTGCGGCTTGGCCCTGGGCAGCGTGTCGCCGCAGACCACCGCCCTGGCGGGTGCCAGCGTCGGCAATCCGGCCAGCACCGGGTCCGTCAGCCGCTGGGCCTTGTTGGTCACGATACCCCACGGCAGGCCCATGTGCTCGAGCGCGTCCACCAGTTCGGCCACACCGTCAAAGCAGTCTGTGTTGTGCAGAAGGCATTGGGTGTATTCGTGAAGAAACTCCTGCTTGAAAGCGTCGTAGCGCTCATCATCCGGCGCCAGACCGAACGCAATCTGCAACATCCCGCGCGCGCCCGCGCTCGCATGCGGACGGTAGCCTGCAAAAGGCAAGGCTTGCAGACCGCGAGTGGCCCGCATGCGTTCAGCAGCCAGCGCCAAGTCGGGCGCACTGTCCACCAAGGTGCCATCCAGATCGAACAGCACTGCCTGCACGGCGAAGCCAGGCCGCTTCATGCCTTGCGCGTGGCCAGCAAGTAATTGACGCTCGTATCGCCGCTGAGCCAGTAACGGCGCGTGAGGGGGTTGTATTCCATGCCGCGTGTCTGCATCAGTTCCAGGTCGGCCTCGCGGCAATACGAAGCCAGCTCGCTGGGCTTGATCATCTTGGCGTACTCGTGCGTGCCTTTGGGCAGCAGTTGCAACACGTACTCGGCCCCCACGATGGCGAACAGGAACGACTTGGGGTTGCGGTTGATCGTGGAGAAAAACACCCAGCCACCGGGCTTGACCAGTTGCGAACAGGCTTTTACTACCGATGAGGGGTCGGGCACGTGCTCAAGCATTTCCATGCAGGTCACCACGTCGAACGATGCAGGGGCTTCGGCTGCGAGCGACTCGGCGCTGACTTCGCGGTATCGCACATTGGCCGTACCCGCCTCTAGCGCGTGCAGCTGTGCCACCTTCAATGCCTTGGTGGACAGATCGATACCCGTCACCTGAGCACCCTTGCGGGCCATGGAATCGGACAGGATGCCGCCACCACAGCCGACATCCAGCACGGTCTTGCCGGCCAGCGCAGCCAAGCCGTCGATCCAGTTCAGCCGCAGCGGGTTGATCTGATGCAGGGGACGGAATTCGCTCTCCGGATCCCACCAGCGGTGGGCCAGATCGGAAAACTTGGCCAGTTCGGCCGGGTCGGCGTTGACGTTAGGGTTCATGTGGCGATTATCGCCAGCCCATAAAAAAACCGCGCCGGAGCGCGGTTTTTTTCAAGCGATCAAGAGATTACTTGTTGGTGCGGGTGCCGACCACTTCGACTTCCACGCGACGGTTCTTGGCGCGGCCTTCCTTGGTGGCGTTGTCGGCCACGGGTTGGTCCATGCCCTTGCCTTCGGTGTAGACGCGGTTGCTTTCGATGCCCTTGCTCACCAGGTAAGCCTTGACAGCTTCGGCGCGCTTGTTGGACAGGGCTTGGTTGTAGCCAGCCTTACCGGTGGAGTCGGTGTGGCCGACGGCGATCACCACTTCCAGGTTGATGCCCTTGACCTTGTCAGACAGGTCGTCCAGCTTGGCTTTGCCTTCGGGCTTGAGCACGGCCTTGTCGAAGTCAAAGAATGCGTCGGCAGCGTAGGTGACCTTGGTGGCAGCCGGGGCCGGAGCGGGAGCAGGTGCCGGAGCGGGAGCCGGTGCCACAGCGGCGGGTGCCGGTGCCGGTGCCGGTGCCGGTGCCGGTGCGGGAGCAGGGGCGGGTGCGGGAGCCGGTGCGGGAGCAGGAGCAGCCTTGGGCACGATGGCGCCGTCGCAGCCCACGGCGGCGGTGGCGGGGGTCCAGTTGGCATCGCGCCAGCACAGTTCGTTGGTGCCGTTCTTCCACACCAGGTTGGAAGACGCGTCACGCCAGTTGTCGATGGTCTGGGCGCCGGCAGCCGAAGCCATGGCGGCAGTTGCAATCAGCATTGCCACTTTGTTCAGTTTTTTCATGGTTTTCCTCGTAATGAACCCCGGGGGGCTGGATATCAACAATGACGCTTGAAGTGACCACCACTCAAGACGCTGAATTTATTGTGCCACAAGCATGTGTACAGCACCTTTGTGCACCCGACCCTCTGCGACACCACTTTAGACCTACTGCCCGGTGCCGTTGTGGATGAACAACATATCGCGCGCGGCAGCGCCCCGACGGCCGCCCACTAAAATGTCATGTTGCCTTTCTGTTTCATCCCGTCACGTCGCCTCCACCCATGACCCAGTTCGCCAAAGAGACCTTGCCCATCAGTCTGGAAGAGGAGATGCGCCGCAGCTACCTTGATTACGCGATGAGCGTGATCGTGGGGCGCGCCCTGCCCGATGCACGGGACGGCCTCAAACCGGTGCACCGGCGTGTGCTGTACGCGATGCACGAACTCAACAACGACTGGAACCGGCCTTACAAAAAGTCGGCCCGTATCGTCGGTGACGTGATCGGTAAGTACCACCCGCACGGCGACAGCGCGGTCTACGACACCATCGTGCGCATGGCGCAGGACTTCTCTCTGCGCCACATGCTGGTGGACGGCCAGGGCAACTTCGGCAGCGTGGACGGCGACAACGCCGCGGCGATGCGTTACACCGAAATCCGCATGTCCAAGATCGCGCACGAGATGCTCGCGGACATCGACAAGGAGACGGTGGACTTCGGTCCGAACTACGACGGCTCGGAAAAAGAACCGCTGGTGCTGCCGACCCGCCTGCCCAACCTGCTGGTCAACGGCTCGGGCGGCATCGCGGTGGGCATGGCCACCAACATCCCGCCGCACAACCTGAACGAGGTGGTGGACGCGTGCCTGCATTCGCTCAAGAACCCGGACTGCTCGATCGATGAACTGATGGAGATCATCCCGGCGCCGGACTTCCCCACCGGCGGCATCATTTATGGCATCAACGGCGTCAAGGACGGTTACCGCACCGGCCGCGGACGCGTGGTGATGCGCGCCAAGTGCCACTTCGAGGACATCGACAAGGGTCAGCGCCAGGCGATCATCGTTGACGAGATCCCTTACCAGGTCAACAAGAAGACGCTGCAGGAGCGCATCGCCGAGCTGGTGCACGAGAAGAAGCTCGAAGGCATCAGCCACATCCAGGACGAGTCGGACAAGTCCGGCATGCGCCTGGTGATCGAGCTCAAGCGGGGCGAAGTGCCAGAGGTGGTGCTCAACAACCTGTACAAGCAGACGCAGCTGCAAGACACCTTCGGCATCAACATGGTGGCGCTGATCGACGGTCAGCCCAAGCTGTGCAACCTCAAGGACCTGATCACGGTGTTCCTGGAGCACCGCCGCGAAGTGGTGACCCGCCGCACGGTGTTCGAACTGCGCAAGGCGCGCGAGCGCGGCCACGTGCTCGAAGGCCTGGCCGTTGCACTGGCCAACATCGATGAGTTCATCAAGATCATCCGCGAAAGCCCCACCCCACCGGTGGCCAAGGCCGAACTGATGACCCGCAGCTGGGACAGCCAGCTGGTGCGAGAGATGCTGACGCGTGCCAAAGCCGACGGCGGCACCATCAGCGCCGACGACTACCGCCCCGAAGGACTGGAGCGCGAGTTCGGCATGCAGGCCGACGGCCTGTACCGCCTGTCCGAAACGCAGGCCCAGGAAATCCTGCAGATGCGCCTGCAGCGCCTGACCGGTCTGGAGCAGGACAAGATCGTCGCCGAATACAAGGACGTGATGGCCGTCATCGACGACCTGCTGGACATCCTGGCCAAGCCCGAGCGCGTGTCGACCATCATCAGCGAAGAGCTGGTGGCGGTGAAGAACGAGTTCGGCCAGACCAAGCTGGGCGCCCGCCGCAGCGAGATCGAACACAGCGCGCAGGACCTGAGCACCGAAGACCTGATCACACCGACCGACATGGTGGTCACGCTCTCGCACAGTGGTTACATCAAGAGCCAGCCGCTGTCCGAATACCGGGCCCAGAAGCGCGGCGGCCGCGGCAAGCAGGCGACGGCGACCAAGGAAGACGACTGGATCGACCAACTCTTCATCGCCAACACGCACGACTACATCCTGTGCTTCTCCAACCGCGGCCGCCTGTATTGGCTCAAGGTCTGGGAAGTGCCCGCCGGTTCGCGCGGTTCGCGCGGCCGCCCCATCGTCAACATGTTCCCGCTGCAGGAAGGCGAGAAGATCAACGTGGTGCTGCCGCTGACGGGCGACGCCCGCAGTTTCCCGGACAACCGCTTCGTGTTCATGGCCACCAGCATGGGCACGGTGAAGAAGACTTCGCTGGACGAGTTCAGCAACCCGCGCAAGGCCGGCATCATCGCGGTCGACCTGGACGAAGGCGACTTCCTGATCGGCGCCGCGCTGACCGACGGCCAGCACGACGTGATGCTGTTCAGCGACGGCGGCAAGGCCGTGCGCTTCGACGAAAACGATGTGCGCCCGATGGGCCGCAACGCCCGCGGCGTGCGCGGCATGATGATCGAAGACGGCCAGAGCGTGATCGCCATGCTGGTGGCCGAAGACGAGCAGCAGAGCGTGCTGACCGCCACCATCAACGGCTACGGCAAGCGCACGCCCATTGGCGAATACACCCGCCACGGCCGTGGCACCAAGGGGATGATCGCGATCCAGCAGAGCGAGCGCAATGGCAAGGTCGTCGCCGCCACGCTGGTGCACAGCGACGACGAGATCATGCTGATCACCGACAAGGGTGTGCTGGTGCGCACCCGCGTGAGCGAGATCCGCGAGATGGGCCGCGCCACGCAGGGTGTGACGCTGATCGCGCTGGACGAAGGCGCCGAGTTGTCGGGCCTGCAGCGCATCGTGGAGAACGACGCCAATATCGACACCAACGCATCAGAGGCCGAAGGCGCCGATGAAACGGCGGGTGACGCCGAATGACGCAGCGTCCGTACAACTTCTCGGCCGGTCCGGCCGCGATGCCCGAAGAGGTGCTGCAGCAGGCCGCTGGCGAGATGCTGGACTGGCACGGCAGCGGCATGGGCGTGATGGAGATGAGCCACCGCGGCAAGGAGTTCATGTCCATCGCCGCCCAGGCCGAAGCCGACCTGCGCGAGCTGCTGGCGGTGCCCGCGAACTTTCGCGTCCTGTTCATGCAAGGCGGTGGCCTGGCGGAAAACGCCATCGTGCCGATGAACCTCTCCCGCGGTGGTGCGGTGGACTTCGTGGTCACCGGCAGCTGGAGCCAGAAGTCGGCCAAGGAAGCGCGCAAGTACGCCGCACCCGCCGTGATCGCCAGCAACGAAGCCGACGGCCACACCACCCTGCCCGCCCCTGCCAGCTGGAAGCTGAACAAAGACGCGCAGTATGTGCACATCTGCAGCAACGAGACGATCCACGGCGTGGAGTTTCATGAGCTGCCCGACCTCAAGGCGCTGGGCAGCAAAGCCCCGCTGGTGATCGACTTCTCTTCGCATGTCGCCTCGCGTTCGGTGGACTGGAGCCGCGTCGGCCTGGCCTTCGGCGGCGCGCAGAAGAACCTCGGCCCGGCCGGTGTGACGCTGGTCGTGGTGCGCGAAGACCTGCTGGGCCAGGCGCTGTCGATCTGCCCCAGCGCGTTCGACTACAAGACGGTGGCCGACAACGGCTCGATGTACAACACACCGCCCACCTACGGCATCTACATGGCCGGGCTGGTGTTCCAGTGGCTCAAGCGCCAGCAGGAAGGCGCCTTCACCGGCATCGCGGCCATGGAAGAGCGCAACATCGCCAAGGCGACCCTGCTCTACAACTTCATCGACCGCTCCGAGCTCTATGTGAACAAGGTCGCCAAGGACTGCCGGTCGCGCATGAACGTGCCGTTCTTCCTGCGCGACGAGTCGCGCAACGACGCCTTCCTGGCCGGCGCCAAGGCGCGCGGTCTGCTGCAGCTCAAGGGCCACAAGTCGGTCGGTGGCATGCGCGCCAGCCTCTACAACGCGATGCCCCTGGCGGGCGTGCAGGCGCTGGTGGACTACCTGCGCGATTTCGAGAAGACCAGCGCATGAGCAAGCAGCCCATCCAGTCCGAAGCGCTCGCCGGCTTGCGGGTGCAGATCGACAGCATCGACCAGCAACTGCTGACGCTGCTCAACCAGCGCGCCCATGTGGCCGAGCAGGTGGGCGAGATCAAGCGTGCGGAAGGTTCTCCTTTCTTCCGTCCCGACCGCGTGGCGCAGGTGATCGAGAAGATCCAGAACGCCAACCAGGGCCCGTTGCTGAACCAGCACGTGGCGTCTATCTGGCGCGAGATCATGTCCGCCTGCCTGGCGCTGGAGGCGCCGCAGCGCGTGGCCGTGCTGGGCCCTGAAGGCACCTTCACCGAACAGGCCGCCATCGAGTTTTTCGGCAGCGCCGCCAACCTGATCTACTGCAGCAGCTTCGACGAGGTGTTCCATGCCACGGCCGCGGGCACGGCGCAGTACGGCGTGGTCGGCGTCGAGAATTCCACCGAAGGTGTGGTGGCCCGCTCGCTGGACCTGTTCCTGCGCTCGCCGGTGCATGTGGTGGGCGAAGTCAGCCTCCTGGTTCGCCACAACCTGCTGCGCCAGGTCAACAGCCTCGATGGGGTCGAAGTGGTGATGGCGCACCCGCAAGCCCTGGCCCAGTGCCAGGGCTGGCTCACCCAGCACCTGCCCAAGGCCGAACGGCGCGCCGTGTCCAGCAATGCCGAAGGCGCCCGGCTGGCTGCTACCAACCCGGCCTGGGCGGCCATCGCCAGCGAGCGCGCAGCTGCGCAGTTCGGCCTGCACATCGTCTCGCACGCCGTCCAGGACGAAGCCTACAACCGCACCCGGTTCCTCGTGATCTGCCTGCCTCAGACGTTGGCCACGCCGCCCGCATCGGGCCGCGACTGCACCAGCCTGGTGGTGTCGGTGCCCAACCGGCCAGGCGCGGTCCACGATCTGCTGGTGCCACTAAAGAACAATGGCGTGTCGATGACGCGTTTCGAATCGCGTCCGGCCAAGTCGGGCCAGTGGGAGTACTACTTCTACATCGATCTCGCGGGCCATCCATCCCAACCCAACGTCGCCGCTGCCCTGAAAGAACTGCAGGGTCTGTGCGCCTTCTACAAAGTGCTGGGTGCCTACCCGGTGAGCGAATGACATGGCCGCCACCCCTTTCAAATTCGAACAACTGGGTCTGATCGGCTGCGGGCTCATGGGCGGGTCCTTCGCCCTGGCCCTCAAGAAGGCCGGACTGGTCAAGCGTGTGGTGGGCTACAGCAAGTCGCCGTCCACCACCGAGCGTGCGCGCCAGATGGGCGTGATCGACGTCGAAGCTCCCTCGGCACTGCTTGCGGTCTCGGGTGCCGACCTGGTGCTGCTGGCCGTGCCGGTCTCGGCCACCGAGGCCACGTTCAAGGCCATCCGCCACCTCATCACGCGAGACACGCTGGTGATGGACGTGGGCTCCACCAAGCGCGAGGTGATCGACGCCGCACGCCGCGTGCTCAAGGACCAGGTGGGCGTGTTCGTCCCGGCCCACCCCATCGCCGGCAAAGAACTGGCCGGTGTGGAACACGCCGATGCTGAGCTGTACGCCGGCCGACAGGTCATCCTCACCCCCATCGAGCGCACGCTCACCGCCCAGCTGGACAAAGCCCAACAGGTCTGGACCGCGCTGGGTTGCCACGTCAAGCAGATGTCGCCCGAGGCGCACGACGCCGCCTACGCGGCCGTGAGCCACCTGCCGCACCTGATCGCCTTCGCGCTGATGAACGCGATCCATGAACAGCAGCAGGGTCAGGAATTCCTGTCGCTGGCCGGCCCGGGGTTCCGCGACTTCACCCGCATCGCGGCCAGCGACCCAAGCGTATGGCGCGACATCCTGATGTCCAACAAGGAAGAGCTGCTGGCGCAGTCCAAACATTTCCAGCGCGCCTTGCACGCCATGGAGGTGGCCATCAACAGCGGCAACCCGGACGCGCTGGAAGCCCTGATCGATACCGCCAGCAGCACCCGCGCGCACTGGCGGATGTCGGCCATCAAGCCCCAAAGCTGACCCTCTTCGGACGGCAGACGCGCCCCGTCGCGGCTGCGTCGATCTTTTCAGCACTCCAGCCATCGCGCATGTACACCACCGCTTTCCTCGACCTGCCCCACCTGACCAGCGCGGGTGGCACCGTGCGCCTGCCCGGCTCCAAGAGCATTTCCAACCGCGTGCTGCTGCTAGCAGCGCTGAGCGCAGGCCACACCGACATCGTGGACCTGCTCGATTCGGACGACACCCAGGTCATGCTCAAGGCCCTGGCCCAGCTGGGCTGCCGCATCGAGACACAGCCTGATGGCGCCCTGCGCGTGCACGGCCTGGGTGGCCAGTTGCCCGTCAAACAGGCACCGCTCTTCCTGGGCAACGCCGGCACGGCCATGCGGCCACTGACCGCTGCGCTGGCCCTGCTGGCCAGCGAGCAGTGCGGCAGCTTCGAGCTCAGCGGCATCGCCCGCATGCACGAGCGCCCGATCGGCGACCTAGTGGACGCCCTGCGCCAGCTCGGCTGCCCGGTGGACTGCCTGGGCCAGGAAGGCTACCCGCCGCTGCGCCTGGGCGATGGGTCCGCCCATGCCCTGCAGCTGGACCAGCCGATCCGCGTGCGCGGCGATGTGTCCAGCCAGTTCCTCACGGCACTGCTGCTGGCACTGCCTCTGGTGGCACGGCGGGACATCGTGATCGATGTCGTGGGCGAACTCATTTCGCGCCCCTACATCGAGATCACGCTGAACCTGCTGGCGCGCTTTGGCGTGCAGGTGCAGCGCGACGGCTGGCAGCGGTTCACCATCCCCGCTGGCAGCCGCTACACCTCGCCCGGCGTCATCCACGTCGAAGGCGACGCCTCTTCGGCCAGTTACTTCATCGCGCTGGGGACCCTGGCGGCCGCAAGCCCCGGCACGGACGGCATCACGATCGAGGGCGTGGGCCTGTCCTCCATCCAGGGCGACATCCGCTTCGTCGAAGCGGCCCGCCTGATGGGCGCCGATGTGTCCGGCGAAGCCAACCGCCTGCACATCCGCCGCGGTGCCTGGCCCCTCAAGGCGATCAACCTCGACTGCAACCACATCCCAGATGCGGCCATGACCCTGGCGGTGATGGCGCTGTACGCCGACGGCACCACCACGCTGCGCAACATTGCCAGCTGGCGCGTGAAGGAAACCGACCGCATCGCCGCCATGGCCAACGAGTGCCGCAAGTTCGGTGCGGCGGTGGAAGAAGGCCCGGACTTCATCCGCATCACACCGCCCGTGACCTGGACGACCGGCAGCATCCACACCTACGACGACCACCGCGTCGCCATGTGCTTCTCGCTGGCCGCTTTCAACCCGGCCGGTCTGCCGGTGCGCATCGAAGACCCCAAGTGCGTCGCCAAGACCTTTCCGGATTACTTTGAAACGCTGTTCGAGGTCTGCCAGACCCCTGAAGCCGCCATCCCGGTCATCTGCATCGACGGCCCCACCGCGTCGGGCAAAGGCACGCTGGCCTCGGAAGTCGCCCAGCGCCTGGGCTACCACCTGCTGGACTCCGGCGCCCTGTACCGGGCCACCGCCCTGGCCGCACAGGACGCTGGCATCGACCTGGACGACGAGCACGCGCTGGCACGCCTGGCGGCCCAGCTGCCGGTGCGCTTCCAGGACCACCGCGTTTTCCTCGCCGGGCGCGACATCACCGACCCGCTGCGGCTGGAATCCACCGGTGGCATGGCCTCGCGCGTGTCGCAGCACCCATCAGTGCGCCAGGCTCTGCACGCGCTGCAACTGGGCTTCCGGCGCCTGCCTGGCCTGGTGGCCGACGGGCGCGACATGGGCACGGTCATCTTCCCGGACGCGCCGCTCAAGGTCTACCTGACCGCCAGCGCCGAACAGCGCGCCCAGCGTCGGCATAAGCAATTGATTTCAAAGGAAGTTTCTGCTAACATCGACGACCTTTTGGCAGACCTCAGGATGCGCGACCACCGGGACACCACCCGCGCCATCGCCCCCCTGAAACCCGCCGAAGACGCCAAGCTGCTGGACAACTCGGACATGGGCATCGAACCTTCGGTGCAACAGGTTTTGGGCTGGTGGCAAGGCACAACGGTGTTCTCGGGCGACTAAGAACACAACACTGGCCCAGAAGGCCCCGCCGGGTGCTCACCGCCCGCAGGCCCGATGGTTCTTTGACCCAACCCCGCAGTGCCACGCACTGCATTTGAAACGCCGCCCAACCGTCGATCTCCCGCGCAAGCCAGTGTGGTTTTTCGCGCCCGACGCTGTGTGGCTATAGGAAATCTCATGTCTGAATCTTTTGCCGCCCTCTTTGAAGAGTCCCTCAAGCGCGCCGAAATGCGCTCGGGCGAAGTCATCACCGCTGAAGTCGTGCGCATCGAGCACAACCACGTGGTGGTCAACGCTGGTCTGAAGTCGGAAGCCTACGTGCCGCTGGCCGAATTCAAGAACGACCTGGGCGAACTCGAAGTGCAAGTGGGCGACTTTGTCTCCGTGGCCATCGACTCGGTCGAAAACGGCTTCGGCGACACCCTCCTGTCGCGCGACAAGGCCAAGCGCCTGGCCTCGTGGATGTCCCTGGAAAAGGCCCTGGAATCCGGCGAATTCGTCACCGGCACGACCTCGAGCAAGGTCAAGGGCGGCCTGAAGGTCATGGTCAACGGCATCAGCGCCTTCCTGCCGGGCTCGCTGGTCGACAGCCGTCCGACCAAGGACCTGACCCCGTACGAGAACAAGACCCTGGAATTCAAGGTCATCAAGCTCGACCGCAAGCGCAACAACGTGGTGCTGAGCCGCCGCGCCGTGGTGGAAGCCTCCATGGGCGAAGAGCGCGCCAAGCTGATGGAAAACCTCAAGGAAGGTGCCATCGTCAACGGCGTGGTCAAGAACATCACCGAATACGGTGCGTTCGTGGACCTGGGCGGTATCGACGGCCTGCTGCACATCACCGACATGGCATGGCGCCGCGTCCGTCACCCGAGCGAAGTGGTGACGGCTGGCCAGGAAATCACCGCCAAGATCCTGAAGTTCGACACCGAGAAGCACCGCGTCTCGCTGGGTCTGAAGCAGATGGGCGACGATCCGTGGATGGGTGTGGCCCGCCGCTACCCGCAAGGCACCCGCATGTTCGGCAAGATCACCAACATCGCCGACTACGGCGCGTTCGTGGAACTCGAGCCGGGCATCGAAGGCCTGGTGCACGTCTCCGAAATGGACTGGACCAACAAGAACGTGGCCCCGTCCAAGCTGGTGTCGCTGGGTGACGAAGTCGAAGTCATGGTGCTGGACATCGACGAAGACAAGCGTCGCATCTCCCTGGGCATGAAGCAGTGCCGTGCCAACCCGTGGCACGAGTTCGCCGAGCAGACCAAGCGCGGCGACCGCGTCAAGGGCCCGATCAAGTCGATCACCGACTTCGGCGTGTTCGTGGGTCTGGCTGCCGGTATCGACGGCCTGGTGCACCTGTCCGACCTGTCCTGGAACGAAGCCGGCGAAGCCGCCGTACGCAACTTCAAGAAGGGCCAGGAAGTCGAAGCGATCGTGTTGGCCATCGACGTCGAGCGCGAGCGCATCTCCCTGGGCATCAAGCAGCTCGACGGCGACCCGTTCACCACCTTCGTGTCCGTCAACGACAAGGGTTCCGTGGTGACCGGCAAGGTCAAGACCGTGGACGCCAAGGGCGCTGAAATCGACCTGGGCGAAGACGTCATCGGCTACCTGCGCGCTTCGGAAATCTCCCGCGACCGCGTGGAAGACGCCCGCAACGTGCTCAAGGAAGGCGACGAAGTCAACGCCGTGGTGGTGAACGTGGATCGCAAGACCCGCAACATCCAGCTGTCGATCAAAGCCAAGGACATGGCCGACCAGAACGAAGCCATGGCCAGCCTGAACCAGAACACCGGCAACGCCGGTACCACCAGCCTGGGCGCCCTGCTGCGCGCCAAGCTGGACAACAACAACTGATCTCAGGTCCCGCGTTGAGCACTCGGCGTTGAGCGGATGGGGAGAGCCTCTCTCCCTGCCTTCTTGCGCTGAGTGACCGACGCACTACGCCCAACCGACATGACCCGCAGCGACCTCGTCGAAGCACTGGCCGGCAAATTCAGCCAGCTCACCCACCGCGATGCGGAGTTCGCCGTCAAGGCGATCCTCGACGCCATGGGCGATGCCCTGGTGAAAGGGCACCGGATCGAGATCCGCGGCTTCGGCAGCTTTTCGGTGAACCGCCGCTCACCCCGTATCGGGCGCAACCCGCGTTCGGGCGAAAGCGTGATGATTCCGGAAAAGCGGGTGCCCCATTTCAAGCCGGGCAAGGCCCTGCGCGAAGAGGTGGACAAGAAGACCGCCGAGATCCTGGGTCGGGAACCGAAGCCGTCGGCCTGATCGCTACAATCGCCCCACCACACAGGGGACGATGTGAGATACCTGATGTGGCTGCTCAACGCAGCCATTTTTTTTGCCCTTTTCGCCTTCGCGCTGAACAACCAGGAGCCCGTGACGCTGCACCTGTTCTTCGGCGCCGAGTGGCAAGCACCGTTGGTGCTGCTGCTGCTGTGTGTGCTGGTGATGGGGGTGTTCCTGGGTGTGCTCGTTATGCTGCCGTTGTGGTTGCGCGCGCGCAAGGCTCGCCGCCACGCCCCCACCGCCACCGTCGCGTCGTCTGGTTTTGGCGCCGACTCCACCCTGATGCACCGACCACCCGACGCCCCCCGACATGGATCTTGACCTGACCTGGCTGCTCTGGGGCCTTCCCCTGGCGTTTGCAGCGGGCTGGTTCGCCTCCCGATTCGATCTGCGGCAGTTGCGCATCCAGAGCCAGCAAGCACCCAAAGCCTACTTCCGCGGACTGAACCACCTGCTCAACGAACAGCAGGACCAGGCCATCGACGCCTTCATCGAGGCTGTGCAGGGTGACCCGGACACGGCCGAGTTGCACTTCGCGCTGGGCAACCTGTTCCGCCGCCGCGGCGACTACGACCGCGCTGTGCGCGTGCACGAGCACCTGCTGGCGCGGGCCGACGTCAAAGGCAAAGACCGCGAGCGCGCCCAGCACGCCCTGGCGCTGGACTTCCTCAAGGCCGGCCTGCTGGACCGTGCCGAAGCGGCCCTGCACAAGCTCGAAGGCACCAGCTTCGAAGGCGAAGCCTTGCTGGCCCTGCTGGCGATCTACGAACGCTCGCGAGACTGGCCCCAGGCACGGCGCATCGCCGAGCGGCTGGACGCGGCCCAGCCCGGCAGCTTCGCCACGCGGCTGGCGCACTACCTGTGCGAAGAGGCCGATCAGCAACAGCGCAGCGGGCACACCGGGCAGGCCCTGACCCTGCTCGAGCAAGCCGTTCAACAGTCCCCGCACATGGCGCGCGGCTGGCTGGCGCTGTCGGCCCTGAAGACGCAGACCGGACAGGCACCGGCCGCCCTGGACGCGCTGGTGAGCCTGGCCACGCAGGCGCCGCAAGGCCTGCCACTGGCCGCCCGAGCGATGGCCGATCTGGCCCGCCAGACCGGCCGTGAGCCCCAGGTGCTGGCCCTGCTGCAGGCCTGCCACGACCGGGCGCCCTCGCTGGACGTGACCGAAGCGCTGGCGTCTCTGAGCAACGACCCGGGTGCTGTGCGAGCACGCTACCTGGCGCATCTGGAAAAAGAGCCCTCGCTGGTCATCGCCACGCAGTGGCTGGCGGGCGAGACGCTGTCGGAACCCGACGCGCAAAAACGCGTGCAGGCCGCGCTGGAACAGGCGAGCGCACCGCTCAAGCGCTACCGCTGCGCCGCCTGCGGCTTCGAAGCGCGACAGCACTTCTGGCAGTGCCCCGGCTGCCAGGGCTGGGACAGCTACCCGGCCCGCCGGGTCGAAGAGCTGTAACCCACCCCGCCACAGCCGCCGTGGCGCACCCCTCAGCCGACCCACCGCCGCGCCTGCTGGCCCTGGGCGACAGCGCCTGGACGGTGGAGTTCGGCCACACCATCGACCCCGCGATCAATGCACGGGTGATGGGACTGCACGAACAGGTAGCCTGCCTGCGGACCATCGATCCGCAGCTCGCGGCGGTCACCGACCTGGTGCCCACCTTCCGCTCGCTCACCCTGCATTTCGATCCCCTGCAGACCGACGCCCAGGCGCTGGGCCAGCGCCTGTTGGACCTGGCCAGGCAAGGGCGCCGCCTGTCCATGGTGGGCCGCCAGTGGCGGCTACCGGTGTGTTTTGACGACGACTGGGCGCCCGACCTGCCACGCCTGTGCGAATCCAGTGGCCTGAGCCGCGAGGCGGCCATCGAACGTCTGCTCGGAGCGCCGTTGCGCGTCTACATGCTGGGTTTCCAGCCCGGCTTTGCCTACATGGGCGGGCTGCCGGCCGAACTGGCGCTGCCCCGCCTGCCGACCCCGCGGCAGAAGGTGCCGGCAAGGTCGCTGGCGGTGGCCGGGGAAATGTGCGCCGTCTACCCCTGGGACAGTCCCGGGGGCTGGAACCTGCTGGGCCGAACACCGGTGCCGATGTTCGACCCGGCCCACGCGGACCGGCCGGCCCTGCTGGCCGCCGGCGACACCGTGTGCTGGACCGCCATCGACCGCACCACGCACGACCGCTTGGCCGACGACCTGGCGCGGGGCCTGCCCCGCGAGTCTTTTCTGGAGCGCCCATGAGCGGCGTGCTGGAAGTCGTGCAGCCCGGCATTGGCAGCACGGTGCAGGACAGTGGCCGCCGCGGCCACCGCCACCAGGGCCTGCCCTTGGCCGGTTGGCTGGACGGCCCGTTGGCGCAGGTCGCCAACGCGCTGCTGAACAACGAAGCGGGCGCTGCGGTGCTGGAGCTGCGCGGCGTGGGCACGGTGCTGCGCGTCAGCCAAGGGCCGGTGCAAGTGGCGCTGGCCGGCCGCGTGAGCGCGACCCGCGTGGGCACCGACGGCGCGCGCAGCCCCCTGCCCGCCTGGCAGAGCACCACCCTGCACATGGGCGAACAGCTCCAACTGGGCCTGGCCGAAAGCGGCTGCGCCTACCTCGCCATCGCCGGGGGGGTGGACATCGCGCCGGCCTTGGGCAGCCGCAGCAGCGACTGGCGCGCGGGGTTCACGGGTGTGCTCGGTCGCGCCCTGCGACCCGGCGACCGCCTGCCCTGCGCCAGCGCCAGCGCCACCGACGGCGATGTGCGCGAATGGCGCAGCCGCAGCCCCTGGGAAGCCACACCAGGCCCGGTGCGGGTGGTGCTCGGTCCGCAGGACGACCACTTCCCGCCCGCGACGATCGACGCCTTCCTCGGCCAGGACTGGCAGGCCACCGCCGCCCAGGACCGCATGGGCCTGCGGCTGCAAGGCCCGGTGCTCCCGCACACCCACCCCGGTGCGGCTGACATCGTCTCGGACGGCGTCACACCCGGCGCGGTGCAGGTGCCAGCCAACGGCCAGCCGATCGTGCTGCTGGCCGACGGGCAGACCGTGGGCGGCTACCCCAAGATCGCCACCGTGATCAGCGCCGACCTGCCGCGCCTGGCCCACCTGCGGCCGGGCAGCACAGTGCGTTTCGCAGCGGTGAGCCTGGCCCAGGCCCGCGAGGCCCTGCAGGCCGAGCAGCTGCGCTGGCAACGATGGCTGGGCACCCGCGAGGCCTTCCTGCCCGTCGGCACGGTGGACGACACTGCCCTGCACACCGCCAACCTCATCAGCGGCATGGTCCGCGCCGACCTCTGACCTGGAGCCCCCGCATGACCCAACCCACCCTCAACCTCAACGCCGACCTGGGCGAGAGCTTTGGCGCCTGGCGCATGGGCGACGACGCTGCGCTGCTGGCCGTCATCAACAGCGCGAACATCGCCTGCGGCTTCCACGCCGGCGACCCGGTGGTGATGCGCGAAACCGTTCGCCAGGCCCTCGCCAACGGCGTCAGCCTGGGGGCGCACCCTGCGTTTCCCGACCTGCAGGGCTTCGGCCGGCGGGTCATGCAGCTCTCGCCCGCTGAACTGGAGGCAACCATCCTGTACCAGGTCGGCGCCTTGCAGGCCATGGCCGCGGCCGAGGGCGGTCGGGTCGGCCACGTCAAGCCGCACGGCGCCCTGAGCAACATGGCCTGTGCCGACGAGGCCATGGCCGCCACGGTGGCGCGGGCCGTGAAAACGCTGGACCGCGAGCTGATCTTGCTCGCCCCCGCCCTTTCCGCGCTGGAGCGGGCCGGCGAAGCGGCGGGCCTGCGGGTGTGCCGCGAGGTGTTTGCCGACCGCACCTACCAGGCCGATGGCCAGCTCACCCCGCGCGCGCAGCCCGGTGCGGTGCTGCACGCCGCGCAGGACTGCGTGAACCACGTGCTGCGCATGCTCGACGCCGGCGGCATCGTCACCGCCGACGGCCAGCGGCTGCCCACCACCATCCACAGCATCTGCGTGCACGGCGACGGGCCGGACGCCGTCGCCTCGGCGCAGCAGCTGCGCCTGGCGCTCGAAGGCGCGGGTTACCGGCTCGCCCCCCTGCCCGCCCTGCCCTGACGCTCAAGCCGCGCTGGGTATCATCGGACGGCGGGTCACCCACAGCGGCGTGGCCCACCGAATGAAAGACACCTGTGTTCAAGAATGTGACGATCTACCGCATCGCGCCCGGCTGGGAAGCGACGCTGGAGTCGATGGAAGCCGCGCTGGACGCGGCGCGTTTCGTGCCCTGCGGCGCCTCGCAGGACAAGTCGGTCGGCTGGGCCGAACCGCGCGGTGAAGAGCATGGCCCGCTGGTCGAGTCTGTGGCCGGGCAGCGCATCCTCAAGCTGGTCATCGAAACCAAGGCCGTGCCCGGTAGCGTGGTGAAAGAAAAGGCCCAGGAAGCGGCCGACCACATCGAGGCCACCACCGGCCGCAAGCCCGGCAAAAAGGAAACCAAGGAACTGCGCGAAGACGCCCTGCAGGCCTTGCTGCCGCAGGCCTTTCCGCGCCGCGGCAGCGTCTGGGTCTGGTTCGATCTGCAGAACGGCCTGCTGATCACCGATGCTGGCAGCCAGGGCAAGAACGACGAGGTCGTCACCGCGCTCGTGCGCGCCTTCGACGGACTGGCCGTCACGCTGTTGCAGACCGCCATGACGCCGCAGACCGCCATGACGCAATGGCTGGCGACCACCGAGCCCGAGAACGACTGGCCCGCCGGCTTCAACGTCGAACGCGAGTGCGAGCTGAAGTCGGCCGACGAAGAAAAATCGGCGGTCAAGTTCACGCGCCACCACCTGCTGACCGACGAGGTGCGCAAGCACCTGGCCGAAGGCAAGCTGCCCACGCGCCTGGCCCTGAGCTGGGAAGGCCGCATCGGCCTCACGCTCACCGAATCGATGCAGCTGAAAAAGCTGGCCTTCCTGGAAGGCGTGTTCGACGACCGCCCCAACGACGACGAGAGCGGCTTCGACACCGACGTGGCCCTGGCCACCGGCGAGCTGAGCAAGCTCATCCCAGCGGTAATCGATGCGCTGGGCGGTGAGATCGAACCAGGGGCCACCCTGCCCGGAGCGGAGCCGGCCAAGGCACCCGCCAAACCCAAGCAGGAAGCCGTCACCGCCGTGGGCGACGGCGACGCGCCGTTCTGACCCGTTCAGCAGCGCCTGATCCATGCTGCAAATCATCGCCATCAGCCTCGGCGCCAGCGTCGGTGCGCTCGCGCGCTGGCAGCTGGGCATATGGCTCAACCAGGGCCACGCCGTGCTGCCCTGGGGCACGCTGGTGGCCAACTGGGCGGGCGCCTGGCTGGTGGGCGTGGCGGTGGTGTTCTTCCAGAGCCAGAGCCAACTGGACCCAGCCTGGCGGCTGGCCATCATCACCGGCTTCCTGGGCGGCCTGACCACCTTCTCCACCTTCTCGGCCGAGGTGGTGTCCATGCTGCAGCATGCGCGCTACGCGCTGGCCCTGGGCACGGCCAGCCTACATGTGATGGGCTCGCTGGCCCTCACGCTGCTGGGCATGAAAATGGCGGACACCTGGTTCGGCCCGGCAGCCTGATACCTCGCGCGCGCCTCAGCCCTTGATCAGGGCCCCGGCACCGTCGCGCACCTGCAGGTCGATGGCGATGCCCTGGCGCACGCTCATGGAGACGGTGCAGAACTCTTCGAATTGGGCGAGCACGCGGTCCAGGTGCTCGATCTCGGCGGCGGTTTTGCCCAGTTCCAGCTGCACGTGGATTCGCTGGATGCGCAGGCGCTTGTTCTCGTTGCGGCCCATCTCGGGCGTGGCGGTGGCGGTGAGAGCGCCCGGATCCTGCTTGAATTTTTGCAGCGCGAACAGCAGGCTGGCGCTCAGGCAGTTGGCCACGGCCGCCAGCATCATATGGTCGGGCGCCGGGCCGGCGCCCTGGCCCAGGGGCGCGGGTTCGTCGGCCAGCAGCTGGGGCAAGGCCTCACCGAAATCGACCAGGAACTGGTAGCCCGACTGGCGGGTGATGGTGACGCTGGCGTTTTCACTCATGGCGGATCCTTTCAGGAGACGGGCGGCGAAGCCGCCATCGTACCCAGCTCCCCGGGGTATCAGCCGCCGCCGCGCTGCAGGCTCAAATCGAACGGCTTCATGAAGGCCTTGCGCTGATCGGCATCGAGCCCGTCAAACTCGAACCGTACCATCAGGCGCTGCATGCGCAGCAGCGCGATGCGACGCTCGGGCAGGGGCTGCCAGTGCATCGTCAGCCGACCGCCCGGCAGTTCCACGGTGATGGACGACCCCGCCTGCCGCCAGACATGGGCGCCGATGGCGCGCGGCATCCAGCCCAGCCACTCGGCTTCGCTGCAGCCCACGTCGCGCTCGAAACGCTCGGGGTAGTCGGACTGCATGGCAGACCTCAGCCGCCGGCGATCGGTGGCCAGATGGCCAGCACATCGCCTTCGCTGAGCGTCGCGCTCAGGCGTTGTTCGGGTGCGATGTACTTGCCGTTGACCAGCACCAGGTGCACCAGCTTGGGCGGCAGGCCAAAGGGTTCGATGATCTGGCTGATGGGCGCGTCGGGTGCCACATCCAGTTCGATCTGGTTGCTGCGCCGGGCTTCGGGCGGCAGGTGGTCGGTGAGCGTGGCGAAAAGTTTGAAGGTGATCTTCATGGCAGGGCATTGTGCAGAAAACAAAGGCCCCCGGCCTTTGAGAGGGCAAGGGGCCTGCGGCGCAGCCGTGGTGGATCAGGCGCGTCGACGTTCGTCTGCCGCACCTGCCCAGTGGCCCTGTCCCTGCGCGGCGGCCAGGTAAGCGTCCATCAGCCGGGTCGGGTCGGCCATGAGCTTGTCCTTCCACGCACCCAGCTTGACCTGGCCTTCGACCAGGCCGCGCATCACGCCCACATGGTCGGTCCAGCCCACGCTGTTGCAGCCCACCATCTGGTCGCCCTTGAATTGCAGGCTCAGGTGCTTGTGGTTGGCTTTGTCGGTCAGTTCCACATGCTCGCCACCGGCCAGGCCTTCCCAGTTGCCGAAGCTGCTGGAAATCAGGCCCAGGGTGTCGAGCACGTTGATCTGGGTCACCCCCATCAACTCGGCTTTTTGCCCGACCATGTTCAGCGCGGCCACGCGCGCCTGCTCGGCGGCGTTGGGCTGGATGGCGCTGACGATGGTCTTGCCGCTGACCTTGTCGAAGGCCTCAGCGCAGTCGCCTGCGGCGTAGATGCCGGGCACATTGGTCTGCAGGTGCTCGTCGGTCAGCACGCCCACCAGGCAGCGCACGCCGGAGTTTTCGAGGAAGCCGATGTTGGGCCGCACGCCGGTGGCGCTGATGACCAGGTCCGCTTCGAGCTGCTGGCCGGTGGACAGGCGCACGCTCATCTTGCCGCTGGGCAGGGTGCTCTGGCCGATGCCCACCACTTCAGCAATCTTGCCGAGCAGGCCTTTTTCAGCGCCGGTGCCACGCTCGATGGCTTCGACCCGGGCGCCGGTGTAGACCTTCACGCCCTTGGCTTCGCACCAGTCCTTGATCATGCCGCCGGCCGTGGGGCCCATCATGCGCGGCACCATGCGGTCGCCCATCTCGACCACCGAGAGTTCCACGCCTCGTCGCTGCAGCGACTCCATGATGATGCAGCCGATGAAGCCCGCCCCCATCTGCAGCACCTTGGCGCCAGGCTGGGCCAGGTTGGCGATGGCGCGCGCGTCGGCCAGCGTCCAGCAACTGTGCACGCCAGGGCCGTTGATGCCGGGAATCGGCGGCGTCGCGGGCGAGGAGCCGGTCGCAATCAGCAGCTTGTCGAAGCCGATGGTGTTGCCGTCGCTCAGTTCAATGGTCCGCTTGGCCGAGTCCAGCACCTTGGCACGCACACCACGCAAGACCTTGACATTGAGTTTCTCGAAATGCCCGGCCGTGTGGCGCAGGTGCGTGCCCTCTTCACCCACATTGCCGATCAGCAGGTAGGGAATGGCCATGCGCGAATACGGCGCTTCGTTTTCATCGCCAATGACGGTGATGGTGTCGTGCGGTGCGTGCTTGCGGATGGTTTCGGCCGCGATGACACCGGCCGGGCCGGCGCCGAGGATGACGTGATGGGTCATGTGTTTTTCTCCTGATTCACAAAGAAAGAAGCGGTCGCAGGGACCGCTTCTTCATGCACTCAATCCCAGCAACAAGGATCAGAGACCCAGGCGACTCTTGGTGTCGGCGGTGGGCCGGCCTTCGGTGTCCCAGCCGCGCACTTCGTAGTACTTGGGCAGCATCTCGCCGAGCTTGCTGACCGTGCCCTTGCCCGGGCCGGTCTTGGCGGCTTCGGTCAACAGGCGCTTGGGCAGGTTGTCGTCGGCCTTGGTGAAGCCGGCGGCGTTGTTGAACTCGCGCTCCATGTTCCAGATGCGCTCGCCGATGTGGTTGAGGTGCTCCATCGTGTACTCCTCACCGCAGGCGGCCTGCACCTGGGGGGCCACGTCGGCCAGGGTCCAGGCGAAGCTGGTGAAGATGCAGATGCCGGCGGAGTCGAAGGCGGCGGTCGCGTCCTGGAAGGCCTTGACCAGTTCGGGCTTGCCCTCGCTCTCGGACGG
>CALRYD010000056.1:0-27522 GCA_943372305.1 Hydrogenophaga intermedia | reverse complement strand
CCGCTGCAGGCCAAGATGATGTGGATGATGCCGCTGGTGTTCTCGGTGATGTTCTTCTTCTTCCCGGCCGGCCTGGTGCTGTACTGGATCACGAACAACCTGTTGACCATCGCGCAGCAGGCGTACATCAACCACAAGATGGGCGTGCCACTGAAGATCAGCAGCCCGTTCGAACTCTTTAAGAAGTAACCCCCCGCGCCGCTGCGCGGCTCCCCCCTTCAAAAGGGGGGCGACACCTGAGGCCCGGCGAAGCCGGTTCCTCGGTGCCTCTGGAAGGGGACACTTCACGCCAACGGGCCTGCTGTCGCGGGCCCTTTCTTTTTTCAGCCTATCCTTTCGCCATGCTCGCCGCCACCCGTGACCCCATCGCCGCCATCGCCACCGCGCCCGGACGTGGGGCGGTGGGCATCGTGCGGGTGTCGGGGCAGGGGCTGGCCCCGTTCGTGACGGCCTTGCTGGGGCGGCTGCCCCGGGCGCGCGAAGCGAGCTACCTGCCGTTCCCGGACGCGGCGGGCCAGCCCATCGACCATGGACTGGCGCTGTGGTTTCCCGGGCCGCATTCGTACACCGGCGAAGACGTGCTGGAACTGCAGGGCCACGGCGGGCCGGTGGTGCTGCAGCTGCTGCTGGCGCGCTGCCTGGAGGTGGCACAGACCGCCGATGCCCACGGCCAGCCGCTGCTGCGTGGCCTGCGGCCAGCGCGCGCGGGCGAGTTCACCGAACGCGCGTTCCTCAACGACAAGCTGGACCTGGCCCAGGCCGAGGCGGTGGCCGACCTGATCGACGCCAGCACCGAGGCCGCGGCGCGCAGCGCCAGCCGCTCGCTGGCGGGTGTGTTCTCGGACCGCATCCACGCCTTGCGCGATGCCCTGATCAACCTGCGCATGCTGGTCGAGGCGACGCTGGACTTTCCGGAAGAAGAGATCGACTTCCTGCAGAAAGCCGATGCCAGCGGCCAGCTCGACCGCCTGCGCGCGGGCCTGGCCGCGGTGCTGGCCGAGGCGCGCCAGGGCGCCCTGCTGCGCGACGGCCTGAAAGTGGTGATCGCCGGCCAGCCCAACGCGGGCAAGAGCTCGCTGCTCAACGCGCTGGCGGGGGCCGAGCTGGCCATCGTCACGCCCATCGCCGGCACCACGCGCGACGTGGTGCAGCAGACCATCCAGATCGAGGGCGTGCCGCTGCATGTGATCGACACGGCCGGCCTGCGCGAGGGCGCGGACGTGGACGAGGTTGAGCAGATCGGCATCGAACGCGCCTGGGGCCAGATCCAAAAGGCCGACGCGGTGCTGTTCCTGCACGACCTCTCGCGCGCCGACCAGGCCGACTACCAGGCCGCTGACGCGGCCATCGCCGCCGACCTGCCCGCTGGCATCACGCTGTTGCAGGTGTGGAACAAGCGGGACCAGTGCAGCGAAGGCGCCCGGCCGCTGCGGGCGCAGGCCGAAGCGGCGGGTGAACTGGTCATCTCGGCCAAGCAGGGCGATGGGCTGGAGGCCTTGCGCCAACGCCTGCTGCGGCTGGCCGGCTGGGAGCATGCGGGCGACGGCCTGTTCATGGCGCGCGAACGCCACCTGCAGGCGCTGCGCCTCGTGGGCGAACACCTGGGCGTGGCGCACGAGCACCTGGCTTTGCAGGCCGAACACCTGGACCTGCTGGCCGAAGAGCTGCGCCTGGCGCAGCAGGCGCTGGGTGAGATCACCGGCGAGTTCAGCGCCGACGACCTGCTGGGCGAGATCTTTTCGCGTTTTTGCATCGGGAAATAATCTGGGTTCCGAAGAGGTTCTGGACGGCACTTTTGATCTTCATAAAGTGATTGTTTTAAAAGCTTTTTATCGTCCTACAATGTCCACTTGGACCCAAGAAGAGCCAGGCTAAACCGGGTCCAAGTCTGGGTCCAATTTGTCATTTGGACCCAGAATGCCCTTTTATTTGGACCCGGGGAAGAATGGATGGTACTCACAGACACTGCCTTGAAGGCTCTCAAGCCAAGGGACAAGACCTACACCGTGGCTGACGACCGTGGGTTGTACGTGGAGGTGTTTCCCACTGGTGGCATCGTCTGGCGCTACCGTTACCGGATCGCGGGCAAGCGCGAAAAGCTAACTCTCGGCAAGTACCCGGCTCTGACGCTGAAGAACGCTCGCATCAAGCGAGACGAAGCAGCCCAAGCGGCCGCGATGGACAAATCGCCGGCCAAGCAGAAGCAGCTAGCAAAACTGGCTTCGGCCGACGCGACCTCGGTTGCCGACTTCGGTGAGCGCTTCTTTCGCGAGGTCGTGGCCAAGGATCGCCAGGATGTGACCATCCCTCGCCGCTACTTCGACAAGGCCATCGTGCCTGCCATCGGTACAAAGCCTGTGCGCGATGTGACTACCGAGGATGTGCGCGCCATCATCTGGAAGAAGAAAGACGAGGGATTCGACGCTGCTGCAGGAAACATCCGAGGCGTGCTCAAGCGCTTGTTTGATTACGCGATGACGGCTGGGCTGGTGAGCGTGAACCCGGTACTGGCGCTTCCAATGCGCCATGTTCACAAGGCCAGGTCACGCGAGCGTGCTCTGTCACCTGACGAAATCAGGCAGTTTCTGCTGGCGGCGTTCGAGTCAAACATCCGGCGCCAATTCAAAATCGGACTGCACTTGATCTTGCTAACGATGGTGCGCAAGTCGGAGCTTCTGCTGGCGCGCTGGGAGCATGTGGACTTCGAGCAGGCCGAATGGCATATCCCCGCCGAACATTCCAAGACTGGCAAGCCGCATATCGTCTACCTGTCCCTTCAATCTCTGGCCCTGTTCAAAGAGCTACAGGCCTTGGCCGGTGGAAGTGAGCTGGTGATGCCCGGACGCGGTAGCCTGACCAAGCCATTTGCCCACAACGCCATCAACAGTGCACTGAAGGTGGCGCTGACCGGGCAGGACATACCTGCCTTCACCATCCATGACCTGCGCCGCACAGCATCCACGCTGTTGCATGAGAACGGCTGGGCGTCTGACGTGGTGGAGAAGGCCTTGAACCACACCATCGGCGGCGTGCGTGGTGTCTACAACCGCGCCGAGTACGAGCCGCAGCGCAGAGAGATGCTGCAGTTCTGGGCCGACTACGTTGAGCAACTGATGACATCCGGCAAGGTGATTTTGGGGCGGTTTAAGCAGGTAGCCTGAGCCCGGCTCAGCAACGCCCTTAAATCAATAGTCAGTCGCCAGCGGTCCTTTGAACAGACCGGTGGCGTCGTCTGCTTCCGCAATGGCTTGGCGTACAGCATCGCTTTTCAAGTCGAGGGCGCGCAGCTTGCCTGCAGCCTCAGCCACCGACACGATGCGACGGAAAGCCCCTGCATGAGTTTCGGCGTATAGCGCTAACCCGCGCAATTTGGGCAGTGCGTCGGCCAGGTGAAGTCCGTGCGGGTCTACCAGGTCAGCGACTGGTGTGCCATCTGCGTCACTGGCAAAGAAAATGAAGTCCGGTCGAACGATGCCATATTGCTCGCCAGACAGGTATGCAATGCCAAGTGAAGACTGCCCCGGTTGCTGTGGATTGCGATACCAGAAGCTGAAGCCTTCTCGCTTCGTTTCAGTTTCGATGACCTTCAGTTCCCAGGTGTTCAGTTCCGCCGGGTAGTTGCCATCCGAATCGCAAAGCAAGTGGTGCTTGAAGGTTGGCAAAGTAGCTTCGACATCGTGCAACCGCACCTTGGTGGGCTCATAGCGGCCTTCAGGCTTCACCAGATCCACGTCTTGCGGATCGGTGCTCATTTCGCGCACAAGCCGGTAAGACTCCTGCCGGTCGTGGGACAACCGCTTTATGGCTACGCCATAGCTGGCTAGCCAAGCCTTTGCCAGTTTGTCTGCTTGGGCATCAAAGTGTGGTCCGACTTCAGTCACCAGCCCAAGTGCTGCAACCTGCACCCGGCCTGCGACCAGTGCCTCTTCAAACTCATCGGCATCTTCCGGACTTGCTGTCCGGTAGGCGAGTGCATCCACGTAGGTGCGCGAAATATCCGGGCTGAAGATGCGCGCCGCGCGCCTGTAGGCGTCGTCGATCACTGCCATATCCGCGCTTTCCCAGAACTCGTCGAACGTTTTCGTTTGGCCTCGCAGATCGGCCACTACGGTCTTGCCGTCCACGGTCATCACCGCTTTGCGCTTGGCTTCAATCTTGTCCTTTTCGCTTTGCTGCAGGTCGTCCAGTACAGCGTGCATGGCTGTGTGCGCCAGTTTGCCGGCCCCGGGGAGGATGTCGTCAGATGCCAGTTCATGAGCCAGGGCCGTTAGGCGCCGGGCGGGCTTGGCGCCGCGTTGCGGGCGAGTTTGGGAAGGCAGGCTCTCAAACAGCGCCCACACGGCATCGCTGGCGCCAGGGTTGGGCTTCATCTCCACCGGGTTGATCAGCACGCGCCCCGGTGGGGGCGGCGCGGTGTCATCCCCCTTCATCAATGCGTCCACCACCTCGTTCACGGTCTGGGCGTTGAATTTCGGTAGCAGGCAGTCCACCGTGTTGAGCCGGTCATTACCTGGTATTCGCCGCGCCAATGGTGAACGCACCATACGGCCCAGCAACTGCGTGATGTGTGTGCGGTCGCTGGCTGCGCGGAACGAGATCATCACTTCTGCCCTTGGGCAATCCCACCCTGTGCTGATGGCGTCTTTGGCGATCAACACTCGAACCCAAGTCGATTCCTGCACCCGTTCAGGGGCTATGTGTGGCACTTGCCGATCACCATATTGCTGTGTGGTGTGGTCGCCCAACACATGGGCCACGCTACCGCCAGGTAGGTCTGGCCACTGCTGGTAGATGGTGTCGAGCGCCCGTCCAATCTCGTTCGGGTCTGGTGTGTTCGGCACTTGCAACACCATCAAAGGCAGAACCGTCTCCGGTTCTTCTTGCTGGCGCGCGTACTCTGCCCATGCTTCAGTGCTGGCTTTCAGCTTGTCGGTAGCGCGGCGCACCAGTACCGTGTCGAAGTCGCCCACCTCGTCGGGCATGTCCAAAATGATGGTGTCTTTGATCAGCCCTGACTCCTGCACCTTGGTGGCGTCCACCACCACATCGGACAATCTGTCTCGCTTCAGTGCGCCATCCATAGCCTTATTGAAGCGCTCCACGGTGGCCGAGATACCCCACACCACCGGCACGCCAGGCACACCATGAGCGCCGTTGATTAGCCGTTGCACGATGGTACTTTTGGCACTGAGGTTCGCAGCAGTCTGTTTGCCCATGCCCCGGTGGGCCTCGTCCAGCACCAGATACAGAGTCAGACTCGGGTCTTCGATGGTGTTGCGGATGGTGTCCCACATCGTGTGTGACCGCAGGTCCGGTCGGGTTTCTGGCAGCAGACCGCCAGCCATAGCGTCCAGTTCTTCCGGGTCGTGTCCGCGCACCAGCAGGCTGTTCTTGCCCAGCTTCTGAGTGTTCAGAAAGTAGATCTTGCCGGCTTGGAATTTGGCCTGGTTGAAGGTGTTTTCCACCACAACCATGTCGGTATGGCGAATACGGTCGCTGGCTTCCATCAGTCGAAAGCGGGTCTGCTCGTTCAACGAAGGGTCGTCACTGAACCAGATCACCACCGCGCCTGGGTCGGCATCAAAGCTGTAGTCGTCGTCGCCATGGAAGAGCGCTTCGAGCGCAGCGGCGGCCATCACGGTTTTGCCTGCGCCTGTGACCGCTGTGAGTGAGAAGGCGTGCTTGTCCCCGTCCTCGCGCCAGCGCTTGCGGGCCTTTTTCAGGTTGGCCAAGGCATCGCGCACCGCGTCTGCCTGATAGTCTTTTAGTGTGAACTTCATCGCTCAATCCCCGTTTGTGAAGCTGAAGTTGGTCAGGTACGACTCATAAAGCCGAACCGGCTCGACCCCATCAGGAAGCCTGCGCGCGAGGGCCTGGAAGCGGCGGTCGTCGTCTGTGACGATGTATGCGATGCGCAGGCCCGGGGTCTGCTGGATCGCCTTGATGAAGGGAGTGGCCGCGTCGGGTTCCACCAGCAAGCCGTAGGCGTCCACCACCGCCCAGCCTGCCTCGGGCAGTTTGTCGATGCGTGGGCCACGGCTACCGGCGCGCATCCACAACAGCGCCTCGATTCGCTCGAAGGCGCGGTTGTGATTGATGGAAATAGGTGTTTCGTAGGTAAGGGTGAAGAATTCTGCGTTCTCCTGCAGTCCTTCCGACATTGGGAACTCGTCATTGAACCTGTAGTCGCTATCGATTGGCTCTCCTTCGGGAGTCTTGCCTGTAATCGCGGCGAGGACACGAGGCTTAGTAACATAGTCGCAGATGCCGTGTCGCTCCCATTCAGCATCACCAGAACGCAGGCCCCGCTCGCGTAGAGCTTTATGCTCATCTGCAGCCACTTCGTTGTTGGTGACAGAAATACACTGGCGGCATCCTCCATCCTTACGGTTTAATCGCATAACTGCGTGAGCAGTCGTGCCGCTCCCCGCAAAAAAGTCGAGAACAATTGCATTCTGGTTATCAGCAACAAAAAGGCGCAGAGCGTCCTCTACCGCATAAAGTGACTTTGGAAACGGGAAGCGTCGTGCAGGAATTAATGCCGCTAACATCGCAGTGCCGCCGGTCTTTGACTGATGACTGTCATGATCCCATTGGGTGGTAGGAAAGGTTGCTTTTCCACGACAAAACTCAACCTCTGCTACGCCATATCTGTCCCGACCAGTTATGACTAATTCGCCGCGTTCTATTTCGGCAACTTGACCGCTTGTTAAATAGTAGAGCGTTGGGTTCTTTGCACCTTTGCCCAAAGCCACTTTCAAGTACCCTTCGGCAAGCCGCTTGCGTGCTGTTGAGGGCGTGAGTCCCCATATCATCTCTGTGCCGTCCGGCTTCAGTGGCCAGACAGTGATGCACCCAGGGCGGTTGGGGACGGAGGAGCGAGACACGTCGTAACCGATTGAGTCACCAATTTGCTCAATCTGCATGTCAGAAACACGAAGATAGATCGGATAGAACTGATCAGGTCGCGGCTGTGGTCCGTGTCGGCGCGACGAGTCTTCAAATCTACGCAAGCTCGCCCAGCGAACCTGCTCAACAGAGCCGCTGCGCTGAGGGATGACTTTGCTGTCACCGAACATAACGAAGTAGACGAACTCGTTTATCCGCGTGAAATCCCCCGCGCGGACGACGCCGCTTCGATTGATTGCAGCCGAAATCATCGTTATCCGGCCTTCTGGAAAAACCTGCTCTAGAAGCAGACCTAGGCGCAAGTACTCCTTTTCATCAATCGTCACGATCAAAACGGATTTTTCTGGTCGCAGCAGTTCTTTCGCAATGTGAAGTCGCCGTTCAATCATCGCAAGCCACTTGCTGTGGCGATACAGGTCGTCTCCCTCGACATAATCGTTGTTGTATTTCCAGTCCTTTGCGCCGGTGTTGTAGGGGGGGTCAATATAAATTGCATCAACCTTACCCCGATGCGTATACGTCAGCGCTTTCAGGACATGGTAGTTCTCGCCATTGATGATCGCGTGGTGGGGCTTGTCACCCCCACGCTGCACTTGGCCGGTGCTGATCAGTCCCGGATAAATGGTGTCGCGGAACTCGGCCACCACGACAAGATCGTCCAGCGCAACGGTCTGCATCTCCGGAACTGCTGCGTCCAGCAATTCCAAGTCCGCTACCTTGCCTGCTTCCACTTTGTGGATGGCCTTAACTTGCCACAGCCTCGGGTCGCCTTTTTTTGTGGACCAACGGGGCGGAAGTACACGTACCTTGTCGCCCTTGCGCACTGGCCGCTGCGGCAGTTCCACTGCCTCCGGACGATGACGCTCAAAGTTCAGTCCGAAGGGCAGGCGGCATGACAGTTGCTTGAATTCTTGGTCCAGGTCGGCGCCCAGTTGCGGGTCTCTGGCTTTGGCCTGGGCAATCAAGTCGGTCAATCGGGACACACGGGCTCCTTGTTCTTCTCGGCCGCACTCGCGGCGTTTGGGTATTCTGGAATGCCCCACGGTTGCCTTGGCTCTTGATGGCGTGGCATCTGGTGGACACTTGCACGACAACTGCTCAGCATCTGCAAATACGATGAGCAAGAGTCTCAAGTGGAATGACTGGCGAAAGATGTACAAAACCGCACACCACCGCATGATCATGACCGGGGGAGTGCCGACTGTACCGAACTTGCCGCGTGGTTCAGTGCGTCGACCGTGAGCGGCTCGACTTGCCCCCTGCGCTCTGCGACCAGCTTCTTTGTTTCAATCAACTTTGACCCGAACCTACGATGCCGTGGCGCACAACCTATGAAAGCAAGTGAGTCAGAACGTGGGGCCGGTGACGTGGCCGTGCCTTCGTTGCAAGCCTTGGAAGCAGCGGCAACCCTGCGTTTGGTGGAGATGTTGCAGGACTCGAAAACCAAACCCAGTGAAAGGGCGGTGTTGATTGCTGCCAGGATGATGGCGCTTCGAGCACAGAGAGAACTGCAAGCGAAGCAATCGGCATCCTGCGATGGTCTGCCCAAATCTTGACGATCGACGAGGTGCCGTATGTCTGTGAAGGTCCACCTGCTCGAATGCCAGGCATGCAAGCTGGCGGTCTATGCGTTTCCCATGCTGCCCTCGACCTATGTGTTTGCAACTGGGGAACTGCTGAGGCTGCGCTGGACATTTGGTTGGTGCACGGGCTGCAGCCGTGTTCGACAGGTTGAGGCGCTCCCTTCTATGGACCTTCTGGACAAAGAGGAGGCCGACCTGAGGGCACTGGATCTCACAAAGCCGAATGGCCTCGACCGGTACGAGCGCCAAGACTTGGACAGAATCGATGTGTACCGCCGACTGGTGGAGTCGAGGAAAAGCCCACCCCACTGCATGGAGTGCGGTGGAACGGACATAGCCCCTTGGTCGTTTGATGAGGCTGGAGAGCCGATACATAACCCGCACGTCGGGTGCGAAGGACGGTTTCAGACAGTTGAGGACCCCGATGAGATGAGGATTGCGCTGATTCATGATGCCGAGTGCTACTCGACCGAAGGCATCTATTTGGGGCGTTTGTCTGAGCAGCCCGGCCGTGATGGAACCGAAGACTTCTGACCGATGTCGCGTGCGAGGTTGATTGATTACCGAGGGTTGGGTGCTTGATGAGTAAGTTGCTGAAATTCAAGGATTGGCTGAACCTGCAAGACGCGGCACAGCATCTGAGCATCATGGCCGGAGAGAAGGTAACCGTGCCAGACGTGCTGCGTCTTGCGCTTGACGGGCATCTGACCCTGTCCGTCAACATCGTGAATGCGGTGTACGCCCGGCCTGGCACCATCAAGGAGGCCAGCGAGGCGCGACATGTCGACATGCCGATTGACTTGTCTGCTGCCGTTAAGGCCAAGGCGCCAGGTGAGTATCAAGGCGGGTGGCAAAAGCTGTGCATGGGTATCCCGCTCGCGGGGACTACCAAGGTCATTGATCTCGAAAAAGGCGTCGTTCGGTTACGAGGCGTCTATGACATTCCGATGATTGGAGGTGATCGACTGGACGTAGAGCACGAGTTCCAGATGCTCACCGACGGACCTCGTGTGGATATGCAATCACTGGATGGTGCGTTTTTGGAAGGTGACAACGAGGTGTTGCTCCAACTTCAGGAGCACTTTGAGGACAACGAATTCCACGACAAGAAGAGTTTGAAGAAGCCATGGAGCCATCCAGACAACTTTTACCCTGCAGGGGGGCTGCCTGACGACGCGGTACTCGTGGTCAGGACGGACTCGTTGATGGAGATGAGGGAGCGCTTGCTTGAGCAGGATGAGGCTGCGATTACTGCCAATGACGGTGTGTCAACCCGCGAGAGAAATACGCTGCTGAAGATGGTGCTGGGTATGGCTATCGGGGGCTATGGCTTTGCACCTGAAGCGGCCCGCAGCGAAGTCCCCGGTGAGATCGCTGGGGACTTGCAGAAGCAAGGTTTGGACGTATCCGACGACACGGTACGCAAGTACCTCAAGGAAGCTACCCAGACGGTCTGGAGTCGCAAGACGCAAAAGTCCTGAGCGGATAACCGAATTCGGTTTCGACAATACGAATTCGGCCTGGATAGCTCCGAGTAGCGGTCAACTGCAGTCATGTTCCTGGATAGGCCGGGGACGCCCAACAGAGGCGATACACATGGCGCAGACGACTCCTCATTTCCACACTATCCTTCGTCGCAAGCAAGTGCAAGCAGCGACTGGGTATTCCCGGTCGACCATCTACTTGCGCATTTCGCAGGGCCTGTTTGTTCACCCTGTGAGCTTGGGCGCAAGAGCGGTCGGGTTTCCGGCGGCAGAAGTGGCGGCGTTGAATGCTGCTCGAATTGCTGGCAAATCGGACGAGGAAATCAAGGTGTTGGTCAAGAACCTTGAGCAGGCTCGGACCTCTGATGCATCACGTGCCGCCTTCGTTGCCGAGTAGTCGATGCCCGCCACCCGACCAAACCCCAGGTTGGCGAAGATTCACCGCAGCTACACGGTGGACGAGATTGCCAAGCTGTTCGGCGTGCACCGCAACACGGTCCGAGCTTGGATTGCTCGCGGGTTGCCTATCGTCGATGAGCGGCGCCCTGTATTGGTGTTGGGCAGTCACTTGGCCACCTTCCTGCAGGCTCGCAGATCTGCCAACAAGCAGCCATGCGGCCCGGGCGAAATCTATTGCCTTCGCTGCCGCGAACCCCGGGCGCCCGCGAACGGGGAAGTTCGATACCACCCACTGACATCAACCCAAGGCAACTTGGTGGGGCTGTGCGGGTGTTGTGGCGCAGGTCTGAACCGTCGCGTGAGTGTGGCGAAGCTCCCGCAGGTTTTGGGCAATTTGGTGCTGACGATGCCGCAGGGCGAGGAACACATAGGCGAGAGCCTGCTCCCCAGCCTAAACAGTGACTTCCCGTTGGAGGAAAAACCCCATGCGAACGTACCACCCTGATAACGAGCGCATCAAGCGCCAGTATTTCGTGTTGCTCAAGGAAGCGAAGGGCCAGAGCGAGGACTCGATAGACGCGGTAGCCAAGGCCATCGCACGTTTCGAGGCCGACAACCAGTGCCGCGACTTCAAGGGTTTTCACTTCGAGCAGGCCGTAGCCTTCAAGCGCCGATTGGCAGACCGAGACAGCAAGGCAACGGGTGAAAAGCTGAGCAAGGCGACCCAGTACGCAACACTGGCGCACCTAAAGCGCTTCTTCCAATGGTTGGCGCTACAGCCAGGCTATCGGTCGAGACTTCGATACTCGGATGCCGAGTACTTCAGCTTTTCAGACAAAGATTCACGCGTGGCCAAGGCGCGGCGCTCTAGGCCGGTGCCGACACTTGAGCAAGTCAAGCACGTGATTTCGACCATGCCTGCAGACAGTGCAATTGAGCGGCGAAACCGGGCCCTGGTGGCATTTGCACTACTCACGGGGGCGCGCGACAGTGCGCTGGCTAGCATGAGGCTCAAGCACGTGGACCTGGTTGCGGGCAGCGTGTTTCAGGACGCGCGAGAGGTGCAGACCAAGTTCAGCAAGACCTTTACGACCTTCTTTTTTCCCGTGGGTTCGGAAGTGCGACAGATCGTTGATGACTGGGTGCAATACCTGCGAGGTGAGCTGCTGTGGGGGCACGACGACCCTCTGTTTCCTGCCACCCGTGTCGAACTGGGCACCATGCTGCATTTCGAGGCAGTAGGTCTTGAGCGTAAGGCATGGGCGTCGGCATCGCCGATCCGGGCAATCTTTAGGGGGGCATTTGAGGCGGCAGGGCTGCCGTACTACAACCCGCACAGCCTGCGCAGCACGTTGGTTTTGCTCGGGCAGACTGTGTGCCAGACCCCTGAAGACTTCAAGGCCTGGAGTCAGAACCTTGGACACGAGGGGGTGTTGACCACTTTCTACAGTTACGGGACCGTCGCCGCGCGACGGCAAGGGGAGATCATTCAGGGTTTGGCGTATCCAACGCACCGCGCGGCGAGTACCGCAGAAGAAGTTGCTGCTGCCGTGGTCAAAGCGATTCTCAAGGGGGGAGTGACTTTGGGCTAAAGACGGTTGGTCAGTTCTTCACGCGTAGGATTGGACTGCGTCGGAAATCCTTAAGTGTGGGCGGCATCGTTCAATTGCGACTCGCTTGAAATTCAGTCGAAGTTCCGTGTCTATCCGACTTTCTGGTTGCGTCGATTCGCACCTACGACTCGTTCTAGTTGTCGAACCACAATATAGATCGATGCTGTCGATACCAAAATGCCCAGAGCGAGTAGGCCAAGCAAGGGTGAGTTCACCACTGCTGTCAAGATTCCCTGTGTAGGCGGGCTCAAGATGAAGCCAAATCCAGCGTTGTTCACCATGCCTCCTGGCAGAGAAATGATGAACGGCGGGAAGAGAAGGACCAGCAACAAGGTCATGGCACCGACCAAGAGGACAACAAGACTAGGTGCTCTCCGAAGTGCCTCGGCTACCGCTGCAGGGCTTCTTTCCGCTTCAGAAGCAGTGTCGACTTGCGAGGGCTTGTACTTTTGCTCAAGCCACGACAAGCCCTTGGTTTCGGCTGCGATCTGACGAGCATGAGAGAGCTTGCTATCGCCGAACGCCTTGCTAACCCGAAGGGTCATCTCTTCGGGCGTGGCGGACTGCTCGACAATTCGCACTAATGCCTGTGCAACGGGATCGGTCATGGTAGAAGTTATCGTTAAGGCTGCCGAATGAAAGCGAGTGCCTCATCTAGAGCTGCTCTCGGGCGTCTAATGCCGCCATCAGTACGGCTGCAGCCTGATTGAAATTCTCGCGCTGCCCCTGAATGCCATAAGCCCACTTAGTTCCGTGGAATAGATTGTTTCGCAGACGGAACGCAACAAGAAGCAAGGCAGCAACAGTATTGGCAAGGCTCATGTCCTCGCCTTTTAGGACGGAAAGCACCAATGCCGGCTTGTCGTATTCTCGGAAAGCGAGACCTTGGAATAACTGTGTAGGCGCTCCGTTTGCAACGTAGCGAGCGCGAAAGTAGTCAAGACTATTCTCGAATGGTTGGAGCGTGAGATGACCGAGAGCGGCCCACTCATGTGTGACACTGAGAATTTTCCCCGCTGACCCATTTGTGCTGAGTGCTCTGGCCTCGAAAAAACTCCAGAGCACCGAAAAATGAAAGATCGCTTGGCGGTCTTCTTCTGAAAGCTCAGCAAAGCCTGGTGCACGCATGCATAGCCAGTCAATAGTGTTCATGTTGCTGCGTGTAGAGGTGAGCGACCAAGAGTCGTCCTAGAACAGGTGTCAGTCATTCAACCACGAGCAACTTTGTCCATGAGCATCTGCGTCAGAGCGAAAAGTCGCTACATGCTATGTGACCGTTCGGATAGACGACAAGCTTAAAAGGGTCCAAGTTTGGGTCCAAGTTTGCTTGTGAACATGGCTTGATATAGAGCCTGTGCGGTGTACAGCCGGTTGTCTACTTTTTGCATCGGCAAGTGAAGGTCGATCTGCCGTTGGTGCGCTGCAGCGCACCGCTGGGAACGCAGTTGTAAGAACGCGTAAGCACTGCCTTGCACACGCGGCCATGCGGAGGTTATGGTCCCTGCATGAACGCCGCTTCGCCCACCCCTGTGCGCTTTGACATCCTGGACCTGGCTCAGGCCATGAAGCACAGCAACGCGCTGGACGCCGTGCCACTGAACCTGCAGGACGCCCAGTGGCGCAGCGTGGCCGACTACCTGCAGCCGGTGACCCTGCAGCAGGGCCAGGTGCTGATCGAGCAGGGCGTCAAGGACCGCACGGTGTACTTTGTCGAGAGCGGCAGCCTGACGGTGCACTACGAAGACGACAAGGACCGCATCCGCATTGCGATGGTGGGCGCCGGCTCGCTGCTGGGCGAGGGCGCTTTCTTCAGCCACCTGCCGCGCAGTGCCACCGTGAACGCCGGCAGCGCCTGTCGGCTGTGGTGCCTCACGCCGCTGCGCTTTCGCGAACTCTCCACCCGTTTCCCCGAACTGGCGCTGGAGCTGACCGTGGCCATGTCGGCCGTGCTGGCGCGGCGCATGTACAACAAACCCAAGCGGGTCGCGGTCACCTGATCGGCCCGCGACTGCCGGTGGGCGTGCGGGCGTTCAATTCCCGCGCCGTTGCGCCGATAGTCTGAACATGCGCCTGTGGCGCCTTTGAGGCCCGAACCATGATGCTGCTCAACTGGCTGAACACCAAAAAAACCGCCACCACACGCAAAGGCACGTCGCCGCGCCCGCGCAAGTCCTTCGGGCAGACCACGCTGCCGCTGATTTCGCCGCGCCGCGGGCGCCGCATCCTGCGCCGTGAGCAGCTGTTCTCGGTGGTGCGCGAATCCATGATCCGCGGTGGCGTGCTCTCATCGAGCTACGAGTTCAAGGTGCTCACGCTGGACGCCAACGGCGACAGCTTTCTGGTGCTGATCGACCTGGCGTTGCCGGCCGAGGTGATGCCCGACGAGTATTTGCTGGAGATCGAGCGCTGGGTGCAGGTCAGTGCCGAGTCGCGCCACGACATGAAAGTCGGCTCGGTCTACTGGCGCCGCAAGCCGGTGCACGACCAGCGCGGCATCGCCCTCAAGGCCGCGGTGGCGGCACAGACCCGTCGCGATGCACCCGCATCGGCCCCGGCGCCGCTGGCCAGCGACACCGCCATTCCCCGCCCGGAGATGCCCCTCTCCAGCGGCCGCGCACAGCCGGTGGGACGCGACGAACTGGAAGCCTTCCGCCAGGCGCTGGAAACCGTGCAGACGCCGCTGCGCGGCGGGCCGCTGGAAGCCGACGTGTTCGGCCACCTGCCCCAGCCCGAGTCGCACAGCGACTTCAGCGCGCTGAGCGCCACGCAGTACGGGAAGCTCTGATCCCGATCCCCTGACGGCTGTCCGGGACAGCCGCCGGCGTCAGCCGCAAGCGTGGGACTGCGTTCCTGTTCAGTACCCGGCGAAGTCGAGCAGCGTGAACAACGCCAGCCCGGATTCGCGCAGCCTTTGCGAGCCGCCCAGTTCGGGCAGGTCCACGATGGCGGCGCCTTCCATCACCTCGGCACCCAGTTTTTCCAGCAGGCGGCGCCCCGCCATCATGGTGCCGCCGGTGGCGATCAGGTCGTCGATCAGCACCACCCGGTCACCGGGTTTGACCGCATCGGTGTGCAGTTCCACCGTGGCGCTACCGTATTCCAGCTCGTAAGTTTCCTCCACCGTGGTGAAGGGCAGCTTGCCTTTCTTGCGGATCGGCACGAAGCCGACGCCCAGCTCGTAAGCCAGCACCGAACCGATGATGAACCCGCGCGCATCCAGCCCGGCGACGACGGTGGGCCGCAGTGCCGGGTCCATGTAGCGGTGCACGAAGGTGTCGATCAGCACGCGGAAGACCTTGGGGTCCTGCAGCAGCGGCGTGATGTCGCGAAACTGCACGCCCGGCGCGGGCCAGTCGGGCACGGTGCGGATGTGGCTTTTGAGGTAGGCGGAGGTGTCCATGAACGCGATTATGAAGACCCCTGCCGCGCTGCGCGCGACCACCTCCAGGGGGCGCTGCCTGCGACCCGGCGGAGCCGGTTCCGCGGCACCCCTTGGACGGAAGTGCGCGCGTTCAGGCGACCGGTTTGAACTGGTAGCCGTTGCCCGCCGCTTCGAGCGTGCCGAAGGCCGGGAAGGGGAAGTGGAAGCCGCCGGCCAGGGTCTTGTCCTTGACCAGCATGTCGAACACGCGGCGGCGGGTCTGGCGGGCCATCTCGGGGTCCATGTCGAACTGGACCGCCCAGTCCGGGCTGCGCGCGAACAGCGACGGAATGTTCGTCACGTCGGCCACGTAGACGAATTTCTGGCCTTCGCTGGTGACGCTGAACAGGTTCATGCCCGGCGTGTGGCCGAAGGCCGCTTCGGCGCGGATGCCGGGGGCCAGCTCGGCACCGGGTTCGAACCGCACCAGCTGCTCGGCCGGGATGCCGCCGATCACCTTGCGCGCGTTCTCGAAGCCACCGCGTGCCGCCGGCGGCGCCGCATTCATCTTGGCGTCGTCGAACCAGAAGGCGTGTTCCGGCGCCGGCACGTGCACCTTGGCCTTGGGGAACATGAGCGAGCCGTCCTTCTTGCGCAGGCCGTTGATGTGGTCGCCGTGGTAGTGGCTGATGACCACATGGTCGATGTCTTCGGGCTTGAAGCCGGCCGCTGCCAGCTGGGCCGCGAGTTTGCCGGTGGTCGGGGGGCCGTTGTCGGCAAAGCCGGTGTCCATGAGGAACTTGCCGGCCGGGCTGACGACCAGGAAGGGCGTGAACGGGATATCGATGTAGTCGGTCGGCAGGTTCTGGGAAGACAGCAGGGCCTTGACCTGTTCCAGGGGCACGTTGCGCACGAACTCTTCGCCCAGTGGGCGGCGCAGCGCGCCGTCGTTCAGGGCGATCACCTCCATGGCGCCGAGCTTCACGCGCTTGAAGCCGGTGGTGGGCAGGGTGGGCGGGCCGAAGTTGGGCGCCGCCTGCTGCGACCACACGGACGAAAAGCTCAGGGCAGCGGCGCCGGCCATGCCGGCACCCAAAAACGCACGTCGATCCATCATCTCGGTCTCCTGGGGGGTTTGTGAAGACCTGCATTAAAGACCGGCGGGTCTTCCGGAAGACTGCTGCGTTCAAAAAGCCACGCCGGTGGTCAGGTTATGGCGGCCCGACCGGGCCCTCAGGTCTTGCCCGACAGCAGCTTTTCTTCGGCCAGCGCCAGCGCGGTGGTGGTGCCGCTGAGCACCAGCGTGTCGCCGCCTTCGAGCACGGTGTTGTCGGTCAGGTCCACCCCGCGGCCGTTGGCGCGCCGCAGGCTGGCCGCTCGAACGCCCAACGATTCCAGGGTCAGACTGCCCAGCGTGCGGCCTACTTTGCGGCCGCCGGGCGGAATGGTCACGGTGGTCAGGCGCTCGGTGTCGGCGTCTTCCACGCTGTCGTCGTCGGCGCCGTGGAAGTAGCCCTTGAGCAGGTTGTAGCGTTCGTCGCGCTGGTCCTGCACCACGCGGATCACGCGCCGCATGGGCACACCCACCAGGGCCAGCGCGTGGCTGGCCAGCATCAGGCTGGCTTCGATCGCTTCGGGCACCACCTCGGTCGCGCCGGCGCTGCGCAGCTTGTCCAGGTCCAGGTCGTCGATGGTGCGCACCACCACCGGCACCTGGGGCGCGTGTTCCTGCGCGTGGTGCAGCACCTTCAGGGCGCTCGCGGTTTCGATGTAGGTGATGACCAGCGCGCTGGCGCGGTGCAGGCCGGCGGCCATCAGCGCCTGCAGGCGCGCCGCGTCGCCAAACACCACCGAGTGGCCCGCCGCAGCGGCCTGTCGCACGCGGTCTGGGTCCAGATCCAGCGCCATGTACGGGATGCCTTCGGCTTCGAGCAACCGGGCCAGGTTCTGGCCACAGCGGCCGTAGCCGCAGATGATCACGTGCTTGTCGGCGCCGATGGCCTTGCGCGCGATGCTGGTCATCTGCACCGACTGCATCAGCCAGTCGCTGCCGACCACGCGGGTCACCACATCGTTGGCGCGCTGGATGATGAACGGCGTGGCCAGCATGGAGATCACCATGCTGGCCAGGATGGGGTTGAACAGCGCCGGTGGCACCAGATCGTGCTGCCCGGCCAGCGACAGCAGCACCAGGCCGAATTCACCCGCCTGGCACAGGTACAGGCCGGTGCGCAGGGCGGTGCCCATGGGCGCGCCGAAGGCGCGCGTAAGGCCGGTGATCATCGCGATCTTGAAGGCCAGCGAGGCCGTGAGCAGCAACAGCACCAGCGGCCAGCGTTCGAGCACCAGGCGCCAGTCCAGCAGCATGCCGATGGTGATGAAGAACAGACCGAGCAACACGTCGTGGAAGGGGCGGATGTCCGTCTCCACCTGGTGCTTGTATTCGGTTTCCGAGATCAGCATGCCGGCCACAAAGGCGCCCAGCGCCAGCGACAGGCCGGCGTGCTCGGTCAGCCAGGCCAGGCCCAGCGTGATGAGCAGCAGGTTGAGCATGAACAGCTCTTCGCTCTTGCGCCGCGCTACCAGGGTCAGCCACCAGCGCATCACGCGCTGGCCGCCGGTCAGCAAAATGCCCAGCAGCACCGTGGCCTTGACCAGGGCGATGCCCAGCGCCTTGAGCAACTCGTCCGGCGGCGAACCCAGCGCCGGGATCAACACCAGCAGCGGCACCACGGCCAGGTCCTGGAACAGCAGGATGCCCACCACGCGTTTGCCGTGCTCGCTTTCGAGTTCCAGCCGCTCGGCCACCAGTTTGATGACGATGGCGGTGCTGCTCATGGCCATGACGCCCCCCAGGGCCAGCGCCATTTGCCATTCCATCTGCCACCACTGGGGCAGCAGCCAGCCCAGCGCCAGCGAAGCCAGCGTGGTCAGCAGCACCGTCAGCACCACCTGCGACAGGCCCAGGCCGAACACGTGGCGCTTCATGGCCTTGAGCTTGGGCAGGCTGAATTCGAGCCCGATGACAAACATCAGGAACACCACACCGAACTCGGCCAGGTGCCGCAGGCCGGCAGAGTTCTGCGCCAGCGCCAGCGCGTTGGGGCCGATCACCACGCCCACCACCAGATAGCCCAGCATCGGCGGCAGCTTCAGCAGGCGGCAACCGACCACGCCCAGCACGGCCGCGGCCAGGTAGAGCAGGGTCAGGTCGAGCGCGTTCATGGCCCTATGGTAGCGGCCGGTCTTCGCCGTTCCGGGGTGTTTGCCACGGGGGCGCAACGATAATCGCGCCATGACCCAGAGCACCCCCTTCGACCCGCAGCGCGCGCTTGCGCTGGCCCGTGAAACCCTGGACATCGAAGCCCAGGCCGTGCAGGCCATGGCCGCGCGGTTGGACGAGCGTTTCGCCCGCGCGGTTGCGCTGGCCCTGGCCTGCAAGGGACGGCTGGTTGTCATGGGCATGGGCAAGAGCGGGCACGTGGGCCGCAAGATCACGGCCACACTGGCGTCGACCGGTACGCCGGCCATGTTCGTGCACCCGGCCGAAGCCAGCCACGGCGATCTGGGCATGATCACCGCCGCCGACGTGGTGCTGGGCATCAGCAACAGCGGCGAGAGCGAAGAACTCACCGCCATCCTGCCGCTGATCAAGCGCATGGGCGTGCCGCTGATCGCGCTCACCGGCCGCGCGCAGTCCACCCTGGGCCGCCATGCCGATGTGGTGCTGGACGCCGCGGTGGACAAGGAAGCCTGCCCGCACAACCTGGCCCCCACCGCCAGCACCACCGCGCAACTGGCGCTGGGCGACGCGCTGGCCGTGGCGCTGCTGGACGCGCGGGGCTTCAAGGCCGACGACTTTGCCCGCTCGCACCCCGGCGGCGCTCTGGGCCGCAAGTTGCTCACGCACGTGAGCGACGTGATGCGCCGCGGCGACGACCTGCCCTGCGTGCCGCCCGAGGCCGACCTGATGAGCCTGATGCGCGAGATCAGCGCCAAGGGCCTGGGCATGAGCGCCATCGTCGACGCCGACGGACGCGTGCAAGGCATCTTCACCGACGGTGACCTGCGCCGCCTGATCGAAAAATCCGGCAGTAGCGTGGACCTGCGCAGCCTGCGCGCCAGCGAGGTGATGCACGTCAACCCGCGCACGGTGCGCGCCGACGCCCTGGCCGTGGCCGCGGCCGAACAGATGGAAGCCAACCGCATCACCAGCGTGCTGGTGGTGGACGAGGCCGGCTGTCTGGTGGGCGCGCTCAACACCAACGACCTGATGCGCGCGAAGGTGATTTGACCCCCCCGCGCCGCGCTGCGCGCGTCACCCCCCAGGGGGCGGCGCTGGCGGCCCGGCGAAGCCGGTTCCGCGGCGCCCTCGACCAGAGTCCCTTCGCGCCGGTACGATCTACCCCATGTCCGCATCCGAATTGCCTCCGCTGCCGCCTCTGCGTCCTGTGCTGAACTTTGATCCCGCGCTGTTGCTGCGGGCGCAGCCGGTGCGGGTGGTGTTTTTCGACATCGACGGGGTGCTGACCGACGGCGGGCTGTTCATTTCCGAGGCGGGCGAGACGCTCAAGCGCTTCCATTCGCTCGACGGGCACGGCATCAAGCTGCTGCAGCGCGCGGGTATCACCCCCGCGGTCGTGACCGGGCGCGACTCGCCCGCGCTGCGCCTGCGCCTGCAGGCCCTGGGTGTGCAGCACGTGCGCTACGGCACCGAAGACAAGGCCCCCGCGGCGGCCGAGATCCTGGCCGGCCTGGGGCTGGACTGGTCGCAGGCCGCGGCCATGGGCGACGACTGGCCCGACCTGCCGGTTCTGCGCCGTGTGGCCCTGGCCTGCTGTCCGCCCACCGCCCACACCGAGGTGTTGGCGCTGGTCCACCACGTCACGCGCGCGGCCGCAGGGGCCGGCGCAGCGCGTGAGCTGTGCGATCTGCTGCTGGTCGCCAGCGGCGCCTACGCGCCCGAACTCGAAGCGGCGGCCCGGTGAACGCAGCTGCCCTGCCCCCCAGCAACCCACAGGCAACGCGCCCGCGCGCCCGTTCGCGCCAGCGCCTGTGGGACCAGGTTTCCATCTACCTGCCGGTGCTGCTCATGGCCCTGCTGGCGGCCGCATCGTACTGGCTGCTGCGCGCAACGCCCGAAGCCCTGGAGCCCCCGCCCGAGCGCCCGGTCACGCACGAGCCCGACTATTTCATGCAGCGCTTCTCGGTCAAGGTGTTCGACGCCAGTGGCGCCCTCAGGAGCGAGGTGTTCGGTGCCGAGGCGCGCCACCACCCCGACACCGACACCGTCGAAATCGACAACGCCCGCATCCGCTCGGTCGGCGCAGGCGGGCAGCTGACCACCGCCACCGCGCGGCGTGTTATCAGCAACGCGGAGCAGACCGCCTTCACGCTCGAAGGCGACGCGGTCGTGATCCGCGAGCCGTCGCGCCCGGGCCAGGCCGATGCGGTGCCGCGGCTGGAGTTCCGGGGCGAGTTCATCCAGATCTTCACCGCGCCCGAGCGCGTGGTGTCCGACCGCCCGGTGCTGCTGGTGCGCGGCAACGACCGCTTGCAGGCCGATGCGCTCGACTACGAGGGTGGCGACGTGCGCGTGGCCACCCTCACCGGCCGCGTGCGCGCCACGCTGGCGCCCCGCTGAGGCGTGACCCGATGAACCACCCGATATCTCCCCTGGCCTTGATCACCGGCGCGTCCAGCGGCATCGGCCAGGCGCTGGCCGCCCGCTACGCGCAAGCGGGCTGGCGCCTGGCGCTGGTGGCGCGCCGCACGGCCGACATGCAGGCCTGGGCCGACGCCCAAGGCTTGGGCCCGGAGCGTTGCCGCGTGTACGGCGCCGACGTGGCAGAGGTGGACAGCATCGTGGCCGCAGGTCAGGCCTGCATCGCTGCCCAGGGCCTGCCCGACGTGGTGATCGCCAACGCCGGCATCAGCGTCGGCATGGACACCGCCGAGCGCGACGATCTGGACGTGATGGCCCGCACCCTGGCGCTCAACAACACCGGGCTGGCGGCAACGTTCCATCCGTTCGTGGCCGGCATGGTCGCGCGCGGCAGCGGCTCGCTGGTGGGCATCGCCAGCGTGGCCGCCATCCGCGGCCTGCCCGGGCACGGTGCCTATTGCGCCAGCAAGGCCGGTGTGGTCGCGTACTGCGAAAGCCTGCGCGGTGAACTGCGTGCCAGCGGCGTGAAAGTGGTGACCCTGCTGCCGGGGTATGTGGACACGCCGCTGACGCGCCAGAACCGTTACGGCATGCCCTTCCTGCTCAGCCCCGAAGCGTTTGCCGAGCGGGCGTTCGCCGCCATCACCGCGCAGACCAGCTACCGCGTCATCCCCTGGCAGATGGGGGTGGTCGCCAAGCTGCTGCGCCTGCTGCCCAACCCCTGGTTCGACCGCCTGCTGGCGGGTCGGCCCCGCAAGCACCGCAAGGGCCAAGGCAAAGCCTGACGGGTCGACGGGGGCCGATCGGTCATCCCCGGAACCACTGCGAGAATAGGGCCGAGCCCTCTCGGCGCCACACCGGCCGGGTTGGATCAGGCAACAAAAAAGCCCCTGGGCCGAGGCCTCGGGGCTTTTGTTTCAGACCGCCTCAGCGGTCTGGCGCGTTTGCGCAGCGATCAGTAACCGCCGCGGCCACCGCCGCCTTCACGGCCACCACGGCCAGCGCCGTAGGGGCTGCGGAAGCCGCCTTCGCCGCCACCGCCACCGAAGCCACCACCACCGCCGCGCGGGCCGCCGAAGCCGCCGGTGCGGGGGGGACGGGCTTCCATCGGGCGGGCTTCGTTCACGACGAGGCTGCGGCCGCCCAGGGACTGGCCGTTCATGCCTTCGATCGCGGCCTGGGCTTCAGCATCGCTGCCCATTTCGACGAAACCAAAACCCTTGGAACGGCCGGTGTCGCGCTCCATCATGACCTTGGCGCTGTTCACAGAACCAAAAGCGCCGAAAGCTTGTTGCAGGTCTTCGTCGCGCACGGTGTACGGCAGGTTGCCGACGTACAGTTTGTTGCCCATGGTTGGGACTCCTAGAAACACTGAAAGAAGTAGCGATGGAGCCCCGTTAGCACACAAATACCTGTAGCACGCGAAACCGACCGATCACTGGTTCAACGGGCGCCCGCAGGCGCCCGCGAAGGCATTATGCGCCGATCGTTCCGCTCGTTGGGACATTTTTTCTGCCCACGCAAGCCCCCCTCGGGCTTGGTGCGCGTTTACAACACCACCGGACGCGAGGCTGCTCAAACACCGCTGGCCGTGACCGTGCAGCGCACACCGAACACCACAGAGCCGCCCGAGGGCAGGCTGGGCAAGGCCGCACCGCCCGGGACGAGCAGGTTGGCCAGCGTGGCGGGACAACTGGCGCCGCCTGTGGCGTTGCACGAGACGACGCTGCAGCTGGACAGGCCGGCGCCGGGCGTGTCGCTGACCACCGCACCATCAGCACTGGCGGGCCCCTGGTTGGCGATCGTGACGGTGTAGGTGGTGGTGGTGCCGGTGGTGACCGCGCTGCTGCCGTTGTCCTTGGCCACCGTCAGCGTGCCGCTGCACACCAGCGAGGTGCTCACCGTGCTGCTGCCGTTGGCCGACGTGCTGTCGGCGTAGGGGGCCTGAAAGCCCGCAATGGCGCCCGTGTTGACCAGGGGCCCGGGGCAGGCACTGTTGCTCACCCGCACCGTGCCGGTGATGGCATTGAGGTTGGTGCTGGCCGCGATGGGCAGGGGCACCGTGCTGTCACAGGTGACCGTCTGGCCGCTGAGGCCGCAGGTCCAGCCGGTGGGTGCAATGACGCTGGTCACGGTCACCCCCGCTGGCAGGGTGTCGGTCACCCGCACCACGCTGTTGGCCAGCACCCGGGTGCTGGCGTTGGTGTTGGTGGCGTCGGCCGCCTGGTCGGCGGCGAACGTCAGGTCGCGGATGGTGCGGCCGTTGTTGCGTGGCGTGAGGGTGTAGGTCAGGGTCTGGCCGGCGATCACGCTGGCCGGGGCCGACTTGGTGATCGAGAGGTCGCCCTGCAGACAGACGTCGTCGCTGGCCGGTCCGGCGACCAGGCCCGAGTGCTGGCTGCCGCCCACCGTGGTGCCTGGGCCGGGGTTGGTTTCGTAGGCCGTGTTGGCCGTTGCACCGACCTGTGCGCCGGCCCGGTTGGCGGTGTTGTTGGTGGCGGGCGCCACTTCGCGCCCTGCCGTGCTGCGCGTCGGGTCCAGGTATTTCACGCCCGCCGGGTTGTGGAAGCACCCCACCGGTGCGCTGGCCGGCACGCTGACCACAAAGCTGAGCGTGACCACGCCGGGCGTGCCACCGGTCAGGCCGGGGATCGTCAGGTTGCCCCAGAGCGGTGCGGTCGTGGGGGTACCGTTGACGCTCAGGTTGGCCGCCGTGCCCGGGCTGCCCGCCACCGCCGGCTGGCCCGGGGTGGCGCTTTCGACAAAGCCGCCCCAGGCGCTGGCCGAGAGCGCTGGTGCGAAGGTCAGGCCACTGGTCTGCGAGAAGGTCCAGCCCGGCGGCAGGGTGTTGTCCACCAAATCGGCGCCGATGGCAGAACCGCCGCTGTTGCTGACCACGATGGTGTAGCTGACCGAGGTTGCGGCGGCCGTGGTGACGGTGGGCGTGAGCGTGGTTTTGACAACACTCAGTTGGGGCAGGCACTGAGCACTGGGGCGGGTGCTGGTGAAGGTGCTGTCCGCCGGCTGTGTGCTGGTGCCGCCGGCGCCGGCCGTGGCGCCATGGGCCGCGCCACCCACGGGGTTGTCCGTGGTGTTGGTGATGCCGTTGGCCGCGCCCGTGTTGCTCACGGTCGCCGCGCCGGAGCGGATGACCACCCCGCCAGCCCCGCCGCCGCCGCCCGCGTGGGCGGAATCGGCCGGTGCGACCAGGTAAGAGTCGCCGCCCGCGCCGCCGCGCACGTTGACCGCAACCGCGCCGAGGCCACCGGCCACGCTCATCAGCACCACCGAGCCGCCGGCACCGCCGCCGCCCGCTCCATCGTTGATGGGCTGGGTGCGGCCGTTGGCGCCGTTGGCGTTGACCGTGCCACTGCCGCTCATGCTGCCGGCGCGCACGATCACGATGCCACCACCCGCTCCGCCGCTGGAGTTGATGGGATCGGCGCCGCTGTTGTTGCTGCCCCCGGCGCCGCCGCCGCCGCCCATCACCACGCGGTTGGGCGCGGCCGAGGCAAAGGCCGCGCCGCCGATGCCGCGCAGGTCGACATCGGCCACGGTGAAGGTGCCGCCCCAGCCGCCGCTTTTCCAGCCATACGCGCCCAGGCCGCCGATGCCGCCATTGCCACCGCCGCCGCCACCGCCGTTGTCGCGCGTGCCACTGCGGTTGTCGCCGCCGCCGCCGGCGTTGCCCGGTGCACCCCGGCCCTGGTCGCCGTTGGCGTAACCGCCCCAGCCGACCCCGTTGTCCTGGCGCAGCCCGGTGGCGGGGTTGAACACCCAGCGTGGTGTGCCCGCAATGCCCTCGCCCTTGGTGGCGTGCTGGTCGGTGGCCAAGGTGGCCACGTAGTCCGGGGTGACGTCGGCGTCGACACCACCGGTCCATTGCACGGCGGCGGCGCCACGGAAGCCGCGCTCGCTCACGTCGATGGTCTGGCCGTTCCAGTTCAGCGCGCCGGCCACGTCCAGCGCCACCACGCCACCGGTGTTGCCGTCCCAATAGGGCGCGTTGACGGCGCCGGTCAGGGTCAGGGCCGCGTGCTGCGGCACCCGGATCACCTGGAACGTGCGGCGGTTGGTGGCGGTGGTGGCGTCCTGCACGTAGGTGGCGCTCAGCGTCGAGCCGCGCAGGTCCAGCGAGGCGGCCGTGGTGCCCGCACCGGCGCGCACATATTCGTAGCGGCCCGCCAGGCAGCTGCCGGCCGGGTCGGTGTAGCCGCGGCCGGTGCCGTTGCCGGCGCCATAGTTGCTGGTGTTGGTGGCGTTCAGGGTGGCGCACTGCATCTGCACCACCATCACCAGGTCGCCGGGCGCCACGGCCGTGGCGGCGCCACGCGAAGCGCCCAGGGTGATGCTGGTGCTGGCCGCGTTGTAGCTGCCGGTGGCGGGCGGGTAGTAGGTGTTGACCGTGCCGCTGCTGGCGGTGCTGCCGTCGCGGCCGGGCATGGCGCAGGTCTGTGCCAGGGCGTGGGGCAGCGTGATCAGGGCGGCCAGGCTCAGCAGCCAGCCGCGTGCGTGCGGGATGAATCGTCTCAAGGTTTGCGTGAGGGCTGGACAGAACTGGGCGGTATTGTCGGCCACGCCTCCTCCTACCGAGCGGCAGAAACGCACGAACGGCCTCGAATGGGCGGCTGTGCGGTCAGGTGGGCGGGCGTCGCCTGCGGTGGTTTCGTTGGTCCGGCAGTCCGGCCTCCGCTCCGTGGCAAAGCCCGTTGTGGCGATCGCATCCGGTGGGGCAACACCAGATCCAGGCCGATGAAGGCGCCCGCCAGCCTGATCAGCGCAGGGGCTTTCTTTTGAGCCTTGCCCTTATACTGCCGCCCAGCGCCGATTTGTTCCGGATTGCGGGCGCTCTAAAAATGCCGCTAAAGGGGAGATGCCCGGTCTGCCTCTTGGTGTTCCGGGCTTTTCTCTTTTCGGACCTGCCTCGCAGGAGAACGCAGTGATCGTCACACCCCAAACGTTCCGGTTCGACACGCCGCTGCCGCTCAAGAGCGGCGCCGTGCTGCCGGCGTACGAACTCAAGGTCGAAACCTACGGCACGCTCAACGCCGACCGCTCCAACGCGGTGCTGATCTGCCATGCCCTCAACGCCAGCCACCACGTGGCCGGCTTCCACGCCGACGAGCACGGCCAGCCGCTGGCGCGCAGCGAAGGCTGGTGGCACAACATGATCGGCCCCGGCAAGGCGGTGGACACGAACCGCTGGTTCGTCATCGGCGTCAACAACATCGGGTCGTGCTTCGGCAGCACCGGCCCCACCCACACCAACCCCGCCACCGGCCAGCCCTGGGGCGCGGACTTCCCGGTGGTCACGGTGGAAGACTGGGTCAACGCCCAGGCGCGGCTGCTCGACGTGCTGGGCATCCAGCAGCTGGCCGCCGTCATGGGCGGCAGCCTGGGCGGCATGCAGACGCTGAGCTGGACCCTGCAGTACCCGGACCGCGTGCGCCACGCCGTGGTGGTGGCCAGCGCGCCCAACCTCACGGCCGAAAACATTGCCTTCAACGAGGTGGCGCGCCGCGCCATCGTGACCGACCCCGACTTCTGCGGTGGCCACTACCTGCGCGAAGGCACGCTGCCCCGCCGCGGCCTGCGCATCGCCCGCATGATCGGCCACATCACGTATTTGAGCGACGACGTGATGAACGAGAAGTTTGGTCGCACGTTGCGGGCCGCCGATGGCGAAGACCCGAGCGCCGCCGCCGAACTGGCCTACCGCTACTCGACGCAGGACGTGGAGTTCCAGATCGAGAGCTACCTGCGCTACCAGGGCGACAAGTTCAGCGAGTACTTCGACGCCAACACCTACCTGCTGATCACCCGAGCGCTCGACTACTTCGACCCCGCGCGCGAGTTCGACGGCAACCTCAGCGCCGCGCTGGCGCGTGCCCAGGCCAGGTTCCTGTTGGTCAGCTTCACCACCGACTGGCGCTTCTCGCCCGCGCGCAGCCGCGAAATCGTCAAGGCCCTGCTGGAAAACCGGCGCGACGTGAGCTATGCCGAGATCGATGCGCCGCACGGACACGATGCTTTTTTGCTGGACGATGCGCGGTACCACGCCGCCGTGCGCAGCTACTTTGAACAGACCGTGTCCCAAGGTGTGAAGACGGAGGTGGCCCATGGCTGACCCGACCATCCTGCACAGCATTGCCCGCCTGGTGCCCCCGGGCTCGCGCGTGCTCGACCTGGGCTGTGGCGACGGCGCCCTCATGGCCCACCTGCAGGCCACGCGCCAGTGCACCGGCTACGGCGTGGAAATCGACGACGCCAAGGTGCACGCCTGCCTCAAGCGCGGCGTCAACGTGCTGCAGCTCAACCTGGAAGACGGGTTGAACATGTTCGGTGACGACGCGTTCGATGTGGTGCTGCAGATCGACACCCTGCAACACCTGCGCAACGCCGAGACCATGCTGCGCGAGACCGCGCGCGTGGGCCGCAGCGGCGTGGTGGCCTTCCCCAACTTCGCCCACTGGCCCAACCGCCTGGCGGTGCTGCAGGGCCGCATGCC
>CALRYD010000055.1:0-28986 GCA_943372305.1 Hydrogenophaga intermedia | reverse complement strand
TTGCCGGTCACGCGCAGCACGTGCTCGTTCAGCCCCACCTGAAAGGTCTTGATCGACACCAGTTCGCTCACGCGCAGGCCGCTGGCGTACAGCAGCTCCAGCATGGCGCGGTCGCGCTGGCCCAGCGGCGTGCCGGTGTCGGGCGCGTTCAGCAACGCCTCCACCTGTGCTTCGCTCAGCGTCTTGGGCACGCGCAGCGGCTGGCGCGCGGCCAGCAGGCGCAGCGTGGGGTCGGTGGTGATGAAGCGTTCGCGCAGCGCCCAGCGGAAGTAGCGCTTGAACACCGTCAGCCGCCGGTTGGCCGTGGTGGCGCGGGTCTGGGCGTGGCGTTCGGCGAAGTAGCCGTTGATGTCGGCCTCACCCGCCTCGGGCAGGGCCTTGGCCCCGCATTCGCGCGAGGCGAGCCACTGCCCGAACAGCACCAGATCGCGACGGTATGCGTCCAGCGTGTTGCGCGACAGGCCCTCTTCGAGCCAGAGGGCGTCGATGAAGGTGCCCGCGCTGGCCTCGCTGCGTGCCAGCGCGGCAGCGTCCATCACTCCAGGCTGAGGCGCTGTTTGGCCACCACCTGCTTGTAGACCTCGAACTCGGCGTTGATCTGGGCCGTGAACTGCTCGGGTGTGTTGGCGACGATCAGCGAACCGGTGTCTTCGATGCGCTTGCGCACGGCCGGGTCCTTGAGCGCCTGCTGGGTGGCGTTGTAGATCTTGTCGGTCACGTCCTTGGGCAGGCCCTTGGGCGCGATGAAACCGTAATAGGCCATGCGGTTGACCGGTTCAAAACCTACGTCCTTGAAGGTCGGCACATCGGGCAGCACGGCCAGGCGCTGCGGTGCGGCCACCACGATGGGCACGAGGCGGCCGGCCTTGATGTGCGGCAGCGCGGACGGCAGATTGTCAAAGATGATGGGCACCTGGCCGCCCACGGTGTCGTTCAGGGCCGGGCCGGCACCCCGGTACGGGATGTGGGTGATGAAGGTCTTGGTCAGGCTCTTGAACAGCTCGGTCTGCAGGTGCCCGATGCCGCCGGTGCCCGAGCTGGCGTAGCTGTACTTGCCGGGGTTCTTCTTGATCTCGGCCAGGAAACCCTTGAAGTCCTTGGCCGGGAAGCTGGGGTGCACCGCGATCACATTGGGCGTGGCCGCGATGTTGATGATGGGCGTGAAATCGGTGAGCGTGTTGTACGGAATCTTGGGGTTGATGGCCGGGTTGGCTGCGGTGGTCGAGACTGTGGCCATGCCGATGATGTAGCCGTCGGCCGGGGCGCGGGCCAGTTCGCTGGCACCCACCACACCGCCGCCACCGGCCTTGTTTTCCACCACCACGCTCTGGCCCAGGGCACGGCCCAGCGGTTCGGACATGACGCGGGCAATGATGTCCGTGGTGCCCCCGGGCGCAAACGGCACCTGCAGGCGGATCACCTTGTTCGGGTAGGCCTGGGCCCAGGTCGCTCCAGCGGCGAACACCGACGCGGTGGCCAGACCACAAGCAAACAACTGACGACGGGAAACCATGGCGCGCACTCCTTCGTGGATGGATGACTTCGAAACGATAGCAAAGGGCATGTTACCCCTGCCCGAACTCTAGACACGCCGCGCAAAAGCCACCATGGGGACACTACATAAGTGAAAACCCCCGATCGGGCCCACCACCGGCCGGTATCCTCGCCGCGTGAACTTCGCCCAGCTGCTCTTTCCCGACTTTTCGCTCATCTTCATCGGCTACCTGCTGTGCCGCTTCACCGCGCTCGACCGCAAGGTCTGGGAGCCGATCGAGAGCCTGGTCTATTACTTCCTGTTCCCGGTGCTGCTGTTCCACAGCATCGTGCGCAACCCGCTGGACCTGCAGGGCACGTCCGCTCTCATGGCGGCGGGTTTCACCCTCGGCCTGTGCGGCATCGCGTTGACCTATTCACTGCCTTATTGGCCCTGGCTCGGCCGCCAGTTTGACGGCCGCTTGCACGCGGCCAGCGCCCAGGTGGGCTTTCGCTTCAATTCCTTCATCGCCCTGGCGCTGGCCAGCAAGGTGGTGGGCCCGCAGGGTCTGCAGCTGGTGGCGGTGCTGATCGGCGTGTGCGTGCCGCTGTTCAATGTGGGCGCCGTCTGGCCCATGGCCCACCACGCCGGCAAGGGCTTCGTGCGGGAGCTGGTGCGCAACCCGCTGATCATCGCCACCGCCAGCGGCCTGCTGGCCAACCTGGCCGGGTTCAGCGTGCCCGGCTGGCTCGAACCCACGGTCACGCGCATCGGCCAGTCGTCCCTGGCGCTGGGGCTGATGGCCGCGGGCGCGGGCATGCAGCTGGGCAGCCTGCACACCGCCAAGGCCCTGGGTGTGTCGGTGCTCGCGGTCAAGCACCTGGGCATGTCGCTGATGGCCTTTGGCCTGGCGCGCCTGTTCGGCCTGGACGCGACGCAAACCACGGTGCTGCTGATGTTCTCGGCCGTGCCCACCGCGTCCACCTGCTACGTGCTGGCCGCGCGCATGGGCTACAACGGGCCGTATGTGGCCGGGCTGGTCACGCTGTCCACGCTGCTGGGGATGGTGAGTCTGCCGTTTGCGTTGGGGGTTCTCGGCGGTTGAACTAGAACTCCCCCTGCGCCGCTGTGCGGCTTCCCCCTCTGTGGCGCGCCTTCGGCGCTTCGAGGGGGACGCACCCTGTGGCCCGGCGAAGCCGGCTCCACGGGTGCTCTGGACCGGACCTTTCACTCGCGACGGACCGCGCTCCGGGCGGCCATCGGCCCCTTGACCACCCTACTTCGGTGGGGGAGCCACCAGATCGATCCGCCGCTGAACCCGCGCCACCTCGTCCGCCGCACCTGCCGCCTGCGCCCGTGCCTGCTCCACCTTGAGCCAGGCCAGCAAGGGTCGGCGCCAGCCCTGGGCCGAAGCGGTGTCCACCGCCTGGGTAATCACGCCGGGGGTGGCCTGGCTGCGCTGGAACAAGGCGCCCGCGGCCACCAGGCGCGAGAGCGGGTCGGCGATCGAAGCCAAGGCTGCTTCGGGCGTTGCAGCGCCGGCAGCCAGCTGGCGGTGCGCCTCGGGGAGCAGCGCCGCATCGGCCGCCGTCGAACGGCCCGCCAGATACCGCGCATAGGCCTGCTCGGCCGGAGTGGCATCGGCGGCCTGCGCGTCAAATCCGCGGCAAGGCTCCAGGTCCAGCGCTGCGACACGGCCCGCACAGCGCAGCAGTTCCACCCGCGCCAGCAAGGCCGGCTGACCGGTGCTGGCCACCTCGCGGCGGGCGCGCGCGAACTCGGCCGCTTCCACCCGCTGGTCGCCGGTCAGCCAGGCCTGGGTGGCGCGCTCGGCGCTGGCCTTGGCGTTCATCTGCCAGTCGGGTGCGGGCGGGGTGTTGCCGCAGGCAACGAGCGCCAGCACCGCGGCAGCTGCAAGAAGGGATCGAATCGTCATGGCAGCTTCAGTTCGGTTTCACGCTTGAACGGCCATTTGCGGTTGATCTCGTTGACCAGGCCGTCCACCTTGCGCAGGCTGGATTCGACCTCGCCGCGCAGCACGTCCAGGTCGGTGGTGGCTTCCTTGGTGTTGGCGGCGATGGAACGGGCCTCGACCAGCACGGCGTCCACCTTCTGCAGGCTGCCGCGCGCATCGGCCAGCAGGGCGTTGAGCTGCTGCACCGTGGAGCGGGTGTCGTTCACCAGGCCGCCCTGCGCGCCGCCACCCGGCCCGACTCCGGCGCCGAACACCTGCTTGTCGGCGTTGGCGACCAAGCTGTTAAGGCGCACGGTCAGCTGATCGGCCCGCAGCAGCAAGGCGTTGGCGCGGTCGATGGTGAGTGTCAGCTTCTTCGCGTCCGCCTCGTTGCCCAGCAGCGCCCCCAGCGCGCCCTGCGGCCCGTTCATGCGGCCGGTCAGGGCCTGCACATTACCCAGTGTGCCGGCCAGTGCGGCGTCGCTCTTGGTGAGGGCCGCCAGGTTGTCGGTCAGCTCGCGCACCGAGGCCATGAGCTTGGGGATCTCGCCCGCGGTGTCACCGCGCAGAGCCATGCGTTCGGCGCCGTCGGGCAGGGGCGGGTCGGTCAGCACGCCGCTGTAGGCGCGGATGCGCGTGCCGCCGACCAGCCCACGCTCCATGGTGAAGATGCTGCTCTCGCGCAGCCAGCGCGCGTCTTTCTTCGGCACGTCGATGAGGATGCGGGCGTTGCCGTCCTCACCCAGTTCGATGCGCGCCACCCGGCCGATGGCGAAGCCGGCGAAGGTCATGTCCATGCCGACCACCACACCTTCGGAGTCGTCGGATATCAGCACCAGACGCTGCGTCCGCTCGAAAGCGCCGCGCGCGTACAGCACGTACAGCGCCGAGCCGACCACCAGGGCCAGCATGAGAACCAGTAGCAGCGCCGCCTTGAGTTCCAGGTTCTTCACCGGCAGCGGGTCGGGCAGCGGGTTGGAGGGATTCACAGGTGGCATGAGAACAGCATCAGTAGTAGTTGCCCAGCAGGGAGATGACCTCGATCAGCAGCAGCACCGAGAACAGACGCGCAAATTCGCTGATGTCGCTGCGGCGGGTGTAGCGGCCGTCGGCGTCGCGCTGGCCGGCGGCGGCCAGCGGCACCACGGCCACCGCCAGGCTGAAGAACACCGTCTTGAGCGAAAAAATCAGCGTGACCGCGGGTGTGAACACACTGCCCACGGCGCGGGTGTAGGCCGGCAGCCCCCAGGGCGAGAAGCCGTAGACCGTGAGGTAGGCCAGCACCAGCGCCACCACACAGCTGACAGCGGCCAGCAACAACACCGAGAACACGGTGGACAGCGCGCGCGGCAGCAGTTCGGTGCGCAACAGCACCTGGTCGGCGTACTCCACGCCCTGCTTCTGTTGCTCGGCCAGCAGGCGGCGCACCCGCTGCGCGCTGGGCATGGCGTAGCGCAGCGCCACGAACAGCGCGGCGTACAGCGGGATGAGTTCCAGCACCAGGGTGCGCACCAGCACTTCCAGCGCGTACTGCGACAGACCGTAGCTGTAGGCCGTGGCCACGACGATGCGGATCAGCACCACGCTGATGAGCGCCGACAGCACCAGGAACCAGGTCAGCAAAGGGCCGGTGGCCTGGTAGAGGTTGAGCAGCACCGCGTGGCGCTGCTCACCGCGCCGGTAGCTCGACGGCAGGACCGCCAGCACCAGGATCTGCGCGGCCAGCAGCACCACCTGCCACCAGGCGGCCCAGCTGGCGCGCACGCGCTGGCCCCAGTGGGTCAGGGATCGGGAGGTGGCGGCAACGGGGTCCATGGCGGGATGATAGGCGCGCGACGCGCAGGTGACAGCACAGGCACCGGGGGCTGGTGAAAACGCCCATGCCAAACGCCACCAAAACACCTTTCAATGGCTGGATTGTTTGTGTGATGCCAAAGCCACCGGAGAGTTCGCCCATGACCGCCACCCCGATCCCACCCCTTGCGCCGGCCGTGCGCCGCCAGACCATTGCAGACGCACTGCACCGCACCGCCCTGCGGCTGCCGGCGAAGACCGCCATCACCTGCGGCGCCACCACCTGGACCTATGCCGAGTTAGATGCCCTGGTCACCCGCCTGGCCGCTGGTCTGCACCGCATCGGCGTGGGCGAAGGCGACAAGGTGGCGGTGCTGGCCCGCAACTCGCACGGCTTTGCCGCGCTGCGCTTTGCACTGGCCAGGCGCGGGGCGGTGCTGGTGCCGATCAACTTCATGCTCAAGGCCGAAGAGGTGGCCTACATCCTGCGCCACGCCGGCGCCCGCACCCTGGCCACCGACAGCGGCCTGGCTGGCCTGGCGCGCGAGGCCTCTGCGCTGGAGACGCAGGTGCAGCAGTTCATCTGGCTGCCCAGCGAGGACCCCACCGAGCCGGCGCCGGCCATGCACCGATTCGACGAACTGGCCGCCTGCGCCGACCCGCTGCCCGAGGTGGGAACCCAGAGCCAGGATCTGGCCCAGATCGTCTACACCAGCGGCACCGAGTCCATGCCCAAAGGCGCCATGCTGACGCAGGACGCGGTGCTGTGGCAGTACGTCAGCTGCGTCATAAACGCCGAGATCGCCGAAGCCGACCGCGCCCTGCACGCCCTGCCGCTGTACCACTGCGCGCAGCTGGACGTGTTTTTCGGACCGGCGATCTACATCGGCAGCAGCAACGTTATCACCGGCAAACCGACACCCGACCACCTGCTGACCCTGCTGGAGCAGCACCGCATCACCAGCTTCTTCGCGCCACCGACGGTGTGGATCTCGCTGCTGCGCTCGCCGCTGTTCGATGCCAGCAAGCTCCAGCACCTGGCCAAGGGCTACTACGGCGCGTCCATCATGCCGGTGGAGGTGCTCAAGGAACTGGCGGCCCGGCTGCCGGCCGTGCGGCTGTGGAACCTGTACGGCCAGACCGAAATCGCGCCGCTGGCGACCATGCTCGGGCCCGAGGACCAGCTGCGCAAACCCGGTTCGTGCGGCAAAGCGGTGATCAACGTGGAAACCCGTGTGGTGGACGACGAGCTGCGCGACGTGGCGCCCGGCGAAGTGGGCGAGATCGTGCACCGCTCGCCCCACCTGATGCTGGGCTACTTCAACGATCCCCACAAAACAGCCGCCAGCTTCAGCGGCGACTGGTTCCACAGCGGCGACCTCGCCACCATCGACGACGAGGGCTACATCACCGTCGTCGACCGCAAGAAGGACATGATCAAGACCGGTGGCGAAAACGTCGCCAGCCGCGAGGTGGAAGAAATGGTCTACCGCCTGCCCGCGGTGAGCGAGGTGGCCGTGATCGGCCTGCCCGACCCCAAGTGGGTGGAAGCGGTCACGGCGGTGATCGTGGTCAAGACCGGCCAGACCCTGACCGAGGCCGAGGTGCTGGCGCACTGCAACGCCCACATGGCCACCTTCAAGGTGCCCAAACGCGTGGTCTTCACCGACGCCCTGCCCAAGAACCCCAGCGGCAAGCTGCTCAAGCGGGAACTGCGCAAGGCCTACGCGGGCTGACCCAGCGCCTGCGCCAGCGCCCAGGCCACCGTCTCACACACCGTTGCGTCCGGGTGCTGTGCCTGGGTGTGCAGTGCGGCGCGGATGGCCGGGTCATCCCCCTGCCGCAGCGCATTGCCCATGGCCACGGCAATGTTCCTCAGCCAGCGCGCTTGTCCGATGCGGCGGATCGGGCTGCCCTCGGTACGGCTCAGGAACTCGGCTTCGCTCCAGCCGAACAGTTCGACCAGCGAGGCGCCGGTGAGCCCCTCGCGCGGATCGAAGTCGGGCAGCGGGCTTCGCTGGGCGAACTTGTTCCAGGGGCAGGCGGTCTGGCAGTCGTCGCAACCGTAGATGCGGTTGCCGATCAGCGGGCGCAGGTCTTCGGGAATCGGCCCGGCGTGTTCGATGGTCAGGTAAGAGATGCAACGGCGTGCGTCCAGCCGGTGCGGGCCGACGATGGCCTGGGTCGGGCACACATCGATGCAGGCGCTGCAGGCGCCACAGTGGTCGCTGACCGGTTCGCTGGCCGGCAGGGCGAGGTCCACATAGATCTCGCCCAGAAAGAACATCGAGCCGCCATCGCGGTTCAGCACCAGGGTGTGCTTGCCGCGCCAGCCCTGGCCGCTGCGCTGCGCCAGCTCGGCTTCGAGCACCGGCGCCGAGTCGGTGAACACGCGGTGGCCGAAGGGGCCGATTTCGGCCGCGATGCGCTCGGCCAGCTTCTGCAGGCGGCTGCGCAGCACCTTGTGGTAGTCCCGCCCCCGGGCGTAGACCGAGACGATGGCCTCGCCCGGCCGGCCCAGGCGCTGGCGCTCGACGTCGGTCCAGTCCCCGGGTGTGCCCTGCGGCAGGTAGTCCAGCCGGGCGGTGATCACGCTCACGGTGCCGGGCACCAGCTCGGCCGGGCGCGCGCGCCTGAGGCCATGGGTGGCCATGTAGGCCATGCCGCCGTGGAAGCCGGCGTCCAGCCAGGCCAGCAGGCCCGGCTCGGCGGCCGACAGGTCCACGCCGGCCACGCCGATTTGGGACAATGCCAGTTCCCGGCCCCAGGCCTGAACCTTCACCATCAATTGAGCAGCATCAAGACCGGACTTCATGTCCCGCCGATTGTAGGAACGCCACCCGCCGCGGACGGCGCCGTCTGGCGTGGCCGCTGGGACGACGAAGCCGCGACCGAAGCCTTTGCCCGGAGCCTGGCCGCCTGCCCGGCCATCGCCCATGCCACACTCACCCTGCAGGGCGACCTGGGCGCAGGCAAGACCACTTTTGTGCGCCACCTGCTGCGCGCGCTGGGGGTGCGCGGACGCATCAAGAGCCCGACCTATGCGGTGGTGGAGCCGCACAGCGCGATCGACTGTCCGCTCATGCCCGCGGGCGAGCCGCTGGCCATCTGGCATTTCGACTTCTACCGTTTCACCGATCCGCGCGAATGGGAAGACGCGGGCTTCCGGGAACTGTTCGCCAGCCCCGGCCTCAAGCTGGTGGAATGGCCCGAACGGGCCGCCGACTTCATGCCGCCGGTGGATGCCGAACTGCACATCGAACCCGACCCCATGCAGACCGATCCCGAACACGACGATGCGCGCCTGGTGCGCCTGACCGCTTTCACCCCCGCCGGGCAGCGTCTGCTGGCGGCCTTGAACCCATGAAGGCACCGTCCCGCCAAGACCGCCGCCGCCTGCTGCAGGCCGGGTCGCTGGTGCTGCTGCTGGGCGCACACCACCTGGCACGCGGCGCCAGCGTGGTGGCGGTGCGCATCTGGCCGGCACAGGACTACACGCGCGTGACCATCGAATCCGACGGCGCGCTGAAGGTGCACACGGTCAACTCCAGTGCGACACGGCTCGCGGTGGACCTGGAAGGCATCGACCTCGTGCCCAGCCTGCGCGAGCTGGTGGGCCAGCTCCAGAGCAGCGACCCGAACATCGCGGCCATCCGGGTGGCGCAAGGCAGCGGGTCGCTGGTGCGGCTGACCGTCGACCTCAAGCAGGCGGTCCGGCCCCAGGTGTTCAGCCTCCAGCCGGTGGCGGCCTACCAGCACCGGCTGGTGCTCGACCTCTACCCCACGGTGCAGGCGGACCCGCTGGAGCAGCTGATCGCCCAGCGGCTCAAGGAGATCGACGAAGCCAGCGAACGGGCCGCACAGTTGCTCGGGCACGAGACCGGACTGGTCGACAGCACCCCCCGGCCGCTGAACCCCACCGTGTCCGACGCGGCCGATCCGCTGGGCGCCCTGATTGCGCAGCGCGAGCGGACAAAACCCGCCGCCGCCCCGGCGGGCAAGCCGATGCCCAACCCCACGGCCAGCGCCAGCACGCCCCACCCCAAGGGCGACCGCAACGGCATGGGCGCCATGGTCAGCGCGGGCAACACCCGGGCCGGGGACGGCGCCAGGGCCAAAGCCACCGAGCGCCTGATCATCGTCGCGCTGGACCCGGGCCACGGCGGCGAGGACCCGGGCGCCATCGGCCCCGGCGGCACTTATGAAAAGGACGTGGTGCTCAGCGTGGCGCTCAAGCTGCGCGATCGCATCAACACCGCCCGCGTCAACGGCAGCCCGATGCGCGCCTACCTCACCCGCGACGCGGACTTTTTCGTGCCGCTGGGCGTGCGCGTGCAGAAGGCCCAGCGCGTCAAGGCCGATCTGTTCATCAGCATCCACGCCGACGCCTTCATGAGCCCGGAGCCAGCCGGCGCCAGCGTGTTCGCGCTCAGCACCAAGGGCGCCAGCAGCGCCACCGCCCGCTGGATGGCCAACAAGGAAAACGCAGCCGACCTGGTGGGTGGCATCAACGTCAAGGCCAAGGACGCGACTGTGCAGCGCGCCCTGCTGGACATGAGCACCACCGCGCAGATCAAGGACAGCCTCAAACTGGGCAGCGCCATGCTCGGCGAGGTCAAGCGCGTGGGCAAGCTGCACAAACCGACGGTCGAACAGGCCGGGTTTGCGGTGCTCAAGGCGCCCGACATCCCAAGCGTGCTGGTGGAAACCGCTTTCATCAGCAACCCCGACGAAGAACGGCGCCTGCGCGACGAGGCCTACCAGGACCGGCTGGCCGATGCGCTGATGCGCGGCATCACCCGCTACTTTGCGGCCAACCCGCCGCTGGCGCGTTCGCGCGCCCTCTGATCAGGCCGATCCCGCTGCGGTGCGCGCCTTCTCGGCGCGGGCCGCGCGCCAGGCACCAAAGATGGCGATCAGCCCCGGCACGATGATCAGGGCCCAGATGATCTTGGACAGGTTGGCTTGCACCCAGGGCAGGTTGCCGAAGAAGTAGCCGGCCGCCGTCAGGCCGATCACCCAGATCACCGCGCCGATCACGTTGTAGGCGGTGAACTTGCTGCGCGTCATGTCGGCCACGCCCGCCACGAAGGGCGCGAAGGTGCGGATGAAGGGCATGAAGCGCGCGATGATGATGGTGACGCCACCGTAGCGCTCGTAGAAGTTGTGCGCCTGGTTGAAAGCGTTCTTGTTGAAGAAGCGCGAGTTCTCCCACTGGAACACCTTGGGCCCGAAATAGCGACCGATGGTGTAGTTGCACTGGTCGCCCAGGATGGCGGCCACCAGCATCAGGCCGGCCGCGAGGGACCAGTCCAGCAGCCCGGCGCCGCACAGCGCGCCGACGATGAACAGCAGCGAATCGCCCGGCAGGAAGGGCATGACCACCACGCCGGTCTCGACAAAGATGATGAGAAACAGCAGGGCGTAGACCCAGGCACCGTAGGCCTGGACAAAGGCCTGCAGGTGCTGGTCCACGTTCAGGATGAAGTCGATCAAGAAGGCAAAGAGTTCCATGGGCCATGATTATCCGGGCTCGGGCCGCACCGCCTGGCTGCTTCCTACAATGCCGGGGTGAACGCCTTCCATTCCGCCCCCCGCCGCCCCATCCGTGAACTGCCCGACGAGCTGATCAGCCAGATCGCGGCCGGCGAGGTGGTCGAGCGCCCCGCATCCGTGGTGCGCGAACTGGTGGACAACGCGCTGGACGCCGGCGCGCGCCAGATCACGCTGCGGCTGCAGGCCGGCGGCATCCGCCTGATCAGCGTGGAAGACGACGGCATCGGCATCCTGCGCGAGGAGCTGCCCACCGCACTCAAGCGCCACGCCACCAGCAAAATCGCCAGCCTGCACGACCTCGAAGCCGTGGACACCATGGGCTTCCGCGGCGAGGCGCTGGCCGCCATCTGCTCGATTGCCGAAGTCTCGGTGCTCACCCGCACGGAGGAAGGCGCGGCCCACGGCTGGCTGCTCGACGGCCGCAGCGGCGAGCTGCAGCCCACCGCCCGCGCGCGCGGCACCACGGTGGAGGTGCGTGAACTGTTTTTCGCCACGCCCGCGCGGCGCAAGTTCCTCAAGTCCGAAAGCACCGAACTGGCCCACTGCATCGAAGCGGTGCGCCGCCACGCGCTCGCCAGGCCCGAGGTGGGTTTTGCCATCTGGCACGACGGCAAGCTGGTCGCGCAATGGCGCGCCGTAGCACCCGACCTGGCCGGCGGCGAACACCTGCTGGACGCGCTGCGCCGCCGCCTGGCCGACGTGCTGGGCGAAGAATTCATCGACAACGCCGTGGCGGTGAACTGGCCTGTGGATGACGTGCCCGGCGAGGCCGCCACCGCGGGTGGCCAGCAGCGCCTGCGCGTCTGGGGTTTTGCCGGTGTGCCCGACGCGGCGCGTTCGCGCGGCGACTGGCAGTTCGCCTACGTCAATGGCCGCTTCGTGCGCGACAAGGTCATCACCCACGCCGCGCGCAGCGCATACGAAGACGTGCTGCACGGCCACCGCCAGCCCGTGTACGCGCTGTACGTGAGCATCGAGCCGACGCGGGTGGACGTGAACGTGCACCCGACCAAGATCGAGGTGCGCTTTCGCGACAGCCGCGAGGTGCACCAGGCGGTGAGGCACGCGGTGGAGGGCGCGCTGGCCGCGCCGCGCTCGGCGCAGACGCTGCCCGTGGCGGCCGCGTCGCCAGCGGGTGCTCCGGCCGAAACGCCTGCCTCGTCTTTCCTGAGCCCGGTGCCGCGCCAGCAGCCCCTGCCCTGGCGCCCGGATGCGCCACAGGTGGGCCAGCGGGTGAGCGACATCGGCGCGCTGTGGGGGCGGGACACGGCCCCCACCTCTGCGGGCGCCGACCGCGTCCCGGCCTGGGCCGCTCCCGCGCCGGCCACCAACGCCTGGACACCGGCGACACCGGCCGCCACCGACACCCCTGCTTATCCACCGTCCTTACCCGAGGGTGAATGGCCCCTGGGCCGCGCCATTGCCCAGCTGCACGGTGTCTACATCCTGGCCGAGAACGCGCAGGGTCTGGTGGTGGTGGACATGCACGCCGCGCACGAGCGCATCGTCTACGAGCGCCTGAAGCAACAACTGGACGCGCACCAGGTCAGCAGCCAGCCGCTGCTGATCCCGGCCACGTTCGCGGCCACTCCCGACGAGGTGGCCACCGCCGAGACCGCGGCCGAGGTGCTGACCCAGCTCGGGCTGGAAATCGTGCCCTTCTCGCCCAAGACCCTGGCGGTGCGCGCCGTGCCCAACACCCTGGCCGCGGGTGACCCGGTGGAACTGGCGCGCAGCGTGCTGGCCGAACTCAGCCAGCACGACGCCAGCACCGTGGTGCAGCGCGCCCGCAACGAACTGCTGGCCACCATGGCCTGCCACGGCGCGGTGCGCGCCAACCGCCGCCTGACCCTGGACGAAATGAACGCCCTGCTGCGCCAGATGGAAGTCACCGAGCGCAGCGACCAGTGCAACCATGGCCGGCCCACCTGGCGCCAGCTGGGCATGAAGGACCTGGACGCGCTGTTCCTGAGAGGTCGTTGAGGTTTTGGCTGGCGCCGGATGAACTTTCGCGCGCCGGCTCGCATCATTCAGGCCATGAAACGCCTGATCGCCCTCGTCCTCTGCTCGGCCGCCCTGCTGGCCGGCTGCGCCAGCCTTGACGAACGCCAGCGCGGCTGGATCTTCCAGCCATCGGACCGCAGCTGGTGGCGTGGCGAACAAGCCGCCCAGGGCATGCAGGACGTGTGGATCGACTTTGCGTCCCGGGAATCAGGTGAACCCGCCCGGCTGCACGGCCTGTGGAGCCCGCACGAACGCTTCGAGAAGGACCCTCAAGCGCCCGTGCTGCTCTACCTGCACGGCGCACGCTTCAATGTGGTCGGCTCGGCCTTTCGCGCCCGGCGCATGCAGGAGCTGGGCTTTTCGGTGCTGGCGGTGGACTACCGCGGTTTCGGCAAGAGCACGAACACGCTGCCATCCGAAACCATGGCCTACGAAGACGCCCGCGCCGCCTGGGACTGGCTGGCCCGGCAATACCCGGACCGGCCGCGCTACATCTTCGGCCACTCGCTGGGCGGTGCCATTGCCATCGACCTGGCGGCCCAGGTGGGGGACGAAGCGGGCACCCTGGTCGAAGGCACCTTCACCTCCATCCCCGACGTGGTCAGCTCCTACAAGTGGGGCTGGCTGCCGGTGGGTCCGCTGATCACGCAGCGCTTCGAAGCCGTCGAGCGGGTGAAGAACATCGGCTCCCCCTTGCTGGTGGTGCACGGCAGCGAAGACAACACCATCAAACCCGAGCTGGGCCGCAAACTGTACGAGGCGGCGACCGGGCAGAAGCGCTTTGTCCTGGTAGAGGGCGGCTCGCACCACAACACCAACGCAGTGGGCCAGCCGCAGTACCGCGTGGCGCTGGCCGAACTGTTCGGCATGAAGTGAGCCGCCCCGGCGCCGCGGAACTGACGCCATCCACGCCGCCTTCGGCGTGCCTTGCAGGCCGCGACACCGTCAAAGCCGGTGTCACTTCGGGCCGTCCAAGTCTGCGCAGGCAGACTTGGAGCCGCGACCCTCAGCCCCCAAAGGGGCGATGCGAGCGGCCCGGCAAAGCCGGTTCCACCGCATCCTGGCCGCAGGCACGTCGCGCCGGTCAGACATGGACCATCTGCTACCCTCGACCCGATGTCCCTTTCCGCCGCTTCTGCTTCGCCCTCGCGCATGTCGCCCGGCCTGATCGTGCTGGTGCTCTCGCTGCTGCTGGGCCTGCAGCCCATCACGACCGACCTGTACCTGCCCGCCCTGCCCGCCATGACGCAGGGCTTCGGCGCCAGCCTGTCGCAGGCCCAGCTCACGCTCACCGCGCTGCTGCTGGCGTTTGGCCTGTCGCAAATGGTGTGGGGCCCGCTGTCGGACCGTTTCGGTCGCCGCCCGGTGCTGCTGTGGGGCACGCTGCTGTACGTGCTGGCGTCGGTGGCCAGCGCCTTCGTGGTGTCGATGGAGCAGCTGATCGCGCTGCGCGCACTGCAGGGCGTGGCCATGGGTGCGGGCGTGATGTGCGCACGCGCCGTGGTGCGCGACCTGTACGCCCCCAGTGAGGGCGCGCGCATCATGTCCAAAGGCTTGACCGGCCTGGGCGTGATCGCCTGCGCCAGCGCACCGGTGGGCGGCCTGCTGTCCGAGTATTTCGGCTTTCGTGTGACGCTGCTGGCCCTGGCGGTGTTCGGCGCCGTCGCCCTGGCGGTGGTGGCCCTGCGGTTTGAAGAAACCCTGGCGCAGAAGAACCCGCGTGCGCTGGAGCCGTTGACGTTGCTGCGCACCTGGGGCCAGATCGTGCGCCACCCCACCTTTTGGGCTTTCACCCTGTTGGCCACCACGTCCTATGCCGGGCTGTTCACCTTCCTAGCTGCCGGCTCCTTCGTGTTCATCGGCGTGCTGGGCCTGTCCAAGCCGGCCTACGGCCTGGCCATGCTGACCATGTCGCTGTCGTACATCGTGGGCACCTTCATCTGCCGCCGCCTGTTGCCGCGTTTTGGCGTGCGCAAGACCGTCGCCATCGCCGGTGCCTGCACACTCACGGCCGGCACCACCATGGGCATGCTGGCGCTGGCCGGCGTGCAGAGCGTGGAGGCCATCATGCTGCCCTTCTACCTGTTCATGCTCGGCCACGGCGTGCACCAGCCCTGCGGCCAGAGCGGCTCGGTCGGTCCCTTTCCGCAGGCCGCCGGTGCCGCGTCTGCGCTCAGCGGTTTCCTGATGATGCTCATGGCTTTCGGCATGGGTGGCTGGCTCGGCAAGAGCCTGGCCGCGAACCCGGGCAGCGTGCTGCCGCTGACCAGCGGCATCTGGTTCTGGAGCGTGGCGATCGCGGCCACGGCCTGGACGCTGGTGCAATGGCACGGTGAGCCCAAAGCCCCGCCGGTTCGGGTCCACCCTGAAACCGCCACATGACCATGAGCGAAGTGCCTGATCCGGAAGCATCGCGGAACCGGCTTCGCCGGGCCGCAGATGACACACCCTTGAGGGAGTCGCGCGAAGCGTGGCGGGGGTGTCTCGCGCTTGCGGGTCCCACAGCCAGCGGCAAGAGTGCGGCGTCGCTCGCCATCGCCCAGCGCTGGCCGGTGGAAATCGTCAGCGTCGATTCGGCCCTGGTCTACCGCGGCATGGACATCGGCACCGCCAAGCCCTCGCGCGACGAGCAGGCGCAGGTGCCGCACCACCTGATCGACACCACCGACCCGCGCGACGCCTACAGCGCCGCCGAGTTTGTGCGCGATGCGCAGCGGCTGATCGGCGAGATCACCGCGCGCGGCCGAACGCCGCTGCTGGTGGGCGGCACCATGCTGTATTTCAAGGCGCTGATGCAGGGCCTGAACGACATGCCGCCGGCCGACGCCACGGTGCGCGCCGAGATCGAAGCCAGGGCCCTGGCGCAAGGCTGGCCGGCCCTGCACGCGGCGCTGGCACAGATCGACCCCGCCACCGCCGCCCGCCTCTCGCCCAACGACGCGCAGCGCATCCAGCGCGCGCTCGAAGTGTTCGCGGTGTCCGGCCAGCCGCTGTCCAGCTTTCAGACCGGGCGCAGCGACGACCATGTCAACCCGATCGCCCCCGGCGCGCTGCTGAGCCTCGAACCGGCCGACCGCGCCTGGCTGCATGCGCGCATCGCCCAGCGCTTCGACGCCATGCTGGCCACCGGCTTCATCGACGAAGTGAAAGCCCTGCGCGCCCGCGGCGACCTGCACCCCGACCTGCCGTCCATGCGCTGCGTGGGCTACCGCCAGGCATGGGAAACCCTGGACAAGCTCGATGCCGCCGGTGACGCACCGCTGACCGCATCCCAACTGAACGAACTGCGCGACCGCGGCGTCTTCGCCACCCGCCAGCTGGCCAAGCGCCAGATCACGTGGCTGCGCTCCATGCCCGAGCGCGTGGTCTTGCCCTGCGACGCGCCCGACGCGCTGGCGCAGGTACTGCGCTGGGCGGAAAAACATCTGGGCAAGCCGGCATGAGCACAAGCGAAGGTCTCCGCATCGAAGGCCTGGCCAAGCGCTACGGCGACGCCGCCGTGTTCCAGTCGGTAGACCTGCACGTTGGCCCCGGCGAATTCATTGCCATCGTCGGCGAGTCGGGCGTGGGCAAGTCCAGCCTGCTCAACTGCATGGCCGCGCTGGACACATGGAGCGAAGGCCGCATCACCCACGACGGCGTGGACCTGGGCCAGCTGGGCGAAGCCCAGGCCGCGCACTGGCGGCGCGAACACCTGGGCTTTGTGTTCCAGGCCTTTCACGTGCTGCCGCACCTGGACGTGGCGCAGAACATCGCCCTGCCGCTGCTCTTACTCAACCGTCCGGACCCGGCCCGCGTGGCGCAGATGCTCGACGCGGTCGGCCTGCAAGGCCTTGGCGAGCGCCTGCCATCACAACTCTCTGGCGGGCAGCTGCAGCGCGTGGCGATTGCGCGCGCCCTGGTGCACAAACCCCGCCTGATCCTGGCCGACGAGCCCACCGGCAACCTGGACCCGCGCACCGCTGCGCAGGTGATGGACGTGCTGGTCGCGCAGGCGCGCGAACACGGCAGTTCGATGGTGCTGGTCACGCACTCGGAGGCAGCGGCAGCACGGGCGGATCGGGTGTTGCATCTGACGGTGCAGGGGTTGCAAGCCGGTTCGCCTACGGCGGGCCGCTAATCGCCTGACAATGGGCATCTGTTACTGCATGAGCACGTCGTCAAGGAACTTGGCGTGCCAAACGGCGACCACCCAACGCGAGTGGAATCAAGGAGCGTGATTCTCAAACTCCCAATCCATGAACTTGCTAAGCGATGCGGCCACATCCACCCAAGAATCGCCAGATGCACTCGATACAAGTCGGTCGACCATGCGCTCCACTGCCGACCAGGAAAACGCTGGTACCAGCAAGATCCCTTTGCCCCAGCGACACTCCTGCGCCGACTCGAGGTATGCCGGCGTCACGACCGTGAAATAGAACAGCTCTGTTCCTGTTTCTCCCTTGGGGCCGATATGTGCTTCCATTGATACTGCGCACGTCAGCGGGTCCTCTGGAGTGTGCGGCTTAGGGAGATCAATACTTTGTAAGAGGCGGAGTTCTGCGTGCATAGGTCGCCGATTTTGATTGAATCCGTGAACCGGAACAGGACATGGACACCTATCGAAACGCCAAGCGCAAGTGCGCATTTGCCGCAGGTCGAAGCGAAACGCCTCAAGTCTTCAGGAACAGATCCCGATCCGGCGCAAAACTCGCGTGCAGCGGCAGCAGCGCACCGCCCAGCGCGCGCGCATCCGAGCCGATGCTGCCCGGCAGCAGCGGCGGCGGGGTCTGCAGGCCTTCCCAGTTGTAGGCCTTGAGCGCCTGCTGGGTGCGGGCGATCAGATCGGCCAGCAGTTCGGGCACCACCACGCCGTCGATCACCACCGCTTCGAGGTCCAGAAACGCAGTACCCGAGACGATGCAGTGCGCCAGCGCCAGGGCCGCGCGCGACACCCATTCCTGCGTGTGCGGGTGCCACGGCTCCTGCAGGGCGCGCGCGTCGTAGGCGGCCATGGGGTCCAGGCCGTGCTCGCGAAAGCGCTGCTCCAGGTCCCACAGCGAGGCGTGGCTGATCAGCTGCGGCGGAATCTCTTTGAGGTCGGCCGCGGCCACGCCCATGGGCAGGGAGGCGACCGCGCCGGCGTTGCCGTGCTGGCCGCGGTGCAGGTGCGAATGGATGACCAGCCCGCCGCCGACGAAGGTGTCGAGGAACAGGTAGAGGAAGCTGTGGATCTCGCGGCCCTTGCCCTGCAGCAGCTCGGCCACGCAGGCGGCAGCCGTGTCCTTGGCAAAGCTCACCGGCAGCGCAGTCATCTTCTGCACTTCGGCGGCCAGGTCCAGGTGGTTCCAGGCGCCCGATTGCGCTTCGGTCAGGCCCAGCATGCGGTGCCAGCCGCCCAGCTGGAAGGGCGCGGCCACGCCCACGCCGACCACGCGCGGCGCCAGCGGGCCGAGGCGGCGCAGCAGTTCGTTCAGGTTGCGCTGGATCAGCGGCAGCAGCGTGGTGGCGTCGGGGAAGTCGTAGGCCACACTGATGCGTTCGCGCACCGTGCCGGTGAAGTCGACCAGCAGCCAGTCGGCGCTGCGGCGGGCGATCTTGATGCCGATGGCGAACGCGCCGTCCGGGTTCAGGCCGATGGGCACCGAGGGTTGGCCCACCTTGCCGCGCACCGGGGTGCCGCGGGTGAGCAGGTCGTCTTCGTCCAGCCTTGAGGTGATAAGACCGATGGTCTGGGCGGTCAGGCCAGTGAGGCGAGCGAGGTCGGCCTTTGCCAACGACCCGTGCGCGCGCAGGGCCTGCAGCACCACGCGTTCGTTGAACTGGCGCACCCCGTCCTGGTTGGAGCCGCGCTGGCGCAGCGGCTGCGCGGCGGCAGCCGTGTCGGTCAATGGGAGGTCGGCAAGGTCGTTCACAAAGGACAAGTGTGACACGCGCAAGCGTGACCGGCGCGCCGGCGGCTCACGGCCGCAGCGCCTCGCCGATGACGCCTTTGCGCAGGATGAAGTTGCCGTAGGGCTGCATTTCGCCGGTGACGACGATCGCATAGGCCTGCTTCACACGGTCGTAGAAGGCGTAGCGCTCGACCGCCTCCACCCGCTCGGGTGGCAGGCCGGCCGAGGCCAGCAGTTCCACCGCCGCGCGCTGCAGGGCCGAGCGGTAGCCATCGGGCGTGTCGCTGACCTGCATGTAGGCCACGGGCTGGGGCACGTCGTCGGCCAGCGGCAGCAGGCTGGTGACGGCCTGCAGAGCGCGCACCATGCCCACACCGGGCAGGCGCAGCACCGGCTTGCCCGCCCCCAGGCTCATGGCCGTGAAGTTGGCGTCGGCCAGCACCAGCGCGTCGTCGTGTCCCATCTCGGCCAGTAGCTTGAGCATGTCAGGGGTCAGCAGGGGATCAATGCCTTTGAGCATGTCGTGGTGTCCTCAGGCGAGGCATTCGGCCGGCAGCTGGTCAACGGTCATCGCACCCGTCATCACCGCCACCGTGTCGCTCATGCTGATCTTCTTGGGATTCACCACGCAGGCACGCTTGCCCAGGCGGGCGATGTGGATGCGGTCGGCGATCTCGAAGACGTGCGGCATGTTGTGCGAGATCAGGATCACGGGCAGGCCCTTGTCGCGCACGCGGCGGATCAGTTCCAGCACCATGTTGCCTTCCTTCACGCCCAGCGCGGCGGTTGGCTCGTCCATGATGACCACGTGCTGCGCGAAGGCCGCCGCACGGGCCACGGCCACGCACTGGCGCTGGCCGCCCGAGAGCGTTTCCACCGCCTGCGTCATGGAGCGGATGCCTACCTTCAGGTCGTTCATGCGCGAGATGCTCTCTTCCAGCATCTTCTTTTTGTCGATCATCTGGAACACGCCGCCCAGCACGCCGGGACGACGGATCTCGCGGCCGAGGAACAGGTTCTCGGCGATCGTCATGGCCGGGGCCACAGCCAGGTCCTGGTACACGGTCTCGATGCCGGCGCGGCGCGCGTCGATCGGGCTCTTGAAGTGGATGACCTTGCCGTCCAGGAAGATCTCGCCTTCGTCCGGAATGGTGGCGCCCGAGAGGCACTTGATCAGGCTGGACTTGCCGGCGCCGTTGTCGCCGATCACGGCCATGATCTCGCCGGCACGCAGTTCGAAGTCGGCGCCGTCCAGGGCAGTGACCTGGCCGTAGCGTTTGGTCAGGCCGGTGGCCTTCATGACCAGGGGAGCGTTGGTATCGATGGTCATTTCAACGCACTCCTTTGCGGGACATCTGGTCGGTCAGCACGGCAAGGATGACGAGCACACCGGTCACAAGAATCTGATAGACGGAGGACACACCCATGAGCGTCAGGCCGTTGCGGAACACGCCCACGATCAGCGCGCCCACCAGGGTGCCGAGGATGATGCCGCGGCCACCAAACAGGCTGGTGCCGCCAAGCACCACGGCGGTGATGGCGTCAAGGTTCTCGGTCTGCCCGGCATTCGGGTCACCCGCGCCGATGCGTGCCACGCTCAGCAGCGAGGCGATGCCGTAGAACACACCGGCCAGCGCGTATACGCCCAGCAGCACCTTGTCGGTGGAAATGCCGGTCAGGCGCGAAGCCTCCGGGCTGTTGCCCACGGCGTAGATGTGGCGGCCTGGCGCGGTCTCGCGCAGGAACAGCCAGGTGATGAGGTAGAGCGCCAGCATCAGCACCACGCCGTACAGGATGTTGGTCTGGCCGATGCGGAACGAATTGCCCAGCCAGGTCATGCCGGCGGACACTTCGGTGATGGTCTGCGAGCCCGAGTACAGCTGGGTGATGGCGAACGCGATGTTCAACATGCCCAGCGTGACGATGAAGGGCGGCAGCTTGGCCTTGGTCACCAGCAGGCCGTTGGCCAGGCCGAACAGCGTGGTCACCGCGATGCCCAGCGTGATGGCGACCGGCGCGGAGAGCCCGAAGTCGACGGCCATCTTGGTCATGACGATGGAGCCCAGCGCCATGATCATGCCGCACGACAGGTCGATGCCGGCGGTCAGGATGATCAGCGTCTGGCCGATGGCGATGGTGCCCACCACCATCACCTGCTGCAGGATCAGCGAGAAGTTCTGCAGCGTGAGAAATCGGTCGCTTTGCGAAGCGAAAAACAGGCAGGCGCCGAGCAGGGCAACGAAGGGCCCGAGCGTGCCCATGGGCGGAAGTTTGGCTTTGATGGCGTTCATGGCGGTGGCCCGTCCATTCAGAGAAGAAGGGGTCGCAACCACCGCCCGCGAGGGCAGGTGAGCTGCAAACGGAGTACCCGTCTGACGCGGGCTCTCAAGTCAAAGGAATCCCCAAGAGTGACCCGAGGAAAGAAGTGACTTCATCCAGGGGCACCGAGGGTCCGGCTCTGCCGGCCTGAGGTGACGTCCCCCCTCCAAGCGCCGAAGGCGCGACAGAGAGGGGGGAAGCCGCGCTGCGGCGCAGGGGGGTGAGCCCTGCCACCGCAGGGGGGAGTTACTTGTTACCCCAGCACAGGTCCATACCGGTCTTCACGTCCTTGCTGTCCACGCCCTTGACGGACTTGGCAGCGATCAGGGTCACGCCGGTGTCGACATAGCCGCTGACCTTCTTGCCGGTCTTGGCGTATTCCACGCCCGCGGCCACGCCCATGGCGGCCATCTTCAGCGGGTACTGCTGGCTGGTGGCGGTGATCACGCCAGCGCCCACGTCCTTGATGCCGGCGCAGCCGCCGTCCACCGAGACGATGACCACGTCCTTTTCCTTGCCAGCGGCCTTCAGCGCCTTGTAGGCACCGGCAGCAGCGGGTTCGTTGATCGTGTAGACCAGGTTGATGCCAGGGTTCTTCTGCAGGCAGTTTTCCATGCCGGTCTGGCCCTTGGCGGCGTCACCGAAGCTGTCGGCCATGCAGACCACGCCCGCGGCCTTGCCACCCAGCTCGTTGCTCTTGGCGTCCGGAGCGGTCAGGCCAAAGCCCTTGAGGAAGCCGTTGTGGCGCTGGGCACCGACCGGGTGGCCGGGGAACAGGTCCAGCGTGGCGATGACGGGCTTCTTGCCGGCCATGGCAACCTTGGCGTATTCGCCGATCAGAACGCCGGCCTTGTAGTTATCGGTGGCGAACAGCGCGTCCACGGCGGTGGCCGGGTCGGTCGGGCTGTCCAGAGCGATGACCATCACGCCTTGCGACTGGGCCTTCTTGATGGCCGGGATGATGGCCTTGGCGTCGCTGGGGGTGATCAGGATGGTCTTGGCGCCGGCGGCGATCATGTTTTCCATGGCGGTCACCTGGCCGGCGTTGTCGCCGTCGGTCTTGCCGGCGGCGGCGATCAGCTTGGCACCCAGCTTCTTGGCTTCGGCATCAGCGCCTTCCTTCATCTTCACGAAGAAGGGGTTGGACTCGGTCTTGGTGATCAGGCCAATGACGGGCTGCGACTGGGCGAAGGCGGTACCGGCGGCCAGGGCCAGGGCGGTGAAGGCAAAAGCGATTTTTTTCACAGGAAGTCTCCTCAGGAGGATGGATGGAATCAGACGTTGTGGAACCAGGTTGCTCTGCCACCGGGACTTCGGGTTTCCACGAAGCCGTCAACAAAGTGGGTGAACTATATTTGCGAACAGGTTAATAAATCAACTGGATTTAATTATGGTTTTCCCTAGCTCCCCGCTGAACACCCCCGCTCCCAACAGCCCGATCACCGTCGCCACCGCCGGCGAAGCCCTGATGGACATGATCCAGGAGGCCGACGGCCGCCTGCGCCCCTGCGACGGCGGCGCCGTCTACAACCTCACCCGCGCGCTGGGTCTGCAGGGCGTGGGCACCCTCTACCTCAACCCGCTGTCGCAAGACCGCTTTGGCCGCGGTCTGGCCCATGCCATTGCGCAGGCCCGCGTGACCCTGGCGAACCCCGAACCCGCGCATGAGCCCACATCGCTCGCCGTGGTCAGCCTGGACGAGGCCGGCAAGGCCAGCTACAGCTTCTACCGCGAGGGTGTGGCCGACCGCCGCGTCGACGCCGCCACCATGACGGCGCAGTGCGCCGCGCAGCCGGCGCTGAAGGTGGCCGTCACCGGCTGCCTGGCCCTGGTGGCCGACGACAGCTCCAAGTACCTGCCGTGGCTGCAGGCGCAGCGCGCGGCTGGCCGCCTGGTGGTGGTGGACGCCAACCTGCGCCCGGCCATCGTGCCCGACATGGCGGCCTACCAGGCCAGCGTCATGGCCGCGCTGAGCGAGGCCGACATCGTCAAGGTCAGCGACGACGACCTGACCATCCTCGGCTTCACGAACGCCGACCCGCTGGCCGCCGCGCGCGAGCTGCTGGCGAAAACACCCGCCCGCTGGCTGGCGCTGACCATGGGCGCCCAGGGCGCAGTCATCCTGGCGCGCGACGGTGGGGCCTGGCGGGCCGCCGAATCGCAGCCGGTGACCGTGGCCGACACGGTGGGCGCAGGCGACAGCTTCCTGGCCGGCCTGCTGGTCGCCCTGCTGGACCGCCCCGCGATGCAGGCCGCGAAGACCGCGTCCGAACTGACCCTGGACGCCAGCGACATGGAAGACCTGCTGGCCAACGCCATCGCCTGCGCCAGCCTGTGCGTGATGGAGACCGGCTGCGTGCCGCCGACGCGGGAACAGGTCTTGCAACGCCTGTCGGCGGGACGCCCCCACTTCCGGGCGCTCTGACACCGCCACGGGCAGCAACACCCCGCTGCCAGCGGGGTGGGTGCAAAAAAGTACCCGCCATGTAACTTAATTACCATAAACTCCGCCCACCAACGTAACCCACCACACCATGGTCACACCCTCGCCCTCCCCCGCTGCCGCGCCGCTGGACCTCGTCATCTTCGGTGGCGTGGGCGACCTGTCGGTGCGCAAGCTGCTGCCCGCGCTGTACATGGCGCACCTGCACAACAACCTACCGGAGGAAACGCGCATCCACGCCCTGGGCCGCCAGAGCTGGGACCGCGCCGCCTTCCTGCACTTCATCCACGAGAAGGTGCGCGGCTTCATCGGCGAGAAGGCCTACACCGACGAGGCCTGGGCCTCCTTCGTTCGGCGCCTGTCCTACGTCTGCATCGACGCCACCGAGCCCGCCAGCTTCCTGGGCCTCAAGGCCGAGATGCAGCCGGGCTCCGACCGCGTGTACTACCTGGCCACCGCGCCCAGCCTGTTCGTGGGCATCTGCGCGAACCTCTCTGGTGCAGGCCTGATCGACGAGCGCTCGCGCGTGGTGCTGGAAAAGCCCCTGGGCCACGACCTGGCCTCGGCACGCCAGATCAACAACGACGTCGGTCAGTACTTTGAAGAACACCAGGTCTTCCGGATCGACCACTACCTGGGCAAGGAAACGGTGCAGAACCTGATGGTGCTGCGCTTTGGCAACAGCATCTTCGAGCCGCTGTGGCGCAGCCCGCAGATCAAGAGCATCCAGATCACCGTGGCAGAGAGCGTGGGCGTGGGCAGCCGCGCCGGCTTCTACGACGGCACCGGCGCCATGCGCGACATGGTGCAGAACCACCTGCTGCAGCTGCTGTGCATCGTGGCCATGGAGCCGCCGGTCTCGCTGGACCCGGACGCCGTGCGCGACGAAAAGCTCAAGGTGCTGCGTTCGCTGCGCCCCATGACGGTGGCCGACGTGGCGCGCGACACGGTGCGCGGCCAGTACAGCGCGGGAGCCTCGGGCGGTGAAGCCGCCCTGGGCTACCTGCAGGAAGAAAACATCCCCGAGGACAGCGGCACCGAGACCTTCGTCGCGCTCAAGGCCCACATCAACAACTGGCGCTGGGCCAACGTGCCCATCTTCCTGCGCACCGGCAAGCGCATGGCGGCGCGCCAGTCCGAGATCGTCATCGAGTTCGCCGACCTGCCCTTCACCGTCTTCAACGACTCGGCCCACAAGTCGGTCAACCGCCTGCTCATCCGCCTGCAGCCCGAAGAGCACATCCAGCTGCAGATGATGGCCAAGGAGCCTGGCAGTGGCATGAAGCTGCGCCCGGTGAGCCTGAACCTGGACCTGGAGTCGGCCTTCACTGGCCGCCGCGCCGAAGCCTACGAACGCCTGCTGATCGACGTCATCAAGGGCCGCCTGACGCACTTCATGCGCCGCGACGAGCTGGAAGCCGCCTGGGCCTGGGTCGAACCCATCATCGACGGCTGGCAGCAGCTGGGCGAGAAACCCAAGCCCTACACGGCCGGCAGCTGGGGGCCGGCGGCGTCGTCGGCCTTGATGGCCAGAGAAGGCTCTTCCTGGGTGGAGGAATCTTGATCCCCCCTGCGCCGCTTCGCGTCTTCCCCCCTGAGGGGGGACAACACCTGTGGCCCGGCGAAGCCGGTTCCACGGTGTTTCACGACCCAGACACCGCATGCCTGCATCCATGATCACCGAACACGCCAACGCAACACCCGAGGCCATTGCCTGCCACGTCGCGGCCGGCCTGCGCGCCGCCATCGCTACACGCGGCCAGGCCAGTCTCGCGGTCTCGGGCGGCAAGTCGCCCATTCCCATGTTCGAAGCGCTGCGCGAGCAGGACCTGGACTGGTCGAAAGTCTCTGTGGTGCTGGTGGACGAACGCGTGGTGCCGCGCGACCACGCCGCCAGCAACACCGCACTCGTGGCCCAGCACCTGCTGCAAGGCAAGGCCGCGGCCGCCCGCTTCCTGCCCTTCTTCCGCGAACTGGCCCAGGTGTTCAACGCCGAGGTGCTGGACGCGCTGGTGCGCGACGCGACCGAACGCATCACCGGCCTGCCCTGGCCGCTGGACGTGGCCGTGCTGGGCATGGGCGAAGACGCGCACACCGCGTCGCTCTTCCCCGGCGCACCGGGCTTTGCCCGCGCCATCGCCACCGACGAACGCCTAGCCTGGGTGGTGCCCGAGCAGGCCCCCATCCCCGCCCCGCACGCCCGCCTGACCTTCACGCTGCACGCCCTGCTGCAGGCTCGCGAACTGCTGCTGTCCATCAGCGGCGAGCCCAAGCTCGCCGTCTACCGCCGCGCGGCCGAGCAGGCCGACCCGGCACTGCCGATTTCCCTGGTCCTGAATCAACAGCAGACGCCCGTGAGCGTCTGGATAGGCTGAACATGAACGCCCCTCTGAACGACACCCTCGCCCGCGTCACGCAACGCATCATCGAGCGCAGCCGCGGCCCGCGCGGCCAGTACCTGGCGAGCATGGACGCCCAGGCCCGCGCCGGCAAGACCCAGCGCGCGGGCATGGGCTGCGCCAACATGGCCCACACCACGGCGGCGCTGCCCGCGGCCGACAAGCTGGTGATCCACGCCGAGCGTGCGCCGCACGTGGGCATCATCACCGCCTACAACGACATGCTCTCGGCCCACCAGCCCTACGAGCACTACCCCGAGCTGCTGCGCAGCCTCGCACGCACCATGGGTGCCACCGCACAGGTGGCCGGCGGTGTGCCCGCCATGTGCGACGGCATCACCCAGGGCGCCGAAGGCATGGAACTCTCGCTGTTCTCGCGCGACGTGATCGCCCTGGCCACCGCCGTGGGCCTGTCGCACAAGGTGTTCGACGCCGCGCTCATGCTGGGCGTGTGCGACAAGATCGTGCCCGGCCTGTTCATGGGCGCGGTGCAATTCGGTCATCTGCCCACCGTCTTCGTGCCCGCCGGCCCCATGACCAGCGGCCTGTCCAACGACGCCAAGGCCAAGGTGCGCCAGCAGTACGCGCAGGGCCTGGTGGGGCGTGAAGCGCTGCTGGAGAGCGAGGCCTCGGCCTACCACTCGCCCGGCACCTGCACCTTCTACGGCACCGCCAACAGCAACCAGATGCTGATGGAGATCATGGGTCTGCACCTGCCGGGCTCGTCCTTCGTCAACCCGGGCACACCGCTGCGCGAAGCCCTGACCAAGGCCGCCATGGAACGCGCGGTGGCCAACACCGGCAAGACCGGCCAGCCGACCGTGCGCATGGCCGACGTGGTGACCGAAAAATCCATCGTCAACGGCATCATCGGCCTGCTGGCCACCGGCGGCTCGACCAACCACACCATCCACCTGATCGCCATGGCGCGCGCCGCCGGTGTGCTGATCGACTGGGACGACTTCGCCGAACTCTCTGGCGTCATCCCGCTGCTGGCCCGCGTCTACCCCAACGGCAAGGCCGACGTGAACCACTTCCATGCCGCGGGCGGCATGGGCTTCCTCATGCGCGAACTGCTGGCCGCCGGCCTGCTGCACGGCGACGTGACCACCATCATGGGCGCCGGCCTGGCCGCCTACACGCAGGAACCCTGGCTGGACAACGGCGCGCTGGCCTGGCGCCCGGTGGCCGCTGCCAGCGGTGACACCACCGTGCTGCGCCCGGTGCACGAACCCTTCAGCGCCGACGGTGGCCTGCGCCTGTTGCAGGGCAACCTGGGCCGCAGCGTGGTCAAGGTCTCGGCCGTGGCACCCGAACACCGCGTGGTGCGCGCGCCCGCCGTGGTGGTGCACGACCAGGCCGACCTGCTGGCCCTGTTCAACGCCGGCCAGCTGGAAAAGGACCTGATCGCCGTCGTGCGCTACCAGGGTCCGCGCGCCAACGGCATGCCCGAGCTGCACAAGCTCACCCCCCCGCTGGCCGTGCTGCAGGACAAGGGCTTCAAGGTCGCCCTGGTCACCGACGGCCGCATGAGCGGCGCGTCGGGCAAGGTGCCGGCCGCCATCCACCTCAGCCCCGAGGCGCTGGCCGACGGCCCCATCGCCCGCGTGATGGACGGCGACATGATCACGCTCGACTGCGAGCGCGGCGTGCTGGATGTGGAAGTCGACGCCGCCACCTTTGCGGCCCGCGCGGTCAACCACCCCAGCATGGAACACAACGCCCACGGCACCGGCCGCGAACTCTTCGGCCTGTTCCGCACCCATGCCAGCACCGCCGAATCGGGTGCTTCGCCCCTGTTCAATTGACCCCCCGCGCCGCCTGCGGCGTCACCCCCCAGGGGGCATCAGCTGCGGCCCGGCGAAGCCGGTTCCGCGCTGATCCCGACCAACTCCCCCTCCTGCCTGCTGCACCCAATACCGCCATGACCACCACCTGCTTCTCCCGCCCCGCCTTCACCTCCCGTGTCGTTCCGGTCATCGTGCTGCAGGACCCGGCGCACGCCGTGCCGCTGGCGCATGCCCTGCTCGAAGGCGGCATCGACGTCATGGAGATCACCTTGCGCTCCGACGCCGCGCTCAAGTCCATCGAAGCGGTCGCCAAGGCCGTGCCACAAATGCACCTGGGTGCCGGCACCGTGACCCGCGTGAGCGAGGTGCAGCAGGTGATCGACGCCGGCGCCACCTTCGCCCTTTCGCCCGGTTGCACCGACCAGCTGGTCAGCGCCGTCAAGGCCGCCAACCTGCCCTTCATTCCCGGCGTGATGACACCCGGCGAGGTGATGCACCGCCGCGAACAGGGCTTCTCGCTGATGAAGCTATTCCCCGCCCAGCAGGCCGGTGGCCTGGGCATGCTCAAGGCGCTGGGCGCGCCCATTCCCGATGTGCAGTTCTGCCCCACCGGCGGCGTCAGCCCCGAAAACCTCCAAGACTTCCTGAAGCTGCCCAACGTGGCCATGGCCGGCGGCAGCTGGCTCACACCGGCCGATGCGCTGGTCGCCGGTGACTGGAAGAAAATCACCCAGCTGGCCCAGCAGGCCACCGCGCTGACCAAAGGCTAAGCTCCCCCTGCGCCGCTGCGCGTCCCCCCCCAGGGGGCGGCGCCTGCGGCCCGGCAAAGCCGGTTCCGCGGCACCCTGGCCGCGGCCCACCTCCACCGCACCGAACATCAGGAACCTCACATGTCCGTGAACGCTTCCCCCACCACCTTCCCCGCCTGGCAAAGCCTGGCCCAGCTGGCCGCCCTGCCCCAGCCGCACCTGCGCGAACGCCTGACCCAGCCCGGCCGCGATGCGATGCAGGCCAGCGCCACCGGCACCGGCATCCGCGTCGACTTCACGCGCCAGGCCTTTGACGGCGCCATCTGGACCGCCCTGCTGCAACTGGCCCGCGAAGCCGGCGTGGAAGCCCAGCGCGACGCCATGTTCGCTGGCGAAGTCATCAACACCAGCGAGCAGCGCGCGGTGCTGCACGTGGCCCTGCGCGGCACACCTGGCGCGACCGGTGACGCCGCGCCCTGGGGCGCCGAGATCCAGCAGCTGGTGCAGAACGAACTCGACCGCGTCTGCGCCTTCGCCGACCGCGTGCGCGCGGGCGACGTCAAGAGCAGCACCGGCGCCGCCTTCACCGACGTGGTGAACATCGGCATCGGCGGATCGGACCTGGGCCCGC